>NZ_JBEXME010000001.1:150218-771885 GCF_040610355.1 Nocardia sp. NPDC004168 | reverse complement strand
TGGCGCAGCCACAAGCTCACCACACCGTCGGCCTCCTGGCCGATCCGGTCGACGACCACCTCGAATTCGTAGCCGGTGCGGCGGACCGGATCCGGGCGCGAGAGCAGTCGCGCGGCGTCGCCTTCCACGAACAGCCGCTTGTAGGCGTCGGCCGCCGAGCCGATCAGGCGCAGTGCGGGCCCTGGCTGGAACCGCTCGACGGCGGTCACCCGCGCGCCGCCCGTGCCGCGGGCGACTGCGCGAGGTAACGCAGCGCGTTGTCCATCGGGCCGAGCTGCGACGGGTGGAAGCCCGGCCGCAGGTAACGCGGAATCTCGGTGAAGAAGGTCGTGAAGCTCGGCACCACACCGCGCACCGAGGCGCTGGCCATTTGGAGTGGCCAGAATCGGCCTTTGTGCTTCGACGGGTCCTTGTGGAACAGGTAGCCCCCGGAGATGACGAACAAGACGAGCAAGCCCGCGCTGGCCAGCAGCGCCTGCCGCGCCTTGCGCGCGTATCCGCCGTCGACGTGCATGTACGCGTCGTAGACGACGCTGCGATGCTCGACCTCCTCCGCGCCGTGCCAGCGGATCAGATCCAGCATCGCCGGGTGCATGCCCTTGGCCTCGAGCTTGTCGTTGGTGAGCAGCCACTCCCCGATGACCGCGGTGTAGTGCTCCATGCCCGCGAACAACGCCAGCCGCTCGCACAACCACTCCCGCTTGGCCCGGCCGGACAGTCCGTGGTCGCCGAGTATCCGGTCGACCAGCCAGGTGACCCGGTCGACCATCGGGCCGACCTCCAGGCCGAGCCGCTCCAACTGTTCGCGCGCCTTCTCGTGCGAACTGGCATGCATGGATTCCTGGCCGATGAAGCCGCGGACTTCCTCGCGTAACCGCTCGTCGTCGATCAGCGGCAGTGCCTCGGCCAGCGCCTGCGCCATCGCGCGCTCGCCTTCGGGCAGCACCAGGTGCATCACGTTGATGATGTGGGTGGCCATCGCCTCGCCGGGGATGTAATGCATCGGCACCGTGGCGAAGTCGAACTCCACGGCCCGCGCGTTGATGGCGTGTGTCTGGTCGGTATATACGGCAGAACCCATCTCGCACCCCTCGTGATCGATCGGTGGTCTTCGCAATGTATTGGTGACATCACATGCTGTCAACATCACATGATGTCAATTCGGCCGCTATGAGAGGATGACGGCCATGGACGAAGCCGACGGGTCGATTCCTGGCATGCGCCGCTGACGTGGGCAATCGCCCGCCGATCGCGTCGCCGCGCGCCGGGAACAGCTGATCGAGGCGTGCACGGAATTGATGGCCACCGTGGGCGCGGCCGAGACGTCCATGCGAGGTGTCTGCCGGCAGGCCGGACTCACCGAGCGCTACTTCTACGAGAGCTTTCCGAACCTGGACGCGCTGCTGACCACCGTGCTGGACACCGTGGTGCTCGGCGCGCGGGACCGGTTGCTGGACGAGCTGCCCAACGCACCCGTCGAACGCGACGCGATGTTCCGCCACATGGTCGCCGTCTTCACCGACTATCTGCTGGAGGACCGCCGCCGCGGGCGGATCATGTTCGTCGAGTCGCAGGCCACGCCCGTGCTCTTGCCGCGCGCCTATGAACTCATCGGCCTTTTCACCGCGCCGATCGCGTTGGTCATCAGCGCGGGCGACTACACCGAGCCGATGCCCGACGAGCACGATCACGAACTCAACGCCAGCGCCATCTTCGGTGCGCTCGCCTATCTCTATCGCCCGTGGCTCGACGGCGAGATCCCGGTCTCCCGAGAGCGTTTCGACGCGCACACGTCCGACGTGCTCGAACGGATCGCCACAGCGCGCTCCTCGCTGAGCACCGAAGCCTAGCTCCGGACGCCGAGCGCCCGATCGGACCATGCGGCTCGATGGGCGCCACGTGAACGTGGCCGACCGGCCGCTCCGGGCCGGTGATCGATCACACGCGGCCGCCGGTCGAACGCAGCTCGACGCAGCATTCGCCCGCTGCCGGCGCGAGCATCGCCGTCACAGTGTCGGCTTCCAGGCCGTTCAGAAAGCCACGCAGGTAGGCGTGGTTGATTCCGCACACCAGGTCCGGAGCCTTGGCCGCGAGTGGATGGAACGGGCAGTTCCGCAGGCGCAGACATCCCGCGCCCTCCCGGCCGGGTTCGAACCCTTGATCGGTGAGCGTCGACTGCAGCAGGGTCAGCGCACGTTCGGCGCCGAGGCGTCCCGGCCGAAGTTGTTGCCGTAGCGCCTGTCCGTGTTCGGCGCCGCGATCGCGGGCTATCCGCATCGCGGCCTCCCGCGAGGTCTCGTCGGCCGACTCGGCGAGGACGGCGTCGGCGAGTATCTCCGCCAGCACCCGGTGGCGGCGTTCGGGAATGCTGACCTGGACCTCGGTGTCGGCGGGCTCGTAGACCTTCGGCGTGCGCCCGACCCGCCGGACGCCGCCGACCTGCTCGTAGCGGGCCCGCAGCAACCCGGCGTCGACGAGCTTGTCCAGGTGGAACGCGGCCAGCTTGCGGGATATCCCGACCTGCTCGGCGGCCTCGTCCCGGGTTACCGGGCGACGGGCGCGACGGATGAACCGATACATCCCGCGCCGCAGTTCGTCATCGAGGGCGGCCACTGCACCGATCGCCGCATCGCTGGTCACAGGATCACGATAGCACTTACCACACTAGTTGAAATACGTGTGATGCGATATATGCCCAGCTCTTGACCACCTCGGACAATTTAGCCAATAATAATTGGCGTAACCAGCCGACCGCATTCGGACCAGCCACGGCGGTGCGCCACGAGCCGCCCTCGACATGGGGAGCCAGCGTTCATGTCCCATTCCGCGTTACGAGTCGTCCACGACTCCGGCACCACCGTCGACCTGACCGCCGCCGAGCGCGCGGCCGGCGAGTTCCTCTCCGCGCTCGGCGTCGGCCTCGACGACGAACACCTGAGGGCCACCCCGGGCCGCATGGCTCGCGCCTACGCCGAACTGTTCACTCCCCGCCCGTTCGACCTGACCACTTTCCCCAACGACGAGGGCTACGACGAGCTCGTACTGGCCCGCCGCATCCCGTTGCGGTCGGTATGCGAGCACCACCTGCTGCCGTTCGTCGGAGTCGCCCACGTCGGTTACCTACCGGGCGACCGCATCCTCGGACTGTCCAAGCTCGCCCGCATAGTCGAGCACTTCTCCTGCCGCCCCCAGGTGCAGGAACGACTGACCAAACAGATAGCCGATTGGCTGGCGACGAATCTGAGCCCCAAAGGGGTCGGGGTCGTCATCGAAGCCGAACACACCTGCATGACCCTGCGCGGCGTGCAGGCGGTCGGCACGACCACGGTCACTTCCACCATGCTCGGCACACTGCGTGACGACGCCCGCTCTCGCCAGGAGTTCTTCTCCCTCACCGGGATCGCGCCCTGACCATCTCACCGTCGAGCTACAACCCCCACTGAGCAGCGACCGCCCACACTGCGGCGTCGCCCGGATCGTTCGGCACGTCCAATGGTGGGCAAACCTTCTGTGCCACAGCGATGTTCGGCACGTATCGGAGCACTGGCCGCATCACTCCGATCCCGCACCGGACGCACGGTTCGCAGTGAAGTCACTCACATCCGACGAGAGAGACGTCTCCCCGAGTCCTCACACATTGCCGCCATTCGGCAATAGCCGATCGGTTGCCATTCCGAAAGCGACGCATTCGCCCACCCGGTGCGCCGCATACGGCCCGCGACGCGAAACACCGTGACAAGCCGAAACGGCTCTTCACATCGCAATACTGCGAACGCCATAGCCAGCCGGTCACCGGTTGGTGATACCTCACGAAACACATACCTTCGCCAGTGATTTCCGTCTCAGACGGAGCGCTCGAAGGTGATATAGCCATTCGTTGTTACTGTCGGGTAGTGTTCACTGCACCGACGATCAGAGTCGATCCGGAACCGTATTTCCCCACGATTTCAGGAGCGCTCGTGTCTCCCCATTCTCGTTTCGAATCCATCGGCGCCTATCTGCCTTCCAGAGTCGTCACCACAGAAGAGCTTCTTTCCGGGCTGAAAGAACCGCCTTCGTTCGATCTTGAGAAAATAACCGGCGTCCGTGAGCGCCGGTTCCGCGATACCAGGCCGGAAAGTCACGAGGACTCGTTCACACTGGCCATGAAAGCTGTCGAAGACTGTCTTTCCAGGTCACAGTACGCACCCGAGGAGATCGACGTCATCATCTCCGCCTCGATCACGCGGAGCAAGAACGCGACCAGGGTGTACATGGAGCCGTCTTTCGCCGGTTCGATCAGCCGCCTTATCGGTGCCAAGAACGCGATCACATTCGATATCACCAATGCCTGCGCAGGAATGCTCACCGGGACGTACATCCTGGATCGGATGATCCGGTCCGGCGCCGTTCGCAACGGCCTCGTGGTCAGTGGTGAAGCCATTACCCCGATCGCCGAGACCGCAGTTGCCGAGATTTCCCAGAAATACGATCCGCAATTCGCTTCGCTGTCCGTCGGCGACTCCGGATGCGCGATCGTGCTGGATCGCGCGGTCGATGAAAACGACATGATCCACTACATCGAAATGATGACCGCCGCGGAATACGCGCAGTTGTGTCTGGGCATGCCGAGCGGCAAGACGCAAGGCATCGCGATGTACACCGACAACCGCAGGATGCACAACGAGGATCGCTTCCTGCTCGGCACCAATACCCAGCGGAAATTCCTCGAGGCGCAGGGCAAGACCTTCGCCGACGAGAAGTTCGACTACGTCATCCACCATCAGTTCGGCGCCACCGCCATTCCGTGGATGAACGCGATCGCCGAGCGCGAGTTCGGCAGTCCGATGCCGCCGGACCTGCGGGTCATCGAGAAGTACGGAAATACTTCCACCACTTCGCATTTCATCGTCCTGCACGATCAGCTCAGCGAGCAGAGCATCCCCGCGGGCTCGAAGTTGCTGCTGGTGCCCGCGGCTTCCGGCATCGTCACCGGGTTCCTGTCCACCACCATCTCGTCGCTGAAGGTCTGAGGCCGGTCATGAGTGTGCGTATCAAGTCCAGCGCGATCAGCCGCGGCGGCGACACCAACAGCATCGTGGAGCACAACGGGCGCGCGGCCAAGCGGTGCCTCGAGCGTGCCGGCATTCGTCCCGACCAGGTCGGCCTCCTGATCAACGCCGGCATCTTCCGGGATTCCAACACCGTCGAGCCCGCGGTGTCGGCGCTGATCCAGAAAGCGGCCGGAATCGGCCTGGAATACGCCAAGGACGACCCGAGGACGTTCTCGTTCGATCTGATGAACGGCGCGATCGGCGTGCTCAACGCGGTGCAGGTGGCCACGTCGGTCCTGGAGACCGGCAGCGCCGAGCACGTGCTCGTCGTCTCCGGCGACACCCATCCGTCCCTGCTGCGTTCCGTCGGCGACGACCGGTTCCCGTACGCCACCTGCGGCGCGGCGCTGCTGCTCGAACACACCGACGAGCCGACCGGCTTCGGCAGGGTGCACACCGTCGCCGGCGAGGGCACGCCCGCGATCGAGGCCTACGTCGACGTGACGACCATGGGCAACACCGGCCGCGGCGCCATGACGGTGGAACGCGAGCCCGGCTTCGAGGACCGCCTGCTGGAGGTGGCCGTCGACGCCGCGCGCCTGGCGCTCGCCGAATCCGACCACGCCTCGCTCGACGAGATCGCGCTGATCGCCTCGACGCCGAGCCCGGAGTTCCCGAAGAAGCTGGCCGCCGCGCTCGGCATCGACGAAAGCTCGGTCCGCACACCGGATCTGCGCGACGGCGACCCGCACACGGCCGCGCTCACCGCGGCCTACGACCAAGCGGTAGCGGACGACACCCTCGCCGCTCATCGCCAACTGCTGTTCGTCGCGGCGGGCGCGGGTCCCTCCGCGGCGGCGGCGCTCTACCGGCTGCCCGTCTTCGCCGGGGCGCCTGCGTGACAACGGGAACCTACTGGCAGGCCATCGATCGGTTTCGTGCGGTCGTCCGCACCGACCCCACCCGGGTGGCCGTGCGCTACGCGGACGGGGTCGGCCCCGATGGCCTGCCGGCCTACCGGCACCTGACCTATCGCGAGCTGGACGCGTGGTCGGACACGATCGCCCAGCGGCTCGCCGCGTCGGGTGTCGGCACCGGGACGCGCACCATCGTGCTGGTGCTGCCGAGCCCGGAGCTGTACGCGATCATGTTCGGGCTGCTCAAGATCGGCGCGGTGGCCGTGGTGATCGACCCGGGCATGGGCGTGCGAAAGATGTTGCGCTGCTTGCGCGCCGTGGACGCCGAGGCGTTCATCGGCATCCCGCAGGCGCATGCGCTGCGCGTGTTGTTCCGGCGCGGCTTCCGCACCGTCCACACGGTGGTGACGGTCGGCAGACGCTGGTTCTGGCGCGGCGAGTCGCTGCGGGACTGGGGCCGCACGCCCGCGGGCTCGATGCCGGTGGGCCGCCCGGCCACCGAGGACGATTTGCTGCTCATCGCTTTCACCACCGGCAGCACCGGCCCGGCCAAAGCCGTGCAGCTGACACACGGCAACCTGGCCGCGATGGTGGAGCAGGTGCATGTAGCACGCGGGGAGGTGGCGCCGGAAGCCTCCTTGATCACCCTTCCGCTGGTCGGCGTGCTGGATCTGCTGCTCGGCTCGCGTTGCGTGCTGCCGCCGCTCATCCCGAGCAAGGTGGGCGCGACCGATCCGGCGCATGTGGCCGACGCGATCGAGAAGTTCGGGGTGAGTACCATGTTCGCCTCCCCCGCCGTACTCATCCCGCTACTGGAATACCTGCGTGCCCACCCGACTCCGCTCGCGTCGCTGGAGAGCATCTACTCCGGTGGCGCGCCGGTGCCGGACTGGTGCATCGCCGGACTGCGCGCGGTGCTGGGCGAGGACGCGAAGGTGGTGGCGGGATACGGGTCCACCGAGGCGCTGCCGATGTCCACCATCGAGTCCAGGGAACTGCTGGACGGCTTGGTCGAACGGGCGCACCGCGGCGCGGGAACCTGTATCGGCAGGCCCTCCTACCAGGTGCAGGCGCGCGTCGTCGCCATCACCGACGACCCCATACCCACGTGGGCGCGGGCCGAAGAACTCGCGGGCGGCCTGGCGGACACTCGTGGCATCGGCGAACTGGTGGTGAGCGGGCCGAACGTCAGCACCAGGTATTACTGGCCGGAACAGGCGAACGCGTTGGGCAAGATCGTCGACGGCGATCGGGTCTGGCATCGCACCGGCGATCTCGCGTGGATCGACGAACAAGAGCGGATCTGGTTCTGCGGCCGCAAGAGTCAGCGCGTGGTCACGGCGCATGGACCGATGTTCACCGTCCAGGTGGAGCAGATCTTCAACACCGTCGCGGGTGTGTCCCGCACGGCGCTGGTCGGGATCGGTCGGCGCGGCGCGCAGCGACCGGTGCTCTGCGTCGAAGTGAAGCCGGGCGCCGACCCGGCCGTCGTCGAGCCGGCGCTGCGGGCCCACGGGGCGCAGTTCGACCTCACCAGGACGATCGCCGACTTCCTTGTCCATCCGTCGTTCCCGGTGGACATCCGGCACAACGCCAAGATCGGACGCGAAGAGCTCACAGGGTGGGCGGCCGAGCGCCTCGGAACGGATACCTGATCATGAAAACGACCGCACTGCGGGCTGTTCCCGTCCTGGGATGGCTGTATCTGGCGGGCGGCGCGCTCGCCGCGACCACCGGCCATGCCCCCGACAGCCGAATCCTGCGCACCGTCTGGTGGATCGACGCGTTCCTCAGCGTCGTCGTGCACGCGGCCCAGATCCCGGTGGCCTTGCGCGCCGCCGAGGGATCCGGCAGCGGTCGCCTCCGTACGGCGATATTGACGCAGATCTTCGGCCTGACCTGGTGGCGGACTCAGCCCGGCAAGGAGAAAAGGCAATGAGCAAAGTTCTGGTGACCGGCGCGTCCGGTTTTCTGGGCGGAGCGCTGGTGCGCAGGTTGGTGCGCGACGGCGAGCACCATGTGTCGATCCTGGTGCGCCGCACCAGCGATCTGTCCGACCTGAGCGCCGACCTCGACAAGATCCAGCTGGTCTACGGCGACCTGGCCGATCCGGCGTCGCTCGAGCGAGCGACCCGCGGCGTCGACATCGTGTTCCACAGCGCGGCACGGGTGGACGAACGCGGCACCCGGGAGCAGTTCTGGAACGAGAACGTCCGGGCCACCGAGCGGTTGCTGGAGGCGGCCCGGCGCGGCGGGGCCGCGCGGTTCGTGTTCATCTCCAGCCCGAGTGCGCTGATGGACTACTACGGCGGCGACCAGATCGACGTCGACGAGTCGGTGCCGTATCCGCGGCGCTACCTGAACCTGTACTCGGAGACCAAAGCCGCGGCCGAGCGGGCGGTGCTGGCCGCCGACACCGAGGGATTCCGCACCTGCGCGCTGCGCCCGCGCGCGATCTGGGGTGCGGGCGACCGGTCCGGTCCCATCGTGCGGATGCTCGGGCGGGCCGGCGCGGGAACGTTGCCGGATCTGTCGTTCGGCCGCACCGTGTACGCCTCGCTGTGCCACGTCGACAACATCGTCGAGGCCTGTGTTCGAGCAGCCGCCTCGGACACGGTGGGCGGCAAAGCGTATTTCATCGCCGACGCCGAGAAGACCGACGTCTGGGGTTTTCTCGGCCAGGTGGCCGCCCGGCTCGGATACCAGCCGCCGACCAGGAAACCCAACCCCAAGGTCATCGACGCGGCGGTGCGCGTCATCGAGACGATCTGGCGCATCCCCGCCGTCGCGACACGCTGGTCGCCTCCGCTCTCGCGCTACGCCGTCGCTCTGCTCACCCGCAGCGCCACCTACGACACCAGCGCCGCCGCGCGCGATTTCGGCTACCGGCCGGTCGTGGACCGCGACAGCGGGCTGACCGCCTTCCTCACCTGGCTGGAAGGCCAGGGCGGAGCGGTCGAACTCACCCGCGATCTGCGCTGAGCACTTCCCCGTTACCGGAGACCAGCATGAGCAACGCCCTCGTCTTCCGCAGGAAGATCACCCCTACCGAACGCCTCTATTTCTCCACGCGACAGGTGACTCCGCCGTTCGTGATGCACATCGCGGTCCACGGCGAGGGCAGCCTTGACCCGGCCGCCGTGCAGGCCGCCGTCGACGTGGCCTCGGCGGCCGCTCCCGGCGCGCGCCTCGTCCGCGACGGCCGCGACTGGGTGGACAGCGGTCTGGCCGCCACCGTGCGCGTAGTGCCGGGATGGTCGCTGAACTACGACGCACTGGAGCACGACGCGGTGCTCAACAGCCCGATCGGTCCCACGCCTGACCGCACCACCGAGGTGCTGCTGCTCACGGGTGCGCAGACCACCGTGCTGTTCCGCGCCTTCCACGGCGTGATGGACGGCATGGGCATGCGCATGTGGGTGGACGACGTGTTGCGCGCCCTGCGGGGGCAGCGGCCGCTCGGCGCTCCCGACCCGGTCGCGGACGCCGAACTGGTCGCGCGGGTCGGCGCTGCGGGCAGACCGACTTTGGTGCTGCCCACATTCCAGGCGCCGTCCGGACGCGGCCGCCAGGATCCGGCGGCCCCGCGCTGGCTGCTGCGCCACCGCACGATCGAGGCGACCGGCAGGGGCATCGTCGCGCGCGTGGCGGCGATCCTGGCCGAAGAGTCGGAGACGAAGTCGCGCTTCATGATTCCGGTCGATCTGCGCAGGCACGATCCCGGCTTGCGGTCCACCGCGAACCTGGCGCTGCCCCTGTTTCTCGACGTGGCGCCAGGCGAAGACTGGGAGGCGGTCAGGGAGCGGATGCGGGTCGGTCTGCGGGAGAAACGCGAACTGAACGAATTGGACAACGGCAAGCTGTCGAAGTTCCCGGACGCCGTCATTCGCACGGCGCTGCGCGGGAGCAACTGGCTGGGGGCACGGCTGAACCGGAACATGGTGTCGGCCACCGTCTCCTATATGGGCGCCTGCGATCTCGACGAGATGGCCGTGCCCGGCTGGACACCGACCTCCATGCGGTTGCTGCCGCAGCACAGCGGCGCGATGCCGCTGCTGTTCGCCATGGTCGAATCGCGCGGGAAGCTGGAGCTGACCGTCTCCTGCCGCAACGGCGCGGGCATCGAGCCCCGGCTGGAGGCGCTGCTGGACAAGATCACCGCGCGGCTCGAGGCCGAGCTCGCGCCGCACGATGCGGCCGTGGCATGACCGCCATCGCCCGGGTCGTCCTCGCCCGGCCACGGATGGTGCTCGCCGTCGTGACCGGGGTGATGCTGCTGTCCGGCCTCCTGGGCATCGGAGCGTCGGACAAGGTCACCGCTGCCGGGTTCATCGATCCCGGCAGCGAGTCCGCGCACGTGGATCAACTCGTGAGCGAGCACTTCGGACCGCAGAATCCCGACGTGGTCGTGCGCTACACCGCTCCGGAGGGACAGACGCTCGACGACATCGGCCCCTTGGTGCAGGAGGCGCTGGCGCGGATCGATCCGGCGATGCTGCAACGGCCGATCGAAACCTATTGGAACGCTGGGTTCGCGCGAAAGCAGTTCCTGCGCGCGGCGGACGGACGGCACGCGCTCGCCGTGGTCTATCTCGCCGGTGACGCCAACCAGCGTGTCGCCGTGTATCCCGACATCGAACCGCTGCTTCGCGTTCCGGGTGTTCCGGCCGATCTGTCCGGCTACAGCGCGGTCTCCACGGAGATCAACGCGCAGTCCCAGCACGATCTGGTCCGGGCGGAAGCGCTCTCGCTTCCGCTGACGCTGCTCATCCTGGTGCTGGTGTTCGGCGGTCTGGTCGCCGCGTCCTTCCCGGTCGTGGTCGGCGGCCTGACCGTGCTCGGCGCGCTGGGCGCCATCCGCGTGCTCGCCGAACTCACCGAGGTGAGCACGTTCGCGGTGAACATCGCCTCCCTGCTCGGCCTCGGGATGGCCATCGACTACGGGCTGTTCCTGGTCACCCGATTCCGCGAGGAGGTCGCCGAGGGGCACGACGTGCGCGCCGCGATCACCCGCACCTACTCGACCGCGGGACGCACCATCGCGTTCTCGGCACTGCTGCTGGTTTGCGCGTTCGCGGGTACGTTCGTCTTCCCGCAGGCGGTGCTGCGCTCGCTCGGCATCGGCGCGATCACCGCGGTCGCCCTGGCCGCCGGACTCTCGCTCACCGTGCTGCCCGCCCTGCTCGCCCTGTTCGGCGCGCGCATCGGCACCGCGCGCGCGATCGATCGCACCGACCGGTTCTGGGGCGGCCTGGTCGACCGCGTGCTGCGGCGGCCGGGGCTGGTGACCGTGGTCGTCGGCGCCGTCCTGCTGGTCTTCGCGGCGCCGTTGGCCGGGCTGCGGCTGGGCGACATCGACCACCACGCGTTGCCCCCGGACAACGCCATGCGCGTCACCATCGAAGAGCTCACCGCGCAGTTTCCCGCGGCGGGCAGCGGAGCCACCGCCGTGCTGCACGGCACGAACGGGCCGCCGCAGGCGGCCGCGGTTGATGCCGTCGCCGCGGCACTGGGCAAGGTCGACGGTGTGCGGCAGGTCGTCCAGGTGGGTCGCGCCGAGGATTTCGTCGTCTTCCACGCGTTCCTGCGCGATACCGACCGCACCGAAGCGGCGAGCGCCTCGGTGCGCGGCATCCGTGCCCTGACGCCGCCGGACGGCACCGCGCTGTGGGTCGGCGGCGACACCGCGGCCACCGTGGACAGCGTGCGGTCCATCGTCGCCGGGATGCCGTGGATGATCCTAGTAATGGTCGGCGCGACGTTGGTGCTGCTGTCGACCGCGTTCCGCTCGGTCGTCCTGCCGCTCAAAGCCGTCGCCCTCGCCTTCCTGAGCCTCGCCGCGACCTTCGGCGTGCTCACCTGGATCTTTTGCGGCGGGCATCTGTCCGGCGTACTCGGCGTGAGCACCGGCCCGATCACCGCGGGCATGCTCGTGCTGATCATCGCGGTCGTCTTCGGCCTGTCCACCGACTACGAGGTGTTCCTGCTCTCCCGCATGGTCGAAGCGCACGACGCGGGCGCCGACACCGCGGCGTCGGTGCGCGCGGGCACCATCAAGACCGCGCGCGTGATCACCGCCGCGGCGACCTTGCTGGTGATCGTCACCGGGGCGTTCACCCTCTCCCCGCTGACCCCGATGCGCTTCCTCGGTCTGGGCATGATCATCGCACTCGTCGTGGACGCCACCCTCGTGCGCATGCTCTTGGTGCCCGCGCTGGTCCAGCTGATGGGCCCGGCCAACTGGTGGTCACCGCGCCGCCGCATCATCCCGGCCACCGTCGCCCGCATCCGGGAACGCACGTCCGCGGCCTGACGGAATCCAGCGGCGCTAAGCGACCAGTTCGAGCAGGCCGCGTGGATCCCACGGCATCGGCCCGGTCGGGAAACTCATCCGGACCAGTCGGTGCGGGGCGACCGCGTCGAAGTGGGCCACCGCGGGTGGCAGGAACCCGCCGATCACCTTTTCCACCATCGTGTTCAGCCCCGTGAGCCGCGGCCGCAGCCGTACCTGCCAGCTGGTGATGCGACCGGCGGGTACGTCGACGACCGTGCGCTGCTCCACTTTCGCACCGAGCGGGACGTGCACCGAGAAGGCGAGCCACAGGTCGACGCACTCTTCGGCGCCCTCGGCGAAGTCCAGGCCGCGCAGCAGCGTCAGGCCGCCGGCGAGCGGCATCACATTGGCCGGAAACGGCGCGATCCCGCCGCCGAACTGAAGATGGGTGGTGCCGACGAAGTTGGCCTCCTCGCGGCTGACGACCGTGGTGCCCGAACGTGTCTCGGCGCGATAGCGCTCGGCCGACAACCGATCTCCGGAGCGCTGGAATCGCTGCTCGATGGTCATCGCGAAATTCGCGGGTCCGAGGCCGACCTCGAGCATCGAGCGGTAACCGTCGCCGTCGTGCGATACCACGCTGATCAGATCGAGCTTCGGCGGCCGATCGGTCACGCTGACGGTGTAGACGGACTTCTCTCCGTCGGGTATCCCCGGGTCACGAAAAGCGGTGCGCACATGTCCTCCTCACACTGTGTCCTCGGCCGCCGCCGCGAACACCGCTTCGAGGGTGGCCACGTAGCGCTCGACGGAACCGTGCGCCACCGGCGTGTCCGGGTAGATGACGCTCAGCGTGGTCTCCGACGCGAGCCGGTTGATCCAGATCAGCACCTGTTCGGACGCGGCGCGGTTGGCGTACAACCCGCACGACGCCAGGTCGAACACCTCGTTGCCGAGCAGTTCTCGGGCGTCGACGTAGGAGATCATCGGCGTGGACCAGCCCGGTTCCAGGTCGAGATCGGAGTCGGCGGGCAACAGTTCCACCACGCGCTGGAACGAGGTGGGAGCCAGGCGCAGGCCGTTCTCGTAGGCGTGCTGCGCGATGGCCGCGGCCCGGGCGAAGGTGGTGGTCGGCGCGATCGGAAAGGCCACCGGCAGCAACGTCACATACCAGCCGACCGACGCGCGTTCGGCGGCGGAACCGCGGGTGCTGACCGGTGTCATGCCGAAGTAATAGTCGCTGTCGATGAGCTCGCGCTCGGCCAGCGCCGCCGCGGCGAAGATGCCGCCGACGAATTCCGCGCCGTTGTCACGGCAGACCCGCTCGAACCGTAGCGCGGTGTGCTCGTCGAACAGCGTGACCGTGCGGTGCGCACTGCGGTTGTACACATCGGTCCGCCTGCCCAGATCCAATGGGAAGGAAGGCAGTTCGCCGTCGTTCCCGCGAATGAGCTCCAGCCACTTCTGGACGCCGGGCGAGGCGAGCGTCATCCGGCCGGTGTACTCCCGTTCGGCAGTGCAGTAGTCGAGATAGCTGGCCGCGGGATGCAGCATGCCGACGTCCTCCCACACCTCGCGCAGATACAGCAGCGCGAGGTCGAACCCGGACAGGTACTGGCCGAATCCGTCGGTGTGCAGATGATCGACCGCCAGGTAGACCGTCGTCGAATCCTCGCGTTCGATCGCCCCGAAGGTGAAGCAGTCCCAGTCGAAGGGCCCCGGCGTCGTCTTCTGGACGTGATCGCGGATCGCCCTTGCCTCGTCCACGTGGCCGTAGTCGACCGGCACGAAATCGACGTCCTCCGCGGGCACCAGGTGACGCTCGATCGCACCGGCGGCGTCGACCCGGAACCAGGTTCGGAAGGTGTCGTGGCGCAACAGGAACGCGTTGATCGCCCGCGTCATCGCGGCCAGGTCGAGGCCGCCGGTCGGGATCTCCGCGGTCACCAGGCACAGGCCCGAGTACCGGAAATCCGCGTCGGCGTGCCGATCGGCGAGCCGCAGATACTGCTCCTGCTGGTGCGAGGGCGGAGCCGGGTGCACCGGCGCCCGGCGGGCGCGCGCCACCGACTCCGGCGAGGCCGCCCAGCCGACCAGCCGGCCCGGCCCCGGCTCCCATTCATCGATCAGCCCGAAACGGACCACGGGGACACCTCGTTTCGACGGCGGTCGGTCACGGCCTGGCCCCAGCCGTCATCAGCGCCGGAACGCGCTCGGCCGCAGCGTCATTCGAAGCGATCGGCGCGACCGGATCCGTGACCGGCTGCGCCTGACCGGAATCGGCGGCCAGGATCAGTTCCGCCACCTTCGGTCCGGCCTGCTCCAGGCTGAACGAACGGCCCATCTGCAGTGACATCAGGTCGATACCGAGGGTCTTGGTGACCCGCGCGCCGAGTTCCACCGCCATCAGCGAATCCAGCCCGAGTTCTGGCACCGGAACGGTCATGTCGATGGACTCGACCGGCACGCCCATGACGACGGCGAGTTCCTCGGCCATCTTGCGGGCGACGAAGGCCCCGCGCTTGCCCTCTTCGATCGCGGCCACCTCCGCGCGCAGCCGAGCCAGCTCGGAGGTGTCCTTGGCGGAGGCCTGCGCGAGCGCGGTGGTGCGGCCCGTGCGGGTCAGCTGCGGGAAGGTGCCGGTCAGCTTGGCCCAGTCGGTCGGGATGATCGCCGCGCGGGCCACGCCCAAGCGCAGTGTCTGCTCGAGATAGGCGGTGGCGTCGGCCATGTCGATCGGATCGAAGCCGACCAGATCGAGGTACTTCAGGGCCGTCTCGTCGGCGGCCATGCCGCCCGTCGCGCCCGACAGGTGACCCCAGCCGACGCACAGCGCCCGCTCGCCGGCCCGGGACCATTCCTCGGCCAGCGACTCCACCGCCACATTGGCCGCGCAGTAGTTGTACTGCCCGTAGATGCCGTACATCGAGCCGCCCGAGGAGCACAGCACGAACATGTCCAACCCGATCCCGGCGTCGGCCACGGCTCGATGCAGTACCCGGGCACCGTGCACCTTCGGGCGATACACCTTGTCCAATTCCTCGAATCGCATCGCGTCCAGGCGATTGTCGGCCACCGCGCCCGCCGCGTGGAACACTCCGCGCAGCGGGTGCTCGGCACCGTGGGACCGCGCGACGATCGCGGCGACCGCCTCCGGGTCGGTGACGTCGGCCCGCTCCTCGATCACCTCGACGCCTACGGTGCGCCACGCCTCGAGCTGGCGGCGTGCCTCCTCCGTACTCGCGCCGCCGCGGCCGAGCAGTACCAGCCGCCGCGCCCCGCGCAACACCAGCCAGCGCCCGATGGCCATCCCGAACCCGCCGAATCCGCCGGTGACCAAATAGGTCGCCGCGCTGCGGATCTCGAGATCCGGTAGGTAAGGCCGCACCGCCGGGGTGGGTGAATCCAGGCGCAGCGCGATCCGGGACAGACCGGTCGAGCGGATGGTCTCCTCGAACGCCCTGGCCACCTCGTCGGTCTCGAACAGCCGGTAGGGCAACGGTTTGTAGGTGCCCGCGAGCACCTTCTCGTAGACCCGCTGCAACAAACGAGCCAGCCGCTGCGCGTCGACGGCGACCAGGCGGTCCAGATCCATCGAGAAGTACGCCAGGTTCTTGTCGAAGTTGGACATCTCCAGCAGGCCGCCGGTGTAGATGTCGGCCTTGCCGACCTCTACGATGCGCCCGAATTCCGCTACGGCGTTGAAGTTCTGGCGCAGGATCTCACCCGGCGCGCTGCTGAGCACCACCTCGACGCCCTTGCCGCCGGTCAGCTCGAGCACGTCGTCGACGAAGTTGAGCGAGCGCGAGTCGATCGCGTGATCGGCACCGAGGGCGAGCACGTGGGCGCGGCGCTCGTCGGTACCGGCGGTGCCGATGATGCGTGCCCCACGATCCTTGGCCACCTGGATCGCGGCCGTGCCGACGCCGCCCGCGGCGCCGTGGATCAGCACCGTCTCCCCCGGTTCCAGCCGGGCCAGATCCAGCAGCGCGTACTCGGCCGTGCCGAAGGCGATGGTGCTGGTGCAGTAGGCGGGATCGGCGTCGGCGGGCAGCGGGATGGTCAGTTGCCGGTCGACGACGACGTAGCGCCGCATCATGCCCTTGGCGGCGACCGCGACCAGATCGCCCACCGCGAGGTCGGTGATCTCCTCGCCGACCCGCACCACCTCGCCGACGCCCTCCATTCCGGGCACGGTGCCGAAATAGGTGGGCGCCAACTCGCGCTCACCGAGCAGACCGATGACCTTGAGCGGATCCTTGTAGTTCAGACCGATGATCTTCATCCGCACCTCGACCTGTCCCGGTCCAGGTCGGGGCCGCGGGCACTGCCGCCACGCCAACGCCGACAGCAGGCGGGTCCGGGGCAAGTCCAGCGCGAAGTTGGTTTCCGGGTCGGTCATGGGTTCGGCGGTGTCGAGGGCGTCCAGGCGCGCCTGCAGCGGCTTGGTCACCAGCGGGGCCCAGCGCGTGCCCGCGCGCAGCACCACCTCGTCGAGGTTGTCGTTCCAGAACGCGCCGGGCACGGCCAGTTCTCGGAGCAGTTCGCCGATCTCGGTGCCGGGTTCCACGTCGATCAGCCGCCAGCGCAGCGCCGATTGCTCGTTGAGCAGCACCCGGCGCGCACCGGCCAGCGCGGCATGGTTCGAGTTCGGCGGGATCGGGCTGTCGGGCAGCGCGAACGCGCCCTCGGTCACCAGCGTGGCATGGCACCACCCGTCACCGAAGACGCTCTGGGGCCCCTGTTCGGTGGCCTCCGGGTGGACGAACTCGTCGATAGCGACCGCGATCCGCTCCAGGATCCACAGATCGGCGACATCGTCCTCGACGGCACCCGCGACCACGCAGACGTGCAGCCGGTCGGCGCCCTCTGCCTTGGCGGCGGCCATTGTCGCGGCCAGATCGGCCGCGAGTTCACGGCCCGCCACGCCCGCCACGTAGAGCCGGGAGCCCGGGATCGCGGCGGCCAGCTGCCCCGCCCTGCGGCAGTCGCCGCCCAGCGCGACGATCACCGTGGACACCGAATCCCGCGGCAGCGCGGCGGGATCGAGGGCATCGCGCGGTTCGAGCGTCTCGGCGTAGTAGAAGTCGACCATCCGGTGCAGCGGATCCTGGCCCGGCGCGAGCGCACCGATCTGCAGGCCGCTCAACCGCATCACGAGGCTGCCTTCGTCGTCGAGCAGATCCACCTCGGCGCGCAGCCGGGCCCGGGGATCGCGGCGCGCGACCACGGTGATCCGCTCGGGCAGCGGCGCGACCAGCCGCACCGCCGCGACACCGACCGGCACCAGCGTGCCCTCGTCGATCCTGGCGTCGGCGAACAGCAGGGCCGCCGACTGCATCGCGGCATCGACCACCGCGGGATGGGCGAGATGTCCGGAATCCGCGGCGATGGCGCCGTCGACGGTGGCCACCACCGCGTCCGCGCCGACGCGCACGGAGGTGACGCGACGGAAGGCCGGTCCGTACTGCAGTCCTGCCGCGGCCAGACCGCTGTAGAACATCCGCGGGTCGATGTCGAGACCGACGTCCAGGGTGGGCACCGTGACCTTCGTCGGCTTGTGGCTGCCGGTCAGCGTGCGGCCGAACGCGTGCACCGTCCAGGCCGTCCCGGTCGCCGAGCGCGATCGGATCATGAACCGGCCGCTGGCCTCCTCGACAGTGAGCGCCACCAGCGGCACGTCCGGCGCGCCCATGATCAGCGGGGCCACGAACCGAACCTGTTCCAGCGCGACGCGTTCCACGCCCAGACGGGCGGCCGTCGCGCTCAGGGCGGCATCCAGGTACGCCGCGCCCGGCATGATCTTGACGCCGTTCACCACATGATCGGCCAGCCACGGCAGCAACTCGGTGCCGACCTGTAGCAGCCAGTCCGGCCTGCCCTCGACGTCGGGATCACCGAGCATGGCGTAGGCGCCGGGGGTGCCCAACCGGGCCTGCTCGAACAGCGGCAGCGCCGCGTGCAGCCGGGTCCGTTGCCACGGATAGCGCGGCAGCGGCACGTGCGGGGTGGCCTGCGCCGGGAACAGCTCGTCCAGGTCGAGCACGCCCGCGCCGTAGAGGCCGATGAGGGTGCGGCGGATGCTCACCGAATCCGGCTGCTTGCGATCCAGCGTCGGCACGGTCGTGCCGTTGACGTCCGCGCCGAGCAGCGCTTCGCGGATGTTGCCCGAGAGCACCGGGTGCGGGCCGACCTCCAGGAAGACCCGGCTGTCCGCGCCGATCAGCTTCGCGACCGCGTCCGCGAACCGGACGGGCTGCCGCACATTCGCGCACCAGTACTCCGCGTCCCAGTCGGGGCCGACAACTTGTTCGCCGGTGACCGAGGAGTACAGCGGCACGGTCGGCGTCATCGGCGTGAGCCCGGCCAGCGCCGCGCGCAGTTCATCCAGGATGGGGTCCATCAACCGGCTGTGGTACGGCACCTCGACGCGAAGTCTGCGCGCGAAAATGCCGTCTTCGGTCAGCTTTTCGGCGATCTCGTCGAGGCGGTCGACGTCACCGGACAAGGTCAGCGAACTCGCACTGTTGATCGCGGCGACATCCACCCGCTGGTCGTCGCCGACGAGTTCGCGAGCCTGCTCGGGCGACATCCCGACCGCGAGCATGCCACCCGATCCGGCGGTCGTCGCCTGCAACCGGGCCCGGTGGTAGGCCACCAGCACCGCGTCACGCAGCGACAGCATGCCGCTCACGTAGGCCGCCGACACCTCGCCCACGCTGTGCCCGACCACGGCCGCGGGCCGGATGCCGTACTCGGCCAGCTCCCGCGCCAGCGCCACCTGCACGAGGAAGTTGGCCGGCTGCGCCACCTCGGTGCTGGTGACCCTGGACTCCTGCTCGGGCCGCAGCAGCTCCTCGATGATCGACCAGCCCGCGATCGAACGGAACTCGGCGTCGACCGCCTCGGCCGTGTCGGCGAAGACACCTCGGCTGCGGAGCGATTCGCGTGCCATCCCCCACCACTGCGGACCCATGCCGGAGAACACGAACACCGGTTCGGCCGTGCGCGCCACGATCGTCCGCGCGGCGTCGCGGCCCTCGCCCGCGGCGAACGAGCGCAGATCGCGAACGAGGTCGGCGGTGTCGTCGAGGAGCACGCCCGTGCGGTACTGATGGTGCGCCATGCGCGTCCAGGCGGCCTCGGCCAATTGTTCCGGGTCGGCGCCCGCGGCGATCAGATCGCCGAATCGACCGGCCAGCGCCCGCGCCGCGCCGGTGCTGCGCGCCGAGATCGGCAGGACGCCGAAGTGCCGCGGGGGCGAGACAGGTTCAGCGGCGGTCGGCCGGAACTCCTGCAGGATGGTGTGGGCGTTGGTGCCGCCGTAGCCGAAACCGTTGACCGCGACCGTCATCGGCTCGGCGTCGGCGGGCAGCGGCTCCGCCTCGAGTTGGACGTGCAATCCCAACTCGTCGAACGGGATGTCCGGATTGGGTTGGTCCAGCCAGCCCTGCGGCGGGATGGTGCGATGCCGGATCGCCAGCGCCGCCTTGATCACGCTCGCGATACCGGCCGCGGCCTCGGTGTGCCCGAGTGTCGCCTTCACGGAGCCGACGCCCAGTGAGCCCGTGCGCCCCGCGGGCGCGCCGAACACTCGGCCGAGCGCGCGCAACTCGACCGGATCGCCGACCAGCGTGCCGGTGCCGTGCGCCTCGACGTAGGTGATCGTCTCCGGCGCGAGGCCAGCGCGGCCGCACACCGAACGCGCCAGTGCCTCTTGGGCTTCGGCGCTGGGCACCGTGATCGCGGTGGTGCGGCCGTCCTGATTCGAACCGGTCGCCTTCACCACCGCGTAGATCCGGTCGCCGTCGCGGACCGCGTCGTCGAGCTTCTTCAGCGCCACCATGCCCGCGCCCTCGCCCCGCCCGTAGCCGTCGGCCGAGGCGTCGAAGGACTTGCAGCGGCCGTCCGCGGCCAGGAAACCGCCCTTGCACATCAGCACGAAGGTCTCCGGTTGCAGCATCACGTTGACGCCGCCCGCGAGCGCCACCTCGCAGTCGCCGTTCTCCAGCGCCTGACAGGCGAGATGAAACGCGACCAGCGACGACGAGCACGCGGTATCGACCGTGAGCGCGGGTCCGACCAGGTTGAGCGCGTAGGCGATCCGGTTGGACAGCATGGTGTAGGACGCGCTGGCCGGGGTGTGCATGTCGGTGTGGAACAGAGCCGGGCCGACCACGCCGATCACCGACTGGTCCACCACGAATCCGCCGACGTAGACGCCGATCGAGCCGCCCGCCGCGCGTCGCGCGATCCCGGCGTCGTCGAGCGCCTCCCAGGTCACCTCGAGCATCAGCCGCTGTTGCGGATCGAGCACGGTCGCCTCGCGAGGGGAGATGCCGAAGAAGTCCGGGTCGAATTCCCACGGGTCGATCGTCATGAACGCCGCGCGCTTGGTGTAGCTGCGCCCCGGCGTACGCGGTTCCGGATCGTAGTAGCGGCGGTAATCCCAGCGATCGGCCGGCATTTCGACCACGCCGTCCCGTTTGTCCAGGACGAATTCCCAAAAGGTTTCGGGCGAGTCGATGCCCCCCGCAAACCTGCAGCCGATGCCGACAATTGCAATATCCGACATGCACATCCTCCGGGTCGGATCCAGTTCGATCGCCATTCTTTTTCCGGCGATTCACGAATCAGCCTGTGCACACTTGGCGTCCGGCCCAGCGTAACGGCCGCCACACCGGCCGTCGTGGGCTCAGGGAGACTTCACAATCCGCTTGCGAACCGAGTTGTGGCATCTCGAAATTCCGGATCGTCTGCCGGTGAAATGCCTTGGTATTGCTAGGTTTCAACCGATCCCGGCCTCGCCGAAATACGATGTCACCGGTTAGGAGGCGGCATTGTTCGCCGAGTTCACGCACTGGACCGATACGCTCGTCCGGCGGCGGTTCACCGTCATCGGGTTCGCCGTCGCCGCACTGCTCGCGCTCGGTGCGTACGGCCTCGGGTTGGACGAGCACCTCAGCGTCAGCGGGTGGAACGATCCGACTTCGGAATCCGCGCGGGCGGTCCGGCTCAAAGACGAGGCGTTCGGCCACGACCACATCGCCGATGTGCTCTTGTTGTATCGCGCCCCGCCAGGCAAGACGATCGATGACCCCGCTTTCGCCGCGACGGTCGTGGGTCACTTGAACAGCCTGCCGCAACGCTTTCCGGACCGGATCGGCAAGATCAACGCCACCTACTGGCCCACCGACACCGGGCTGCACCTACCGGACATCTTCGGCTCCGAAGCCCGCGACTACGCCTTCGCCTCCGTCGCCATTCGCGGCAGCGACGACACGGAGATCATGCGCAACTACCGAAAAGTCGCCGACCAGTTCCGGATACCTGGCATCGACATGGAGGTCGCGGGCGGGCAACCCGTCGCGGCCGCCCTCAACGACACCATGGCCCACGATCAGCGTCGCATGGAACTGTTCGCCGTTCCCGCCGTGGCGGTGCTGCTGTTCTTCCTGTTCGGCGGCGTCGTGGCGGCCGCGCTGCCGCTCATTGTCGGCGGACTGACCGTGCTGGGTGCGTGGGGGGTCATTCGGGCCATGACCACCGTCGTCGAGGTGAACTCCTTCGTCTCGCCGGTGGTCTCGATGGTCGGCCTCGGCTTGGCCATCGACTACGGTCTGTTCATCGTGAGCCGGTTCCGCGAAGAACTGGCCGACGGCCGCGAGGTGCCCGAGGCCGTGCGGCGAACGGTCGCGACCGCCGGACGCACCGTGGTGTTCTCCGCGACCATCGTGGTCGTCGCCGCGGGCGCCATTCTGCTGTTCCCGCAAGGCTTTCTGCGCTCGTTCGCGCTCGGTGCGATGGTGACGGTGGCGCTGGCGGCGCTGATCTCGATCACGTTGCTGCCCGCCATGCTGGCCGTGCTGGGCCGCCGCGTGGACTGGTTGGGTTTCAACCGGTTCCACGCGCGCCGCGCCGGCGATCGAGAGGCGGACAATCCGTGGGGCCGCGTCGCCGGATGGGTGATGAAACGACCTCTGGCCGTGGCGGTTCCCGTGGTGGCCGTCCTGGTGCTGCTCATCGCCCCGGTGCGCGACGTGGCCTTCGGTGGCATCTCCGAGCGCTTCCTGCCGCCCCGACATCCGGCCCGCACGGCGCAAGAGCACTTCGATCAAGTCTTTCCGCTGCGGCAGATCAATCCGGTCGATCTGGTGCTGATCACCCACAACACCGCCGATATCGACGCGGTGGTCGCGCAGGCCGGACGAGCCCCCGGACTCATCGCGCCGTTCCCGCGCGCGGTGCAGGGACCGGCGCATCCGAGCGTCTTCACCACTTCGACCGTGCTGCGGGACGCGCACGACGCGAACGCGACCATCGACTATCTGCGTTCCATGCCGGTGCCGAAGGGAACTACGGTGCTGGTCGGCGGGCAGCCCGCGGTTCAGCGCGACAGCGTCGACGCGCTGCTGCGCCGGATGCCGCAGATGATCGCGCTCGTCTTCCTGGTCACCACCGTGCTGATGGTGCTGGCCTTCGGCTCTCTGGTGCTGCCGCTCAAGGCCGCGCTGCTGAATCTGCTCGGGCTCGGCTCCACGCTCGGCATCCTGACCTGGATCTTCGTTCAGGGTCACGGCGCGCGGCTGCTGGAGTTCACCCCGCAGCCGATCATGGCGCTGGTACTGGTGCTGATCGTCGCCGTGATCTACGGGCTGTCCACGGACTACGAGGTATTCCTGCTCGCCCGCATCGTGGAGGCGCGGGCCGCGGGCGCGACGACCACCGAGGCGGTGCGCACGGGCATCGCCCGCACCGGCTGGATCGTCACCGCCGCCGCCCTGATCCTGTTGGTGGTGACGGGAGCCTTCGCGCTGTCGGATCTGGTCATGATGCAGTACATCGCCTACGGCATGGTCGCGGCGCTGTTCATCGACGCGACGATCCTGCGGATGCTGCTGGTGCCCGCGACCATGCGCCTGCTCGGCGACGCCTGCTGGTGGGCTCCGTCCTGGCTGCGGCGCGGCGGGCCGCACCGAACGTCTCCGGAACCCGAGGAGCCACACACCGAATCCGTCCACGGCGCCGAACACCCGTAGTTCTCGAACGGCCGGGGCACTCCCAGCGTGGAGCGCGGCCGACACCGGGGGCGAGCCTCGCCGAGTTGTCGCGGTCAGCCCGCGATCGACCAACTGAACGGACTCGTGGCCGCACGCGCGCGGTTCGGCAGCGCCAGCGCCAGTGCGGCCAGGCCGAGAGCCGCGACGGCGATGGCCGAGAGCATGATCATGCTGCCCGGCAGCGTGTGCGCGCGGAAGAACAGCGCGCTGAGCACCGCCAGTCCGACCGAATTGCCGATCTGCTCGATGGTGGGCAGCACGCCCGACGCCTCGCCCATGGCCTGCTCGTCCAATTCCGCCAGCATCAGCGGTTGCAGCGGCACGCCGAAGACCCCGACGCCGAGGCCCGCGAGAAACGTCGGACCCAGCACCAGCGGAAGGTTCACGGCGCCATCTCCTACGTACAGGTATCCCACTCCCACCGCGACGCAGCCGCCGAAAACGGCGATACCGCCGGCCAGCGCTCGAGTCCCCCAGCGGCGCATCAAGATCGGTGACAGCAGCGCACCCGCGCCCGCACCGAGAGCGAACGGCGTCATGGCGATCCCGGTACGCAGCGCGGAGAACCGCAGCACGTCCTGCAACAGGATCGAGACGGTGAACACGAACGCGGTGAACAGGCCGAAGAAGATCGCCACCAGTGCCGATCCGATCGCGAATCCCCGGTCGGCAAAGAGGTCCAGCCGCACCAGCGCGCGGCCGCCTCGGCGGCGCGTCGCGCGCTCGTGTGCCACGAACACCGCGCCGAGCGCCACCGCGGCCGCGATGTACACCCCGTGCAGGGCCCGCCAGCCCGCCTGTTGACTGTCCGACAGCGCGAACAGCAGCCCGAACAGCGCCGCGGTGGCCACCACGGCCCCGCGCAGATCCAATGGCTCCCGATCCCTCGCCGGGCCCGATCGCAGGTAGCCCGCGGCCAGCGCGATCGCCACCACACCCAACGGCAGATTCATCAGGAAGATCGCGTGCCAGCCGAGCCCGAACGGATCAAGGGTGATCAGCGCGCCGCCCAGGATCGGGCCGAGCATTCCCGCGAAGCCCGCTGTCGCGCCGTACGCGGCGAAGGCGTACTGATGATGCTCACGGCGGAAACTCGCGGTGATGATGGCGATGGTCTGCGCCGCCATCCCCGCGCCCGCCACGCCTTGGACGATCCGGGCGAGCACCAGTTCCATCGCGGTGGTGGACATCCCGCACCACACCGAGGCCACCGTGAAGGCCACCGCCGACCACAGGAACATCCGGCGGCGGCCGACGATCGCACCGACGCGAGCGGCGGTGAGCAGCACGCAGGCGAACGCCAGAGAGTACCCGGCCACCACCCACAACTGCTCGGACCGTGACGCCCGCAGCTCCGCGGTGACGACCGGGAGGGCGGTGTTGACGATCGTCACATCGATCATCTGCATGAAGACCGAGATCAGGCACGCCCCGAACGATCCGAGTGCCACCGCGGCCTCTTTGCGGGTCATCGGATCGCCGCTTCGATCATCGGCCACGAATTGCGCAGGTCCTGATGCCAGTAACCCCAGGAGTGGGTGCCGTTGGGCCGGAAGTCGAAGGTCGCGGCGACGCCCAGCTGACGCAACCGGTCCTGCAACTGGTGCGTGCACAGGTTCGCCACCGCCTCCAACGGTGCCCCGAATACCAGCTGGTAGAGCAGGTGCGCGAGGTCGCCGTGCGCGCCCTCGAAGTCGTCCTTCGGGCCGGGCAGCCCGGTACCGGTGGAAACGTAGATGGCGGTGCCGCGCAGCCGGTCCGCGTGCAGGTACGGATCGTTGGCGCGCCATGCGGGATCGGTCGGCGGCCCCCACATGTTGACGACGGTGCCACGCTGCTGCGTGACCACCGCCTGAACCACCGCCTGCCCCGCGGGGTCGCTGGTGCGCACGCAACCGCTGTAGGAACCGATCGCCTTGTACAAACCCGGTGCGGCCATGGCCAACTGGAACACCGACGTGCCTGCCATCGAGATGCCCGCGATGGCGTTCGTCCCGGTGCCGTGGAAGGTGGCGTCGATGAGCGGTGGCAGCTCTTCGGTGAGGAAGGTCGACCAGCGCTGCCTGCCGAGGACCGGGTCGTCGCTGCGCCAGTCGGTGAAGTAGCTTCCCGCACCGCCGAACGGGATCACGACGTTCACCTGCTTGTCGCGAAAGAAGTCGACGAGATCGGTGCCGTCGAGCCAATTCCCCTCCGAACCGCCGTTGGCGCCGTTGAGGAGATAGAAGGTCGGCGCCGGTGTGTCCGGATCGGCCGCGCGCAGCACCCGAATTCGCGTAGCGCTGTTCATCGCCGCCGAGTACACCTCGAGTTCGGATTGCCGGTCGGATTCGACCCGGGTTTCCGCTATTCGCGAGCCGTCCGCCGCGACGGGTCGCGATGGATCGGCGCGGACCACCGGCTGTGCGCCGATCATCACGCAGGTGAAAATGAGGACCGCGGCGAGTACCGCGCCTGTTCGATGCGAATATCCGGGCATGTCGACTCCTGGCCCCGGGTAGGAGGGCTCGAATTCGCAGTCAATAACATCGGGCGGCCCACCCGCCGGATTTTCGAGTGATCCTGTGTTTCCTACCAATTCGATTCGTCGACTCTTTGCCGTATTTCCCAAACCGGGCGCGCGACCATTGCGATCCCGGTGCGGCGGAACCTAGCGTCGAGCGCATGGCGTTCCCTCGACTGTGCCGCGACTCACGCGGAACAGTCCGGCGCGCAATGCTCTTCGCACTGCTGATGTTGATCTGCTCCGGAAGCCCGGCGGTCGCCGAGCCACCCGCGATGCGACCCGCACACGGGCGAGCCGTCGAGCTGACCGTCTTCTCCCCCGCGATGGGCGCATCGGTATCGGTCATCGTGCTGCCACGCCCGGACCCGTCCCGTCCGGCTCCGGTGCTGTATCTGCTCAACGGCATCGACGGCGGCACCGCGGGCGACGGCTGGACCGACCGGACCGACGTCGACCGATTCTTCGCCGACCGGCAGGTGACCGTGGTGGTGCCGGTCGGCGGCGCGGGCAGCTACTTCACCGACTGGCGCGCCGACGACCCGGTTCTCGGCCGTCCGCGCTGGACCACGTTCCTCACCCGCGAGCTTCCCCCGATCATCGACGCCACCTTCGGCGGCAGCGGCGCCAACGCCATCGCCGGAGTCTCGATGACGGGCACCTCGGTGTTCCAGTTGGCCATGGCCGCACCGGGTTTGTACAAGGCGATCGGTTCCTACAGCGGATGCGTGCGCACCAGCGACCCCGCCGGACAGGCCATGGTGGCCACGATCGTCACCGCGGAAGGCGGCACGGTGGCGAACATGTGGGGACCGCCGGGCGATCCGGCCTGGGCGGCCAACGATCCTTACGTGCACGCGGATCGGCTGCGCGGCACGACGATCTACGTGGCCGCCGGAAACGGGCAGGCGGGCCCGCTGGACCAACCGCACAGCACGGGAATCGACGGCAACCCCGCGAAGATGGCGGACCAGTTGGCCATCGGCGGCATGCTCGAAGCCATCTCCGACCGCTGCACCAGGTCACTGCGCGACCGCTTCGCAGAACTCGGCGTCCCCGCCACCTTCGATCTGCGGCCCAGCGGCACCCATTCCTGGGGCTACTGGCAGCACGACCTGCACAACAGCTGGCCCTTGTTCGAATCCGTTCTGCGCTAGCGGCTCTGGGGCGATCCGCGATCAGCGCCGTCAGGCGCACCCTTCCAGGGTCGCGTGTGCCAGTTCATCGACCACGTCGCCGATCTCATGACGCTTACGCAGCGCTTCGAGCTGGCGTCGGGCGCCGTTGCCACGCTTGCCGAGGTCGGCGATCGCTTCGGTGACGAAGGTTTGGTCACCGAAGTCCCGCAGCGCGGGCTCGATGTGCGCGACGAGTTCGTCCAGCAAATCTCGGTGTGGAACCACTCGCCCTTCGACGGGATCGAGTCCGTCGCCGTCCAGACCCGACTGCGCGGCGTTCCAGTAGGCGGCGCGAAGTACTTCGGCAGGGACGGGCGGGGCGGGTTCACCCTGTTCGATCGCCCGCACCCCCATGGTGACGGTGGCCCTGATCAAGGCGGCGAGCAGCGCGGCTTCCTCCGCGGTGGCGGGTACGTCGCTGACCCGCACTTCGACGGTAGGGAACGATTCCGAGGGCCGGATGTCCCAGTACACCATCTTGTTGTCGAGAATGCTGCCGCTGGCGAGCATCGTCGCGACGATCGCGTCGTAGTCCTCGACGGAGGCGAAGTACGGTGGCGGTCCCGCGCTGGGCCAGCGCCGCCACAGAATGCTGCGCCAACTCGCGTATCCCGTCTCGCTGCCACGGTAGATCGCCGAATTGGCGGTCAACGCGAGGAATACCGGCAACCACGGACGCACGTGATTGCCGACCAGTATCGCGGTCTCGCGATCGGGCACACCGACATGCACATGGCATCCGGACAGCCCTTGTTCATGGGCGATCATGCCGAAGCTGTCGGCGATCCGCCGATATCGAGGCGTATCGGTGACCGGGAACCCTTCGGGCACGGTCGGGGGCACCGCGACAGCGAGGAGCCGAGCGTCATTGGCGGCCGCGCATTCGGCGACGGTCCTACGCAGCGTGCGCAATTCCGTGAGCAGGTCGCCGATATCGGAATGCACCCCGCTACTGGTTTCCACCTGACAGCTGGTCAGCTCCAACTGCAGATCGATGTCCGCCTTCTTCGCCGCTTCGGCAACTCGGATGTTGGCCGGTGCGGGGGCGCCGGTTTCGGGGTCGGTCAGCAGGAATTCCTCTTCGACACCGACAGTCGGTACATGGTCGTCCATGGTCGTGATCACGCCCTTCGATACTTCGGCCGGTATTCCTCGGTGGTAGCGGCCCGTCTCGCGCCGATGTGATCCGCCCAGGCCACTTGCCTACCTGTGTGTCGGCGGAGCGAGCAAATGTGTTCGGGCCGTACCCCCTTCGCACATGCCCAAACGATCGGGCACCGGCTGGTCAGCCGCCGTAGCCGGTGCGGCGGCTCGCTCGATTGAGATCGCGCCGACGGGGTAGATGCCACGTACCTGCGGTGTATCCACCCGTCTTCCGGTCACCGCGCACGACGGAGGTAGCGACATGGCCGAACATCACGACACGGCACCCGGCAGCGCGCCGGCAAACGTTCTGTCGCGCAGGGACTTCGCCGACAGGGTGTTACGTGCCGCGGCAACTCCGGAACGAATCGCCGACGTCGTCGCGCGGATCGTGGGTGAGCGCATCGAGATCGGGCCGGTGCCGGTAGCTTTGAACGGACTCGTGCGCGCCACCGCGATCGCCGAAGCCGGACCCGTACACGCCGTGCGATGCGACTGCGGACCCTGGGATATGACGATCGCGGTGCCGATCCTGCTGCGCCTGCGCGTCCGCCTGCCCGGTCGAACGCTGCGATACATCGGCGCGGCCCGCGTACTGATCCGGCTCGCGTTGATTCCCCGCGAACCCTGCGGACTCTTCCTCCGGACCGACGAGGTCCACGCCGAAGACCTCACCATCAGGATGCGCGCTCGCGACCTCACATCCCGACTCGCCGGAGGGATCGGCCGGGTCGAATCCACGGTGGCCGAGCACATCCTGCGCTACATCGACGAACTGTTCGCCGGCCCCGCGTTCGGTGGCATACGCGACATCGATATCGCCGACATCATCGACCGCGCCTGGGACGCTGGTCTCGTACTCCGCTTCCCGGATCGAGCCGCGAGCTGATCCGCATCAGGGCGGTACATCGACTCGGACCGGCGGGGCGAGGGCGACACATTCTTCGCCGGCCGTCGGCCCAGGTCCGCAAGGCAGGACCGTCGCAGCGCCGCATCACATCGTGCGTTGCGCCAGCCACGCGTTCGGCCGACATGGGGTGGACGGTGGCGGCTTCGGCTCCGGGTCCCACACGCCGGACACGCCGACGGGAATGGCGCAGAGCCGCGCCTGCGGATGTGCGGCAACGGGCGGGAACTGGCAATCTGCCGGGTTTCCCGACTGGGTACTTGCGCGGCACTCAAGTTAGTGCTATAAGAAATCTGTGTCCAATGGCACAACTTATCTGATTCGTTCTATGCAGAATAGAGTGAGTTGGAGGTGACGACCATGCTGATGCGCACTGACCCGTTCCGCGATTTGGAACGTTGGACGCAGCAGGTGTTCGGCACAGCGGCCCACCCGGCGGTCCTGCCCATGGACGCCTGGCGTGAGGGCGACCAGTTCGTCGTCGAGATCGACGCGCCCGGCATCGATCGGGATTCTCTCGACCTGAATGTCGAGCGCGACGTCGTGACCGTTCGCGCGCGCAGGCCGGAACTCGACGCCGATCGCGAGATGGTGGCCACCGAGCGGCCTCGCGGCGAGTTCAGCCGCCAACTGCTCCTCGGCGACGACCTCGACGTCGACCAGGTCCGCGCCGACTACGCCGATGGCGTGCTCCGTCTGACGATCCCGCTGGCAGACCGGCCCGAGCCGCGCAAGATCGAGGTCGCTCGCGGCAACGGGCACAAGGCGATCGACGCCTGAACCCGGGACGGGAGACGTCGTCATGCCCGATTCGGCTGTACGTCCGCGGTCACTCGACGAGTGCGACGCCTGGCTGCTGGATCCCGACCTCGAACGATTGTTCGCCGAGGTGGACGCGATCCTGTGCGAGGCAGGGGCCCGGTTACGCGGGCGGGCGCACCCGTCCATTCCGGCACCGGGACCGCGGCGCGCCTCGAGCCCCCGTCCCGGCCGGGACACGCTCGGGACGCACGGGTGGCACCCCGAAGCGGGGCCTGCCACCGAACGCGGTCCTCCGCACAACCGCCACCGCACAGTGACGGAATTCCGAAGAAGGAGGTGATGCCCGCATCCCACTGAGAAACCGGTTCCGCGGCGAGGCGGTCGCCCCCTGCACCAGGCGCCTGCGAGCACCAGCGAGCATCTGCTCCACGCGCACCGCCACACCATGTGGCACGCAGGGATGACAGCTCGCCGCAGGAACAACCTCTCGTAGTCACGTCACTCTTCTCCTGATCGGGGGAGGGACCGCAGACCCCTCCCCCGACTCCGACCGGCGGTTTGCCGGGACGCGGCCAGGGTAGGCCGGAAGAGATTCATCAGGGTGCCAAGAGGAGGCTGTGATGCGACGCGCGCTTCTGATCGTTCACGATATGCCCGCGGAATTCCCGCGGTGACCGACAACTCTCGTCACGTGGGTGGCTATGCCGCGACGATGGTTGCGTACGCGACTGTAGTGGCGGCGGTCGCACTGCTCGGAAACGCGACAGGTCGCAAGCTTCCGCGCGATATGACCATCCGTGATCTGGTGGTCACCGCGTTCGCCACGCACAAGCTGTCCCGCTTGGGGACGAAGGCCGCGGTGACGGCTCCGGTACGCGCAGCGTTCACGCGACCGGCCGCAGCTGACGGTGGGCCCGGAGAGGTGGCCGAGGAGCCGAAGGCGACCGACGGCATCGGACGCAGCATCGGTGAGTTGCTCAGCTGCCCGTTCTGTTTCGACGTATGGGCGATCACCGGTTTGACCATCGGATACGTTTTCGCGCCGCGGATGACGCGCGTGCTGACCGACGCCGCGGCCGCCTTGGCAGGCGCCGATTTCCTGCACCTCGCATATGCCACCGCTCAGCAGATCGCCGAGGGCGAACACCCGGCGCTGCCGGGCTGACGAAGCGGTGTCGCACCGATCCGGTTACACGGGCCGCCCGCACCGTCGAAATCTTCGGTGCGGGCGGGCCCGTTGCAGCCACAAGGTTTGTGGCTATCGCCCCGGCCGCAGCCGCAATCGGCATCGGCGGCTGATCGATGCGGTCGCGGCAGGTCGTGCGGCGCGGGGGTGGTGTGGGTGCGGGTGTAGGTCAGCACCTGGGCGGCTTCGGGTCCGCGGTCGGTGTCGGCGGCCGTGAACACGACCGGTTGCCCAGCAGTGAGTGTCTTGTAGCCGGGGGCGCAGATGGTGGTCATTCGTCACTCCTCCGAGGTGAATTCCGGTTTCGGGAGGTGGGCTCGGAGCACGCCGAGCTGTGATATCCGCGCAAGTCCCAACCCCCTGCCTCTTCCCCTCTCGTTCGTCGCCCGGTGCTCGACGCCTTCACCGGCTTGATACAGCGCGAAGGGGATACCCCGGCTGAGAGCCGAGCGCGCGTGGCGCAGGCGTGCGGCTGTCGAGACCGAGGGAAAGGGGCCCGCATCGTGTCGAGCACGCTCGTCGCGCTCTACCAGGCGTCGGGCGAAGGGCCGCCCGGCCTGCTGCCCGCACGCCAGCAGATGGCGTTCTCACTGGGCTGGCACATCGTGCTGGCCTGTTTCGGCGTCGCCTTTCCCGCCATGATCTACGTCGTGCATCGCCGTGGCATCGTTCACCACGACGCCGTGGCGCTGGGCTTGGCGAAGCGGTGGGCGACGGTGTCGGCGATCTTGTTCGCCATCGGCGCGGTCTCGGGAACGGTGCTCAGTTTCGAAATGGGGCTCTTGTGGCCAGGGCTGATGGGCCGCTTCGGCGACGTGCTGGGCTTGCCGTTCGCCTTCGAAGGGCTTTCGTTCTTCATCGAAGCGATCTTCCTGGGCATCTACCTCTACGGGTGGGGTCGCATGCCGCCGCGCCGCCACCTTGCCATGCTCGTGCCGATGGGGGCCGCCGGGGTGGTCGGCACCTTCTGTGTGGTCAGCGTCAACGCGTGGATGAACAACCCGACCGGATTCCGGCTCGCCGACGGTGAGGTGACCGAGGTGAATCCGTGGCGTGCGATGTTCAACGGCGGGGTGTACCTGCAGTTCGCGCACATGTGGGTCGGAGCCTTCATGGTCGTCGGATTCCTCGTGTCCGGCGTCTATGCCGCCGGTCTGCTGCGTGGACGTCGCGACCCTCATCACCGGCTCGGGTTCACGGTCCCGTTCGTCTTCGCGACCGTCGCCGCGCTCGCTCAACCACTCCTCGGGCACGTGCTGGGGATGCGGGTGCACGATACGCAACCGTCGAAGCTGGCCGCGTTCGAACTGGCCGCCACCACCGAAGGGCCGGCCCCGCTGCGATTGGGCGGCGTTCTCGTCGATGGAGAGGTGCGGGGAGCGCTCGCGATCCCCCGGCTGGGTTCCGTTATCGCCCGCAACTCGCTGACCGCCCCGGTACCCGGATTGGACTCGGTGCCGGTGGCGGATCGGCCGCCGGTCAACGTCACCCACCTCGCCTTTCAGACCATGGTCGCCATCGGCACCCTGCTCGCGCTCATGGTGATCGTGTTCTGGCTGCTGCGCTGGCGGCGCCACGACCCGTTGGCCGAACGTTGGTTCCTGGGAGCGGCGGTGGCCGCCGGACCGTTGGCGATCCTGGCGCTGGAATGCGGCTGGATCGCGACCGAAGTGGGCCGTCAGCCGTGGACGGTCTGGCGGGTCCTTCGCACCACCGACGCCGCCAGCACGAGCACCGGCTTGTGGTGGACCTATGTCAGCGTGTTGCTGGTGTATGCCGGGATGACGGTGGGCGCGATCGTCGTCCTGCGTTCCATGGCGCGGCGCTGGCGCACCGGCACCGCGACCATCACCGCCCCCTACGGACCGGGCGCGTCGCCGGTCGACCAGGCGCAGCGCGCCCGCAGCGTCGGAAAGCCGTGACCGATGGATCTCTCGGACGTCGTCGCGACCGCGATGTTCACCGGGGTGGTGCTCTACGCGCTGTTCGGCGGCGCGGATTTCGGCTCCGGATTCTGGGACCTGACCGCGGGCGGACCCCGGCGCGGCAGCCGCTTGCGAGTGCTCATCGACCACAGCATCGGACCGGTCTGGGAAGCCAACCACGTGTGGCTGATCTATATTCTGGTGTTTCTCTGGACCGCCTACCCTGCGGTGTTCGCCGCCGTCATGACCACCCTGTTCATCCCGATGAGCCTGGCGCTACTCGGAATAGTGCTGCGCGGGGCGAATTTCGCGTTCCGCAAGTACTCCGCGACGCTGCGCCAGGCGCGCTTGTTCGGCGCCTTGTTCGCGGGCGCGTCGCTCATCACGCCGTTCTTCTTCGGCACCGCGGTCGGCGCGATCGCCTCCGGCCGGGTGCCCGTCGACGGGTACGGCGACCGGTTGCGGTCGTGGCTGAATCCGACCTCGATTCTCGGCGGTGTTCTGGCGGTCGGGACGTCCGCATTCCTGGCCGGCGTCTTCCTCACCGCCGACGCCGCGCGCTCGGGCGACGACGCCCTCGCCGGATACCTGCGCCTGCGCACACTGATCGTCGGTGGCGTGACCGGGGCGGTCGCGATCGCGGCGATCGCGCCGATCCGTCACGACGCACCTACCCTCGGTGCCGGACTCCTGGGGCGCGCCCTTCCGCTCATCGCGGTCTCGGCGGCCGCGGGGGTGCTCACCCTGACCTTGGTGTACCGCCGCCGATTCGGGTGGGCGCGCGTTCCCGCGACGGTAGCCGTCGCCGCGATCGTCATCGGGTGGGCCGTCGCGCAGACGCCATGGATCCTCGTCGATCAGATGCTCATCGCGGATGCCGCCGGTGCACGAGCAACCCTGGTGGGGCTGCTCGCCGTCGTCGCCGTCGCTGCCGTCACGGTCCTGCCCGCCCTGGCCTATCTGTTCTGGCTCACCCAGACCGACGCGTGGGTCCGCGACGAGCCCGCGCGTACCGGCTCACCGGAACAGGCGTAGCTACTCCGCCCCAGCGGCACCAGATCCTGGGGTTGCCGGCGGCAGGACCCGCACAGCAGCCGGCCCCTGTTCGAATCGGCGCTGCGGGCTCTGGCGCGATCCGCGATCAGCGCGTTTTCTTCCACGCGGCGTACCGCCCGGGCACGCAGACCGCACAAGGCCGGTAGCCAGCGGAGATCGCGTCGGATTCGGTCGCGAAGAAGACGCGATGCGTGCGGTAGGCGCCCCTGGCGAGCGCACGGAGCGCCGAAGGGCAGTCCAACCGGCCGTAGATGCGGCTGCGACGGTGGCCGCCGTATCGCCCGGGGACGATGCTCCGATACGGTCGGCCGTCGCCGTCGAGCAAGGTGTACACGATGGCTATTCCGCGTCGTGCAGCACGAGACCGAGAGTGTGCCGCACACCGCTGCGCACGCGGCTGACACCGTGGCGGATCGGGGCGCGGGACCAGCCGCGACTGGCTGGCGTCGGCCGATCGCGGGTGGTGAAAACCAACGCGTGCCCCTGTTCGAGCACCGACACGATCGCTTTCGACTGAGCGCGTCGACTTCCGCGAGCAGCGTCCGCCAAGACTGGGCGTCGACGCGATCCGCCAGGGCGGCGGCTTCGGCCCGCCCCGGGACGGGAGCGGGCCCGGCACGATGCTCCGCGCGGTGACCGTCCCCAACGGTTCCGGTGCTCGGCTCGCTCATGCCGCCGCCTCCAGATCCAACAGCGCGTGCTTGGCGACGACGCCGCCGACGTACTGTCCGATGGACCCGTCCCCACGTACCACCCGGTGGCACGGGATCACCACCGGCAGCGGGTTGCGCGCGCAGGCGGAGCCGACGGCGCGCACCGCGCGCGGGTTCCCGACGGCCGCCGCCACCGCGCCGTAACTCGCGCGCTGTCCGTAGCCGATGGCGGGCAGGTGCTCGATAACCTGGCGGCGGAACCCGGCGGCCAGCCGCAGATCCAGCGGCAGGTCGAAATGCGTCCGGTGGCCCGCGAAGTATTCCTCGATCTGCCGGGCCGCCACGTCCAAGCGGGCGGGCGCGGCGAGGATCCGCGGACTGATCCGCGCGGCCAGCGTGGCGAGTACCGCGTCGTGGTCTTCGGTCGGGTAGGCGACGCGGACCAGTCCGGCGGGCGTCGCGGCCAGCAGCAACGTCCCCACCGGGGTCTCCAGCAGGCGGTAGGCGACATCGAGCAGGCCGGCGGCGTCGGCCTCGGCGGTCAGTCGCGCGTGCAGCGTGGCGAGCAGGTCGGCGTCCGGGGTCAGCGCGCGCGACAACCCGTCACCGTGATCGAGGGTGGCCATCATGATCCGTCCTTCGGGTAGAGCTTGCGCAGGGTCTTCAGGCCGTCCGCGGCGGCGCGGCGGGCGGCATCCGGAGAATTGCCGAGCAATGCGGCGATCTCCGCGTGGGGAAGCCCGGCCAGATAGTGGTAGGCGACCGCTTGGCGCTGCTTGGTCGGCAGCGCCCGCAGGGCGGCCCACAGGTCGGGGTCGTAGTCGGCGGGTCCGGGGGCGGTAGCGGGACGTTCCGGCAACGTCTCTGCCGGGACGGGAGCGCGCGTCAGCGCCCGGCCGACGTCGATCGCGCGGCGATGCGCGATGGTGACCAGCCATGCCTCGATGTTCGTGTCCGGGGAAAGGCCGGGAAACGCCCGCAACGCGGAGAGAAACGTTTCCGACCAGGCGTCGGCCGCGTCGGACGGGCCGAGCACCGCCCGGCAGACGCGCAACACCATCGGGCCGTATTCGGCCACTATTTCCTCGAACGGGGGCAGGCTCACACCAGGTAGACGCCGCGGGCGCCGCGAATGTGAGATCCCGTCATCGGGGCCCTTCCCGGCGCGACAGCCCGCTGGCGCGCAGCACCCGCCGCGCGATGCCAGCGCGGATGGACTCCTCGGTACCGATGATCCGGACGTGGCGGCGTGCCCTGGTGATCGCGGTGTACAGCAATTCCCTGGTCAGCAACGTGGATTCGGGCTCGGGCAGGACGACGGAGACGGTGTCGTACTGGCTGCCCTGGCTGCGGTGGATGGTCATGGCGAAGACGGTGACGACCGCGGGGAACTGCGTGGGATGCACCAGGTACGGTTCGCTGCCGCGTTGCAGCGCCGCGCGCAGCGAGCCGTCGGGCATCCGCACGACGACGCCGGTGTCGCCGTTGTAGATCCGCGCCTCGTGATCGTTCGCGGTGACCAGCAGCGGTTGTCCGGGATACCACGGCGCCTGCTGCGAATCGGGGCCCGCCCCCGCGGCGGCGGCCCACTCCGCGCCCATCCGGTCCCAGCGCTCCACGCCGAACGGCCCCTGCCGGTGCGCGCACAGCAGGCGATGCGTTTCCAGCGCGTGCAGCGCGCCCGTCGCGTCGCCGTCCAGGGCGGCGGCGGTGACCGTCGTCGCGGCCCGCACCACGTCGGCGCGGACCGCGGTCAGCTCGTCGGGCGCGCTGAGCGACAATTCGTCGCCGCCCGCGCGCAACAGCTCGAGCGCGGCGTCCGCGTCCCCCGCCCGCACCGCGACGGCCAGGTCGGCGATCCGTCCGCCGAACCTGCGGCCCCGGGTCAGCCGGACGATGCCGCCGCGCAGGCGGGTGCGCTCCAGCGCGGTCAGGGCCTCGGCGTGCTCGCCGGTCGCCTCCGGCCCGAGGATCTCGTCGAGCACGGGATTCGGGGTGGCCGCGACGGGTCCGGCGACCAGGTCGGCGAGCACCGCGCCCGCGTCGACCGAGGCGAGCTGGTCGGGGTCGCCCACCAGGACCAGGCGGGTGTCCGGGCGCAGCGCGGCCAGCAGCCTGCTCATCATGGTCAAGGAGACCATCGAGGTCTCGTCGACCACGATCACGTCGTAGGGCAGCCGGTTGAATTCGTGGTACTTGAACCGGGTACTGCGGCCGCGCTGCCAGCCGAGCAGCCGGTGCAAGGTGGCGGCGGTGAGTTCGGGCAATCCGAGCGAAATCGCTTGCTCGCGAGCGGCTTCCTGGAGGCGAGCCGCCGCTTTCCCGGTGGGAGCGGCCAGCGCGATGCGCAGCGCGGGCAACTTCGGCTCGGTCTCGCGGTGCGCGGACAGCAAGGCGATGATCCGCGCGATGGTGTGGGTCTTGCCGGTGCCGGGCCCGCCCGCGACCACGGTGGTCCAATGTGTCGCGGCGAGCGCGGCGGCCAGGCGCTGGCGATCCGGCGCCGTGCCCGCCGACGCGTCGAACAACCGGTCCAGTTCGCGGCGCACGATGCCGGGAGCGACCACCGGATGGTGTGCGGAACGCTCGGTGAGCACCCGCCGGATCGTCTGCTCCTGCCGGTAGTACCGATCGAGATAGAGCAGCGGACCGGAATCGCCCTGCCCCTGGGATTCGACAAGTCGCAGCGGCCGCAACGGACCCGCCGGTCCACCGCGCACCAGCGGACTCACCCGCAGCGCGGCGACCACGGCCGGGATGTCCGGCCACGGCAGCGTCGCCGGATCGATGCTTGCGTCCCAGTTCTCGTCGGCGTCGACGCCGATCTCCCGCATCCGGTGCAGTTCCAGGCACACCGAGCCGGAGCGCACCGCCCGCACGGCCAGCGCCGCGGCGAACAGCACCGGCTCCGACGATTCCCGGCCCAGCCGGCCCAACCGCAGCGCCACGTGCACGTCGGCGGCCGAGAGCACACCGGCCTCGTTGAACGTGCGCAGCAGACCGGTTCCGCGCTGCGCCACCTGGATCGAGGTCACCGCCCCGCCTCCCCTGCCAGCAGCGCCGACAGCGCCACGACCAGATCGGCGGGCGGATGCCAGTCGAAGACGCCACAGCCCGCAGGCGTCTCCGGTCCGATCATGCCGCGCACGAACAGGTATCGGACTCCGCCGAGATGCCGGGCCGGGTCGTAGCCGGGCAACCGCCAGCGCAGATAGCGATGCAGCGCGACCGAGTACAGCAGCGCTTGCAGCGGATAGTGGGAACGCAGCATCTCCGCGGCCATGCGGTCGCGGGTGTAGTGCGCGACGGTGAGATCACCCGTGCCGAGCCGGTTGGTCTTGTAGTCGACGACGACGAATCGAGGGTGCGCGTCGCCCGCGACGCGGAGCACGGCGTCGATGCTGCCGGTCAGGTAACCCCGCAGCGGTATGTCTTCGAGCGCCGCCAGCTGTTCGGCGTAGGGGAACAAGTCCTCGTCGACCGAAAGGTGCTCACGCAGCAACTCGGCGACGCGCCGCAGGGTCGCCGCGGTGGCGCCGACGCGGTCCCCGCCCGCCAGTGGCAATTCGAATTCGAGTTCGCTGAGACGGTCGCCGGGGGCGATGCCGGCCAGGCAGCCACCCTCGAGCGGAGTACGCAGCACCGCCAGCAGCGCCGTCGCAAGCACTTCGGTATCCACTTCGGCCATCAGTTCGCCCACCGCCTCGCGGCACCGATCGCGCACCTCGGCCGCCAGATCCGGATGACCGGTGTCGATCCGCTCCAGGACGCCGTGCACCAAGGTGCCGAACTCCGCGCCGTAGGGCAGCGCGTTCATCAGCGACGCCGCGCCCGACGGTTCCGGCTCCGCCGCGCCGATGAGGGAGGCGCCCGCGGGCTCGTCGCCCGGCCCCGGCGCGCCCTCCGGTTCGCTGTCGGGTTCGGGCGCCGCCGGGCCGTGCGCGGAGGCGGTCAGCGCCGAGTACGAGGTGCGCCGCCACTGCTGGTCCAGCGCCCGGTCGAAGCGGGCCGCGGCCAGTGCGCCCGGCGCGGGCCCGGTGCGCGCTCGCCGGATCGCGACGCCGTCGGTCCCGGCCACCGCCGTCACCGAGATCGCCGCGCCCGCGTCCTGCGCCCACGTCGTAAGCATTTGCGCGGCAACGGTGTCCGCGGGTACCGCGGCTCGGGCGGCGACGGCCGCGCCACGATCGGCGCGGCCGCAGACCATGCGGTGCAACGGCGACGCCGCGGTGGTGATCGCGGGCGCCCACCACGCGACGATCTGGCACATGGCGCGGGTGAGCGCGACGTACAGCAGCCGGAGTTCCTCACCCGCCTCCTCGGCTTCGCTGCGCGCCTTGCGTTCGGCGTATCCGGGAGCGTCCGCGCCGCCGACATCCAGCACGCGCGCACCGTCGTCGGCGTGGAACAGCAACGTCGCCGGATAGGGGTTCTTCGCGCTGTCCCAGGCGAACGGCAGGTACACCACCGGGAATTCGAGTCCCTTGCTCGCGTGCACGGTGGCTATCTGGACGGCGGCGGCGTCCCGGTCGAGCCTGCGGCTGCGGTCGGCGACGGCGCCGGAGGCGGGATCGCGCACGCGGTCGGCCAGCCACCGGGTCAGCGCGGTCAGCCCCAGTCCCTCGGTGAGCGCGACTTGGTCGAGCAATTGCGCGAGGTGCCGCAGGTCGGTGAGCTGCCGCTCCCCGTTCTCCACGGCGAGCAGCCGCGGCGCCAGGCGGGTTTCGGCGGCGATCTTCTCGAACACGGCCGCGAATCCCGCGCGGGTGAACAGCCGCGCCGCCTCACGCAGCTGAGCGCTCACCCGGCCGACCAGATCGGCTCCCTCGCTGTCGATCTCGGCCGCGGTCACACCGAACAGCGGTGTGCACGCGGCCAGCCGCACCCGGTCGCCGCGATGCGGCTGTTCCAGCGCCCGCAGCACCCACAGCCAGTCGGTGGCGCTGTCGGTCGCGAAGACGCTGATACCGCCCGCGAGCACGGAGGCGACGCCGACGCGGTCCAGCGCCGCACGCACCACATCGATCTGCGAGCGGGTCCGCACCAGTACCGCGATGTCGCCCGGTCCGATCGGCCTGCGCGCCGTGTCGACCGCCGCGATCGAATCGGCTTCGGACAGTATCGTTTCCGCTTTCCCATCCAGCTGTACACCGGATTCGAGCAGGCGCACGATATCGGTGGCGAGATCGTCGGCGACCTTGGCCCGCATGCGCCCGACGGCCGGGAAGCCGGATTTGTTCAGCGGTCCCGCGCCGGTGCGCGGTAGGCACCGGACCCGCAGCGGCGTGGTGAGTTCGGAAGGTCCGGACAACCGGGACCATGGTCTGGTCGGGGCGACCGGATAGACGCGGATCTCCTCGTGCCCCAGGGCCGCCGCGCCGTGCAGGTGATCCAGCGCGGCGAGCAGTCCGGCGTCGCTGCGCCAGTTCGTGGTGAGTTCTTTGCGGACGTCGGCGTGCGCCACCGCGTCCAGGTAGCTGAGCACCTCCGCGCCGCGGAAGGCGTAGATCGCCTGTTTGGGATCACCGACCAGCACCAACGTGGCATGCCCGTGGAACGATCTGCGCAAGATGTCCCATTGCAGCGGGTCGGTGTCCTGGAATTCGTCGACCAGGGCGACGCGGTAGCGCGCCCGGATGCGACGGCACGCGCGCGGGCCGTGCTCCGGGTCGGCGAGCACGTCGTGCAGCAGTACCAGCAGGTCGTCGAAGTCGCGCAGCCCGGCCAGCCGCTTGCGGCGCTCGGTCTCCGCGCGTACGGCGCGGGCGAACGCCACCCGCTCGCCGGTCTCGCCGTCGGGCTCGAGCGCCGCATGCCGGTCCCGCACGGCGGCCAGCGCGAGCGTGCGGGCCTCCTTCACCGAGAACGGCGGTTGCCCGCGCGCGTAGCGGTTGAGATACAGATCGTCGACGACGGTGCCGACGAGATCGTCGACGGTCTCCACCAGCCTGGTGCCCGGGTCGTGTTCACCCGCGAGGCCGAGTTCGTCGAGCATGCGCTGGCAGAAGCTGTGCGTGGTGGCGATGGTGCCCGCGTCGAAATCCGACAGGGCGGTCAGCAACCGTCGCCGCCGCGACCGCACCTCGTCTTCGCCGGCCTGCGCGAGGTGCCGGACCAGTTCGTCGGCGTGCGCCCTGGCCGCGACCGGGTCGGTCAATCCCGCGGCGACGGCGACGAATCGGTCGCGGGTGCGTTCCCGCAGTTCCTGGGTCGCCGCGCGGCTGAAGGTCACCAGCAGCAGCTGGGACACCTCGACACCCGCCTCGGCGACATAGCGCACGGCGAGACCGACGATGGCGTGGGTCTTGCCGGTGCCCGCGCTGGCCTCCAGCACGGTCGTGCCGGTTGGCAGCGGTCCGTACGGTTCGAACGCGGCCGCATCGAAAGCGTTTGCCGGGAACGAGGTTTCCTGCACGGTCATGCGCGCCTCCCTCTTGCGCGGCCGGTGGTCACACACTCGGCGGACGTCGCGCTCGTCCTGGTCACCGGCCACGCCACACGGACCCGAAACGACTGTCCGAGCTGATATTCTGCCGCGCCCCCGGCCGCCCACCGGCGACCGACACGCGCCGCAGCGGCGTATTCCGGTGTCACGTGCCGCGTCGGTTCGCGATCGGTCACGGCTGGCCCTGGCTTTCCGCGGCCAGCAACGGGGCCCACATCCGCCGGGCCAGCGCGCCGAAGCGGGTGCTCTCGCCGGGTTCGCCCGCCGCGGCGGGCGCGGCCATGAGGTCCTCGAGCCGGGGCGCCGGGCCCCAGACGTAGCGAAGGTGGCGGTCGGTGTGATCGCCGAAGGGCCCCGGACCGTTGGGGCCGCCGTTGAATTCGCGCTCCGCCGCCGCGATCGCGTCGTCGGTGCTCGCGCCGCGGAAACGACGTTCGGCGTATACCGCGGTGGCGGCGGGCGCGACGGGCAGCGGTTCGGTCAGGCCCTCGTCGCGCAGCGCGACGAGGCTGCGCAGGATCTCCCCGGCCGCGGGCGCGTCGGGTGCGGTGAGCTCGCAGCGCCAGGTCGGACGGCCGAATTGGCCGCGGCCGGTGCTCACCGCCCGCCAGGACCGGTCCTCGGTGACGGTCAGCGCCAGCAGCGAAACCCACGCTCCGATCCGGTGTTTGGGGGCCAGCCGGGAGAAGGTGGTGCGGACCAGGGTGTCGCCGCGCACCTCGGGCACGGTGCCGGTGAGCCGCCGCCCGTTGCCCAGGTCGACCGCGATGTCCACCGCGCGCGCCGGGCCCGCGTAGTCCGCTTGCGCGGCGCGCACCAACCGGTCCACGGTGTGCTCCACCTCGTCGAGCACGGCGGCGCCGAATCCGAACGGCGGCAGCGTGCCGCGCCGCCACTCCGCCGCCCGCAGCCCGGCCGGATCCGCGCCGGTCAGGCGGGCCGCGAGCAGGCGTTCGCCCAGCTCCCACTTGGCCAGGCCGTCCAGCTCGATGGGCAGCCGGTCGGCGATGTCCTCGTCGTGCTCGGGAACCCGCAGACCGAGCCGCTGCCACAGGAAAGCGCGCACCGGGTGCTCCACGAACGAGATCAGATCGGCCAGCGCGACATCCGCCGTTTGCGCGGCGGGCAGCGGCGCGGCCAAGAACCCCGGACGCGGCAGCGCGGGTCCATCGGCCGCGTGCGCGCCGGCCAGGGCCACCGTGTCGAAACTGAACGGCTGCTCGGCCCGGAAATTCCGGCGATCGAAGGATTGCAGCGGATGCCGCGTCACCACCGAGCGCATCGCCGCGGCGCCGACGTGGGCCCGCAGCGCGTCCAACAGCTCGGCGACCGGAACGGCGGGCGGCCGGTGCGCCCCGCTGACCGGGTCGGCGCCGGTGTGGAACACCAGCAGCGTGTCCCGCGCCGCGAGCACGGCGTCCAGCAGCAGCTGCCGGTCCTCGCTGCGCGGATCGCGTTCGCCCAGCAGTGGTTCGCGGGCCAGCACGTCGTCTCCGTCCGCGGCGCTCGCGCGCGGGAACATCTCGTCGTCCAGGCCGAGCAGCGCCACCACCCGGTGCGGCACCGACCGCATCGGCACCATCGTGCAGACGGTCAGCTCGCCGGTGCGGAAGTTGGCCCGCGTGGGGCGCGCCGCCAGCCGCGAACGCAGCAGCACACCGACGTCGGCCAGCCGCAACGACACCTCGCGCGCGTGGTCGGTGGCGGCGGCGAGTTCCTGCCTGGCCTCGGTACGCACCCAGGCCTGCGCGTCCGGCACGTCGGTCAGCAGATCCAGCGCGCGGCCGAGCGCGGCCGCCCATTCGTGCGCGGGACGGGGGCCGCGCAGGTCGCGCAGGCACACCGCGAGCCGGTCGACGAACTCCGCGAAGCGTCCGGCCAGATCGACGTCGTTGCTGTCCACGTCGTCCAAGGGCAGCGCGAGATCGAGCCAATCGTCGGAGGTCTCGCCAGCGGTGACCCCGAGCAGGATCCGGTCCACCGCGCTGTTCAGCGTGTTCTGCGCGAAATCGGCGAGCCCGAACGCTTGGCGCTGACGCTGCCCGATGCCCCACCTCGCCCCGGACTCGGCCGCCCACTCGCGCAATCGCTCGATGTCGTCGTCATCGAACCCGCAACGGCGCCTGACTGTTTCGGCGGCGGCGAGATCGAGCACCTGGGTCACCGTCACCCGGCCGTCGGCCAGCTCCAGCAGCACTGCGATGACCGCGAGCAGCGGATTGGTCACCCCGCGTCCCCGGTCGGCCAGGCGCACCCGCAAGCGGTGCGCCGGATGCTCCGAATCGCTCTGCGTCTCCGGCGATCCCGGCGCGCGCTGCCCGAATGCCGCGCGCACCAGCGGCGCGTACGCCTCCACCTCCGGGCACATGATCAGCACGTCACGCGGCTCCAGCGTCTCGTCGGCCGCGAACAGCCCGAGCAGGCTTTCCCGCAGGACCTCCACCTGCCGTGCGGGGCCGTGACAAGCGTGCACCTGCACGGTGCCGTCGGCGCCGACCTGCCCCGCCGCCGGTGGCCACTGGTCGTCCCGGATACCCCGTTGTAGCGCACGCAGCAATGTCATGGACGAATCATGCTGTGCCGCAACGTCATCGAGTTCGCTGATCGGATGATAGGTGTCGGTTCCGGTGACGGCGGACGCGGCCAACCGCTGCTGCAACTCCCGGACGTCGCGCCCCAGTCCCGCCAGCAGCGGATGGGTGACCGCCGTGGCGCTGCGGTCCTCGGCGCGCGTGCGGGCAGGGGGCAGCTCGCTCAGGGTCGACCAGAGGACCGGACTCGGATGCACGAGCCACAGGTGCACGTCGCGGCCGGCGGCCAGCGCCGACAGCACGGCCAACTGGTCGCCGGCCAACCGGGTCACGCCGAACAGCGACAATCGCGGCGGCAGCGCGACCAGATCCGGACGCGCACGCAACCGGGCACAGGCGGCGTCGAGCCGCTCGGCCGGGCTCGGCGCCCCGATCTCGGCGCGCAGCCCGCGCCAGAGCATCGGCTGCCAGAGCAGGTCGTCGGGTACCGGAGCGCCCGCGCCATCGGTGTCGAGGCCCGCCGCCCACTCGGTGATCAGCGCTGGACGCTGAGCGGCGTAACTGTCGAACAGCGCGGCGACCCGGGCCGCGGTCGCGTAACGCCGTCCGGCGCGGTGCTCGCCGCCCGTGGCGTCTCCTGCGCCGAGATGCCTGGCGGGCACCGCGCACCAGGGCTCGGACAGCGAGGCGTCGATCACCCGCAGCAGCGTCCACACCGCCCGCTCCTGCGCCCACGGATCCTCCGCCTGCGCCACCCCGCTCGCCGCGGCCAGCGCCTCCGCGACCAGCGCGGAAGGCGAGGGGAAGGCGATGTTGGCGCACACACCGTCGGCCGCTCCGCCCGCGCCGAGCACTCCCGAGAGCGTCTGCGTCAGCCAGCGCTCCACGCCTTTCGCCGGCACCGCGACCACCTCGGCCGCGAACGGGTCTTCCTGCGGCGACGCCAGCACCCCGGCGAGCGCACGGGCGAGGACGTCGGCGCGCTCGGCACGGTGGATGTGCAGCGGCATCTGCGCCCTCTCGATCGGTGGTGTCCGGCTGCCCGGCCTCGGACTTCGTGCACGTTTATACGCCCAGCGACCGACCTGCAATCGCACCGCCCCATCCGGAGTCCAGTGAAATAGACCACACCAGAACGGATTACTCCGACGTGTCACGCGGGCGCCGCCGCGGCGATGTGCGACAGTGCTGCACCGGGGAGGAGAGCTTGCACCGGGGCGGAACGAGAGAGCTGCACCGAAAGGCTGGTTCGCGTTCTATGGATGCGATGGTGATTCCCCTGCTTCCGAAAGGCGGATTCACGGTCCGCCGGATCGGTGACCGCTGGGACCTGATCAACTCGCGCCACTACGGTCGCACCGTAGTCCTGCATTCCTGGCCGAGGGACCGGCACACCGAGGCCTTCGAGCACTGCTACCGGCTCAACGGACGCACCGTCGAGGAACTGCGCGCCGCCTTCCGCTGACGTGCCCGGCCGGCGGTGACGATCGAATTCCACTGCGGCGCAAGCAGCCGGAACGGGCGCTAGCACACCCTGGATCCGAGCTCAAGACGTGCGTCCGGACCCGCGATGTGCGATCGTCATCCCTCGTGCGTTATCCGTCCCCCGCCACCCGAACCGTTCCCCGCGTGGCCGCTTCCGCCTGTGTCCTCGCCGCAGCGGCGATCATCGCTCCGAGCCTGCCCGCCGCGCTCCCGACCGCGGGCGCGGTGCCGCTCGCGCACACGCAGGGCTGCCTGCCCGGCTTCGACTGCGATCTGAGCAGCCGCATCGCGAAGGCCGACGCCTACCTCAACAACCGTCCCGGTGTCACCGGCTACGTCCTGCGCGACCGGGTGTCCGGCGGGGTCTACGCCAACGCCAACGCCGAGAACGCGGTCTGGACCGCTTCCACGATCAAGCTCGCGATCGCCGCGGACCTGCTCAACCGGGCGCGGGTCGGCGCCATCAACCTGACTCCCGAGGACCGCGGTCTGATGGAGGGCATGCTCGCGACCTCGAACGACGGCGCCGCCGACCTGCTCTGGACCAAGTACTCGGGCATCGACCGGATGGCGTTCAACAACGCCTTCCGCGCCAACGGGATGACTTCGCTGGTTCCCCAGCCGACCAATACCGCGCTGTTCCCGGACTGGTCGTTCCAGAAGTGCACCGCCGCCGACCTCGACCGCCTGATGGACAACGTCCTCAACCGCATGCACCCCGACGACCGCAACTACCTCGTCGACCGGATGCGCGCGGTGGACTCCAACCAGCACTGGGGCGTGTGGGGCGCGGGCGCGAGCATGCGTCCCGGACTGAAGAACGGCTGGTCGGCCGAACAGGGCGGCTGGGTGGTCAACTCGGTCGGCTTCGCGGGACCGGGCGAGCGCTACACCCTGGCCATCATGAGTTCGCTGGGTGACGCGGGCGGCTACACCGAAGGCGCCGAGACCGACACCAAGCTCGCGGAGATCCTGCTCGCGGGCCGCTGACCGCCCGGCCGCTCAGGCGGCCGCGCGCCTGCGCAACGTCATCGGCGCACCGTCCCTGGGGAAGGGAATCGTGGTGAATCCCCAGGGCATGCGGTATTTCTCGGGGATCCGCCACTCGTATGCACGCACCAGGGCGGCGGTCACCGTCTTCACCTCGAACGTGCCGAAGTGCATCCCGATGCACTTGTGCGCGCCCGCTCCGAACGGCATCCACGCGAGGCGGTGCGACTTGTCCTCGCGCCGCTGTTCGCCGAATCGTTCCGGATCGAAGCGTTCGGGGTGGGTCCACAGTTCGGGCAGCAAGTGATTCACCTGGTAGGCGAGGTCCACCGGGGCGCCGGCCGGAATGTAGTGGCCTGCGATCTCGGTGTCACGCACGGCGCGGCGCGACAGTCCAGGAACCGGCGGCATCAGCCGTAGGCTTTCCCGGACCACCAGATCCAGATCGTGCAGCGCCTCCAGGTCCGCGATGGCGGGCGGCCCGTCGCCGAGGCGCGCGTCCATGTCGAGCACCTCGGCGCGCACCCGCTGCTGCCACTCCGGGTGCTTGCCCAGGTAGTACGCGACGGCGGTGGCGGTTGTCGTCGTGGTGTCGTGCGCCGCCATGATCAGGAAGATCATGTGGTTCACCACGTCGGCGTCACCGAAGACGCCGCCGTCCTCGCTGCGCGCATGGCACAACCCGGAGAAGAAGTCCGCCGTCTCGACGCGGCGCTTCTCCGGCAGCATCGCGGTGAAGTAGTCCTCGAGCACTCTCCTGCCGCGCAGCCCGGCCCGCCAGTTGCCGCCCGGCACCGAATGCCGGATGATCGCCAGCCCCGCGTGCGTGCAGTCGACGAACGCGTCGATGAGCTGGCCGCGCCGCGGGCCGACATCGACTGCCATGAACGTCTCGCCGGCGATCTCGAGGGTCAGCTCCTTGATCGCCGGATACAGCCGCACCGTGCGTTCGGCGTCGCGCCCTACCGGCACCCAGCGTGCGATGTACTCCCGCGCCACCGGCGTCAGCGCCGCCAGGTGCGCTTCCAGCCGGTCCCTGGTGAACGCCTGCTGCATGATCTTGCGGTGGAATTTGTGCTCGTCGAATTCCAGCAGCAGCAAGCCACGCCGGAAGAACGGGCCGATGAAGTAGTCCCAGCCCTGGCCGAAGTCACGGCGCCGGTGGCCGAGTACTTCGTCGAGTGCGTCCGGTCCCGCGACCAGCACCCGGTCGACACCGAGCGATGTGTTCAGCGAGACGGGTCCGTACCTGCGGTAACGCTCCATCATCTCGGCCGGGCCCCAGCGCATGTAGTGCAACGCCCGGCCCAGGTAGGGCAGCCCGGCATCGCCGCGCACCGCGACGGTGTCGCTGCCCCGCGGCGGGGTGGCCAGCACTTGGCGCCGTTCCGGCAACAATCCCAGCGCCCGATCGATCAGATGGCCGTGCGGTACCTCGATCAGCGCGATGTTCTCCGAATCGGCCCGCACGCTGGGCTTCCGGCCGATCGCACGGTCACCGGCGACCATGGCAATCCTCCCTGAGCGACAGTTACCATCGTAGGCTCTCGACCTCGCCCGCTCGGCCGGTTCGGTCGCGACGATCCTCCCCGCCCCGGCCCGGCGGCAGTGAGATATCGCACCGCAACACGCCAGGAACGGACATCTCGTCGTGACGGTGCCCGACTCGACGGCTACGGTTTAGCTGTCAGGAACCCCCGCCGGGGACGACCCCCAGGTCCATCGAGGAGCAGGACGATGAGCACTCAGACTGTCGAGAACGGCCGGCACCGGGTGGTGGTGATCGGCTCGGGCTTCGGCGGCCTGTTCGGCACCAAGCACCTCAAGCGCGCCGACGTCGACATCACGCTGATCTCGAAGACCTCGACCCACCTGTTCCAGCCGCTGCTCTACCAGGTCGCCACCGGCATCCTCTCGGTCGGCGAGATCGCGCCCGCCACGCGGCTGGTGCTGCGCAAGCAGAAGAACGCGCAGGTGCTGCTCGGCGAGGTCACCGACATCGACCTGACCGCCAAGACGGTCACCTCGCGCCTGCTCGACCAGGACACCGTCACCCCCTTCGACAGCCTGATCGTCGCGACCGGCGCGCAGCAGTCCTACTTCGGCAACGACCGGTTCGCCACCTACGCGCCGGGCATGAAGACGATCGATGACGCGCTCGAGCTACGTGGCCGGATCCTCGGCGCCTTCGAGCAGGCCGAGCTCGCGACCACCCAGGAGGAGCGCGACCGGCTGCTGACCTTCGTCATCGTCGGCGCGGGCCCGACCGGCGTCGAGCTGGCCGGACAGATCGCCGAGCTGTCCGACCGCACGCTGGAGGGCACCTTCCACAACATCGATCCGCGCGACGCGCGGGTGGTGCTGATCGAGGGCGCGGGCGCGGTGCTCGGCCCGATGGGCCCGAAGCTGGGCGGCAAGGCCGAGCGGCGCCTGGAGAAGATGGGCGTGGAGATCCAGCTCAACGCCATGGTGATCGATGTCGACGCGTTCGGCGTCACGGTGAAGGACTCCGACGGCACGATCCGCCGCATCGAGTCGGCGTGCAAGGTGTGGTCGGCGGGCGTGCAGGCCAGCCCGCTGGGCAAGCTGATCGCCGACCAGTCCGACGGCACGGAGGTCGACCGCGCGGGCCGGGTCGTGGTCGAGCCGGACCTCACCGTCAAGGGCCACCCGAACGTCTTCGTGGTCGGCGATCTGATGTCGGTGCCGAACGTGCCGGGGCAGGCGCAGGGCGCGATCCAGGGCGCGACCTACGCCGCCCGGCAGATCACCGCGGGGCTGAAAGGCCAGACGCCGCAGGAGCGCAAGCCGTTCAAGTACTTCAACAAGGGCAGCATGGCCACGATCTCGCGATTCAGCGCCGTCTGCCAGGTGGGGAAGCTGGAGTTCGGCGGGTTCATCGCGTGGCTGGCCTGGCTGGCGCTGCACCTGTACTACCTGGTCGGCTACCGCAGCCGGATCATCACCGTCATCCAGTGGTTCGTCACCTTCCTCGGCCGCAGCCGCGGACAGATGGCGGCCACCGAGCAGTGGGTGTTCGCACGATTGGCCTTGGAGGCGATCAGCAACGGAGACGACGAGGACGCCGAACAACTGGCCGCCGCTCTCGGCGCTTCCACCAACAGCCGGGTCGCGGTGGACAAGGCGCATACCGACGCGAAAGCCGGCTGATCCCGCCGTAATAGCGCGTTCGACCAATCCAGGTCACCGGCAGATCCGAATGTGGGGCGTCGACGTCTCCTTCGGATGAAAGGTGATCTATGGGCACAGGCAAGCACCGAGCACCCAAACCGCACCGGGCGAAGTTGGGTCCTCTCGTCGCCGTGGGAACGGTTCCTCTCGTTCTCGCGCTGGTGGGAACCGGCACCGCGAACGCGGCACCCGATCGGGTTCCGGTGACCCGGACGGATCCCACCGATCAGCCGGCCCAGTGGCCCGCGGCCGAGGCGCCGAACGTGCGCCCGTACGAAGGTGTGCGGATTCCGGACGACACGCTGAGTTCGTTGCAGTGGGCGCGTCCGTTGCCGAATCCGAAGTATCTGGCCCCGCTGGAAGGGCTGCACGGCCCCGTTCCCGTCGCGCCGGTGCCGCCGATCGCGCCGCCGCCGCACAAGCTCCGCTTCGGAGACGTGCAGGTCGACGCACCGGATTGGCTCTACCGGGAGCAGGCGATCCAGCTCAACGACGGCGCCGCGATGGCCGAGGCGAATATCGCGACGTACCTCGACTCGATCGGGATGGAACGCACGAGGTCCGATCGGGTGGCGGGCCAGACCGTGGGCGCCGCCGCCATCGGCGCCGCGGCGGGCGCCGCGTTCGCGAGTCCGTTCGCGCTGTTCGGAGCGGCCGTCGGCGGAGGTCTCGCCCTGGCCATCGGTCTGCCGTTCGCGCCGATCGGTCTCGCCGCGGGCCCGATCGGGGCCGCTTACGGCGCGGCCCTGATGGCCGCCCCGTTGGCTGCCATCGGTGCGGGGATCGGCGCGGGACTCGGTGCGGTGCACGCGCTGAGCGCACCTCCCCGGGCGCAGGGCGCGCCGGAGGCGGTCGATCCGGCCCCGGAGAACACCGCCCCGGCTTCGGAAGCCACCGACACAGCTCCGGAGGCCGGAGACACGGCCCCGGAGACTGCCAACGGCTGATCGGATGGGGCTTCCGAGGAGCGAGCCGGAAAGGTGGGAACCCGACGACGCTGTCGGGCTCCCACCCTTTCTATCTCCAGCTCTCGGCCGGATTACACCTGTGTCGAACGAAACGATTGATCAGCGCCGCGGCTCGGCATGCTCCACCCCGGAGACGCCCAACAGCGCCCCGGTGCGGGTGAACAAACTGCCACCCGCCGCCAGCGGCAGCCGAGTCTGCGTAAAACCCGTTGTCGCCGCGGCACATTCGCCCGGATAGACGAGTTCGCTCTCCAGGGCGCGAGGCGCGGACAGCGCGTCATCGGCCGCTGTGTCCGCGCCCAGCGCCAGCCGGTGGCGCAGCAGAGGCGTGTCGTCGACATCGGCGATCAGGTCACCGCGCCATATGCCGCCGTCCTCGCCCGCGCGGCCGATCTGGACGCGTTCGCGCATTCGCAGCCGGGCGCCGGAATCCAGCCGGATCGTGGTGACGGTGTGGTGCCGCGCACCGCCCGCGACGATCATCGGCTCGGGATCGAAATCCAATACTCCCCCACTACCGACCTCGAGCTGCCAGCGTCCGCACGATTGCGGCGTCGCCGCGCCCGGCAGTGCCAGTGTCGCCGCGACCGAGCGGACCACCAGTTCGGCACCCGGCGCGACCACGATCACGATGTCGAGTTCGTCGCCGCCCAGCGGCGTGGCGGCGGTGCCGATCAGATGGACCGCACGCGGTCCGGTGCGGCGGGCCGACAACCCGCCGCTGGCATGAATCTCCGGAAGCGTCCCTGGGCGAGCGACGAGGCGTAGCTGCGTGCGCACCGGCGACACTCAGTGCGCGGCGGCGGATTCGCCGGCGCCCGCCCGGTCCTGCTCGGCGACCGCGCGCAATTGCTCGCGTACCCAGGCCAGCACCGGCGTCGCCGCGGGATCCTCGGTGAGCGAGACGAGCACTGTCGGCCGGTCCGCGCGCACCCGCGCCGCATCACGCTCCATCACACCGAGGTCCGCGCCGACCAACGGCGCCAGATCGGTCTTGTTGACCACGAGCAGATCCGAGAACGTCACGCCGGGACCGCCTTTGCGCGGCACTTTGTCGCCACCCGCCACGTCCACCACGAAGATCTGCACGTCGATCAGGCCGGAGGAGAACGTCGCGGTCAGATTGTCGCCGCCGGATTCCACCAGGATGAGGTCCAGCGGCGGATTGGCGGCGACCAGATCGTCGATCGCGTCGAGATTGGCGGTGATGTCGTCGCGAATGGCGGTGTGCGGGCAGCCGCCGGTCTGCACGGCGGTGATCCGCTCGTCCGACAGGACCGCGTGCCTGCGCAGGAAGTCGGCGTCCTCGGTGGTGTAGATGTCGTTGGTCAGTACCGCCAGCGACAGCTCGTCGCGCAACTGCCTGCACAGCGCGGCCACCAGTGCGGTCTTGCCCGAACCGACCGGGCCGCCGATGCCGATGCGCAGCGCCTCCCCGGGCGTGCGGGCCCGTTTCGGCCGCTCGTGCCCGTGGTCGTGCGGCTCACCGTCGATCAGATGCGGGGGCATGGGGCGGTCTCCTTCTTCCGGGGCGTCAACTCGCGAACAGGGGCATGTCCCGCTGCCGATGCCGCTCGGCGAGCACGTCCTGCAGCGGGTCCGACATCGCGGCGAGACCGGTCACGGCCTCGGCGGCGACGCGATCGCACAGGTCGGCCAGCCGGACCGTGCACGCGGCGATCGCGGCGGGGTCCAGAGCCAGCAGACGCTGGGCCGCGGTGGCGGCGCCGGTGAGGGTCGTGTAGACGACCACACCGGCGATCTCCCGGGGCGGCACCGCGGCGGCCGCGCCGACCATTCCGAAGACCGTGGACAGATGCGGTGTCGTGGCGAGCGGCGACCAATCGTGCCGGGGCCACAGCTGTTTCGCCAGGCGCAACAGACCGCGGCCCTGGGCACGGGACGCGGCCCGCGCCGCGGGTGCGGGCGTGCGCGCGTCGGCTTCCGCTTCGGCCCGCGCCGGATCCAGTTCGCCCGCGCAGACCGCCGCGGCCAGCGACGCGGTCACCAGCCCCGAGGTCCGGACGCGGCGGCGCAGATACAGCTCGACCGTCACGACGTCGCGGACCAAGCCGGACGCGACGGCTTCTTCCACACCGCCGGAGTGCACGTGGCCGCCGATCGGCAACCGTGAGTCGGCGAGCGCGAGCACCATCGTGAGACCGGACGCGGCCGGACCGATCGCAGCGGGTTCGCGCATCCGTCGATCCTATGTCCCGGCGTGTCGGATGGATGTCCCGGTCGTTTCGCGGAGGTTCCGGTCCGCGCCGGACATGTCCCGCACGAGCCGCGGCAGGTCTTGGCGGGCGAGGTAGGCGGCGATGCTCAGCTCACCTTCGGCACGCAGGACCGGGAAATCGCTGTAGAGGTCGAGGGTGGGCGCGTCGCCTAGGGTCATCGTCCAGTGTGCCGAGCTGAGCCAGCAGTGCCCGCCGATCGCGATGGTGGACTGGGTGGCCAGCGTCGCGCGCGGTGCGGCGAGTCCGTGCGCCCTGGCGCGAGCGGCGGCGATGAATTCCTCCCTCATGACGCACCGGCTCGTCGTGGGCGTGACCACTCACGAGCGGTATTCGACTCGCGGGAGGCGCGCCGGTGCGCGACTCGAGCATTTCTACTCACGCACCTGGCGGCGATCATGTGTTCGAATGTTGCGGGCGCACAGAATTCTTCACCAGGGCTACGCCCGGTGCATCTACCGAGGGGGCGAGGTGTCGACGCCGGACACGCGAGTATCTGCCGCACAGTGGATCGCGCGCGCGATCGCGATCGTGGTGCTGGTTCCGATCCGTCTGCTGTGGGAGGGCGTTCTGCTTCTGTGCCGCGCCACGGCGGCGGCGCTCGGGTACATCGCGCGACATCTGCTGGTCCCGGCGGCCGAGCTGATCCGGCACTGGGTGCTGCGGCCCGCGTGGATCGTCGTGAAGGATTTCCTGTGGGGCTGGGTGGTGCAGCATCTGCTGTGGGGCTCGGTGCTCACGCCGCTGCTGTCGCTCCTGCTGGAACACCTGTTGCGACCACTGCGGCGTGCGGTGGAGGTCTTCCTGTGGCGCAAAGTGATTCGTCCCGCTGGGGCCTGGTTGCTGCGCTGGGTCGTGTATCCGATCGCGTATGCCATCGCCTGGGTCTGCCACCAGACCGTCAAGTGGCTGATCGTCTGGCCCCTGTCGCGATTGTGGCGTTGGGTGCTGCACCCGCTCTGGAAAACGGTGCGCGTGACCGCGCGCTACGGGTGGCGTGTGGCCACGCTCATCGTGGGTGTGCTCGTGGTGCTGCCGTGCCGCGCGCTGTACCGCTACGTGCTGCGCCCGGTGTTCGCCGCCTTCGCCGTCGTCTGGCTCGCTGTGGTGGTGCGCCCGGTCCGCTGGGTGCACGGCACGATCGTCCGGCCGATGAACCGCTGGGCGGCCGAGATCATGACTTCCGTCTTCGGCCACTGATCCCGGCCGCACAACTCAGCGCGAACGTGGAGCGGCGAAGCGGGCGATCAGCGCCATCGCCGTGAGCACCGTCGCGCCGACGGCCACCGCGACGTGCATGCCGTCGACGAAGGATCCGCGCGCCGCCTCGATCAGCGCCGCGTTCCCGCCGGCCTGCTGGATGGTCTCGCCGAGCGTCGCCGCGTAGTCGCCCCCGGACCGGAAGATGAGCGCCGCGAGCGAACCGAGCAGCGCGAGACCCAGCGCGTTGCCGAGTTCGAAGCTGGTTTCCGAGATACCTACCGCCGACCCGGCCCGCTCCGGCGGCACCGAGGACACCGAGACCTCCGACACCAGCGTGAAGGCCAGACCGTAGCCGATTCCGGCAATCGTGGAACCGGCGAGGTACCAGCCGAGTCCGTCGTGCGCGCCGACACCGAGCAGCATCAGGTTGCCCGCCGCGGAGGCGAGCAAGGCGAACACGAAGGTCGCGCGGGCGCCGAAGCGATGCCCGACCCGGGCGCCGCCCACCGAGCAGACGAAGACCGCGATCGCCATGGGGATGCCGAGCAGCGCCGCCGCCAGCGGCGTGCGCCCGGTCACCGATTGCAGATAGACGCTGGTCAGATAGCTGAGGCCGGCCAGCGACATCATGCCGGTCAGGCTGGCGCCGATCGCCACCGAGAACTGGGGCCTGGCGAACAGCCGCAGATCGAGCAGGGGCTCACGCAGCTGTCGCTGCCTGCGCACGAAAACGGTCAGGATCACCGCGCCGACCAGCGCGACGACGATCGCTTGCGCATCGATGCCCTTGGTGGCGGCGTGTTTGATCCCGTACACCACCGGCAGGATGCCGCCGATCGACAGGACGACACTCGGGAGATCCAGCGGTCCCCGCACTCCCGCCCGATGCTCCGGCAGCACGAACGGGCCGAACGCGAGCAGGACCAGCAGCACCGGGATGTTGATGAGGAACACCGAACCCCACCAGAACTGGTGCAGCAGCACGCCACCGATGATCGGTCCGACAGCAGAGCCGCCCGCGAAGAACGCCGTCCAGACGCCGATCGCGGCCGCTCGCTCCCGCGCGTCCGGGAACAGGCTCGAGATCAGCGCCAGGCTGGACGGCAGCAACGTCGCGCCGCCGATGCCCATCAGCGCCCGCGCGGCGATCAGCACGCCCGCGCTGGGCGCGAACGCCGCGATCACCGACGCGATGCCGAAGACCACGGCGCCGGTCAGCAAGATGTTGCGCCGCCCGATCCGGTCGCCGAGATTGCCCATGGTGATCAGCAGGCCCGCGATCAGGAAGCCGTAGATGTCCAGAATCCACAGTTGCTGGTCCGCGGACGGATCCAGATCGAGGGTCAGTGTCGGCAGCGCGAGGAACAGCACCGAGATGTCCATCGAAACCAGCAGCACCGGCAGCAGCAGGACCGCCAAGCCCAGCCAGGCCCGCCGCGAGCCCGTCGTGGCCGGCTCGGTCCGGACCGGCTGCACGTCTGTCATCACCGAACATCCTCTCCATGACGCGTACGTCGTACGCATGATTCCGGGTACAGTGTACGCATGCTGCACCGCGCCGCCATCATCGACACCGCGATCGAGCTCGCCGACACCGAAGGCTTGGACGCGCTGTCCATGCGGCGCATCGCCGATCGGCTCGGGGCGGGAGCCATGTCGCTGTATCGCCACGTCGCGAACAAAGACGAACTGCTCGCGCTGATGACCGACGAAGTGGCCCGGCGCAACCCGTACCCCTCCCCCGAGGGACAGCGGTGGACCTGGCGCGACCGGGTCCGCATCGCCGCCGAGGTCGACTGGGCCCTGTACCGGCAACATCCGTGGGTGCTGCTCACCTTCGCCACTCCGCGCTACAGCTTCGGGCCGCAGAGCTTGGCCTGCCTGGCCTGGTTGGTCGACGGGTTCCTGGAACTCGGCGTGTCCACCCGCGAGGCGACCGGCATGTCCTTCACCGTCTGGAACTACATCTCCGGCGCGACGCTGCCCGAGATCAGCGCCGAACTGATGGCGCGCAAAGGCATGGATCCCGCGGGCGACAACGGGCTGCGGACGCTGCTGCACGGCACAGCAGAGGGACCGGTCCCCTCCGCGTTGGCCGATCTCGCAGGCAGCGGTGTACGCGATCTGACCCAGGAGGAGCTGCTCTACGACGGGCTCGACGCGCTCTGCGACGGCTTCCAGGCCAGGGCGGCCCGGCGCGACCGGTTGACCTCAACCTAACTTGATGCTGGAGGCTGACCGGCGACGCCAACGAACAGGAGCCACCGTGCACGCCATCCGCCTCCACGCTTTCGGCCCGGCCGAGAACCTGCGCTACGAAATCGTTCCCGATCCGGTGCCTGGCCCCGGCGAAGTCCGCATCGCGGTGGCGGCGGCCGGTGTGCACCTGGTCGATACCGCCCTGCGCAAGGGCGAGCCCGGGCCGTTTCCCTTGCCGCAGTTGCCGACCATCCCCGGGCGCGAAGTCGCGGGCACCGTGGACCGCGTGGGCGCCGATGTGGATGCGGGCCTGCTGGGCGCGCAGGTGGTGGCCCACCTCGGCCCGGTGCCCGGCGGTTACGCCGAATTCGCCGTGACGGACGCCGCCCGGCTGCACGAGATTCCGGCGAACCTCGATGCGGCGGAGGCGGTGGCGATGATCGGCACCGGGCGAACGACCATGGGCATCCTGCAGTTCACCGAGTTGAAGCCCGGCAGTGTCGTCCTGGTGACGGCCGCGGCGGGCGGCATCGGCACGCTGCTGGTGCAATTCGCGAAGAATGCCGGAGCCACGGTGATCGGGTTGGCCGGTGGCCCCGCGAAGGTCGATCAGGTGCGACACAATGGCGCCGACCTGGCGGTCGACTATCTGTTGCCGGATTGGCCGGACCGGGTCCGCGCTCGAATCGGCGACCACGGGGCGCACGTGCTGTTCGACTCGGTGGGCGGCGCGGTCGCCCGCGCCGGAATCGATCTGCTCGCACCGGGCGGGCAACATCTCGTCTATGGCTGGTCCGGCACATCGAACGACGAAGGGCCGGTCCGACTCTCCGCCGCAGAACTGGCCGAACGGGGTATTACCTCCGAGACGGTGATCGGTCCGCCGATGCTGGCGCGCGCGGGCGGCGATCTGCGCGTCCTGGAGAACCTCGCCATGGCCGAGGCGATCGCCGGACGGCTGCGACCCGGCATCCAGCGCTTCGCGCTCGCCGACGCGGCCGTCGCGCACCGCGCGCTGGAAACGCGCGGGACGACCGGCAAAGTGGTGCTGGAGCCCTGACTCACTCCACGTTGTCGCCGTTCACCACGGCATAGGCGAAGCCGTCCCAGCCCTTCGCACCAACGGTCTGCACCACGGTCGCGTCCAGGCTCGGTTCGGCGGTGAGCAATTCGACGAGTTCGCGACTGGCCTGCGCGTTCGGGTCCTCGGACCGCTCGTCGGCGATCGTGCCGCCGCGCACGACGTTGTCGACGATGATCACCGAGCCCGGCCGGGTCAGCCGCAGCGCCCACAGTACGTAATTCGCGTTGTTCACCTTGTCGGCGTCGATGAAGACCAAGTCGAACGGTTCCGGATCCTCCTGCGTGAGCACGGGCAGGCTGTCCAGCGCGGCGCCGACCCGGATCTCCACTCGGTCGCCGACGCCCGCACGGTCCAGATTCGCCCGCGCCACCTCGGCGTGCCGGGCGGCGAACTCGAGCGTGACCACCCGCCCCTTGGGGCCGACCGCGCGGGCCAGCCAGATCGTGCTGTATCCGCCGAGCGTGCCGATCTCCAGCACGCGTCGCGCGCCGACCGTCCTGGCCAGCAGATGGAGAAACTTCCCCTGCGGCGGTGACACGTCGATCGCGGGCAGGCCGGCCGCCTTGTTCGCCTCCAGCGCCGCGTCGGAATCGGGATCCGCCACCAGTGTCTCCACCAGGTAGCTGTCCACATCGGCCCATCCAGATGTCGTCATACCTCGCAGTCTGCCACCCGATTCCACCCGCGGGCACGCCTCCGGCGAGTAGCGTTCGGCACGGAGAGACGTACATGTTTCGTGAGCGCGCCGACGAATGGACGGACAGAAACGACATGACGAATCTTGCGCGGGCCACAGCGGTCACCGCCTGTCTGATCGCCCTGGGCGCCACCTCCCCCGCCGCGGCCGATCCCATCGGCGGGGCCGAATACGTCGCCGTGGGCGATTCCGGGGCGGCCACCACGGGCGTGCGGAACTTCGACATCTCGGCCCCGTTCCGATGCCTTCGCTCGACCGCGAACACACCGCAACTGGTCGCCCGGGACCTGGGCCTGCGGATCGACGACCGCACCTGCAACTCCGCCCTCATCGCGGACCTCACCGCCCCGCAGCAGCCGGGCATTCCGCCCCAGTTCGATCCGCTCGGCCCCGCCACCAGGTTGGTCACCGTGCACATCGGCGCCAACGACGCGTTGATGGCCGAACACATCGTCGCCTGCCACGTCTACGGCCTCTCCGGGGCCGGTATCTGCGCCGGTCCGGACTGGGACGTCGACATCGATGCGATCGCGGCGCCTTACGCGGCCGCATTGCAACAGATCTCGGCCCGGGCGCCGCACGCGCTGATCGTCGTCGACGGCTGGCCGCGCTACGTGCGCGACGGCGGCTGCCCGGCGCTGGTCGGTCTCCGCCCGTCCGACGCCGCGCCCATCCAAGCCGCCTTCGATCATCTCAATTCCGTGGTGTCCCGCGTCGCCACCGCGCACGGCGCGATCTACGTGGACACCGGCGCCGCATCGGAGGGCCGCGACGCGTGCGCGCCCGTCGGCGTCCGCTGGATGGAGCCCGTCCTCGCCACCGAGACGCTGCTGCCCTACCACCTCAACCCGCAGGGCATGCGCGGCATCGCCGATGTCGTCGTCCCGGCGATCCGCGCCGCCGGGCTGCCCGGCTGAGTGATTCGGCCGCGCCGACGCGACCGCCCCGAACTCGGGCGGAGTCCGGGGCGGCGCCGGCGCGAGGTTATTTCGTGAAGTTCTCCGGCGGCTGCCAAGGACGGCCGTGCGGGTCGTCCGGGCGCTGGGCCGGAGGTTGCTGCGGCGGCTGCTGCTGAGCCGGGAAAGCCTCATGCGGAGGGATGACCGGCTGGTGCGGCGAAGGTTCGAACGCCGGCGGGGGCGGTGTCGGGGTCAGCCCCTCGACCGGGGTCCGCGCCGTGGCCTCGGCGGCGCGCACGGCGCGCTCGATGGTCGGGTCGGGCGCGGTGTCGAACCAGTCCGCGACATCGGAGTCGTCCTCGGGCTTTGCTTCCGCGCCGTCGGAGGCGGGCGGCTCGTACCGGAACACACCGTCCTCGCCCTGCGTGCCGAAGCTCTTCGCGAACCCCTCCAGCGCCTTGCCGAAATCGCTCGGCACCAGCCACACCTTGTTGGCGTCACCGCGCGCGACCATGGGCAGCGTCTGCATGTACTGGTAGGCAAGCAATTCCGGCGTCGGCTTGCCGGATTTGATGGCGGCGAAGACCTTTTCGATGGCCTTGGCCTGGCCTTGCGCCTGCAGGTAGGAGGCGGCGCGCTCACCTTGTGCCCGCAGGATACGGCTCTGCCGTTCGCCTTCGGCCGACAGGATCGCCGACTGCTTGGCGCCCTCGGCGGACAGGATCTGCGCCTGCTTCGAGCCCTCGGCCGTCTTGATCTGCGATTCGCGCTGTCCCTCCGCGGTGAGGATCATGGCGCGCTTCTCGCGATCGGCCTTCATCTGCTTCTCCATCGACTCCTGAATCGACGGCGGCGGATCGATGCTCTTCAGCTCGACCCGCGCGACGCGCAGTCCCCAGCGCCCGGTCGCCTCGTCCAGCACGCCGCGCAGCTGGCCGTTGATCGAGTCGCGCGAGGTGAGAGTCTGTTCGAGCGTCATGCCGCCGACGACGTTACGCAGTGTGGTGACGGTCAACTGCTCGACAGCGGCGATGTAGTTGCTGATCTCGTACACCGCCGCCTGCGGGCTGGTCACCTGGAAATAGACCACCGTGTCGATGTGCAGGGTGAGGTTGTCCTCGGTGATCACCGGCTGCGGCGGGAACGACACCACCCGCTCCCGCAGATCCACCTTGGCGCGGACGCGGTCGGCGAACGGCACGAGGAACGTGAGTTGGCCGGAAACCGTCCGCGAATACCGCCCCAGCCGCTCGATCACCGCGGCCTCGGCCTGCGGCACCAGCGCGATCGACTTGAAGACCACCACCACGACCAGCAAGATGAGGACGGCGGCAACGATCAGTACAGCCATCAAGGCCCCTTCCAGACGACGGCGGTCGCGCCGTCGATCTTCATGACATAAACGGTCGTACCCGGTTCATAGACTTCGGTCGTGTCCATCGGCCGCGCGGTCCACACCTCGCCGTTCAGTTTCACCTGGCCGGAGTGCGCCGCCACCTGCTCGAGCACCAGAGCGGTCTTGCCCGGCAGGGCGTCCACGTTCGTCGGCGTGGGCGGAGGAGTTCCGTAGCGACGCCGGATGATCGGGCGCACACCGAGCAGCAGCACCGCCGAGATCACCGCGAAGACGACGGCGTCGGCCACGACGGAGGTATCCGCCGCCGCGCTGACACCCGCGGTGCCCAGCGCGGCGACACCGAGCATCAGCAAGGTGAGGTCGCCGGTGAGCATCTCCGCCGCCGCGAGCAGAATGCCCGCGACCAGCCAAAAAATTGCGGCCACACGACCACTGTAGTGCGCGGATCATGATCTCGGGCGCATCATCGACGAGTACTCCCGATGAATTCCACGCGTGGACGCGCGGTGCCCCTGGTCCGCCGAAAGCCACAGCGGCGGTGCTAGCTTCAGGCAGGTGAGCGGGCGTGACAGGTATGGCGACATCTTCTCCGGGCATCCTCGATCGAAGAAAAGGGCGGTGCCGACGGTCACCGCGGAACGCGACCTGGTGGTCGAGGATGCCGCCACCGGATTCTGCGGCGCGGTGGTCGGATTCGATCGCAGCTACGACGGCGAGTTCGTGAAGCTGGAGGACGCTCGCGGCACGGTGCGCCTGTTCGCGCTGCGCGAGGCGGCGTTCCTCATCGACGGCGAGCCGGTGACGCTGGTGCGGCCGCGGGCCGCCGCGCCGCAGACGCCGAACCGCTCGGCCTCCGGCTCCACCAGGGTGGAGGGCCTGCGCGCCCGGGTCGCCCGTGGCAGCCGGATCTGGGTGGAGGGCGTGCACGACGCCGCGCTGGTCGAGCGGGTGTGGGGCCACGATCTGCGCGTCGAGGGCGTCGTCGTCGAGCAGTTGGAAGGCTTGGACAATCTTGCCGCTCGGCTGGCGGACTTCCGGCCGGGCCCGGGCAGGCGGGTCGGCGTGCTGGTCGACCACCTGGTGACCGGATCGAAGGAGACCCAGCTGACCACCGGGCTCGGGCCACATGTCCTGGTGACCGGGCACCCGTTCGTCGACGTCTGGCAAGCCGTGCGCCCGGCCACCCTCGGCATCGCGGAGTGGCCGCGGGTGCCGCGCGACGAGGACTGGAAGACCGGCGTCTGCCGACGCCTGCGCTGGGGCTCCCCGCAGGACGGCTGGCGGAAGGTGTACGAGGCGGTGTCCTCCTTCCGCGACCTGGAGACGCCACTCATCGGCGCGGTCGAGCGACTCATAGATTTCGTCACCGAGCCGGACTAGCGACGGCGGAGGATGAGCGCCCCGCTCCGATGCCGGACGGTATCCGCACGGACTCGCTCGGCGCGGGCAGCGCGGCGCCCGCGGTTTCCGTGCTGCTCACCAATGCCCTTGCGTATGGATGCCCACCGGTAGCGCCCACCCTTTATGCTCGATAATTATGTGCTCTCCAAGTGCGACGCTGACGGTGTGGGCGAGCTCCTGGCTGGCCGGCTGCAGTGCGCCCGACGACGTTTTGGCCGCCTTGCACGCGTGGGCGCCGAAGCACACCATCGCGGCTGGTGATCCGCTCACCGGCGGCCGCACCGACCTACCCTGGTCCGCCCACGGCAACCTGCCGGGGAGCGGAGTCATGGCACTGCTCAAGGTGATTCGCGAGACGATGGCGCAACCCGGCGCGCAACTGCGGTTGGTGCTCCCGGTCCCAGGAGACATCCGCGGCGTCCCCGCGGGCACGGCGTTCGCCGCCGACGCGATCGAGGCGGGCGAGGGCATGCTGATCGGCGTACCCGGCACCGAGGGCACCGGCCTCATCCCGCGCTGGGCCGAGGACGACACGCTGCAATGGACCGTCTACAGTGCGCCCATCCCCTCGGCGCCCGGCCCCGACATGTCCCTCGGCGAAGCCGAATACGCGATGCGCGAAGCGGTTCGCGATGCCGCCGACGCGCTGATGAAGCTGCACACCACATCGCTGGGCGCGCCCGACTCCGATCCCCGCGAGCTCATCGAAGCCGAACTGGCCGACTATTCGCGGCACGACTATCCCGAGTCGATTTCATTGCGCGCCAGGCGCATTCTCGACACCGCCGATCATGTCGCGGCCATCCTCACGGTGGCGCAGCGGGAGCCCGCTTCCGCGCCCACCTCCGCCAGCGCGATCGGTGCGCAGGAATCGCTGCTGCGGCCGCTGTGGGACGCGATCCGCGCCGCGCGCCTGGTCGCCGTGCACGCCTCCGCGCGCGGAAGCCGCTGACATCATGCCGGGGCGGTGTGAGATGCGTTTTTCCCATCGTTGCCGCATGGCCGCCGTCACCATCGCGACTGTTCTGTTCGGTCTCACCCTGCACGCCCCGGCCTCGGCGATCGTGGGCGGCGCCGACGCGACGACATCGGAGTATCCGTGGCTGGCGGCCATCGGCACGCCGTTGTTACTCACCCGCGCCTCCGGGCAGTTCTGCGGCGGCGCGCTCGTCGCACCGGACCAGGTGATCACGACGGCGCACTGCGTGGCCCTGGCACAGACGCTGACCCAAACGCTCACCGTCACCTTCGGCCGTGACGACCTTCGCGGAAGCGACGGAAAAACCGTGCATGTCAAGAACATTCGCATGCATCCGGGTTTCCTGGCAACCGTTCTGGACATGACGACCGCGTATCGCAACGACGTGGCGATCCTCACCCTGGACGAGCCGCAGCCCGGTCCGACGATCACCGTCGCCCCGCCCACTTCGGGCAGCGCGACCATCCTGGGCTGGGGCGCGACCTCCGAAACCGACGAGACCAACACCCGGTTGCGCGCGGCGAACGTCCCACTGGCCGCCGATGGTGAGTGCGCCACCGCCTATGGTCCGGCCTTCGATCCGTACACCATGCTCTGCGCGGGCACTCCCACCGCGGACACCGCCCAGTACGACAGCGGCGGCCCGATTCTCGTCGACGGGCGACTTGCCGGTCTCACATCCTGGGGCGTAGGCGCGGCCCGCCCTGGCTTCCCCACTGTCTACACCCGCCTGACCAGCCCGGGCTTCTGAGTCACAGGCGCGGCGAGTTTCACTGCTGCGGCGGGTACGGCGGCTGCTGCGGCGGGTACTGGTGCTGCGGCGGATATTGCTGATACTGCTGTTGCCCCTGCGGCGGATAAGGCTGTTGGTACTGCGGCGCCGGATACTGAGGTTGTCCCTGCAAATTCTGCTGCGGAAGATACTGCTGGGGGTACTGCTGCTGCGGATATTGCTGGGGCTGGTTCGATTGATTCGACTTGTTCCGCTTGCTCAGCCAGATCACGAGCCCGATGACCACGGCGACGACCCCGATGCACAGCAGCAGACCTCCGATCGAGAAACCACCGCCGCCACCGCTGCGACCACGGCGCCTGGCCTCGGTGACGTCGAGCGCCACGGTCCATACGTTCGTGTCGGACCAGGCGTGCGGATCGAGCACGGCGGCATTGGTCAGCATGTCGGCATAGGTCATCTAGAGGTACCCCCCAGAAAGTCGGATTCGGCGATCGGTCGCAGGCGATGCTATCCGCGACCGCTCCTCCTCAATTCCCAGCAGTGGGACGGCGCGTGACCGCACAGCAGCCGACGGCGCACGGCGCGCCGTCGCGCGTGCAGCCGTAGCCGGGCACCGCGCCGAGCCGCCGGGGTTCGGCTCCGCGCAACTGCTCGGACACCAGTTCGACGACCAGCTTCGCGAAACGCGGATCGCTTCCCGGCGTCGCGGCCCGCGCGAAGCCCATACCGAGTTCGGCGGCTTTCCGCGCGGCCTCGTTGTCCAGATCCCAGATGACTTCGAGATGGTCGGAGACGAAGCCCACCGGACAGACGACCACGGCCTCGACCCCCTTGGCCGCGAGATCGTCCAGGTGGTCGACGATGTCCGGTTCCAGCCACGGCACCTGCGGCGGACCCGAACGCGACTGCCAGACGAGGTCGTAATCGGTGAAATCGGTTGCCGCGGCGCACAATCGGGCCGCGTCGGCGACCTGACGACTGTACAGCCGACCGCCGTCGGCAGGCGGACCCGCGGCGGCATCGGCCGACACCGGAATGGAATGCGCGGTGAACACCAGCCTTGCCGCGGCGCGCTGCCCGGCCGGGAGCCGATCGCGCGCCGCGCGAATGGCATCGGCGAACGTCTCGATCAACAGCGGGTGATCGAAGTACTGACGCAGCTTCAGCAGTTCCGGCGCGCCCGCACCGAAAGCCGCACGCGCCCGGGCGATGTCCTCGTGGTACTGCAGGCATCCGGAGTAGCCGCCCCACGCCGAAGTCGGGAAGACCAGTGCGGCGCCGACACCGTCGGCGGCCATCCGCCCGACGGTGTCCTCCACCATGGGATGCCAGTTCCGGTTACCGAAGTACACCGGCAGCTCGATACCCGCGGCGGCCAGTTCGGCCTCGACCGCCGTGATGATGTCGCGATTGAGCGCGTTGATCGGCGAGACACCGCCGAAGTGCAGATAGTGCTCGGCGACCGCTTCCAGGCGCTCACGCGGCACTCCCCTGCCCCGGGTGACGTTCTCCAGGAACGGCATCACGTCTTCGGGACGCTCCGGACCGCCGAAGGACAGCAGCAGCAGCGCGTCGGCGGTTCGAACCACGGTGTCTCCCATCCGATCGGCTCAGTTGATCGCCATGTTCTCCGGGAACCAGGTGTTGTGGCTGGCTCCGCCGTCGACGTAGATGATCGAACCGGTGGTGCCAGGCAGCCAGTCCGACAGCAGCGCCACGATCGACTTCGCCACCACCGTGGGGTCGTCGACGTCCCAGCCGATCGGCGAGGCTCCGTCCCAGTAGACGTTGAGCTGATTGAGCTTGGCGGCGTCGTCGGTCGCGGTGCCCGCGATCGCCTTGGCGGCCAGCGTCTTGATCGGCCCCGCGGCGATGAGGTTGGACCGGATCTTCTTGGCCGCGCCCACCTCGCGGGCGACATACCGGTTCACCGACTCCAGCGCGGCCTTCGCCACGCCCATCCAGTTGTAGAACGGCATCGCGGTGCGCGGATCGAAGTCCATGCCGACGATCGAGCCGCCCTCGTTCATCACCGGCAACACCGCGCGCGACAGCGACGCGTAGCTCCACGCCGAGATCTCGAACGCTTTGGCGGCATCCGGGCCCGGGCCGTCGAGGAACGGCCGAGCCTCCGGCCCCATGAGGGTGCGTGGCGCGAACGCGATCGAGTGCAGCACCCCGTCGATCCCCTGCGGAGCCAGTTCCCGCAGCTTGTCGGCCAGGCCTGCGAGATCCTCTTCGCTGGTCACGTCGAGCCCGATGGCCGGCGGGACCTCCTGGGGCAGGCGTTTGGCGATCCGGTCGATCAGCCGCAGCCGCTCCGGGATGCCGGTGATGAGCACCTTCGCGCCCTGCTCCTGCGCGACGGCCGCCGCGTGGAACGCGATCGACGAGTCGGTGATGATGCCCGTGACCAGGATGGTCTTGCCTTCGAGCAGTCCGCCCATGAGTTCTCGGTTCTCCTGAAATTCGAATGTGGGGTTGGCTGCGGGCGGCCTGGACCGGCCGCGCTACGCGTTCGGTGTGGTCAGTGGCCCATGCCCATGCCGCCATCGACCGGGATGACGGCGCCGGAGACGTAGGCGGAGTCCTCGGAAGCCAGGAAGCTGACCACGGCCGCGATGTCCTCCGGCTGGCCGAGCCGCTGCAAGGGGATGAACTTCTTGGCCATGTCGCGCATGTCCTCGGGCAGGTCGGCGGTCATGTCGGTCTCGATGAAACCCGGGGCGACGACATTCGCGGTGATCGAGCGCGAGCCGAGCTCGCGGGTGATCGAGCGGGCCAGACCGATCACACCGGCCTTGGAGGAGGCGTAGTTGATCTGACCGGCTTGGCCGCTCATGCCGACCACCGAGCCGAGGAAGATCATCCGGCCCCAGCGCGCGCGCAGCATGGCGCGGTTCGCGCGCTTGGCGCACCGGAACGCACCGGTCAGATTGGCGTCGAGCACCCGGGTGAACTGCTCCTCGTTCATCCGCATGAGCAGCGTGTCGTCAGTGATGCCCGCGTTGGCCACCAGCACCTCGACCGGACCCTGGTGCGCCTCCACCTCGGCGAAGGCGCCGTCCACCGATTCGCTGTCGGTCACATCGCATTTCACACCGAACAGGCCGTCCGGCACCCCCGAGCCACGATGCGTGACGGCCACCTTGTGACCGTCGGCAAGCAGACGCTGCGCGACCGCGAGTCCGATGCCGCGGTTTCCGCCGGTCACCAGGACCGACCGGGATGTGATGTTCGACATGGGGTTCAACCTACCTGGTCGAATCGGCAGGCAACGACCGGGCCGCCACGTTCGTCCGACCGCCATCCGAGCCCGGCCGCGTTCGTGAAACGCCACAATGACAGCGCGAAACGAAGCCCGATCACGCGGACCGGCCGGTGGTGTGCAGGACACCACCGGCCGGTCGGCATTCGATCGATGCGCCGCCTTTCACTCACCTTCGGCGAGCGACGCGAGAGGCGCTGCTCAGCAGCTGGGGCACCAAGTCACAGACAGCGCGTCGAACCCCAGATCCTCCACCTGCTTACCCGGCCCCACGTAACGGTACGGTTGTCCGCCGCCACAGTTGGAACCGGAGCTGAACAGCAACTCGACGTTCGTGTTGTTGATCACCGATCTGGTGCTCGGATCTCCCGCGGGTCCGCAGTAGTTCCGGAAGTTCTTGGTGTTGAGCGTGACCACCTTCGCCGTACCGGAAAAGCCGACACCGGAGTACTGACACAGACTGCCGGTTGGACAGCCTGCCGCTGAAGCTTCCGGAAGCGGAGCCACGACAAAGGCCAGCGCGGCGAACGCGATTGCGGTGACGATTGCAGAAATTCGCATGATTCCTCCCCAAATGGAGGGCGGCACTCCCTTACCGCCCGTCCTGGGCACGGTAACACACTTTCCCGGCTATGGGCCGTGTAATCGCCTGCGCGCCTTGCTGTTCGCAGCGCTAAGGCAAACGCTGGCGATACACCAGACCGATGACCACTCCCGCCGCGACGACCACCAGTCCGAGCAGCAGCCACGGACGACTGGCGTCGCCTCTGGTCAGCTCGTACCCGATCTGTTGCTCCAAGGTGTCGTATACCTTGGTCAACTCCTGCAAGGACGACGCGGTGTAGAACTCCCCGCTGGACAGTCGCGCTATCTCGCGCATGGCGTCGTCGTCCACCTCGACGCGTACCTGGTCTTTGCTGCCGTCCTCCCGGGGGATCTCGACGACGCCCCAGCGAGTGCCGAAGGAAATGGTCGAGATGGGGACGTTCTTGCTCTTGGCGAGCCGGGCGGCGACGTACTCGTGCCGGGGGTTGTCGACGTCCTTGAAATCCGGAACGGTCTGCTTACCGTCCGACATCAGCACGATCCTGGCAGGCGGTGGCTCCTGGGCGCCACCGAGCACCGTGGCGAGCGTCTCGATCGCCTGCAGCGCGGTGAGAATGCCTTCACCGGTAGCGGTGCGCTCGGCCAGCCGCACATTGTCGATCGCGGCTTTGACCGATTCGTGGTTCGTCGTGGGCGAGACCATCACCGAAGCGGTGCCCGCGAAGGTGACGAAGCCGATGTTCACGCCCTCGGGCAGTCCGTCGACGAACTCCTTGCCCGCCTTCTTGGCGACCTGGATGCGGCTCGGGGCGACGTCGGTCGCCTCCATCGACAGCGACACGTCCATCACCAGCATGACGGTCGCGCGGTTGCGCGGCACCTTCTTGACCGCGGTCGGTCCGGCCGCGGCGACGGTGAGGAACACCAGGCCGACCAGCAGCAGCGCGACGGCCACATGCCGGAACGCGCTCGGCCGCGACGGAGCGACCTTCTCCAGCAGCGCCATGTTGGTGAACTTCAACATGTGCTTGCGCCGGTTGCGCTGCACCAGGACGTAGCCGAGCGCGATCAGCGCGATGACGACGAGGAATCCCAGCCAGATCTGTGCGGTGAAATGCGAAATACTCACTGGCGTGGCACCCGCCCGGTCGGGGCGCCGAAGCTGTGGCGCCGGGTGGACACGAACCGGACCACGTCGGCGATCCAGTCCCGATCGGTTCGCAAGGTGAGCACCGGAGCGCCACAGCTGCGCAGAGCCTGTTCGACCTGCTGCCGGTGGCGCTGCGCGGCAGCCGCGAAATCGGCGCGCAGCGTGGAAGTCACGCTGAACTCGCGGGTGCGCCCGGTCTCCGGGTCGTGCAGTACGACGTCGCCCATGTCGGGCAGGGAGAGGTCGCGCGGGTCGAGCACCTCGACCGCGAGCAGATCGTGCCTGGCCGAGATCGCGCGCAGCGAGCGCTGCCAATCGATGTCACCCAGGAAATCGCTGATGATCACCGCGAGTCCACGTTTGCGCTGCGGACGGCGCAGCGATTCGATGCCGCCGCGCAGGTCGCCGCGCACGCCGTCGCGCGCGTGCGGTGTGGTCGCGATGCCGCGCAGCAGCGACTGGGCGTGGACGCGCCCGCCGCGCGCCGGGATGCGGGTCAACCGTTCGCCGGTGGCGACGACCGCACCGATCCGGTTGCCGCCGCCACTGGTCAGATGGGTGATGGCGGCCGCGGCGGCGATGGCGAGATCACGCTTCTGGCAGGCGGCGGTGCCGAAGTCGAGGCTGGCCGACAGATCGACCACCATCCAAGTCTCCAGCTCCCGGTCGGCGATCATCTGCCGCACGTGCGGATGAGTGGTGCGGGCGGTGACCGACCAATCCATCTGGCGCACGTCGTCGCCCGGTTGGTAGGCGCGCGCCTCACCCGGCTCGGAGCCGGGACCGGGGATGAGACCGAGGTGATCGCCGTGCAGCACGCCGTCGAGCCTGCGGCGCACGGTGAGTTCGAGGGTCTTGAGCGCGACCGTGAGCCTGGGGTCGGTCAACTCCCCCGCGTGGAAGGACGGCGGTGCGTGGGACGGCGACGTCGGCACTGGCGCGACCCGATCCGATGCCGAGGTCACTTCGGCGGAACGGTGCCCGCGGGCTGCGACTGCTGCCCGTTGGGCGGCTGGGGCACGGCCTGCTGCGGCGACGGCGGCTGGGGAACCTGCTGCGGGGCGCCCTGCGGCGGCGCGGCGGGCACGCCGGGCGCGACGGCCTGCGGGGCGACCTGTGGCAGGCCGACGGTCTGCAGAACGCGCTTGATGACGTCCTCCGGGCTGATCTCGTCGGCGAGCGCGTCGTAGGACAGCACCAAGCGATGGCGCAACACGTCCGGGATCACTTCGACGACGTCCTGCGGCACCACGTAATCGCGGCCGCGGATGAGCGCGACGGCGCGGGCCGCGGCGATGATGCCGAGGCTGGCGCGCGGCGACGCGCCGTAGGAGATCCAGCTGGCCACGTCCTGCATGCCGAAATCGGCCGGTTTGCGGGTCGCCGCGATCACCCGGACCACGTAGTCGACCAGGGCGTGGTGCACGAAGGTGTTGGCCGCGACCTTCTGCAGACGGATCAAGTCCTCCGGCTCCAGGATCCGGCTCGCCTCCGGCGGGGTGACGCCCATCCGGTAGATGATCTCGCGCTCCTCCTCCACGGAGGGGTAGTCGACGACGACCTTGAACAAGAAGCGGTCGCGCTGCGCTTCGGGCAGCGGGTACACGCCCTCGCTCTCGATCGGGTTCTGCGTCGCCATGACCAGGAACGGGTCGGGCATCGGGTAGGTCTTGCCGCCGATCGACACGTGCCGCTCGGCCATCACCTCGAGCAGCGCCGACTGCACCTTGGCGGGCGCGCGGTTGATCTCGTCGGCGAGCACGAAGTTGGCGACGACCGGGCCGAGTTCGGTGTCGAACTCTTCGCGGCCCTGCCGGTAGATGCGAGTACCGATGAGGTCGGTGGGCACCAGGTCGGGCGTGAACTGCACGCGGGCGAACGAGCCGCCGACCACCCTGGCGAAGGTCTCCACGGCGAGGGTCTTCGCGATGCCGGGAACACCTTCGAGCAGAACGTGACCACGTGCGAGCACGCCCACGAGCAGTCGTTCGACCAGGCGATCCTGGCCCACGATCACCCGCTTGACCTCGTAGATCGCCTTCTCCAGGGTCTGGACGTCACGCTCGAGGGTGCTGGGCGTCGAGACCGGCGCATCCTTCGCCGAGTTCGCTCCGCTCACACCGTCCGTCGAAGTCACCAACATCCCCGCTTTCGCCTTGGTCCTGTGCGTGCTGCCACAACTATTCCAGGTAATCACCGCCTGTGCCGCAACCGGACCCGACAGAATGGGAATTTCCGCGGTCCTCCGGCCGGGCGGGGCACCCGGAATGTCCGATATCAGGAGACGACGCGCACCGCGAACGGCATGATGCCGCCCTCGCGGACCGGGGACACCTTCACCACGTCGCCGGATTCCGGCGCCTCCACCATCTTCCCGTCGCCGAGATACAGCGCCACGTGCTGGCTGCCGTTCGGCCCCCAGAACAGCATGTCGCCGCGCTCGCGATCGCCGACCGGCACTCGGGTGCCCGCGTTGTATTGGTAGCCGCTGTAGTGCGGCAGTGAGACCCCCACGCCCGCGAACGCGTAGACCATCAACCCCGAGCAATCGAAGCCGACCTTCTCGAAGTCCCCGTAACTGTCGGCGACGCCGCCGTCCCGGATGCCGCGGGTCGGCCCGTCCTCGTCGCCGCCTCCCCAGGCGTAGGTGACGCCGAGTTGTGACATGGCGCGATCGACCACGATCTCGATCGCCGCGGAGCCTTCGACCGGTGGCGACTTCGGTCGTGGCGCGCTCCGCCGCGGTGGCGGCGCGTCCTCCAGCTGAGTGTGCGGGCGTTTTCCGGTGCCGAGTTCGGCGGCGCGATCGCGAGCGGCCTGGTCCGCGGCCGCGCGCGCGGCGGCCGCCGCCGCGGCGGCACGCACCGCCGCTTCCTCCACCTTGCGCATGGCGTCCCAGGCCAGGTACGCGTCACGCTGGTCCTGCAGGCCGGCCACGTTCTGCCGCGCTTGATCCAGCCTGCCCTGCGCGTCCTGGCGCCGCCGCAGCAGGTCGTCGCGCTGGGCGGTCTGCCGGTCGAGTTCGGCCTTCGCCGCGGCGACCGCGTTCTCGGCGTCGGCCCTGCGCGCGGCGGCGACGGCGGTGGCCGTGTCGGCGTCCGATTTCGCCCGCCGCGCGGTGGAGTTCTTGTTGCCTTGATCGATCTGCGCGCGCCGCAGGCCGTCCAGCACCTGCTGACGATTCTTGGAGACCAGCTCGAGGAGCTGGGCCCGGTCCAGTGCGACCGCGGGGGTGGCCGCGGCGAGGTAGGTGACCATCGAGCCGGAGCCCGGATTGGTATAGGCCTGGGTGGCGAACTGATCGAAGTTGCGTCGCGCCTGGCCCACCTTGGCCGCGGCATCGGCGAGGTCGAGCTGGGTGTCCACCACCACGACGGCGGCCGCGTCGGCGGCGTCGCGCGCGGTCTGCAGGTCCACCAGCGCTCGGTTGACGTCCTCCCGGCGCTGCGCGACGGCGTCGTCGAGTTGCCCCAGTTGCTGATCGACCACGGCGACCTGGTTGATCAGGGTGCCCACCTCGGCGACACCGGCGTCCACCTGCGCGCCCGCCTGGGCGATTTCGCCGTCGCTGGGATTTGGCGGAGGAGGTGGCACAGCAGCGACAGGTCCAGTCGTGACCACTACAACGACCGCAATCAGCAACCCCACAGCGACCGATAGTCGGCGCCGGTTGATGAGCCCGCCGTTGTTGCGCATCACACCTCCAAGGACCGGATTCCGGCAATCCTCGAGGGCATCAGGCGAACCAGGATGCACTGTGGTCGACAGATGGCCTCTGGGAACACTTATTCCCCATCAGGGACCATTCGAACCGTACGACACTTACGTCACCGACAAAACGGCATCGACCTTGTTGCCGCCCACATCTTCTTCATTGCTAGAAATTTGCTGTACTGTGCGCCACGCTTTCTCCGAACACAACAGACCAACCGTTCGGAAAATTAGCTACATGGATGCTGACGGCCCGATTTCGCCCCATATCGGACACAGCTCGGCTTCGCATCGAGCGAAGGCGGTGTCAGCGACGCACGCCTGCGACGCGCAGAGGTACCGCGCCTGCGGCCGAGTGGCGATGGACAACCGCGCCGTTACCAGGCGCGGGTTACCACCAGAATGTCGAATCGGCCGCAGCCGGCTTCGCAGAAAAGCGCCGCGACCTCAGATGGCGCGCGCGTCGGACGACTCGCCGTCCGGTGTCCGCCGGGCGCTCGCCACACGCTCCGGACCGTCGGCCGCCGCCCGCCGGACCTTGACCCAGTACAGTCCGGCGATGACCGCCACCATTCCACCCAGCAGTGCGCAGGTGATGGCGGTCCAGGACATCGACTCCGGCGTCTCCAAGCGGGCGGTGAAGATGCTCGCGGCTTCTCCGCTCTTACCCTGCGTGCCCTTGGCGGCGTCCTCGGCCCACTCCAGCCGCACACGGCTGATCGTGTCGCTGTAGGTGCCCACCCAGTCGTCGCTGAGAACGACCACGGTGCCGTGCTGCGTCTTACCCACCTCGGTGGCCAAGTCCCGTAGGCTCGAGTCGTGTCCTGGATTGCCGGGGACGACCACGATGCTCAGCGGGATTCCTTGCGATCGCGCCTCCGCGGCGATGGCGGCCAGTTCCTTCTTGTCCTTACCGGTCAGTGTCGCGACGTGATCGTCGGCCAGATCGGCGTTGAGCGAGCGCACGGTGTCGGCGGTGACATTCGGCGGCAATTCGGCGGCCATAGGGGTGAAAACCGAGTTGTGCGGGGCGGTCATCTTCCATCCGGTCTGTCGAGCCGCATCGGCAACCGAAGCGACGGGCATCCAACACTGCAGGGCGAGCAAGATCCCCCTTGCTGGCTCGAAAGCACAGTACGCGACGGAGTGTCGCATCTCGCGCGCGCGGCACGCCGAACCGCCCCCTGGTGTTTCACAGGACAAGCGTACTGTTAAGGTCGTAGGCGCGAGGAACCAGCGCCGGAGCGGCGCCGGAGCACCTCCGAAGACTCGGCCGCCGGCACAGCCCCGCCGGTGGCCACCCGCACAGACGAGTGGAGCTGACGTGACGACAAGTATCGATACTTTCGGCGCCAAGGGCACCCTCGAGGTGGGAAGCAACTCCTACGAGATCTTCCGCCTCTCCGCCGTGCCCGGCACCGAGAAACTCCCGTACGCACTGAAGGTCCTCGCGGAGAATCTCCTCCGCACCGAGGACGGCGCCAACATCACCGCCGATCACATCCGCGCCATCGCGAGCTGGGATCCCACGGCGCAGCCGAACACCGAGATCCAGTTCACGCCCGCCCGCGTCATCATGCAGGACTTCACCGGCGTGCCGTGCATCGTGGACCTGGCCACCATGCGCGAGGCCGTGGCCACCCTGGGCGGCGACCCGGACAAGGTGAACCCCCTCGCCCCCGCCGAGATGGTCATCGACCACTCCGTCATCATCGACGTCTTCGGCCGCGCCGACGCCTTCGAGCGCAACGTCGACATCGAATACCAGCGCAACGGCGAGCGCTACCAGTTCCTGCGCTGGGGCCAGACCGCGTTCGACGACTTCAAGGTCGTCCCGCCGAGCACCGGCATCGTGCACCAGGTCAACATCGAGCACCTGGCCCGCGTCGTCATGGTCCGCAACGGCCAGGCCTACCCCGACACCTGTGTCGGCACCGACTCGCACACCACCATGGTCAACGGCCTCGGCGTCCTCGGTTGGGGCGTCGGCGGCATCGAGGCCGAGGCGGCCATGCTCGGCCAGCCCGTCTCGATGCTGATCCCGCGCGTCGTCGGCTTCAAGCTGACCGGTGAGATCCAGCCGGGCGTGACCGCCACCGACGTCGTGCTCACCGTCACCGACATGCTGCGCAAGCACGGCGTGGTCGGCAAGTTCGTCGAGTTCTACGGCAAGGGCGTGGCCGAGGTGCCGCTGGCCAACCGCGCCACCCTGGGCAACATGAGCCCCGAATTCGGTTCCACCGCCGCGATTTTCCCGATCGACGACGTGACCGTCGACTACCTGCGCCTGACCGGCCGCTCCGACGAGCAGGTCGCGCTGGTCGAGGCGTACGCCAAGGAGCAGGGCCTCTGGCACGATGCCGACTCCGAGCCCGCCTACTCCGAATACCTCGAACTGGATCTGAGCACCGTGGTGCCGTCCATCGCGGGCCCGAAGCGCCCGCAGGACCGGATCCTGCTGTCGGAGTCGAAGATCGCGTTCCGCAAGGACATCCACAACTACACCAACGACGCGGAGAGCGGCCCCGCCGCCGACACCCCGCACAGCAAGCTGGACGAGGCCGTCGAGGAGTCCTTCCCCGCGAGCGACCCGGCCGTGCTGTCCTTCGCCGACGACGGCGCCGAGTCGCTGGTGTCGGCCGCCAACGGCGCCGAGGGCCGTCCGTCCAAGCCGGTGACGGTGCGCAGCGAGGAGTACGGCGACTTCGTGCTCGACCACGGCGCCGTCGTGGTCGCCTCGATCACCTCCTGCACCAACACCTCCAACCCGTCGGTCATGCTCGGCGCGGCCCTGCTGGCCCGCAACGCGGTGGAGAAGGGCTTGGCCCGCAAGCCGTGGGTGAAGACGTCCATGGCTCCGGGTTCGCAGGTGGTCAACGGCTACTACGAGAAGGCGGGCCTGTGGCCGTACCTGGACAAGCTGGGCTTCAACCTGGTCGCGTTCGGTTGCGCCACCTGCATCGGCAACACCGGCCCGCTGCCGGAGGAGATCTCCAAGGCGGTCAACGACAACGACCTCACCGTCACCGCGGTGCTGTCGGGCAACCGTAACTTCGAAGGCCGCATCTCCCCCGACGTGAAGATGAACTACCTGGCCTCCCCGCCGCTGGTCATCGCCTACGCGCTCGCGGGAACCATGGACTTCGACTTCGAGAACGACCCGCTGGGCAAGGACACCGAGGGCAACGACGTCTTCCTGAAGGACATCTGGCCTTCGCCGCAGGAGATCCAGGACACCATCGACCGGGTCATCAGCCGCGACATGTTCCTCGAGGACTACAAGGACGTGTTCCGGGGTGACGAGCGCTGGCGCAGCCTGCCCACCCCGGAGGGCAAGACCTTCGAGTGGGACGCCGAGTCGACCTACGTGCGCAAGCCCCCGTACTTCGAAGGCATGCCGCAGACCCCGGAGCCGGTCACCGACATCAAGGGCGCCCGGGTGCTCGCGCTGCTCGGCGACTCGGTCACCACCGACCACATCTCCCCGGCGGGCAACATCAAGCCCGGCACCCCGGCCGCGCAGTACCTGGAGGCCAACGGCGTCGAGCGCAAGGACTACAACTCCTACGGCTCGCGGCGCGGCAACCACGAGGTGATGATCCGCGGCACCTTCGCCAACATCCGGCTGCGCAACCAGCTCCTCGACGACGTCTCGGGTGGCTACACCCGCGACTTCACCCAGGAGGGTGGCCCGCAGGCGTTCATCTACGACGCCTCGCAGAACTACCAGGCCGCGGGCGTCCCGCTGGTCGTGCTCGGCGGCAAGGAATACGGTTCGGGCTCCTCGCGCGACTGGGCCGCCAAGGGCACCAGCCTGCTGGGTGTGAAGGCCGTCATCACCGAGTCGTTCGAGCGCATCCACCGCTCCAACCTCATCGGCATGGGCGTCATCCCGCTGCAGTTCCCGGCGGGCGAGTCGGCCGCGTCGCTGAAGCTGGACGGCACCGAGACCTTCGACATCGAGGGCATCACCCAGCTCAACGAGGGTGCCACCCCGAAGACCCTGAAGGTCACGGCCACCAAGGAGAACGGTGACAAGATCACCTTCGACGCGGTGGTCCGCATCGACACCCCCGGCGAGGCCGACTACTACCGCAACGGCGGGATCCTGCAGTACGTGCTGCGCAACATGATCCGTGCCTGATCGCGCCACCTTCGCTGGCGCGTGTTCGCGCCACTGAAGTCTCGTGTCGGACAACCCCCGCGTCGGTCTACCACCGACGCGGGGGTCCGTGTTTCCCCGCTGGAGGATTCCGTGCCCAAGGTCAGTGACGATCACCTCGCCGCCCGGCGCAGCCAGATCCTCGACGGAGCACGCCGCTGCTTCGCCGAGTACGGCTACGACGGCGCCACCGTGCGCCGCCTCGAGGAAGAGATCGGGCTGTCCAGGGGAGCCATTTTCCACCACTTCCGGGACAAGGACGCGCTGTTCCTCGCCCTCGCCCAGGAAGACGCCGAACGCATGGCCGATGTCGCGGCCAATCAGGGCATCGTGCAGGTGATGCGCGACATGCTCGCCCACCCCGAGCAGTTCAACTGGCTCGGAACGCGTTTGGAGATCGCCCGCAGGCTGCGCACCGATCCCGAATTCCGGGCGGGCTGGACCCAGCGTTCGGCCGAACTCACCGCCGCCACCTTGGCCCGCCTGGAACGTCGTAAGGCCGCGGGCGCGCTGCGCGACGACGTGCCCACCGACGTGCTGCTCGGCTACCTCGACCTCGTCCTCGACGGTTTGATCGCCCGGATCGCCTCCGGCCACACCAACGAGAACCTTTCCGCCGTATTGGATCTGGTCGAGGCGTCGGTCCGACGCAAGCAGTGAGGGCGGCTAGTACGCCGCGTTGAGGTACTCCGCGGCGTGCGTGGTCCACAGCACGTTCGTCCCCGGCATGTTCCGTCCGGAATAGAGCACGTGCTGACCGTCGGGCCACGGGGTCAGATAGCCGATGACGCCGCGTACGGCCGTCGTGTAGCGCTCGAGGTTCGCGATCGGGTCGCGCAGCAGGACTTCGAGCAGTTCGGCGAAGATCAGCGGCGCGACGTTGCCGATCCGAGCGCCCTCCACGAACGAGAACGGCGAGATACCCACGTCGATGACGCGCAACGGCGAATCCGCTGGCGACGCGGTGATGATGTCGCCGGGATTCGCGTACTCGCGGATGTCGATCGACGCGGGCCACGCGCCGCGCTGCCCATGCAGGCCGAATGTATTCGCCGGGCAGAGGTTTCCGACCGACTGCCCGGCTCGGCGCAGCGGGTTGGCGATGTTCACCACGAAGGCGATCTCCAGCGGCGTTCCGTCGGTGTTCTTGTACTTCCCGGACCGCACGCCCTCCAGGATCCGGCTGGCGCAGATGCCGCCGAGCGAATAACTCAGCAGGCCGCAGACGTTCGGCGAGTCCTGGATCGCCCGCACGCCGGCGGCGATGCCGAGCCGTACCGACGTCTCCAGCGAAGGACCCCAGACCTCCGGCACGGGGCCGACGGAAGCGGGCCAATCCGGTTCGAAGCAGCTGAACTTCCCGGTGTCGAGTAGTTTCACGACGTCGTGCAGCATGCCCGCGGGCGTTCCGTCGGAGTTGCGCGGCTCCCCGGTGCCGCGGAGAGTGATGATGTCGATCATCGTGGCCTCCTTGCCCCACCGCACCGACCCCTTCGGTACGGAATCTCAAGGTAGAGCAGGGACGCCCACTCGGCACGAGTATCGGGCTACCTCATCGCGGCACGAGTTCGCCCAAGTAGAGCGCGATTCGGCGGATCGAAGGGTGCGTGAGCTACCGCGGCTACGCGTCCGGTTCCATGCTGCTGAGCAGGATTCGCGCGAGCCGGTCCAGTTCCCGTCGCTCCCCCGCGGTGAGCACGGACAGCATGCGCGTCTCGTTCGCGGTGTGCTCGGTGACCACGGTGTCGACCAATTCCCGTCCTGCCTCGGTGAGGCCGACGCGCACCGCCCTGCGGTCCCGCGCGTCCGCGACGCGCCGCACCAGTCCCGCCGACTCCAGCCGGTCCAGCCGTCCGGTCATGCCCGCCCTGGACAACATCAGCGTGTCGGCGAGCACCGACGGGCTGAGTTCGAACGGCGCGCCCGAACGACGGAGCGCGGCGAGTACGTCGAATTCGCCGCGTTGCAGGCCGTGCTTGCCGAATACCGCCTCGATCTCACGCTGCGCCACCACCAACAGCCTGCCCAGACGTCCGGCCACGGCCATCGCCTCGAGATCCAGGTCGGGTCGTTCCCGCTGCCACTGCGCCACGATCGCGTCCACGGCGTCCGTTTTCCGCTCGGTCATGGACAGGATCTTATTCGGCACGATATAGTTCGGTAGCGAATTATCAATCACCGAACTAATCTGGAGGCTCCGATGGCCATTCCCGCGCCACGCAAGGACGTCGCGATCCGTCAGCCGCAGGATGCGGAGACCCTGCGTACCACGTCTGTCACCATGCGCCTGCTGATCGACGCCGAGGAGGCGGGCGGCGGGCTGAGCACACTCGAGGTCGACATGGACCGTGGAGCGGACGGCGCGGCGCCGCACTATCACACGCTTTCCGACGAACTGTTCTATGTCGCGGACGGCGAACTGCAACTGCTCGCCGGTGACCGCATCGTCACCGTCGGCGCGGGTGGTTCGATCGTGGTCCCGAAATTCATGCCGCACGCCTTCGGCGCCGCACCGGACAGTACGGCACGGATCCTCATCGCGCTCACGCCCGGCGTGCAGCGCTTCGAGTACTTCCGGCTGCTGGAACGAATCGCCGCGGGCGAATCCCCGATGACCGATCTCGCCGCCGCTCAGGACGAGTTCGACAACCACTTCGTCGACGCCCCCGCTTGGTGGGCGGAGCGCAACGCGAACCGGAAGTGAAGTCGGCGCCCTTCCGGATCCGCCCGCGGACAATCAATTCGGAGCGAGTCGAGCACGGCGCGGCACGGGAGGAAATACGATGCCGCACAGCAGCCGTCGTCGCGGGCCACCTGCGCCCAGCAGGACGAGAGTACAGATGCACAGCCGCCAATATCGGGCTATGAGCAGCATCCGCGCCTCACGGGAGATTAGCTTCTCGATTGCTATCTCAGCATTTCCAGGCTACCGGAAAACTTTCGGTACTCGGGCGTTATGAATCGGAATTCGGTTTGCCATAGGCCGGGAAATCTCGCGATCCGAGCCGATAACGCCGCTCATCGCGATATGATCGCTCACACGCTTGGGGGTCGTGGCAAATCGCGAGCAGATCGGAGAAACGGCTATGACCGACGCAATCCACCTTCCCGGGACGACGCCGAGGGGTGACCGCGTTCCTCCGCTCCAGGGTCTGCTGGTCGCGGAATCGGACCGGCAGATCAGCGTGCGCGTCGCCGAGGGAACGTGGACCTTCAGTCGGTCCGATGTCCTGCGCGTGGTCGATTCCGCGGCGCCCCACGCCGATCAGGACGGGCGCCCGGTGCTGGTGGACATTCGCGCGGGCGCCACCGCCGATTTCACCCGCAGGCTGCGGATCGACCTGGTCGATCGGCCGATGACCATCCCGGAGTCACCGTCGGAGGCGCTCGGCGACGAGCAGTTGCGCCGGCTCACCGAAACCTGGGCCGACCGGCTGCAACTCGTCGACTGCCCGGGTGCGAGCGGTGCGACGTTCACCTACTGCCAGACCAAGTCGATGAACGGCAGCGACGACGGCATCAACTGCGACAGCCTCGACTGAGCGGCAGGCGGATGGCCGCACGCCGGCGCGGTTCGGTCCTGATCGTGTCCGAATCCGATGATCTACACGCCACCGCGATGGCGGCGACGCTGCGAGAACACCACGGGCTCGGCCCGATCCACCTCGACCTGCGCGATTTCCCCCAGGAGTCCGGCAGCTTCCGGCTGGACCGACTCGGCACCACACGCTCGCTGTCGCACCTGATCGGCCTCGACGACGTGCGGTCGGTGTGGTGGCGGCGACCGCATCCCGCGCGGGTGCCCGCGGGTGTCCGCGCCTCGGACAACGAGTTTCGCCAGGCCGAGTGCGACGGATTCATTCAAGGGCTGCTCTGGTCCATCCCCGCTCACTGGGTCAACGACCCCGGCGCCGACCGCACCGCGGCACGCAAGATCGTCCAGCTGGAGACGGCGCTGCGGGCCGGGTTCGCGGTGCCGGAGACGTTGATCACCAACGATCCGGACGAGGCGCGCAGCTTCGTCGAATCCCGGCCCGGTCCGGTCGTTTACAAGCGCACCGGCACCAGCCGGGCGGAGTTCGCCGAGACCAGGATCATCTCCAGGGACGATTTCGGCAGGCTGGCCGCGATCCGTTCGGCGCCGACCACCTTCCAGGACTACGTCGACGCCAGCTGCGATCTGCGCGTGGTGTGGGTGGACGGGGTCGAATGGACCGTGCGCATCGACTCCCAAGCGGGCGTCGGCAAGGTCGACTCCCGCTTGGACACGTCGGTCGATTTCGCGCACGATCACCTGCCCGCCTCGGTGAGCAAGTCACTGGCCACGCTGATGGGCGCACTCGGATTGTCCTTCGGCGTGCTCGACATTCGGCTCGGCCGTGATGGCGAGTACTACTTCCTGGAGGTCAACCCGCAGGGCCAGTTCGCCTACCTGGAGATCAAGACCGGGCTGCCGATCTTTCGCAGCTTGGCCAACCTGCTGGTGGACGGTGACGGCATGGTGGAGGGCTACTGAACCCGGTCACAGGTCCGGCGGCACGATATCGAGACCGGAAACGCCACGGTATGCGGCAACGGCGGCCCCGCATTCGCCGCGCAGCGGCGCTCCACCGGACGACAACAGCAGCCGAAGCCCGTCGCTGGACGGGGTCCCGCGCGACGACCAACGGCGCGAGCGCCGCTGAATTGCATTGCGGCTCCACTCGATCGCCGACATGCGCCCGAGGACCTGGCATCGACGCCGCCGTGCAGCTCGGCGAGGTAGACATCCAGTTCGGGGGCGTCGACGTCGATCCGGTTGGGGGCTCCGCCCGTGGCGGCCGCGTAGCCGTCCGGCGGCAAAGCACGCCGTTGCGGCGCTATGGGCTCTTGCGGCGATTGGCTCCACCCCGGCTGCGGAGCTGCACATGCGACTCCACGAGGACGTTGTGGATGAAACCGTAGGAGCGGCCGGTGGACCGCGCCAGTGACCGGATGCTCGCACCGGCCTCGTACTGTTTCTTCAACTGGGTTTGTAGGCGATCGCGTGACTTGCCGGTGACGCGTGTGCCCTTACCCAATGTGGCCTTGCTCTGTGGCCTGTCGCTCATGGCTTCCTCCGAGTCGCCGAGCAGCGTCTTTCCAGGCTAAGCACTCAGCAGGCCGTGATCAACGGGTACCTGTGATGAATCTCACGCGAGCTGAATAAGTTCCAGATATTCGGCCGACCAATGGTCTTCTGTCCCGTCCGGGAGCAGGATCACACGTTCCGGAGACAATGCCTCCGCTGCACCCGGGTCGTGGGTCACGAGCACCACCGCGCCCGCATAGGTGCGCAAGGCGTCGAGAACCTGTTCCCGCGACACCGGGTCGAGATTGTTCGTCGGCTCGTCCAGCAGCAACACGTTCGCCGCCGAGGAGACCAGTCCGGCCAGCGCGAGACGGGTCTTCTCACCGCCCGAGAGCGTGCCCGCGGGCTGGTCGAGCTGCGGGCCGGAGAACATGAACGCGCCGAGCAGGCCGCGCAGCTCCTGCTCACCGGCGTCCGGCGCGGCGTGGCGGATGTTCTCCCACACGGTGGCGTTGTCGTCCAGGGTGTCGTGCTCCTGGGCGAAGTAACCGACCTTCAGACCGTGCCCCGGCACCAGACCACCCGCCGTCGGCTGCTCGACTCCGGCGAGCAGGCGCAGCAGCGTCGTCTTTCCCGCGCCGTTGAGCCCCAGCACCACCACCCTGCTACCGCGGTCGATCGCGAGGTCGACGCCGGTGAAGATCTCCAGCGAGCCGTAGACCTTGGTCAGGTTCTCCGCCATCAGCGGCGTCTTGCCGCAGGCGGCGGGCTCGGGGAACTTGATCCTGGCGACCTTGTCGGCGACGCGCACGTCGTCGAGTTCGGCCAGCAGGCGATCGGCGCGCTTGGCCATGTTCTGTGCCGCAGTCGCTTTCGTGGCCTTGGCGCCGAGCTTGGCCGCCTGGGCGCGCAGCGCGCTCGCCTTCTTCTCGGCGTTCGCGCGTTCCCGCCGCCTGCGCTGCTCGTCGGTGGCGCGCGCGTCCAGGTACTTCTTCCAGCCCATGTTGTAGACGTCGGCCTCGCCGCGCACCGCGTCCAGGAACCACACCTTGTTCACCACGTCGGCGAGCAGGTCCACGTCGTGACTGATGACGATCAGGCCGCCGTCGTGGTTCTGCAGGAAACCACGCAGCCAGGTGATCGAGTCGGCGTCGAGATGGTTGGTCGGCTCGTCCAGCAGCAAGATGGTGTCCGACCGCCCGCCGCTGCCGTCGGAGGCGGCGAACAGGATGCGCGCCAATTCGATTCGGCGCCGCTGTCCGCCGGACAAGGTGCGCAGCGGCTGACCGAGCACGCGGTCGGGCAGACCCAGGCTGTTGCAGATGCGCGCCGCCTCGCTCTCGGCGACGTAACCGCCCAGCGCCGAGAAGCGTTCCTCGAGCCGGCCGTACTTGCGGACCGCCTTCTCCCGCTCTTTGTCGTCGGCGACCTCGGCCATCAGCGCCTGTTGCTTCTCCATCTCCCGGATCAGCGTGTCCAGGCCGCGCGCCGACAGCACCCGGTCGCGGGCCAGCACGTCGAGGTTGCCTTCGCGCGGATCCTGCGGCAGATAACCGATATCGCTGGAGCGCAGGATCTTGCCCGCGTACGGCTCCCCCTCGCCTGCCAGGATGCGCAGCGTGGTGGTCTTCCCCGCGCCGTTGCGCCCGACCAACCCGATCCGGTCGCCCGCCTGCACCCGAAGCGCCGGTCCGGGAGCGGACAGCAGGGTGCGGACTCCGGCCCGGACCTCCAGGTCGGTCGCGGTGATCACAAACTTCTCCTAGCGGATCGTGGTGCTGGACGCGTGCTCGATTGTGCGACCCGACGCGCACAAGAACCACCGATTTTACCCGGGGCGCAGGGTGCGCCCGCATACCAGCACCCCGCATGTGACGGCGATAACGGCCCCCGCGGTGGCCTGCGCTACCGTGCGATGCCATGAGTACCGATCTATTGGGCAAGAGCGCTCTGGTCACGGGGGCCAGCCGTGGCATCGGCAAGGCGGTCGCGGCGGAGTTGCTCGCCCGCGGCGCGAACGTGCTGATCACCGCGCGGAAGAAGGATCCACTGGAGGAAGCCGCCGCGGAGCTGCGCGAACTGGGGCACCAGGGTCAGGTCGTCGCTCTGGCGGGCAACTCGGGCGTCGCCGAGGATCGATCCGCCGCGGTCGAGCGCGCGGTCACGGAGTTCGGTTCGCTGGACGTCCTGATCAACAACACCGGCATCAACCCGGTCTTCGGCTCCCTGATGGACGCCGACCTCGATGCCGTGCGCAAGATCTTCGACGTGAACGTGGTCGCGGCCCTGGGCTACATCCAGGAGGCGTACAAGGCGTGGATGCGCGACCACGGCGGCGCCGTGGTCAACGTGGCCAGCGTCGCGGGCATCCGCTCGACCGGCGTGATCGCCGCCTACGGCGCGTCCAAGTCCGCGCTGATCCATCTCACCGGTGAGCTCGCCTGGCAGCTGGGGCCGAAGATCCGGGTGAACGCGGTCGCGCCGGGCGTGATCAAGACGAAGTTCGCCGACGCGCTGTACTCGACCGACGAGGAGCGCGCCGCGAGCGTGTACCCGATGAAGCGGCTGGGCAGCCCGGAGGACGTGGCGCGCTTGATCGGATTCCTGGTCTCCGACGAGGCGGCGTGGATCACCGGCGAGACGGTCCGGGTGGACGGCGGGCTGCTCTCCACGGGCGGAATCTGACCGCGAACGGGAGCCGCCCGCGCTAGCGGAACGCCAATGCGCCGATGGTGTCGGCGTGCCGGTAGCGCAGGTACTTCTCGACGGCCGTGGCGTCGACCGCGCCGGTGGCCGTCGCCAGCGTCACCACCACGAATTCCTTCTCGCTGCCGTCCTTCCACTTGCCGGTGGCGTAGCCCTTCAGGTAACTGCCCGGACGCAGCGCGAGGTCGGCGTCGGTGAACCGGCCCTTCGCCGCGGCGGCCCGGCCCTCGTCGGCCATGCCGAGCACGAACTGCGTGAGCATCAGCGCGCCGCCCTCGGCGCGGTACACCAGCTCCGCCGCGTAGACGCAGCCCAGACCGGTGAGTTTGCCCGCCGCCTCGATGGGGTGGCAGTCGGCGTGGTCGCGGCCGTCGACCCACTCGGCGTGCAGTTCGACGCGATCGAACCGGAAGTCCCAGTCCTTCGCGAACTCCGTGTAACTCAACCGGCCCGCCGAAGGGTGTGCACCACGCGACGACGGGCTCGCCGGTCGCGTGCTGGTACCGCCGCCCGCGCGGGTGGTCGCTTCGGCGGTGGCGACCGCGGCTTGCGGGTGCCCTTCCTCGCGCGGCGCCGGCGCCACTCCGATGCCGACCGCGACCAGCACGGCGACGACGCCGATCACCAGCGCGACGACCACACCGGTTCGGGACTCGGGCGGCGGCGGCAGGGGCGGCGCTTCCCACTCCGGCATCGGGTACACGCTCGGCGGGGACATGCTTCCCCAGTCCGGCGCGTACCGCGCGTCCTCCGGTTTCCCCGACGGATAGGTCATCGCGGTCGCCCTCCCACATCTCCCAGCAGCCGTCCCACCCCGCGTGGGCCTCCCCGAGCCGCCCGAGCGACCCTATCCGATCGAGCCTGCCCCGATCGCCCCGAAATCAGAGCCGGACGGGCTGGAGCCAGTCCTCGCGCCCCGCGGTCGCCGGAGCGGCAGGAGCCTCCTCGATTCCGAACCGCTCGTGCAGTCGGCGCAGCGGGCCGGGCGCGTACCAGTTCCAGTGGCCGAGCAACTCCATCGCCGCGGGCAACAGGAAGCCGCGCACCAGCGTCGCGTCCACCAGCACGGCGAGTGGAAGCCCGATGCCGAATGCCTTCATGAAGGTGATGTCCGAGGCGAGGAAGCCGAGGAAGACCAGTGAGATCAGGACGGCGGCGGCCGTGACGATCCGGCCGATCCGCTCCAGTCCGGACGTGACGGCCAGCGCGTTGGACCTGGTGCGCAGGTACTCCTCGCGGATGCGGGCCAACAGGAACACCTGGTAGTCCATGGCGAGACCGAACGCGACGCCGAACAGCATCACCGGGACGGTCGGCGGGAGGTCGCCGGTGACGGTGAAGCCGAGCAACCCGGACAGGTGCCCGTCCTGGAAGATCCAGACCAGCGCGCCGAAAGTCGCGGTGAGGCTCAGGAAGCTGAGCACGACGGCCAGCAGCGGCAGCACGGCGCTTCCGGTGAGCAGGAACAGGACCACCACCATGATCAGCACGACGAAGGCCAGCGCGTACGGCAGCGCCGAGACGACCGAGCCGATCGCGTCCGTGTTGGCCGCCGCCACGCCGCCGACCAGCACCGGCGAGGCGGCGGGCGTCGCGCGCACGTCGGCGGCGATCCGATCCAGCACCGTGGGATCGGTGGTGTCCGGGACCACCGTCAGATAGGCGGCGTTCTCGGCGCGGAAGCGGTCGGCGGCCGCGGTTGGCGCGACGAGCAGACCGCCGTGGCTGTAACTGCCGGTGACGGTGTCGACCCGGCGGACGTCCTCGATCTCCGACAGCTCACGAGCGTAGGCGTCCAAGCCTGCGGCGCTGTAAGCGCTTTCGGGCAGCACTACGAACAGCCCGTTCTGCTCGGTGGCGGCGAAGTCGCGCTGGATGGTCTCGGTGACCTGGCGGTTGTTCATCGACTCCGGCAGCGACCGTTCGTCGGGGAAGCCGAGATTCACTCCGAGGAACGGCGCGCCCAGCACGAGCAGCAGGGCGGTGACCCCGAGGCCGATGGGCACCGGCCGCATCATCACGAACCGCGCCAAGCGGTGCCAGGCGCCCTCGCCGGGTGCGGGACGGGCCGCGCGCAGGAACCACCACAACTGACCGTTGTCGATCTTGGTGCCGAGCAGGAACAGGATCGCGGGCAGCACGGTCAGCGACACCGTCGCGGCGATCACCGCCACGGCCAGGCCCGCGTAGCCCATCGACCGCACGGCCAGCAGCGGGAAGAACAGCAGGCCCGACAGCGCGACGGCGACGGTGACGGCCGAGAACGCGACGGTCCGGCCCGCCGAGCGCATGGTGGCGGCCACCGCGGCGGCGGGCTGCTGACCGGCGACCAGTTCGTCGCGGTAGCGGCTGATGATCAGCAGGCTGTAGTCGATCGCCAAGCCGAGGCCGAGCAGGGTGGCGACGTTGGTCGCGGTGGCCGCCAGATCGGTGACGCTCGCGATCAGCCACAGCGCGCCCATGGTGATCATCACCGTGATCATCGCGATCACCAGCGGCAGGCTGGCCGCGACCAAGCCGCCGAACACCAGCAGCAGGGCGATCAGCGTGACCGGGAATGCGATGGATTCGCCCAGCACGACGTCTTTCTCGCTCTGCTGCACCGTCTCGTGCAGCAGCATGGCGTAGCCGCCGACGCGCACCTCGAGCGGGCCGTGGGTGCCGCCGAATCGGTCGGCGAGATCGCCCACCCGCTTGTCGACGTCGGCCTCCTCACCGAGGATGCTGGCCACGATCAAGCCCTTGGTTCCGTCGGTGCTGCGCAGTGCGGGCGATTTGTCGGTCCAGTACGACGTGACGCCCGCGACGCCGGACTCCGACTTCAGCTCGGTGACCAGATTCGTCGCAGCGGTGGCCGCGGCGTCGTCGTCCACCGACCGGCGAGTCTGCACCAGCAGCACGAAATTCGGGGTGGCCTCGCCGAAGGTGTCGCGCAGCACCGCGGTCGCCCGGCTCGATTCGCTGTCGGGGTCGATATACCCGCCGCCCTGCACTTTGTCGAACAGCGTCGCGCTCAGCGTGCCCATCGCCAGTGCGAGCACCACGAACACGGCCAGGATCCACCGGCTGCGCCGCCTGGTCAGCTCGAACACTCCGTCTACCCCTAACTCGTTCCGGTCGTGCCGCTTTCGCGCTCGGACTCCAGCGGTCGCCGGTCGGCAACCTGCCCGGCGTGCCATCCGCGGCACGCCGGTGCGCCGACACCTGACACTCGGCACCGGAGCCGGATGCGTACGCCAGCGCCCCGGCATCCTAGCAACGCGGGACAAACTGCGGTGAGCCCGAACACATTCCGTCAGTGCGCCCGGTCCGGCCACCTGCCTGCACGCTCCGGCATGGGAAGGCAACCGAGCCAGGCCGGACGCATTTCCGCACGCGGGGCGGGCGATCCGGAATCCGCGACAGCTTTCGCGAAACGTTCACTTCGCGAGTCCGGACCTCCGCGCCGGAACGTGTTCGACGCCGTGGCTGCGCGACGCTCCAGCGAGCAGATGAGAGGCTCGAACCCATGCATCGCAACACGCTCCAGCGGATCCGGACGAGCCCGGCATGAAGCCGGACGTGGTCGTCTGCGGGCTCGGCCCGGCCGGACGCGCCCTCGCGCACCGGGCAGTGGAGCGCGGACTCACGGTCACCGTGGTCGATCCCGCGCCGGAGCGCCGGTGGACGGCCACCTACGCGGTGTGGGCCGACGAACTGCCTGATTGGCTGTCGCCTCGGGTCGTCGCGGCGACGGTACCCCGGCCGATGGCCTGGGGAACGCGCGCTCACCGATTGGACCGCCCGTACGTGGTGCTCGATACCGCCCGGCTGCAAAGGTCGCTGCACCTGGCCGACGCGAGCGTGGTCTCCGAGCGCGCGATCGATGTCGGCCCCGAGCGTGTGACCTTGGCCTCCGGCGCGACGATCACCGGCGGCCGGGTGGTCGACGCGCGCGGACTCGCCCGCTCGCCCGCCCGGGCCGAGCAGACGGCCTACGGCGTCATCGTGGACGCCCGGCGCTGCGCCGGGCTCGAACCGCTGTTCATGGACTGGCGTCCGGACAACGGCGCCGCCCCCGAGGCGCCGCGTTCGTTCCTCTACGCCGTTCCGCTGGACGACGAGCGGGTGCTGCTCGAGGAAACTTGCCTGGCCGGCCGCCCGGCCTTGACCGGTGCGCAACTGCGCACACGCTTGTGGGCGCGCCTCCGCGCCAGAGACGTCCCGCTCACCGGTGACGAACCCGTGGAGCACGTCCGTTTTCCGGTGCAAGGAGGCCGTCCCGGGTCGAGGAGGTTCGGGGCCGCGGGCGGGTTCCTGCATCCGGCGACCGGGTACAGCGTCGGCGCCGCGCTGTCCGCTGCCGACGCGGTGGCCGCGGGCCGGGACGTATGGCCGGCCGCGGCGCGCGTCGTCCACCGGTTGCGCGGCGCCGGGCTGCGCGCGCTGCTGGCGTTGCCGCCCGATGATCTCCCGCTGTTCTTCGACACGTTCTTCGCGCTTCCCCCGGACGCGCAACGCGCGTATCTGTCCGGCCGCACCGACCTCGCCGGCACGGTCGCGGCGATGAGCGCACTGTTCGCCGCGCTCCCGGGACGGCTGCGTCGGCGTGTCGCGACCGCGACACTCGGAGTTCCGGTTCCCTCGCGCGGTCGGTGGGCTTCGGCCATGATGGGGGTATGAGATCGATCTGGAAGGGCTCGATCGCATTCGGGCTGGTGAACGTTCCGGTGAAGGTGTACACCGCCACCGAGGACCACGACATCCGGTTCCATCAGGTGCACGCCAAGGATGGAGGCCGGATCAAATACGACCGCGTCTGCAGCGTGTGCGGCCAATCCGTCCAGTACACCGAGATCGACAAGGCCTACGAGTCGCCGGACGGCGACAAGGTGGTGCTCAGCGACGAGGACTTCGCGAAATTGCCGGTAGCGGAGAAGCACGAGATACCGGTGCTGCAGTTCGTGCCGTCGGACCAGATCGATCCGATCCTGTTCGAGAAGAGCTACTACCTGGAACCGGACTCCAGCACGCCGAAGGCCTACGTCCTGCTGGCCAGGACGCTGGAGCAGATCGAACGCACCGCCCTGGTGTACTTCACGTTGCGGCAGAAGACCCGGCTTGCCGCGCTGCGTGTACGGGAGGGCATTCTGGTGGTCCAGACGCTGCTGTGGCCCGACGAGGTCCGCTCCGTGGAGTTCGAATCCCTCGACGGTGTCGCCGAGCCCAGGCCGCAGGAGATCAAGATGGCCGAGAGGCTCGTCGAGGCCATGTCCGACGACTTCGATCCGGAGCAGTTCACCGACGAGTACCAGATCGAGCTCAAACGCCTGCTCGACGAGGCGATCGCCAGCGGAACCGGCAAGGTGCCCGAACAGCCGGAGCTCGCGCCGAGCGGGATGGACGCCGAGGTGGTCGATCTGGTCGCCGCGTTGCAGCGCAGCCTGGAGGCCAGCGGGCGCAGGACGGCGGGCGGCGACGGGGCCGAGCCGAAGAAGACCGCGAAGAAGGCCGCGGCCAAGAGCGCCGAAAAGAGCGGAGCAGCCAAGAGCACGGCGTCCAAGAGCGGCGCGTCCAAGAGCGCGGCGAAGAAGACGCCTGCGAAGAAGGCGGCCAAAAAGGCTCCGGCTCGCAAGGGCGCCTGATCTTCCTACGGCGGGGCCGCCACCACCGCCGAATCAGTCTTGTGCCGCGCGCTGCCTGCCCTCTTCGAAGAACTCCAGCAGGGCCGCGACCGTGTTCACCGCGGTGCGGGGCCGGAGCGCGCCGAACGGCGCGTTCCAGAAGTCGCCGGTTCGCGGGGTCCACGGCCCGATGTAGGCGTAGGGCCCGGGATGAGCGTCGTCTCCCGGCGAAACCCCGTAGTTCACCTCGTCGACCGTGCTCGACAGATCGAAATGCTCCGGCCACAGCACCGGTGTCACGCCGGACGCCAGGCACCGCAACGCCTTGTCCCCCAGCGCGAACCAGTCCTCGATCAGCCCCGCCGCCGAGGGATCCACTTCGATCGCCGAATCGGTATCCACGCCGGTGGTGTCCGCGTACACCCCTTCCGGCGGCCCGGGTTCGAAACCCGCGGCCTCGGCGACCTCCCGATACGTCCCCTTCAGCCGCACCCGCCCTTCCGGCCACACCAGTTCCTCCCCGACCACCGAAACCGGCCAACGCACACCGGCGAAACCCCGGTGCACGACTGCCAACCGAATGGTGCCGAATTCTCGGTACTGCGGCCCGGCGATCAGCAACTCCGCGACCGCGTGCAGCCCGACGCGCGATCGCCGATACGTCATCTCGTCCACCACCGAATCATCTCCGCTGCCGCCGCCCCACCGCACGGGTTCGGCACGGAAGCGGCCGGTCACCTCCGCGCTGTCACGAAGCTCACCCTGATTTCGCGGAAATCCCCTCGCTGGCGCCGAAGCTGGCTTCCTCGTGACTGACCAGCCCCAGCAGGGCGAGGGGGCGGGGTGTGACCGCGATGGTCAGGTAGGAGACCGTGATCGCCCAGCGGTTGACCGCTCGCGGCACGGCGAACGTGTGGTAAGCGCGGGTCACCGCCTTGGCGGGCAGGCCGGACAGGCGGATGCCCATCGGGTTGGCGACCGCGAAGCGCGGCCCGAGGTCGACGACCAGACCCAGGTCGCGGTGCTTGTAGTCGGCGGCCGTGCCGATGCCCAGGCTCGCCGCGACGTTCCTGGCCAGCGTCTTGCCCTGTCGCGTGGCGTGCTGCGCGGTGGGCGGAGTGATCCGGCCCGGCTTGGTGAGGTCGGGCACCGCCGCCGCGTCGCCGCCCGCGAAGACGTCCGGGTGGCCGGGCACGTTCAGTTTCGCGTCGACGACCAAGCGGCCCTTCTCCAGCGGCAGGCCGAGCGTGCCGAGCACCGGTGCGCCGGTCACACCCGTCACCCAGGCCACCGTGCGGGTGGGCACCACCGTGCCGTCGGTGAGCACGACCGAGTTCTCGTCGAGTTTCGTCAGCGAGGTCTCCAGCCGGATCTCGATGCCACGTTTGCGCAGCACCTTCAGCACCTTGTCACTGAGCCGCTCGCCGACCTCGGGCATCACCCTCGGCGCCGTGTCGAGCAGAAGGAAACGCACTTCGGCGGGGTCGAACCCACGGCGCGCGGCGTAGGCGTCGGCGAGGGCGCGCAACTGCGCCACGAGCTCGGTGCCCGCGTAGGACGCCCCCACGACCACCACCGTGCGGCGCGCCCGCCGCACCTCGGGGTCCTCCTCGTCGTCGGCGAGCTCGAGCTGGCGCAGCAGCTGCTCGCGCAGGTACAGCGCCTCGGCGACGGTCTTGAGCCCGCGCGCGTGCTCGGCCAGACCCGGTATGTCGAACAGGCGGGTGACCGACCCGGGCGTGAGCACCAGCCGATCCCACGACAGCTGCCGCGGCGGATGATGCTCGTCTTCCACCGTGAGCGTCTTGTTCCGCAGATCGACCGACCTGGCGTTCGCAACCACCAACCGGACCCGCGGCAGCGAATCCGCCAGTGAGATGGCGACGAACCGAGGGTCGATCAGGCCACCGGCCACGTCCGGCAGCAGCGGCGTATAGAGCATGTAGTCGTTGGGCGTGACGAGCACGATTTCGATGTCGCGGTTCGCCTTGGCCACGATGCGGCAGAGCTTCTGGGCGCAGGTGAACCCCGCGAACCCGCTCCCGACGATCACGACCCGCTGCGGGCTCGCAGCGTTCCCATCCGGCACGGGGACCTCCTCGGTGTCAGCTCCCGACGCGATTCCCGCTCAGGCACATCCGAAACCGCGCTACCGGTCGCCCGTGGCTCCGCCGACCGGCCCATCGGCAGGACCGATTCGTGGTTCGGCAGGCCGAGCGGGCGCGGGGCAGGTTCCCTACCTCCGGAACCGAGCTTCCAGTTCGGCGAGCGTCGCCTGGAGATCGGCCGCGCTGTTGGATTTGAAGATGCCCTGGTACCCGGTTTCCGCGCGGACCGCGGCCTCGACCTCTGGGTCGTGATAGAGCTGCGCGAGTTTCAGCAGCGTCGGGTTGTCCTTGTCGGCGGCGCGGGCGGCGAAGACGTTGATGTACTGCTTCAGTTCCGGACGCTCGGGGTCGTCGGTGTAGATCACCTCGTTGGATGTCAGTCCGGCGGGGCGGGCGAAGGTGTCGTCGACGAACGCGGCGTCCACGCTGCCGAGCGACTGGGCGGTCAGGGTCGGATCGATGGGCGTGAGCTTCACCCGGGAGGCGACCGGGTCGACGTCCTCGATTTTGGAGTCCCAACTCGCGCCGCCCTTCAGCACGATGAGCCCGGCCGCGGCGAGGCCGAGCAGGGGCCGCACCTGGTTGGCCGGGTTGTTGCTCAAGGTGATCTCGCCGCCCTTCGGAATGTCGGCCACCGACTTGTGCTTGCGCGAGTACAGCGTCAGCGGGAAGATCTCGGTCGCGCCGATCGGCACCAGCGTGTCGTTGTTGCGGACGTTGTAATTGGCCAGGTACCGCACGTGCTGGAACTTGTTCAGATCGATGCGCCCCTGCGCCAGGGCCGGATTCGGCTGGTTGTAGTCGGTGAAATTGGTGAACTCCACCGTGATGCCCTGCTCCGCCGCCTTCTTGCGGTAGACCTCCCAGTGCGGCAGCGACAGATCGTTGACCCCGATGTGGACCGCGTCGGATCGGTCTTCACCACCGCAGCCGACCGCGGCGACGGCCAATACGGACACGAGCGGGATCAGCAACAGCCGGAGACGCGAGCGCATTATCAGCAAATTAGACGCTCGTTCAGTTCATGCGGAGGGTTTCGCTCACCACAATCGAAACCGTTGTCGCCCGCTGCGCCCCGTCGCTTGGATTACCGGGTCATATCGCGACGAGCAATCGGGAGCACGAGTGAAATTCCATCGGGTACTGGCGATCCCGGTCCTGGTAGCGACCGCGGCCTTGACCCTGACCGGCTGCGGCGGTGACGACGCTTCCTCGGACAAGGTAGTGCGCATCGGCACCACCGACAAGGATCACTCCTGGGACGTCTTCGAGCAGCGCGCCAAAGACAAGGGCATCACGCTGCGGATCACCAACTTCTCCGACTACAAGCAACCGAATCTCGCGCTGTCGCAGAAACAGATCGACATCAATCTCTTCCAGCATCTGCAATTCCTGGGCGCCTACAACGTCGCGAACAACGACACCCTGACGCCGATCGGTTCCACCTACATCGTGCCGCTGGGTCTCTACTCGAAGAAGCACAAGTCGCCGGCCGACATTCCGCAGGGCGCGGAGATCGCGATCCCGAACGACCCCACCAATCAGGCACGGGCGCTGTTCGTGCTGCAAGCCGCCGGGCTGGTGAAACTGTCGTCCGACACCAAGGCGCCGACCCCTGCCGACATCGACAAGGGCGCGTCCAAAGTGCGCGTCACCCCCGTCGACGCCGCGCAGACCGCGCTGTCGCTGGCCTCGGTCGACGGATCGATCATCAACAACACCTTCCTGGAACGTTCCGGCATCGATCCGCATTCGGCGCTGTACAAGGACGACCCGAAGAATCCCGCCGCGGAGCCGTACATCAACGCGCTGGTCACCCGCGCCGAGGACAAGAACAATCCGGTCTATCTGCAGCTCGCCGAGCTGTGGCACGACCCGGAGGTGCAGAAGGCGCACGACGAGGTGACCAAGGGCACCGCCGTCGAGGTGCGGCGCAGCGGCCAGGAACTCGAGCAGATCCTGCAGCGGGTGCAGCAGACCATCCGCGACGGCAAGTGAGCGACACGGCCGTTCCCGCCGTCGAGTTCCGTTCGGTCACCAAGGTTTTCGGCAAGGGCGCGCAGCGCAATGTAGCGCTCGACAACATCGACCTGCGCATCGAGCAAGGCGAGATCTTCGGCGTGATCGGGTATTCCGGCGCGGGCAAGAGCACGCTGGTGCGGCTGATCAACGCGCTGGAGAAGCCGACGAGCGGCACGGTCGAGATCTCCGGCACACCCATCTCCGGCGTGCCGGAGCGCCAAGTGCGGCGGCTGCGGCGCGACATCGGAATGGTGTTCCAGCAATTCAATCTCTTCCGCTCCCGCACGGCCGCGGGAAACGTCGAATATCCGCTGAAGGTGGCGGGCTGGAAGCGCGCCGAACGCAAGGCGCGGGTAGCCGAACTGCTGGAGTTCGTCGGCTTGTCCGACAAGGCGCGCAGTTACCCTGATCAGCTGTCGGGCGGCCAGAAGCAGCGGGTGGGCATCGCCAGAGCGCTGGCCACGTCGCCGTCCTTGCTGCTGGCCGACGAGTCCACCTCGGCACTGGACCCGGAGACGACCGGTGAGGTGCTGCGGCTGCTGCGCAAGATCAATCGCGAACTGGGCGTCACCATCGTGGTCATCACCCACGAGATGGACGTCATCCGCGCGGTGGCCGACCGGGTCGCGGTGCTCGCCGAAGGACGCATCGTGGAACTCGCCGACACCTTCGAGGTGTTCGCCACGCCGCAGGCGGCCCCCACCCGCTCCTTCGTCGAGACCGTCCTGCACAACCGCCCCTCCGAGAAGGAACTGCGCCGCCTCGCCGGTCGCCATGGGGGCCGTTTGGTCACCGTCGACGTGGACGACGAGCGCGGCATCGGCGCGGCGCTGGCCGCCGCGGCGCACGCCGAGGTCAGGTTCGAGGTGGTCTACGGCGGGGTGAGCAGCCTGCAGGAGAAGACCTTCGGCAGTCTCACCCTGGCGCTGCACGGCCCCGACGACGCCGTCGACAAGGTGGTCGCCGAACTCGAGCGCCGGTCGGCCTGAAAGGAGTTGCCATGCATACCGATTGGGACAAACTCCGGCCGGTGCTGAACGAAGCGATCGGCACCACGCTCTATCTGGTGGCGCTCACGTTCGTGGTCGGCGGCTTCATCGGGTTGCTGCTCGGCACCGCGCTCTACACCACCCGCAAGGGCGGTTTGCTGGCGAACGCGCCGATCAACCTGCTGCTCAACGTGCTCGTCAACGTGGTGCGCCCGATCCCGTTCATCATCCTGCTCGCCGCGCTCGGCCCGGTGACGCTGGAGGTGGTGGGTACCACGATCGGCACCGAGGCGGCGGCCTTCGTCATGATCGTCGCGGCGTCGTTCGGCATCGCGCGCATCGTGGAACAGAACCTGGTGACGGTCGATCCCGGCGTGATCGAGGCGGCGCGCGCGGTGGGCGCGGGACCGCTGCGCATCATCCTGTCACTGCTGATCCCCGAGGCGCTCGGGCCGCTCATCCTGGGCTACACCTTCGTGGTGATCGCCATCGTGGACATGTCCGCGATGGCGGGCACCGTCGGCGGCGGCGGTCTCGGCGATTTCGCCCTCGTCTACGGCTATCAGCGCTTCGACTGGCAGGTCACGCTCGTCGCGACGCTGATCATCATCGCGGGCGTACAGGGCATCCAGTTCTTCGGCAACTGGCTGGCGCGGAAAGTCCTGCGCCGCTGAGCTACCCGGCGGTCGAGGTGCACGCCGTCAAGCGCACGCTCGCGGGCCGGGGAATCGCGCTGCCGAGACTCGGGAACGGCGGGGCACTGGGACCGAGGACATCGATGGCCCGGCGTTCGGCTTCGGCGCGGGTGGGTCCCCACGCCCATCCGTGCTTGCCGTCGGCGCCGCGCACGACAGACCCGCAGGCGTTCCAGAACTGCACGACCGTCTGGCAATCGGTGACACCGCATTGGGCGCGTGCCGCGGCATCGGCGGCGGCCGCGCTCGCATAGTCCACCGCCGATGTGACCGCGCCGGTGCTGGGCGAAAGCGCCAGCGCGCCATAGTAGGTCGCCGCATGCGCCGCACCCGCGGGAGCGCCGACCACGGCGCAGGTGGCGGCGGAGACCGCCGCGAGCCCGAGGGCAGCCTTGTGCGGCACCGACATGTGAGGATCCTCCCCGTTCCGAACGACTCGAAGCTCAAATCTTCATTCGGCCGGTGCGCTTTTGTCGAAATGGGCACTTCCCACCATCGGCGGGTGCGCCGGATCGACCCGCGCGACGAACCCCTTTTTCGAGCGTCCGTCTTCGCCGAGAGCGGAGCGCCGGTCGATTCGGCCGTGCGCGCTCAGGTCGGAACGCGTCGATGATCGTCCCCGAGCGCTCCGCCGGGAAGGCGCATGCGGCGGATACGACTCAGCCGCCGGGCGCCTTGTTCAGGCGCTACCGGCGGCTGCGTCAGTTGCGGCGAATTACACCGTGAAGCCGAGGGCGCGCAACTGTTCGCGGCCGTCCTCGGTGATCTTGTCCGGACCCCACGGCGGCATCCAGACCCAGTTGATCTTCAAGTCCTCCACCAGGCCGCTGCGCACCAGCGCGTTGCGGGACTGGTCCTCGATGACGTCGGTCAGCGGGCAGGCCGCCGAAGTCAGCGTCATATCCAGGACCGCGGTGCTGTCCTCCTCGACGCGCAATCCGTAGACCAAGCCGAGGTCGACGACGTTGATGCCGAGTTCCGGGTCGACGACGTCACGCATCGCCTCTTCGATGTCCTCGAGCAGCTTGATGTCCTCGGCGGACAGCTCGGGCAAATCGGCGGCCGGCGCGGCCTGTTCGGTCTGCTCGGTGGCCGGTGTGTCACTCATGACGCTTCCCCGTTTTCCATCGGACGGTTCAGTTCTCTTCCGCGGCCGGCGCGGGCGGCTCGGGGCCGATCCTGAGGACGGCGTCCTTGAACGCCATCCACCCGAGCAACGCGCACTTCACCCGCGCTGGGTATTTCGAGACGCCTGCCAAGGCGACGCCGTCGCCGATCACGTCCTCGTCGCCCTCGATGGTGCCGCGGCTGGAGATCATCTCACTGTAGGAGTCGACCACCTTCAGCGCCTGCTGCACCGGAAGCCCGATCACCTGATCGGCGAGGATCGAGGTGGCCGCCTGGCTGATCGAGCAACCCTGGCCGTCGTAGGAGACGTCGGTGACGTCGCCGTTGTCGTCGAGCTGCACGCGCAGGGTCACCTCGTCGCCGCAGGTCGGGTTCACGTGGTGCACCTCGGCCCCGAACGGCTCGCGCAGCCCCCGATGGTGCGGGTGCTTGTAGTGATCCAGGATCACTTCCTGGTACATCTGCTCCATGCGCATGATCTATGCAACCCCGAAGAAGCTCTGGGCCTTCCGCACCGCGGCGACCAGCGCGTCCACCTCGGCGAGCGTGTTGTAGACCGCGAACGAGGCGCGTGCGGTCGCGGCGACGCCGAAACGCCGGTGCAGCGGCCACGCGCAGTGATGGCCCACCCGGATGGCCACGCCCTCGTCGTCCAGGATCTGCCCCACGTCGTGGGCGTGGATGCCGTCCACCACGAACGACACCGCGCCGCCACGATCGATGTTCTCGGCAGGCCCGATGATCCGCACGCCGTCGATCCCGGCCAGCCCGTCCAGCGCCGCGCCGACCAGCGTGTGCTCGTGCGCGGCGACGGCGTCCATGCCGATCTCTTCCAGATACCGCACGGCCGCGCCCAATCCGACCACCTGGGAGGTCATCGGCACGCCCGCCTCGAAGCGCTGCGGCGGCGGCGCGTAGGTGCTGTGGTCCATGAAGACCGTCTCGATCATGGACCCGCCGGTGATGAACGGCGGCATCTCCTCCAGCAGCGAGCGGCGAGCGAAGAGCACGCCGACACCGGAGGGGCCGAGCATCTTGTGCCCGGAGAACGCGGCGAAATCCACACCGAGCGCGCGGAAGTCGACCGGCATGTGCGGCACCGACTGGCAGGCGTCGAGCACGACCAGCGCGCCCACCGCCTTCGCCCGGCGGACCAGCTCCTCGACCGGAGCGACCGCGCCGGTGACGTTGGACTGGTGGGTGAACGCGACCACCTTGGTGGCGGGCGACAGTTCCAGCGAATCCAGGTCGATCCGGCCTTCGTCGGTCACGCCGTACCACTTCAGCGTGGCACCGGTGCGGCGGGCCAGCTCCTGCCAGGGCACCAGATTCGCGTGGTGTTCCAGCTCGGTGATCACGATCTCGTCGCCATGGCCCACGTGGTGCGGGAACCGGTCGTCGGCGAAGGCGTAGGTCACCAGGTTCAGCGACTCGGTGGCGTTCTTGGTGAACACGATCTCGCCCGCGTCCACCCCGACGAACCGCGCGATGTCGGCCCGCGCGCCCTCGTAGGCGTCGGTCGCCTCCTCGGCCAGCTGGTGCGCACCGCGGTGCACCGCCGAGTTGCTGGTGATCAGGAAGTCGCGTTCGGCTTCGAGCACCTCGATCGGCCGCTGCGCGGTCGCGCCGGAGTCCAGGTACACCAACGGTTTCCCGTCCCGGACCGTGCGGTTCAGGATCGGGAAGTCGGCCCGGATACGGGCGACGTCGAGGGTGCGGACCGTAGCGGTCATATCAAGCTCCAGCGGTGGCGGTCTGAGTGAAACGAACGTAGCCGTTGGCGTCGAGTTCCTCGGCGAGCTCGGCGCCGCCCTCGGCGACGATGCGGCCGCCGACGAAGACGTGCACGAACTCCGGCTGGATGTAGCGCAGGATGCGGGTGTAGTGCGTGATCAGCAGGATGCCGCCGTTCTCGCGCTCTTTGTAGCGGTTGACGCCCTCGGAGACGATGCGCAGCGCGTCGACGTCCAGACCCGAGTCGGTCTCGTCCAGGATCGCGATCTTCGGCTTGAGCAGGCCGAGCTGGAGGATCTCGTGGCGCTTCTTCTCGCCGCCGGAGAAGCCCTCGTTCACGCTGCGCTCGGCGAAGGCGGCGTCGATCTCCAGTTCGCTCATCGACTCCTTCACCTCCTTGACCCAGTGCCGCAGCTTGGGGGCCTCGCCGCGCACGGCGGTGGCGGCGGTGCGCAGGAAGTTCGACATCGAGACGCCGGGAACCTCGACCGGGTACTGCATGGCGAGGAACAGGCCCGCACGGGCGCGCTCGTCCACCGACATCGCCAGCACGTCCTCGCCGTCGAGCGTGATCGAGCCGGAGGTCACCGTGTACTTCGGGTGACCGGCGATCGCGTAGGACAGCGTCGACTTGCCGGAGCCGTTCGGGCCCATGATGGCGTGCGTCTCACCGGACTTCACCGTGAGGTTCACGCCCTTGAGGATCTTGATGGGCTCGCCGGACTCGTCGGGGTTCGCGACCTCGACATGCAGGTCCTTGATTTCCAGGGTGGTCATCGAATTCGAATTCCTTTGCCAGGTATGGGGTCGTTGATCAGGCGCCGATGGCGGCGAGTTCGGCCTCGATGGCCGCCTCCAGCCGCTCCCGGACCTCGGGCACCGCGATCTTCTGGGTGATCTCGTGGAAGAAACCGCGCACCACCAGGCGGCGGGCGGCGTCCTCCGGGATGCCGCGGGCGCGCAGGTAGAACAGCTGCTCGTCGTCGAACCTGCCGGTCGCGGACGCGTGTCCGGCGCCGACGATCTCGCCGGTCTCGATCTCCAGGTTCGGCACCGAGTCCGCCCGCGCGCCGTCGGTGAGCACCAGGTTGCGGTTCACCTCGAAGGTGTCGGTGCCCTCGGCGGCGGCGCGGATGAGCACGTCGCCGACCCACACGGTGCGGGCGTCGCCCTTGGGCGAGTGCGGGTCGCCTTGCAGCGCGCCCTTGTACAGCACATTCGACTTGCAGTTCGGCACGGCGTGGTCGACGAGCAGACGCTGCTCGAAGTGCTGGCCCGCGTCGGCGAAGTAGAGGCCGAGCAGTTCGGCGTCGCCGCCGGGGCCGTCGTAGCGGACGTTGCCGGTGAGGCGCACCAGATCACCGCCCAGGGTGACCGAGGTGTGCCGCAGCGTGGCGTCGCGGCCGAGCTTCGCGTGGTGGGCGGTGGCGTGCACCGCGTCGTCGGCCCAGTCCTGCACGGCCACCACGGTCAGCTTGGCGGAATCGCCGAGCACGAATTCCACGTTCTCCGCGTAGGTTCCGCTGCCGCGCTGGTCGATGACCACGGTGGCCTTGGCGAAGTGCTCCAGCCGGATCTGCAGGTGCCCGTAGGCGGTCCTGCCCTCGCCGGGCCCGGTGATCGTGACCGTCACCGGTTCGGCGACCTCGACCTCCTTGCCGACCGTCACGACGGTGGCCTGCTCGAAGCCCGAGTACGCCTGCGCGGCAACGCGATCGGACGGCACGCCGGCCTCGCCGAGGCGGGCGTCGGAGCGTTCGACCGTCTCCACCGTGACGCCCTCGGCCGCCGCGACCTCGACGCTCGTGCGGCCGTCCCCGACCGCAGTGCCGTCCTGCAGTCCACGCAGACGGCGCAGCGGGGTGAACCGCCACGCCTCGTCCTTCGCGGAAGGCACTTCGAAGGCGTTCACGTCGAACGACGTGAAGACCTCGCCCTTGTTGATCGCAGGGGTACGAGCCTCGGCGGCTTCGGCTACGTTCTCCACGGCCATCAGCCGACGGCTCCTTCCATCTGCAGTTCGATCAGGCGGTTCAGCTCGAGCGCGTATTCCATGGGCAGTTCCTTGGCGATCGGCTCGACGAAGCCGCGCACCACCATGGCCATCGCCTCGTCCTCGGTGAGGCCGCGGCTCATCAGGTAGAACAGCTGGTCCTCGGAGACCTTCGAGACGGTCGCCTCGTGACCCATGGTCACGTCGTCCTCGCGGATGTCGACGTAGGGGTAGGTGTCGGAACGGCTGATCGTGTCGACCAGCAGCGCGTCGCACTTCACCGTCGACTTCGAGCCGTGGGCGCCCTTGTTCACTTGCACCAGGCCGCGGTAGGAGGCCCGGCCGCCGCCGCGCGCCACCGACTTCGACACGATGGTCGAGGAGGTGTGCGGCGCGAGGTGCAGCATCTTCGCACCGGTGTCCTGGTGCTGGCCCTCGCCGGCGAACGCCACCGACAGCACTTCGCCCTTGGCGTACTCGCCGGTCATCCAGACCGCCGGGTACTTCATGGTGACCTTGGAACCGATGTTGCCGTCGATCCACTCCATGGTCGCGCCCGCCTCGGCCTTGGCCCGCTTGGTGACCAGGTTGTAGACGTTGTTCGACCAGTTCTGGATGGTGGTGTAGCGGCAGCGGCCGCCCTTCTTCACGATGATCTCCACCACCGCGGAGTGCAGCGAGTCCGACTTGTAGATCGGCGCGGTGCAGCCCTCGACGTAATGCACGTAGGCGCCCTCGTCGACGATGATCAGGGTGCGCTCGAACTGGCCCATGTTCTCGGTGTTGATCCGGAAGTAGGCCTGCAGCGGGATGTCGACGTGCACGCCCGGCGGCACGTAGATGAACGAGCCGCCCGACCACACGGACGTGTTCAGCGCGGAGAACTTGTTGTCGCCCGCGGGGATCACCGAGCCGAAGTACTGCTGGAAGATCTCCGGGTGCTCTTTCAGACCGGTGTCGGTGTCAAGGAAGATCACGCCCTGGGCCTCCAGGTCCTCGCGGATCTGGTGGTACACGACCTCGGACTCGTACTGCGCGGCGACACCGGCGACCAGCCGCTGCTTCTCCGCTTCGGGGATGCCCAGCTTGTCGTAGGTGTTCTTGATGTCCTCGGGCAGCTCGTCCCAGGACGCGGCCTGCTTCTCGGTCGAGCGCACGAAGTACTTGATGTTGTCGAAGTCGATGCCGTCGAGGTTGGAGCCCCAGATCGGCATGGGCTTGCGATCGAAGATGCGTAGCGCCTTCAGCCGCTGTTCGAGCATCCATTCCGGCTCGTTCTTCTTCGCCGAGATGTCGCGGACAACCGCCTCGGACAGACCTCGTTGCGCGCTGGCGCCGGCCACATCCGAATCGGCCCAGCCGTAACCGTATTTGCCCAGGGAGGCGATCGCCTCTTCCTGGGTGAGCGGTTGCACCTGGTCGGTGGTCGTCGTCATTCGGCACTCCTTCCGGAGTCGTTCGTTCGTACCGCTGCGGGCTGTGCAGCGGTTGGTGCTGAAGTTTCGGTCCGGCCTGCGGGCAGGACGAGCAGCGGCACGTGCGTAGTGCACGCGCAATCGCCGTTGGCGATCGTGGCCAGCCGCTGCACATGGGTGCCGAGCAGCTCACGGAACGCCTCGAGCTCCGCCGCGCACAGCTGCGGGAACTCCTCGGCGACGTGCGCCACGGGGCAGTGGTGCTGGCAGATCTGCACGCCGGTGCCCACCTTGCGGGTGGTGGCCGCGAACCCGGCGTCGGTGAACGCCTCGGCGATCTCCTCGGCCTTGGCCGTGGTCTGTTCCGTGGTGTGCTCACCGACCGGTTCGATCCCGGCCACGATAGTGCGTGCTCGTTTGCGGGCGAACTCGGTGATGGCCTGTTCGCCGCCGATCTCTCCGAGCTGCCGGATGGCGGCTCCGGCCAGATCGTCGTAGGCGTGGCCGAGTTTGCCGCGTCCGGCCGCGGTGAGCTGGTACTGCTTGGCCGGGCGGCCCCGGCCTTTCTGCTGCCAGGGCGCCGATCGACCGGCCCGCGCCTGACCCGAATCGATCAGCGCGTCCAAGTGCCTGCGCACGCCCGCCGGGGCCAGGCCGAGCCGGTTCCCGATAGCGGTGGCGGTGATCGGTCCTTCCTCCAGCAGCAGCTGGACGATGGCCGCTCGGGTATGCCCTTCGCCGCCGACCGTCGCGGGCGCAGCAACCGACCCGGCGTCGGCCTTGCGACCGGCTCCTTCGTCGTTCCTCCGCAAACCCACGGTTTTCACAACATCAGTGTGGCGGAATTCGTTCCCGAAAGCTAATAAGGGTGCCCTGAGTCAGCGGCCCCGTCGACCTGCGGCGATTCCGGCACGGTGGAGGGCCCCATGCCGCCGTGCCGGACAGGTGTCCACCCGACGCGATGCCGGGTCGCAGCACAACTTTTCCGGCTGACCTGCGCAGAAAAAACGCCGCTCGGAACCAGGCGAGCCGCGTCCGCACGACTCCGGGCGTCGAACGCCGAGCGGACAGCCCTCCTATCGGAGTCGGGGACAGGGCACGCAGTGCGATTCGTCACAGGCGCTCAGCGCACGGCGACCAGTTTCATCGGCGTCTCCAGCAGCGCGTCCACCGCCTCGTCCCACGCGGCCGTCACGGTGGTGACCAGCGACGGGTCGAAGCGCCCCGCGGCGACGAGATCGAGCACCTCGGGAATGACCGGGCGGACGTGCGCGCGACCTGTGTGGAAGGTGCAGCAGCGGGTGTACATGTCCAGGATCGGCAGGGCGACATCCTGCGACTGCACGCTGACGCTCGTGCACCAGCCGTCGTACGCCGCCGCATCGATCGCCGCGCGCAGCGCCTTCGCCCCGCCGGCCGCCTCGACCACGATCGGGAACCGTCCCACCCGGGCCTCGCGCGGGCCTTCGATCGCCTCGGCGCCGAGCGATTTCGCGATCTCGAGCCGCTGGTCGGAGTCGTCGAGATAGACCACACGGGCAGAGCCGAGCGCGACCGCGAGCCCGGCGGCGTACAGACCGATCGACGGCGCGGCGGGGCCGCCGATCACCAGGACTTCGGCGGCGGGATCGGCGGCCAGCTGGGGGCCGACCGAGCGGTAGGCGTCCGGGATGTTGTCGCTGGCGCTGGCCACTGCGGCCGGGTCGACGCCGGAGGGCAGCCGGACCAGCATGGCGTCGGCGTGCGGCACGAGCGCGAGGTCGGCCCACAACCCGCCCCAGTCCAGCCCGCCCATCGGACCGAGGCCGAAACTGGACAGCCGCGGATGGCTGGTGCAGTTCCCGGTCCGGCCGCGCGCGCACGCCCGGCAGGCGCCGCACGAGATCTGGAACGGCACCACCACGAGGTCGCCCACCGCGACGTCGCGGACCTCCGGCCCCACCTCGACCACTTCGGCGACTCCCTCGTGCCCGAAGGGATACGGCCCGGGTAGCGGGAAGGCGCCGCGCAGCACGGCCGGATCGATGTCGCAGGTGGCCAGCGCGACCGGCCGCACGAGCGCCTGATCGGGCCCGCTCAGTACGGGTTCGGGGTGGTCTTCCCAGCGCATCGCACCGGGGCCGGTCAGCAACAGTCGCTTCATCGTCCGAGTGTCGCTAGAACGTTCTTTCTAGTCAACGGCTTCACTTCGAATCTCCCTGCTCCGCGCGCATTTCCGGAAAATTTCCGGTCGACGATGCCGCATCGGCTTCGATTTCGTCCGAACCTTCCGCCGCCGAGACCGCGCCACCGATTCCCGCCGCCGCGAATGTCGCCCGGATCAGCCGCTCCATCGACTTCGCGACCGTGCGCAGCGGTGCGTCCGTCTGGCGGATCCGGGCCAGGATGGTGGCCCCCTCGTAGGCGGCGACCACCGTGGCGGCGAGTTCGGCCGCATCCTCCCCGCCGAGGCCGAGTTCGGCGAGCAGCCCGGCGAACGCCTGCTCCATCGTGTCGAAGGCGCGCACACAGGCCGAGCGCACCGCCGCCACGTCGCTGCCGCCGTCCAGCGCGGGCGTCCCGATCGGGCACCCGTCGGTCCATTCCGAATCCGCGAGCTTGCCCACCATGAATTCGAACAGCGTGGCCAAGGTGGCGAAGACGTCGGTCGGCGCCTGCCGGATCATCCGGCCGGTCAGCACGCCGGTCCCGGTGATCGCCGCGACCGCGATCTCCTCCTTGCCGCCCGGAAAGTGGTGGTAGATCGAGCCGTACGGCAATTCGGCCGCCTCGCTCAACGCCTTCAGACCGAACCCGTGATACCCGTGCCGCGCCAGCAGCCCGGAGGCGGCCACCTCGATCCGCCGCCTGGACTCCGAAACCATGCGTCGATTGTGCCGTGTGAGCCGGGCGGGCCCGGGCGGAACGACCGGGGTCCGTTCGCGGTGTGTGCTCGCCGTTCGAACTAGGCTTCGTGGCGTGGCGGTACTGGAGGGCGCGCGGCGCAGGACACTGGCGTTCGGGCGCCGGGCACTCGGACTCGACGTGCCCGCGGCCGATCACACGATCGCGGTGTTGCATCGCGACGAGTCGGAGGTGCCCGGTCTCGATCGCAAGGAGCTGGCGCAGCTCGACCGGATCCGCCTGATGGGCGCGACCGGCACGGTGCTGATGGCGATCAGCGCGCTGGGCATCGGCGCGCAGCCGGTGCACCAGAACCCTACGTCCGGCGTCCGGGTGCTCGGCATCTTCGCCCGCGCCCATACCGGCTCGCTGGCCATGTGCATGACCGGCACCGTCGTCGTGGTGCTGGCGTGGCTGCTGCTGGGCCGGTTCGCGGTGGGCGGTATCGGCGGTTCACCACTGCACCGGCTGACCCGATCGCAACTCGATCGCACGCTGCTGCTGTGGCTGATCCCGCTCAGCGTCGCTCCTCCGCTGTTCAGCAACGACGTCTACTCCTATCTGGCGCAGAGCGAGATCGCCGCGCGCGGCATCGACCCCTACGAGGAAGGCCCGGTCGCGGGGCTCGGGATCGACAACGTCCTCACCAACAACGTCCCGACCATCTGGCGTGACACCCCCGCGCCCTATGGCCCGCTGTTCCTTTGGATCGGCCGCGGCATCGCCGAACTCACCGGCGACAACATCATCGCGGGCGTGTGGGTGCACCGGATCCTCGCGCTCGGCGGCGTCGCGCTGATCGTCTGGGCACTGCCCCGGCTCTCGGTGCGCTGCGGCGTCGCGCCGGTCAGCGCGCTGTGGCTCGGCGCGGCCAACCCGCTCGTGCTGTTCCATCTGGTCGGCGGCGTGCACAACGACGCGCTGATGCTCGGCCTGATGCTGGCGGGCCTGGAGTTCTGCCTGCGCGCCATCGAGGACACCCACCCGTTCGACGGCCGCGCCTATGCGCGGCTGATCGGCGGCGCGGTCATCATCACGCTGTCGTCGTCGATCAAGTTCACCTCGATCATCGCGCTCGGTTTCGTCGGCATGGCGCTGGCTCGCAGGTGGGGAGCCTCACTGCGCACGGTGGCCATCGCGGCCGCCATGCTCGGCGCGATAGCCATCGGCACAACGCTTTTCATCAGTTCGGTGAGCGGGCTCGGCTTCGGCTGGATCTACACGCTGAACACCGCGAGCGTGGTGCGCAGCTGGATGTCGCTGCCCACGGTGCTGGGCATCATCACCGGATTCGGCGGCGTGCTGCTCGGGCTCGGCGATCACACCACCGCGCTGCTGAGCATCACCCGCCCGATCGCGGCACTGGTCGCGGGCTTCTTCACCGTGCGCATGCTGGTCGCCACCGGCACCGGGCGGCTGCATCCGGTCGGCGCGCTCGGCGTGGCGCTCGGCGCGATCGTGCTCCTGTTTCCGGTGGTGCAGCCCTGGTATCTGCTGTGGGCGATCGTCCCGATGGCCGCGTGGGCGACCAGGCCGGTGTTCCGCGTTCCGGCGGTGGCGTTCTCGGCGATCGTGAGCGTGATCCTGATGCCGCGCGGCGCCGATCTCGAGGTGTTCCAGATCGTGGGCGCCGCGATCGCCACCGTGATCGTCGGGGTGCTGTTCATCGTGATCACGCGCAATTCGCTGCCCTGGCGCGGGCAGACGGGGGTGTCGGCTCCGTCACAGGTGCCCACCTCTTACGGTGTGACATCGTGACCGAGCGTGGCGAGGGAGCCATCTACACAGCATCACCGGGTGCGCCGGAATCGAGCGCCGGCGAGGCGGCGTCGTGACGACAGCTTCCGGGCCTGCTGTCAGCGTGGACGGCGTCGTCAAGCGGTACGACCAGATCACCGCGGTGGACGGCCTGACGTTCGAGGTGGAACCGGCGCGGGTGCTCGCGCTGCTCGGCCCGAACGGCGCGGGCAAGACCACGACGGTGGAGATGTGCGAGGGATTCGCCGCGCCGGACGCGGGCACGGTGCGCGTGCTCGGCTTGGACCCCGTCGCCGATTCCGAACGACTGCGCCCCCGCATCGGCGTCATGTTGCAGGGCGGCGGCGCGTATCCCGGTGCGCGGGCGGGCGAGATGCTCGATTTGGTGGCCGCCTACTCCGCGGACCCGCTCGACCCCGACTGGTTGCTGCGCACGCTCGGCCTCCAGGACAACCGCCGCACCCCCTACCGCCGCCTCTCCGGCGGACAACAGCAACGGCTCGCTCTCGCCTGCGCACTGGTGGGCAAGCCGGAAATCGTGTTCCTCGACGAGCCAACCGCGGGGCTGGACGCTCAGGCCCGGTTGATCGTCTGGGAGCTGATCGATGCCCTGCGCCGCGACGGGGTGACCGTCGTGCTGACCACGCACATGATGGACGAGGCCGAGCAGCTCGCCGACCAACTGGTGATCATCGACCACGGCCGCATCGTCGCCTCCGGCACCCCGGCCGAGGTCACCGCCCACGGCGCGGCCGGGCAGCTGCGCTTCTGCGCCCCGCCCAAACTGAACTTGGAACTGCTGGCCAACGCCCTGCCCGAAGGCTTCACGCCCCGGGAGACCACGCCGGGCACCTATCTGGTGGAGGGCGAGATCAATCCGCAAGTGCTCGCCACCGTCACCGCGTGGTGCGCGCGGATGGACGTGCTGGCCACCGACATCCGGATCGACCAGCGCCGCCTCGAGGACGTCTTCCTCGAACTGACCGGACGGGACCTGCGCGGATGAGCGAGCACGACCGGACCGCCAACCGTTTCTCGCCGGGCACTTTCGCTCCCGCCCCGCGTCCGAGCACCCGCGCCGCGATGCTGCTCGCGCAGACCAGGCTCGAACTGATCCTGTTGCTGCGCAACGGCGAACAACTGCTGCTGACCATGTTCATCCCGATCACCCTGCTGGTCGGCCTCAGCCTGCTGCCGTTCGGCGACCTCGGCGCGGACCGGGTGGACAAGATCGTGCCCGCGGTGATGATGGTGGCCGTCATGTCCACCGCGTTCACCGGTCAGGCCATCGCGGTCGGCTTCGACCGCCGCTACGGCGCGCTCAAGCGGCTCGGCGCGACGGCGCTGCCGCGCTGGGGCGTCATCGCGGGCAAGTGCGCGGCCGTGCTCATCGTGGTCGTGCTGCAAGCCGTGCTGCTCGGCCTCATCGGCTTCGCGCTGGGCTGGCGGCCGGAACCGCTCGGGTTGCTGCTGGGCGCGGCGGTGATCGCGCTCGGCACCGCGACGTTCGCGGCGATGGGCCTGCTGCTGGGCGGCACTCTCAAGGCCGAGGTGGTGCTCGCGCTGGCGAACATCCTGTGGTTCGTCATGCTCGGCGTCGCCAGCATCGTGTTCGCCTCCGACGACCTGCCCACGGTGGTGAGCGTACTGGCCAGGCTGGTGCCCTCGGGGGCGTTGGCCGAAGCGCTGGAGAGCGCGATGCACACCAGCGTCGACTGGTTCGGGATCGCCGTGCTCGCGGTGTGGGGCGCGGTGTCGGGCGTCGCGGCCACCCGCCTGTTCCGCTTCCACTGAGCTTCAACGACGAAATGTAGTAGACCGGATGAAACCGCCGGATCCGGCCCGGCTACCATTTTCGACGTGCTGTATCGCGCGTTCTTGCGACTCGTCGACAAGCTGCCGCTGCCCTCCTCGCGGGTGCAGCGCCTGATCGCGCTCGCGGTCATCCTCTCCCAGGCGGGCATTTCGGTGACCGGCGCCGTCGTGCGGGTCACCGCCTCCGGCCTGGGCTGCCCGACCTGGCCGCAGTGCTTCCCCGGTAGTTTCACGCCGGTCGCGGTGTCGGAGGTCCCGGCCATCCACCAGGCGGTCGAGTTCTCCAACCGGCTGCTCACTTTCGTGGTCACGCTGTGCGCGGCGGCGATCGTGCTGGCCGTTACCCGGGCGCGCCGCCGCCGCGAGGTGCTGGTTTACGCGTGGCTGATGCCCGGCGGCACCGTCGTGCAGGCGGTCATCGGCGGCATCACGGTGCGCACCGGACTGCTGTGGTGGACCGTGTCGACGCATCTGCTCGCGTCCATGGTGATGGTGTGGCTCGCGGTGGTGCTGTACGCGAAGATCGGTGAACCCGACGACGGCATCGACACCGTGCAGGCTCCCGCGCCGCTGCGCTGGCTGACCGCGCTGGCGGGGGTCGCGCTAGCGGCGGTCCTGGTCGCGGGCACCCTGGTGACCGCCGCAGGCCCGCACGCGGGCGACAAGAGCATCGAACGTCCCGTAGAGCGGTTGCAAGTGGAGATCGTCACCCTGGTGCATCTGCATTCGCAGCTGCTCGTCGGCTACCTCGCTCTGCTGATCGGCTTGGCCTTCGGTTTGTTCGCGGTCGGTATCACACCCGCTGTGCGCACCCGCCTTTTCGTGCTGCTGGGACTGGTCTGCGCACAGGGTCTGGTCGGCATCGTGCAGTACTTCACCGACGTCCCTGCGGCGCTGGTCGTCGTGCACGTGGGCGGGGCCGCGGCGTGTACCGCCGCCACCGCCGCATTGTGGGCTTCGCTGCGCACCCGGGAACGGGTCGTCGCCCCGAAGCCGGACCCCGCGGCACAGGCCGCCTGACGAAAACTGCGCGAACTGTGATCGTCCAGCGGGGAGCGAGCCGGGGTGATTCGGGGGCGGTCACCTCGGGCGGCGCCCACTCCGTAGGTCCTCCGGCGGGACGGGCCGCACGCTGGACGCCGCACCACAACCGCGACTGCGAGCGGTGGGTTCGCCGGCAGGCCTGACCGGGCAGTGAACTGCATCACCTACTGTTATTTCTCGGTGGTCGGCAGCGTCTCGTAGGCATGACGGAGCACAACAGCACCAGCTTCAAGGTCGTGGTCATCGGCGGCGGCTATGCCGGCGCCGTGGCAGCCAATCGACTGCGACAGCGCGACGACGTCGAGATCACCGTGGTCAACTCTCGTCCGAAGTTCGTCCAACGACTGCGGCTGCATCAATTCGTGGCCGGTACCGGAGAGGCCGAGGCGGACTACGGCCCGCTGCTCGGCGACGGTGTGCGCCTGGTCGTCGATGACGCCACCCGCATCGATACCGCCTCGCGGACCGTAGAGCTGGCATCGGGCCGCGCACTGGACTACGACTATGTCGTCTACGCGGTCGGCAGCACCGCGGCCCCGCCCACCACAGTGCCGGGAGCGGTCGAATTCGCCTACCCCATAGCGGAACTGGAGCACGCTCACCGCCTGCGGGCCGCCATCGAAGAGCTGCCGACGCAGGCCCCGATCACCGTGGTCGGTGGCGGGCTCACCGGGATCGAAACAGCGGCCGAGCTGGCCGAACAGGGGCGCGCCGTCACACTGATATGCGGCGATCGATTGGCTCCGAGTTTCTCGGAGCGGGCGCGACGGGTGGTGGCCCGGTGGATGGCCCGCAACAGCGTCGATGTGCTCGAGAATGTGCGGGTGGCCGAGGTCCTGCGGGAGTCGATCGTCTTGTCCGACGGCTGCGTGGTGCCGAGCGCGGTCACCATCTGGACCGCCGGGTTCGGTGTGCCGGAGCTGGCCACACGCAGCGGCCTGCGCACCGACGCTCTCGGGCGGCTCCTCACCGACGAGACCCTGACCAGCGTCGACGACAACCGTATCGTCGCGGCCGGGGACGCCGCCGCCCCGTCGAACCAGCCGCTGCGCATGAGCTGCCAAGCCGCCGGGCCGCTCGGCGCTCACGCCGCCGACACGGTGCTGGCCCGCATCGCAGGCACTGCGCCCGCGGCACTGGACATGGCGTTCCTCGGATCCAACGTCAGCCTCGGCCGCCGCGCGGGCATCGTGCAGCTCGCGCACAAGGACGACACACCCATGAACGCCCATATCTCCGGCCGCGTCGGCGCGCCGATCAAGGAGACGGCTACCAAGTGGACGCTGTGGGGAATTCGATGGGAAGCCCGCAAGCCCGGCTCGCTGTTCTGGCTCAAGGGCGGCAGGCGGCTCCCGCTGTCCGATTCGGAGATGGCGGCCAACTCGTGAGCACTACCGATGAGCATGCCGAGCGGTTCACCCTGTTGCGGCCGTTGCTGTTCACGATCGCCTACGAAATCCTCGGCTCGGCGACCGAATCCGACGACGTGCTGCAGGACAGCTACCTGCGGTGGGCCCAGGTGGACCTTGCGACGGTGCGGGACACCAAATCGTATCTCGCGCAGGTGGTGACCCGGCAGGCGCTCAGCGCGCTGCGGCTCAGCGCTCGCCGCCGCGAGGAATACATCGGACCATGGTTGCCCGAGCCGCTGCTGCTCACCGAGCACGATGCCGCGAGTGATCTGGTTCTCGCCGAGTCGGTTTCGATGGGGATGCTCGTGCTGCTGGAATCCCTCACCCCGGATGAACGCGCGGTGTTCGTGCTGCGCGAAGTATTCGCCTTCGGTTACGACGATATCGCCGCATCGGTCGGCAAATCCGCGGCGGCGGTGCGTCAAATGGCCTACCGCGCCCGCGAATACGTCCGGTCGCGACGCAACCGGTTCGGGCCGTACGACAGCGCCCGCATCGCCGAACTCACCGAGAAATTCATGACGGCGGCGACCACTGGTGACCTGGCGGGCCTGCTGTCGATGCTCGCGCCGAATGTCACTTGGACCACCGACAGCGGCGGCAAGATCACCGCGGTACGCCAGTTGGTGATGACCGGCGCCGAGCAAGTTGCCACGATTCTGCTGAACCTGCTGCAAGCAGTGCACCGCAGGCCCGGCATGCGGATCGAGCCGGTGAACTGCAACAGCGAGCCCGCGGTCGCCATCTACACCGGCGACCATCTGGAGGCCGTTCTCGTGCTGGACATCGTCGACGACGTGATCGTCAACGGCTACGGCATCCGTAACCCCGACAAACTCGCCGCCCTCGCCATCGCGCGCACCATCACCCGCGATCCCGGCCGGGCGTGAGACCCGCGTTACCGCACCACGCTTCGAGCGGCCGGCTCGCCCGACCCATCCGACCTCGCCAGGAGTGACCGACCATGTCAACCACCATCGAACTCGCCGACTTGACCGGCGACTTCGTCATCGATACCGCCCGCACACGAATCGGCTTCATCGCCCGGCACACCATGGCCACCCGGGTGCGCGGGAGTTTCGGGGAATTCGACGGCAGCGCGCATCTGCACTTCGGCGACCCCTCGAAGTCCAGCGGCGGGCTGCGGATCCAGGCCGCGAGCATCGACACACGCAACCGGCGGCGCGACGACCTGCTGGGCAGAAAGTTCCTCGGCGCCGATGACCATCCGACCATCACCTTCGCCCTGACCGGGGTTGCGCGGGTCGACGAGACCACAGTCCAGGTCACCGGCGACCTGACCATCCGCGGTGTCACCAAGCCGGTGACCGTCGACTTCGAACCGGCCGGCGTGCGGAACGACCCGAACGGCGCCCTCCGAGTCGGCTTCACCGGCGCAACCACGATCAACCGCAAGGACTGGGGGGTGCACTGGAAGGCGGCCGCGGGCATGGTCGCTCCGAAGGTGACGCTGGAGTTCGACCTCGCGGTGATCCGGCAGTCCTGATATCGGCAATATTCTGAAAGCCGAGCCCGTCGCTCTTGGGTGATTCGACGCCCGAGGGCAACGGGCTCGAGCCACCTGCGAGAACGGCAAGGACATCATGACCGATTACACGCTGCGCCCGATCGGGCATGTCGAATCCGTACTGACCGACCCCGCCACCGCTCCCCGCCAACCCGATGAAGGAGCCCCGCCGGCCTGGCTGGTCATCGATGACCGATATGCCCCCGCCCTCGACGGACTCGCCGCCGGCATGGACATCTTGGTATTGACCTGGCTCGATCGTGCCGACCGCGAAACACTCACCATCCACCCGCGTGGTGACGCGACTCGCGCGACCACCGGCGTCTTCGTCACCCGCGCCCCACATCGGCCCAATCCGATCGGTCTGCACAGCGTCCATGTCCTGGCCGTCACCGGAACCCGCATCCACGTCCGCAACCTCGAAGCTGTGCACGGCACACCGATCCTCGATCTCAAACCTGTTCTCACCGAGGACCGTTGACCGCTGTGGACGAGCCGTGCCGGGCCGCCACCGGCCCGGCACGGGTGTGAGCTAGCGCGGTGCGAGGAATCCGGTCAGTTCGAGCGCGACCGCGGCGGGATCGTCCTCATGGACATTGTGTCCGGCGCCCGGAATGATCCGCAGTGTCGAGTGGGGGATCAGCTGAGCGAGCGGCCGAGCCTGTGACGGGTCGACGACATGGTCGTTCTCGCCCCACAGGATCAGCGTGTCGGCTTCGATCGCGCTCGATTCTCGCTGTACTACGGCCAGATCGAGAGTGCGCGGCTGCTTCCACATCGCGGTCCGGTTCTCCGTGCGGCTGAGCGGAGTCCAATACGTGTCCGCCAGCTCATCGGTGAGAATCTCCGGGTGCGCGTAGGCCCCGCGCAGGCCCGCCACGTAGATCTCCTCGGTCATGACGGAGGCGGCGAGCTCGCCCGCACCGGGTTGGCGCATCAGCCGCATGTTCATGTTGAGGTCGGTGTCCAACACGAGCGGCGCGATGAGGACCAGACGATCGACCTGTTCGGGATGCCGTGCGGCCGAATCCACTGCGACCGAACCGTTCAGTGAGTGCGCGACGATGGACGCGCGGGTAATCCCGACCGCGGACATGAACTGCCGTAACGCGTCCGACATGGCCCCCACGTCGTACCCGAAGTCGGCATCGTGCGGCACGGTGTACCCGCTGCCGGGCAGGTCGACGGCATACACGGTGTGCGCGGTGGCGAGAGCCGGAATGATGTCGCGATAGGTATAGGACCACAGCGAGCCGCCTGGCAGGAGAATGAGCGGCGGTCCTTCGCCCGCTTTCCGGTAGTGGAAACGTGCCGTCGCGGTCTCGACGTACTGCCCCTCTACGAGAAACGTCGAATCAAGCGTTCGGGCTCCGCTCGGTTCGGCCCCGGCCGGCGCCGCCATGTTCACCACCAGCAGAGCCGGCACTATTACGAGCACCTGCCACCATCGAAACCGCTGACGCGGAGACCTGACGACCGACATTCGCACTCCTTCGCTTCGATGCTCACGCCGCTTCGCGAGCCGTACCGGAATGGGGTCGAGTGGACCCCGCTGTTCCACCCACTAGACGCGGGTGCCCGCCGTTTTGTGACGCCGCGGGTGCACCTCCCCCACCCGGAACACGTGTCCAGGTGGGGTTCTGCAGGCCGGTCGCGTCGCACCGAGTCAGGCTGCGGGCGTGTGGCCTTGAGCCGCCGCCGAAAGCTCCTTCCACTCGGCCCAGGTCTCGAGCCGGTCGGCGTAGACCTGCGGAAGGATTTGATTTCCCCGGAACCGAAGAACACCCGCAAAGGCGGGTTGGCGGAGTCCGCGATCTCGAGCAACGCCCGGCCCGCGGCGGACGGGTCGCCGGAATCGAGGCTCTGCGCGTAGGCGGCGAACGCCGCGCGGAGTCCCTCGTAGCGCGGGTCGGCCTGGGCGTGGACCGCTCCGGCGGCGCCGTCGGTCGCGTAGGAGCCGGGTTCGACCAAGGTCACCTTGACACCGAAGCCGGCGACCTCCTGGGCGAGGGAGTCACTCAGGCCTTCCAGCGCCCATTTGGAAGCGTGGTACGCACCACCGAGCGGCCAGGCGGCGAGACCACCCACCGACGAGATCTGGATGATGTGCCCTCTCCCTTGCTCCCGCAGATATCGCAGCGCGGCCTGGACGACCCATACCGTGCCGAAGAAGTTGGTTTCCAACTGATCTCGCAGTTGCTGCTCGGTCAGTTCCTCGACCGCGCCGAGTAGCCCGTAACCCGCGTTGTTCACGATGACGTCCAAGCGGCCGAAATGCGCGTGGGCATGCTTCACGCTCTCGAAGACTCCTGCCCTGTCGGTCACATCCAGCTCGAGCGGGAGCACCGCGTCGCCGTAGGCGGTGACCAATTCCGCGAGATGTTCGGTACTGCGAGCGGTCGCGGCCACCTTGTCGCCGCGAGACAACGCGGCCGCGACGAAGTTTCGGCCCAGACCGCGAGAGGAGCCGGTGACGAACCAGACCTTGCTCATGATGTCCTTCCGTTCTTTCTGCAGTGGCGAGCGCAGCGAGGAGGACCCCTCACTGCCGATGTCCCGTGCTGCCGCACCGGACGAACACAAGATGTCGCCGACCCGCTCTTCGTAACGAAACCGCGGGGTGACGTGCGTCACCGCCGCCATGTCCGGAGCCGGGCCGACCTGCCGAACACCAGCGGCGGGGCGTGCATCATCCGGCCGGGTCCGATCACGATTCCGACCTACCCTGGCCCGGCAGCGCCCGCTTGCCGAACACCAGATCACCTGGTCGCTCGGCGGTAGTGTGGTCGACCGTGTCCACGCCCGAGCAGCAATCCGATGCGCCGCAGCCTTTTCCCGATATAGAGCCGTATGCCCGCGGGCTTCTGGACGTCGGGGACGGACAGCGCGTCTACTGGGAGACCAGCGGTAACCCGCACGGTAAACCGGCGTTGGTCGTGCACGGCGGACCGGGCGGCGGCGGGCGGCGCGGCTCGCGGAAGAGTTTCGACCCGGCCGCCTACCGAATCGTCCTGTTCGATCAACGTGGCTGCGGCGAGAGTCTGCCGCATGCCTCCGACCCGTCGGTCGACCTCACGCACAACACCACGCATCACTTGATCGCGGACATGGAACGTCTGCGCGAACACCTCGGAATCGACCGGTGGTTGCTCTTCGGCGGTTCCTGGGGATCGACGCTGATCCTCGCCTACGCCCAGCGCTACCCCGAGCGGGTCAGCGAGATCGTGCTGGTGGGGGTGACCATGACCCGGCAAGAGGAGATCGACTGGCTCTACCGCGATGTCGCGAAACTCCTGCCCGCACAGTGGGAGACCTTCCGCACCGGCGTTCCCCTCGCCGACCGCCACGGCGACCTCGTCGACGCTTATCACCGACTGATCGAGAGCCCCGACGCGCCGACCCGCGAATCGGCGGCGCGTGGGAGGACGCGGTGATCGCGCACGAGAACCTCGGCAGCCCAGGGCAATACAGCGCGAAGCCGGACGCGGCGCGAATGGCCTTCGTGCGAATCTGCACGCATTACTTCGCCAACGCGGCCTGGCTGGAGGACGGGCAGTTGCTACGTGACGTGCACCGGCTCACGGGCATTCCCGGCGTGCTGATCCACGGCCGACTCGACCTGAGCGCCCCGCTGTATACCGCCTGGCAGCTGGCCCAGGCGTGGCCCGACGCGGAACTACAGGTCATCGACGATTCCGGGCACACGGGCAGCACGGCCATGAGCGCCGCCGTCCTGCGGGCGATCGCCCGATTCGCTCGGTAGCTCGCTCCGGCCTCGGCCGGGAATTCCGCCCTGTGAGGGTCTTAAGTCCCGACCATCAGGGGCCACCGCCCCCGGTGCGGACCGGGTCCCCGCTGCGAATGTGGAAGACGATCCTGTCGCAGCCGCAAACGGAGACGAAATGAGCACACCAGCCGACCGTCAGTCGATCGTCGTCGGAATCGACGGCAGCCCGACCGCTGTGGGTGCAGCGCGCTGGGCCGGAGCCGTCGCGAATCGGCAGCGCGCCACGCTGGTGCTGCTGGGCGTGGTTCCCGCCCTCGATCACCCCATGACCTCCTCCGCTCTGGCCGAGGTCAATCTGCTACCCGAACTCCGAGCGGCGGCGAAGCAGAAGGTCGAGGAGGCATTCGACGCCGTGCGCGCCGATCAGCCGGACATCGAGATCCACCGGACCGTCGAGGACGGCTCGCCCGCGCGCGAGTTGATCAAGCACAGCGCGGAAGCGCGCATGGTCGTCGTCGCGGCGAAACACCAGGACCGGCTCTCCACGCTGTTGCTGGGATCGACCGCGCTCACGGTCGCGAACAAGGCGGCCTGTCCGGTGACCGTGTGGCGAGGCAGGCTCGACCGGCCACAGCCGGACGAGCGGCCCGTGCTCGTCGGCGTCGACGGGAGCCCGGGTAGTTCCGCGGCGCTCGGCGAGGCGTTCGAGCTGGCGTCCACACTCGGCGTCGAAGTGACCGCCTTGCACGCGTGGAACGACCCGGACCTGCTGCAGTGGACCCCGGTGCCCGACGCGTGGGATGTGCTGGCTCAGCAGGAGGAGGCACTACTGTCCGAATGCTTGGCCGGATGGTGCGAGAAATACCCGGACGTCACGGTCACCAAAGTGGTCGAGAAGAACACGCCCGCGCAGGCGCTGCTCGCCCACGCCGAGAAAGCCCAACTGCTGGTGACCGGCAGTCGTGGGCACAACCGCCTCACCGGACTCGTCCTCGGATCGACGAGCCAGAACTTGCTGCATCACGCAGCGAGCCCGGTGGTGATCTGCCGTGAGCGGTAGGACAGCGGTCGTGGGCGTGCGCGCGGATCAGTCCACGTCCGCCGCTGACGCCTGGACCACCCGCTGGAGCGCGCGCAAGTCCGCGTCCAGCGTGCGGAACAGCCAGTACACGGCGACGAACGCGAGCCCGCCGACCGCGCACAACCCGAGGACCGAATCGCGCACCAACGGAAGTTCCTCGGGTTCGAGCAGGCTGAATCCGGCCAGCACCCCGACCAGTGGCACGGACGCCGTGACCGCGAGATAGATCGTGGTTCTGCGGCGCAGCGTGCGGATGACGCCGAAGTCGTGCGCCGTCGTGCGGCTGTAACGCAAATAGATCGGATAGACACAGCGGACGATGTAGAACGTCGACAGGAAGAACGTGTAGGCGACGGAGATGACAGCCGCCATGAAAACGGTCATCGCCGCGTGGATCACCAGTCGCGCCGGAAGATCGGTGAGCCATAGGCAGAGGAACACCCCCGTCACCGTTGCCGTAATCCCGGTCTGAAAGGTGTTCAGCGCACACATGTCCCCCCAGAACAATGTTCGCGACCGCACTCGCGCGAGCAGTGCCTCGTCGTAGCGTCTGCCCTCGCGCAAGCCGCGCGGAATCGCGAGCAGATCACGCGACATATACGCGTAGATCACGATGGACAGCGGGCAGGCGATGAGGACGAAGACGTACACACCCATGTTGAGCTGCGAGTTTGTCGTATCGGGCAGGCGCTCTCTGATCAGGTCCTGGACGTGCACGGCCATGTAGATCGTCGCCAGGCCGACACCGACCAGCGAGGACAACCACAGAACCGGAGTGGGCCTGCTCGCGAGCCGTGCGCGCCAGCTGTCCGGGGGCGGATAGACGAGATCGCGGGCCCGCTGCTCCAGGCACAGGTCGAGTTGTTGCGCCAATTCCGAGCCGGACGAGTAGCGGTCCGCACGGTCGGGCGACAAACACTTCAGCAGCACGCGCCGCAGCGCCATCGGGCAGTCCGGGGGCAGCTCCGACAGGAACGCCGGACCGATGGGCCTGCGCCGCAGTGCGATCATGCGGGCCAGCGACGTCTGCGAATCGCCCGCCGACGTCTCGTCCGCGAAGGGGCGGCGCCCGGTGAGCAACTCCCACAGCATGACGCCGAGCGCGAAGATGTCGCTTCGCGTATCCAGTTCCACGGCGGTCGCGGGCAGGTCGGGGTGGCAGGCCTCGAGTTGCTCCGGCGACATGTATGCCAGCGACCCGCCGAAGTACGCCAACGGGCTGGTGCCCCGGACACGTTTGCTGAAGCTGACATTGAAGTCGGCCAGCTTCGGAATCCCCTCGGCGCTCAGCAGCACGTTCGCTGGTTTGATGTCGCGATGCAGCACCCCACGTTCGGACGCGTGCTCCAGCGCGTCCGCGAGCCGGCGCCCCAGCCACACCACGGTCTCCGGCCAGGTCAGTCCGGCGATCCTGGTCCGGACAGCCGACTCGGTCGGCCGCACCTCGCCCTTGTCGGCGAGCACCTTGTCGATGGCGTCCAGCAGCAGTTGCCCACTGCGACGTTCGGGCGGCGTCGTACGCGACAAGCGCAGCACGTCGAGCAGCGTTCCGCCGGGCAGATACTGCATGTAGAGCAGTTTCAGCTCGCCGTCGGCGATGAGTCGCTGGTCGAAGATGCGCACGATGTACTCGTGGTCGAGCTGGGCGAGCGTCTGCGGCTCGTTGCCGTGGTTGTGCGAGATCTTGACCGCGACCAGCCGCTGCATCGACTGCTGCCGCGCGAGGTACACCTGGGCGAAGGCGCCGACCCCGATGCGCATCAGGAGGTCGAAATCGTCGACTCGATCGCCGACGTCGATGGCGTCGAGCGCGACCTGGGCGCTGGGACGAGCGATCATCGTGCTGCGGTAGTCGCTGGTGATCCGGTCGAGCTCCGGATCGGCCGCCGTCGCGGTGGCGGTGCCGTCCGAATCGGCGGCGTCGCGGCGGCCACTGCGGCGCATGGCGTGGAATTCCTCGTAGACCAGATCGGCCGGGAACGGAGCGCTGCGCAGCTCGGGGAATTCCGCGCGGTAGTCGATCAGCCGTTTGGGGAAGTAGTAGCGAAGCCAGCGGAACTCGAGGTCCACCTTGATCAATTCGATCAGCATCGTGTGCCGATCGGCCGGTTCGCGGGGCAGGTAGGAGGACAGATCGGGCGGGAATCCCGACGCCCAAGCCTCGGAGAATCGCGCCACGGCGGCGGCGAGCGCCGCACGGGTCCGTTCCGCCGAATCGGCGAGATCGATCGGTTCGCGCATCGGTAGCTCGGAGTCAGCCGTTGCGGGTCAGACGGCGGCTACACACGATGCGCCCTTGCCTCGCAGGTGTTCCACATCAGCTCCTTGACGTCGAATTACCCCGCTCAAGGGTATCGCTCCGCGCGCGGGTGTCGCGGCATCCGCGCAAACGCCGCCGAGTGATTGCTCAGCGGGCACTCGCGCCCCGCTCGACTCGGGTTCGGTCGCCGTCCGATCGTCCGAACTGCCGGGAATGGCATCGCCGGGATGGTGCTCGAGACCACTGGTATCTGCTCATCCGGCGGGAACGGGCGGCGAAAACCTCCCACGAGTAGAACGCGCGCCGCGACACCTAGGACACCGCCCCGCACATCTGCACGGCGGCCGATATGCCCGGCAAACCTCGACTTCCTAGGTGCGGCGGGGCCAGCGCTCGACCTGGACACCACGATCCGTCTCCGAGTACACCGGGGCGGTCGACGGAAGACCGGCCGATAGATCGGACGCCGGGCAGCGCCGAGAACACCGGAAGCGCGGTGAGCATGTCCGCCGCGCGCCCGTCGGCCCGGTGAACGTAGCGCTGAGGAAAAGCGCAACCGGGACCGCCCATAAGCGGACAGGGTGACGCGACGAGTTGGGCCAGGACGGGAACCGGACGCGGACCGCCGGACCTGCGTCAGCGCCTTCACATCCTGACCCAGCCGAGTGGGCACGATGATGCGGCCGGGTCCCGATTGCACGGGCAGCGCGTCACCCCGCCGAGTCCGGCTCGGCGCTCGGACGCCGCCGCGTGCGCTGCCAGGCCGAGCGCTGCTCACGGGTCGAGGAACAACCGCTCGTTCGGCAGACGGGGCAGGCCCGTCGGATCGCCCGGGAGCACCGTGGCCGCGTCCGCGTAGTGGCGGGCGCGCCACTCCTGGACGAACAGCGCGGCAGCGCTCGCACAGGCCACGAAGTTCAGACGCACGTCGTGGAATTGGACCGACACATGGACATCGGGCTCTTCCGGGCGCGGCGACCGCTGCTGCGGCCCGGTCACCACCGGCGTCCCGCGCGTACCCGGATCGCCGCGACGACGACCGAACCCGACGGCCGGAACGTATCGCGCGGCGGTTCGACCCAGACCCGGAAGCACGGCGACCGGTCCGCGGGCGACGGCAGGGCGATCTGCGCACCGCGGCGTGCGACCGACACGTCCAGCCGGAACAGCTCGGCGAACAAGCCGACTTCGTCGGGCAGGTCCGGCCGCACCAGATAGGTCCAGCGCTTCGAGCGTGGATGCGAGATGATCGGCCCGAGCGCGGACCGCCGGACCTGCAACAGCGCCTTCACCTCCTGGCCGAGCCGAGCGGGCATGGTGATCGCGCCGACTCCGCCCGCGGGCACGACGATGCGGCCGAGTTCCGGTTGCACGGCCGCCGGAAGCCCGCACTGCCGGTAGAAACGGCACCGGCTGGCCGGGGTGTCGGCCGCCGGATCGTACAGGTCGCTCACCGCGTGCCCTCCCGCCCCGCCGCGCCGGGATCACCGACGCGGTGCGAAGCCGTCGCGCGCCGATCGTGTCCGCGCAGCGGTCGCGACGGCATCACGTCGAGGCGCGGTCGGTTGCTATCGGTGCGTCGCGGGCGGCGACGGTGGAGTCGATGTGCGTGGCACTGGACGGCTCGCGCCCGGAAACCGTTGCGACCCAGGTGATCCGCTAGGGATAGCGTGGAGCCGGGCGCGGACGACGACACCGCGCGAATCGCACCGAATTCGTTTCGATCACCGGTCGCCACCGTCGCGATCGCGTCACCATGCCGCTTCACGAACGTGTCGTTCCACGCGAAATCGACTGCCACTCCCCGCATCACGTTTGCCTTCCCCTGCTCATCGCGTTGTGAGCACCCGCGCCCTGGAGCGCAACCCGTTGTCGCGCGCACCGACGTGCCCGTCCCGGGGGCGAGTGCTCGCGACAGCTTGGCGGGCTGCCGGATCGGCGTTGTCCCGGTGCGGGACACCTGGCGGCGCGTCTAGCATGAGGTTTCGATCAGCATCCGGCGAGGGAGAGCCGATGAGCGAGGGTCAGGGGAACGACGAGGGCCGGTACATCGGCCGACAGGTGCGTGCCATTCGCGCGCGCCGTGGGATCTCGCAGCAAGTGCTGGCCGATCGGGTCGGCGTCAGCCGGGGCGCGATCGCCAAATACGAGAACGGCGAGCGCCCCATCGACTCGCGGCGGACCCTGCACGCCCTCGCCCAAGCACTCGGCGTCGCGGTCGGTGATCTGACCGGCGATCAGAACGATCGGTTCGACCCGTCGTCGGCCGGGTTCCACGCCGCGGTGCCCGCCATCGAAACCGCGCTCTGGACGCACGGGAACACCACGGTGGACGGCCCACCACGAAGCCTGGACGAACTCACGGCCGCGACGAAGTACGCGGCCGAACTGCGGCGCGCATGCGACTACGCGAAGCTCGGGCCAATGCTCGCGCCTCTACTGACGGACTGCTACCGCCATGCTCGGGACGCGACCGGCATCGACCGGGACCGCGCCTGGGACGCCCTCGCGGCGGCCGCCTATCTCACGGCACAATCGGCGTCGCGGCGCGGGTATCCAGCACTGGCGTGGACAGCCGCGCAGGAAATCGAGCGCGCTACCGAGAAGATCGGTGGCACATCTGGGCCGGCGACAGCCGCCTACACCCGGAGCCAGACGCTCCTGGGGCGCCCCAGCACCCTGCCCACCGCACTTCAGGACGCCGAGACCACCGCCGAGCGGCTCGCGCCGGAGGTGCGCTCGGTCGAGGAAATCGAGACCTACGGCATGCTGCATCTCCAAGCCGCGCTCGTCACCGCTGCGCTGGGCGGCGACCCGGCCGACCACTTGAACGAGGCGGACGAGCAGGTCGCTCGACTCGAGCACGCCGACGCGAACAACACCCTCCTGCGCAACCCCACCTTCGACGCGACGAACGTGATCCTCTGGCGCATGTCAGCGGCAATGGAGAAACGCGAACCAGGCCAAGTCCTCGAACTCGCCCCCACCCTCGACCCGCAAGCCATCCCCGCCGAAGGCCGCAGAGTCCAATACTTCGTCGAGATCGGCCGAGCCCACGCCCTGCGCCGCGACTACCACAACTCCCTGCACGCCCTCCTGCGCGCCGAACACATCGCCCCCCAGCAAGTGCGCGGCATGACCCACGTCCGCGAACTCGTCGGCCACATGATGCGCACCGCCCACCGCAACCTCACCACCGGCGACCTCGGCCGCCTCGCCAAACGCATCGGCGCGGTCCCCCCCTGACCCATACCCCGGGCAACATATGCAGCGGCCACAACAGGTTTCAGGTACCACGCGTCCGGCCTCGGCGGACCGGAGATGGGCGACATCCGAACGCAGGTCCGGCGGCATCCGATGCCGCACCCGTTGGCTGGCGGACGTCTAGGTCTCGAGTCCTGCCAGGATTATGCGCATCCCGGCCCGGAATTCGGCTGTCGGGTCGCTCGAGGCGGCGGCGTACGCGATCTCGATGAGCTTGGGGAACTGCTCGGGCGGCAATGCCGCGATCCGGTCGGTGATCGTCGTGAGGTCCTCGTCGCGCGCCACGGATAGCGGGCCGACGAGTTCGGCTTGCGCGTATCCGGTGATGAAGCCGGACACTGCGCGGAACGCCACCAGCAACGCGGTTCCTGATCTGCCGCTACGCGCGAGCGCCTGCAACAGGGCTTCGGTTGGCCGCAGGGTCGCCAGGTCGAGGCTGCGCCGAGTGAGAATCAGTGGGATCGCATGGGGATGTGCGCGCACGGCGCGCCACATTCCCTCGGCGACGGCAAGTACCTCGTCATCCCAGTCCATGGACGGCGTGGCGTCCCAGTGCGCTTCGGCCATGACGGCCTCGGTGACGAGCTGCTCCAAACCTTCCCGTCCATCGACGTAGTTGTAGATCGTCATCGCACCGGTGCCCAGCGCCGACGCGAGACTGCGCATGGTCAACCCGGCCAGGCCATGGTCGTCGACCAAGGCCAGTGCCGCGGCTTGCAGCTGCTCGCGCGCGAATTTCCTGGGGGCGGGCATACTTCTCCTTGTTTAAGTACAACGTACGTGTTTAACTGAGCATGTTCACGTACAACGTACCTATATCGAGGTGTCATGACCATTCGCACCACCTTCCCTTCCGGCCGCGACGAATGCGCGGTGTGGCTGACGCTTCCGGACGGCCCAGGTCCGCATCCGGCCGTGGTGCTCGTCCACGGCGGTGGCGCAACGCACGACATGATGCTGGCCCAGTACGAGAAGTGGTTCTCCGACGCGGGTCTTGCCGTGGTGGCCTTCGACTTCCGCCACCTCGGAGAATCAGGCGGCATGCCGCGCCAGCTGGTGAGTCAGCGCCGTTACGCCGAGGATGTCGACGCCGCCGTGGCTTTCGCCCGCTCCCGCCCCGAACTGGACGCTCACCGGATCGCGTTGTGGGGCACGTCGTTCGGCGCCAGCCACGTGCTGGCCGCAGCCGCACGCCACGACGACCTTCGTGCGGCGGTGGTTCAGTGTCCGGTCTTCAGTGGGCGAGCCGTGGTGTCACGGGCGGGGGTGCGGCATCTGTTGCGGTTCACGGTTCCGATCGCGTCCGACCTGGTGCGTGCCGCACTCGGTCGGTCGCGCCGTTACGTCCCCTTGGTCGGAAAGCCAGGGGACCTGGCGTTCGTGAACCAGCCCGGCGCTCTCGAGGGGTGGCAGTCGGTGACGCCACCAGGTTACGGCTTCGACAACCGGATCACGGCGGCCTCGGGACTGGGCATGTTGTTCTACAACGCCGCGTCCGCCGCGCCGCGCGTGCGCTGCCCGCTGCTGGTGTGCGCCTGCGATCGAGAAAATCTCATCGACCCCGCCATCGCGGGGCGGGTGGCCGCCACCGCACCACGGGCAACCCTGAAGCATTACGACGCCGACCACTTCACCGTCTACCATCCGCCGGCTGTCGATCGGATCGTTGCCGATCAGATCGAGTTTCTCACCACGCATCTCGCGTCGAACGCGTAACGAGAGGAGTACACCGGTGCAGCGTATTCACGACGTCCTCCATGGGGCGGCCACTACTGCAGCAGATGCTGTCGGCTGGATCGCGGACGACCGGAAGATCCGGTTCGCTGAGATGGACGCATGGTCGGACCGGGTCGCCAGCGGATTGCTGCGGCTGGGCATCCGGCGGGGTGATCGCGTCGCCGTCAACGGGCCCAACACACCCGAGTGGCTAGCGGTGTACTTCGCAGCGGCCAAAATCGGTGCGGTGGTGGTCGGGCTCAGCGTCCGATACCGAGAGACCGAGTTCGCGCGCATCCTCGGCGATTCCGGGTCCCGAGCGGTGGTCACCGTGCCGTCCAGTGAGGGAATCGACTTTCTGCAGATGCTGGCCGGCCTGCGAAATCGTCTTCCGCAGCTGGAAGCCGTAGTGACCTTCGGCGCCGACGGCGACCACCCGCTCGATGAGCTCTGGTCGACATCGGCGGACACCGTGGCGCTCGCTGAAGCCAAGGACGCGGTCCGCGAGGACGATCCGGTCATGATCATCTATACGTCCGGGACAACCGGCCGGCCCAAAGGTGCGGTGCAGACGCATCGCGGCCAACTCGCAGCCGCTACCGCACAAGCGGAGCACATGCGGCTCGGACCCGGCGACACGCTACCGGTCGCCGTGCCGCTCAACCATGTCAGCGGCATCACCTGTTGCGTACTCGCCGCGCTGGTCACCTGCGCCCGCACCGTGCTGCTGCCGACGTTCCAGCCCGCGGCCGTCGCCGACCTGTTCCACTCAGCGGACCTCACGATCTGGGTCGGAGTACCGACCATGCACATTCTGCTACTCGACCGGTCTCGGTTCACCACGGTGGACACAGCCGCGGTTCGGCTCGTGGTCACCGGCGGCGCCAACGCCGAACCAGCCTTGCTGGAACGTTTGACCAGATTCTTTCCGAACGCCACCGTGATGAACCTCTACGGGCTCAGTGAGTCCTCGGGTGCAGTTGTGATGACCCCGTGGGGCAGTGACATGGAGTCGACCGTGCGCGCGATCGGCCGACCGCTTCCGAACGTGCAGATCAAGATCGCCGATGCCGACGGGACCGAAGTCGCCATCGGCGAAGCCGGCGAACTCCTGCTCCGAACCCCTTCGGTCATGGCGGGCTACCACAACATGCCCGCGGAAACGGCCGACGCCATCGGTAGCGACGGCTGGCTGCGCACGGGCGACATAGCCTGGACCGACAACGACGGCTTGATCACCCTGCACGGCCGGGCCAAGGACATGTTCGTCCAAGGCGGATACAACATCTACCCGATCGAAGTCGAGAACATACTGGCGGAGCACCCGCAGGTCCTCATGGCGGCCGGTATCGGTGTACCCGATCCGGTGCTCGGCGAGATCGGCCGCTACTACGTTGTCCTCACGCCGGACGCTCGGCTCGCCGAAGGCGACCTCGAACGATTCTGCGCGGACAGAATCGCGGATTACAAGGTCCCCAAGGAAATCATCATCATGCCCAACCTTCCCTTGACTCCATCCGGCAAGGTGCACAAGGCCATACTTCGCAACGAATCAGCGCAACCGGGCGCCGCGAGCTGACCGGTCCACTGGCGGTGGAGTGATGCTTCCCGTGCCATCCAACCGCTCCCGTCGGCATGGCACCATGAAAGTCGTGGACGCCAACGGAAATCCCGTGCTGTACGCCCTCGTGACCGGTTCGCCCCCCGCCCGCGATGTCGGCAAGTTGATCGCCCTGGCCCAGGCCGGCGGCTGGGAGGTGTGCGTCATCGCCTCGCCGTCGGGCACCGGGTTCATCGACGTCGACGCGCTGCGCGCACAGACCGGTTATCCCGTGCGCAGCCAGTACAAGGAACCGGGCACGCCGGATGTGCTGCCACCCGCCGACGGCATCATCGCCGCACCGCTCACCGGCAATTCGATCGCGAAATGGGCTGCGGGGATCTCGGATACGCTCCTGCTCGGTCTGCTGGTCGAAGGGCTCGGCAAGGGCCTACCCATCGTCGGCGTGCCGTACTCGAACCGAGCGCAGATCAGCTTTCCCGCGATCCAGGAGGGGATGCGCAAACTGTCCGAGTGGGGCGTCACCATCGTGATCGGCGAGGGCGAGCCGCACGAGCGGGGCACCGGAGAGGCGCGCCTGCCCCTCTTCCCCTGGCAGGCGGCCTGGAAAGCGCTCCTCGAGCATCCACGCCGGGACGGGGCCGCACCGAACCGACCGTAGACAGCGACCCTACTCAGCCCACCGGGGCATTCGGTCCGATCCACTGGTCGAACAAGCGATCCACCGCGCCCGTCGCGAGCTGGGTGGTCAAGTACGCGTCCAGTAACGCCGCCAGAACGGGATCGTCCTTGCGAACCAACAGCACTTTCCCGAACGAGTCGAACGGCGCTTCGGGATGCAGCACTTGCAGATCCGGATGCTGACGAACGCGGTAGCGGCCCTCGACCGAATCGGTGACGAACACGTCGGCGCGGCCCTGCTCGATCTCACCGAAGATCGTCAGATTGTCCGGCCACAAGGCGAGTTGCGCGGCGGGGAAGTTCTTGCGCGCGAAATCCTCGTTCGTCCCGCCCCGATTGGCGATCACGCGAACACCGGGACGGTTGATCTCCGCGACGGTCGAATACGCCGCGCCGTTCGCGCGGTGGGTGATCGGGGCCTTGCCGTCGGTGCCGTAGGTGATCGAGAAGTCCGCGAACGCGCGCCGCGACGGCAGGTCGGAGATACCTCCGACCGCGAGGTCGCAGTTCCTTTCGGCGAAGTCGGTTTTCAGCGTCGCCCAGGTGACGGGCACGAACTCGATCGGACGGCCGAGCAGCGCGGCGAAACCCCGCGCGAGATCGACGTCCACCCCGCGGTGCTCGCCCGCGTCGTCCCTGATCGAGTACGGCGGATAGTCGCCGGGCGTACAGGCGCGCAACGCGTTCGGGGCCTGCGCGGCCGCCGGAGCCGCCACGGCGGCGAGCACCGTCCACCCGGCGATCAGCACCGCGCCGATCCGGCCGAGCAGCGTCAGACTACGCAACGATCACTTCTCGTTGCGCGCCTTGGGGAAACGGGCCTGCTTGGCGACCCAGCCCGCCATCTTGGCCCAGTGCCCCTTGCGCGGGGTGACGATCGAGGTGAGCTCACGATCCCATTCGTCGGCCTCGGTGAGACCGTCGATCGTGGCGACCAGTTCCTTGGCCGTCTCCAGGTCCGGGACCACGCGGTCACCGAGCACACCGTCGGAACCGACCAGGGTGACCCGCACACCAGCGCGACCGATCGGCTGGAGCACGGCCGTGGCGGAACGTCCGTGATCGGCGACGAACCCCTTGACGGACTCGACGAGGGCGCCCGACAGCTTCTGCGGCGCCGTGGCGGTTTCAGAACTCATGGCACGCAGTTTACCGACCGGTAGGCAGCGTGCCCGCCGCTCGGGTGTAGAACTGGATCTCATGCACGCCATTCAGGTTTCCGAACACGGTGGTCCCGAGGTCCTGAAGTACGTGGAGGTGCCCGATCCGCGGATCGGACCGGACCAGCTCCTGGTCGACACACAGGCGATCGGCGTCAACTTCATCGATACCTACATCCGTACCGGGCGCTATCCGCAGGACGTCCCCTACGTTCCCGGCGCGGAGGGCACCGGCGTCGTCGCCGAGGTCGGCTCGGATGTCACGGAGTTCGCGGTCGGCGACCGGGTGGCCTGGGCCGCCGCCCCGGGCAGCTACGCCCCGAAGGTCGCGGTGCCCGCCGCCGTCGCCATCCGGGTACCGGACGGCGTCGATCCGCCCGTGGCCGCGTCGGCGCTGTTGCAGGGCATGACGGCGCACTATCTCATCGAGTCCATCTACCGGCCCGAGCCAGGGGAGGCGGTGCTCGTGCACGCGGGCGCGGGCGGGGTCGGGCTGATCCTGACCCAGCTCCTCAACGCGCGCGGCGTCCGGGTGATCACGACGGTGTCCTCCGACGAGAAGGAGACACTGTCGCGCGCGGCGGGAGCCGACGAGGTGCTGCGTTACGGCCACGGACTGGCCGGTCGCGTGCGCGAGCTCACCGACGGCGTCGGCGTGGCGGCGGTCTACGACGGCGTCGGCGCGGCGACCTTCGAGTCGAGCCTGGCCGCGCTGCGCGTGCGGGGCACGCTCGCCCTCTTCGGGGGCGCGAGCGGCCCGGTGCCGCCGTTCGACCTGCAACGGCTGGGCGGGGCCGGTTCGCTGTTCGTCACTCGTCCCACGTTGATGCACTACATCCGGGACCGCGCCGAACTCACCTGGCGCGCTGGCGACGTCTTCGACGCCATCGCGCGAGGCACGCTGAACATCCGGATCGGCGCGACCTACCCCCTCGCCGACGCCGAGCGGGCACACCGCGACCTGGAAGGCCGCAAGACCACCGGTTCCATCGTCCTGCTGCCGTGAGCCACGGGCGGGGGACGGTCCGATGGGCCGTCCCCCGCCCGCTCAGTAGTCGCGGCCGGTGAGACCGCGATAGACGAACCGGGTCAGGCCCTCCACGGCCTGTTCGTCGGTCAGCTCGACGCTCCCCTCTTCCACCGCGGCCAGCAGGCTCTGGGTGAGCATGAACATCATCGCGAGGCTGGCGTCGGGCGTGCTCGGCAGCCGCAGGCCCCGGTCGGCGAATCCTTCGACATGGTCGGCGATGTCCGCCCGCTGTTGTCTGCCGAACCGCGCGACCATGTGCGCGAAGTCCTCGTTGACCAGGGCCGCCTGATTCACCGCGCGCAGCACGGGCCCGTGCTCCCGCGCGAAGGTCCAATACCCGGCGACGTGGTAACGCACCGCCTCCGGGTCGCTGAAATCCGGGTTGTGATCGGGTCCTTCCGCGCGCTCGTCACCCGCCGCGGCCAGATCGCTCAGCAGCGCTTGGAGCAGTTCTTCCTTGCTCGCGAAGTGGTTGTAGAACGACCCGGCCGCCCGTCCCGCGGCCGTCGTGATGTCGGTGATCTTGGTGTTCAGGTAGCCGCGCTCGGCGAACAACCGCAGCGCGGCGGCCTTCAACACCTGCTCGGTTTCGGCCGACTTCTCCTTGCGACTCCGCGACACCCACCTCACCTCCTTGACAACGCAACGTACCAAGCATGACACTGAATATGCATTCAGTGAATATTGATTCATCAGGAGTACGCCATGGCACAGCTCGTTCTCGTCGCGGGCGCCGGACCCACCGGCCTCACCCTCGCCCTCGATCTCGCTCGCCGGGACATCCCGGTCCGGATCGTCGACAAGGCGGCCACGTTCTTCGCGGGCTCACGCGGCGACGGCATCCAGCCGCGCACCCTGGAAGTGTTCGACGACCTGGGAGTATTGGACGCGGTGCTGACGGCCGGAATGCCGACACCGGTAATGCGCGTACATCTGGGCGGCGAGTTCGTCACCGAACGCCGAATGAGCGAACCGGTCGAGCCGACGCCCGCCGTCCCCTACCCGAATCTGTGGGTGCTCGGCCAGTCCCGCACCGAGGCCATCCTGCGCGAGCGGCTCGCCGAGTTCGGGGTGCACGTGGAACTGGGCACCGCGCTGACCGGCTTCACACAGGACGACGACGGCGTCACCGTGACGCTGGAACACGACGGCACGCCGGAGACCGTGCGCGCCGCCTACCTGATCGGCGCGGACGGCGGCAAGAGCACCGTGCGCAAGACACTCGGCATCCCGTTCGAGGGCAGCACCGACGAATCGCTGCGCATGCTGCTCGGCGACGTGCGCGCCGACGCGCTCGACCACGAGGTCGGCTACTGGTTCGCCGCCGCCGACGAGCCGATGCGGGGCATCGCGTTGTCCCCGCTGCCCGGTGGCCGTCAATTTCAATTCGCCGCCCCGTTGACCGGCGACGCGGAGCCGAGCCTCGAGCTGCTCCAGGAATACGTGGACCGCTATTGCGGACGCGACGACGTCACCCTCACCGACCTGACCTGGGTGACCGTGTGGCGCCCGAATATCCGCCTCGCGCAGCGCTTCCGCGACGGCAGGGTGTTCCTGGCCGGCGACGCCGCGCACGCGCATCCGCCCACCGGCGGCCAAGGCATGAACACCGGCATCCAGGACGCCTACAACCTCGGCTGGAAGCTGGCCGCCGCGCTCGCCGGGGACGACACGCTCCTGGACAGCTACGAGGCCGAGCGCAGGACGGTGGCCGCCAAGGTGCTCGGGCTCAGCTCCGAACTGCTGGACAAATTGGTCGACGGCGGCGAGGACGCGATGGAGCGCGGAGCGGAGACCCAGCAACTGGACATCAGCTATCGAGACCCGGCCGAGCGCGGCTGGTTCGCCGTCGGCGACCGGGCGCCGGACGCGCCGGTGAAAGACGAGCACGGACGGCCCGTCCGGTTGTTCGACCTGTTCCGCGGGCCCCACGCGACGGTGCTGTCATTCGGCGCCCAGGCGGAAGCCGGGCCGCACGCGTACGCGGTGGTGCGTCCCGGTGAGCAGGTGGAAGGGCCGCACGTGGTGGATGTCGACGGGTATGCCCACGCGGCCTACGCCGCGGCCGAGGGCACCAGGGTGTTCGTCCGCCCGGACGGCTACGTCGGCGCGCTCAGCTGAAGAAGCTGCCGACGGTGTCCCAGCCGAGCACCGAGTCCACCGCGAGGCCGCAGAACACCACGGCCAGGTAGTTGTTCGACTGGAGGAACAGCCGAAGCGGCTTCACCGACTCGCCGCGCCGCACGCCCGCGTACAGCTGGTGCGCCATGAGCAGGAACCATGCTCCGGCCACCAGCGCCACGGCCGCGTAGATCACGCCGGTGGCGGGCACCAGGGCGAGCGTGGTGAGCACGGTCAGCCAGGTGTAGACGACGATCTGCTTGGTGACGGTCTTCTCCGTGGCAACCACCGGCAGCATCGGCACGCCCGCCGCGCGGTAGTCCTCCTTGTAGCGCATGGCCAGCGCCCAAGTGTGCGGCGGTGTCCAGAAGAAGATGACGCCGAACAGCGCGATGGCGGGCCAGCCGATGCCGCCGGTCACCGCCGACCAGCCCACCAGCGCGGGCATGCAGCCCGCCGCGCCGCCCCACACCACGTTCTGCGAGGTGCGGCGCTTGAGGCCCAGCGTGTAGACGAAGACGTAGAACAGGATCGTGGCGACGACGAGGACGCCGCTGAGCAGGTTGGCCTGCCACCACAGCCAGGCGAACGAGCCCAACCCGAGCACGACGCCGAACACGAACGCGTTGCGGGTCGGCACCGCGTCCCTGGCCAGCGGCCGCTTGGCGGTGCGCTTCATGACCTTGTCGATGTCGGCGTCCGCGACGCAGTTGAGCGTGTTCGCGCTCGCCGCGCCCATCCAGCCGCCGAACAGCGTCGCGAGGATCAGGCGGATGTCGACGGTGCCGCGGTCGGCCAGCAGCATGGTCGGAATCGTGGCGACGAGCAACAGCTCGATGACCCTGGGCTTGGTCAGCGCGACGTAGGCCAGTACCCGTCGAATCAGCCGGGACGGTAGGCCGGGACCCGTGAACCGGTCGGCCAGCGCCGTCGCGGAGGAGCCGTGCGCACCATCGCCACCCGGCTGTTGCCCAATCCGCACTGTCTCTCCTCGCACGCTGTGCATCGCATCCGGCATCGACCAGCAGTGCACTCGTCCCGGTGGGACGGGTGCGCCCGCGCCGGACTTCCGTCCGCCCCGGCGCCCCTTCCGACCGGTGCGGCGCTACTACTACTACAAAGGATGGTAGACCCCCGCCGCGCGCGCCCCTCCCGTCGCCCCCGCGCTAGAGGACCGGAATGTGACGGGGGCGACGGCCCGTTCGGCTCGTCCGCGCCACCCGGTTCGGAGCCCTTGCCCTCCCCCTGTCCACGTCCTCGACTCGCGCGGAGCCGTGCGCACGCGCGACGCGGATTCCGCGCCGCGAAAAAAATTCGTCGACTCCACCGAACCCGGCGAACCCACCGCATGCCCCGCACCGCGTGGTGCGGCAACTTTCGCCACCGCACCGGCGCGTGCCACAAAGCAGTCGCTTGCTCAATACTTTCCCATCACCCCGAACACCCGCCCTACGAGGGCGTTCACGACCCGTCACGCATCACGCATGCGCGTGACGCGAGCACCGAAGACACCCGGCCCACCCGTTCCGGCGCCCCTGATGCAAGGCCGTCAACCCGCCGCCGTCGCAGTCGCGGCCTGTGCGAAACCACCTGCGAACGCGCAGCGCAACGAGCGCCGCGAAACCAACACAGGGTTAATGGTGTGCCGGTCACCGGGCACATCTAGGGTAAGTGGGTATACCCGGTTAGCACGCCGTAGCTGCCGCGCGATCATCGCCGTCAGAACCCCACCCGCCGTCGACGAACCAATGTCAGGAGAACCTCGGTCGTGTCGATCACAGACGACATCCGCGCCCTCACTCAGCCGAACCACCCGGACGACTGGACGGATCTGGACACCAAGGCTGTCGACACCATCCGGGTCCTGGCCGCCGAGGCGGTGCAGAACGCCGGAAACGGCCACCCCGGTACCGCGATGAGCCTGGCGCCGCTTGCCTACACGCTGTACCAGCGGACCATGCGCATCGACCCGAGCGATCCGAGCTGGGTCGGCCGGGACCGGTTCGTGCTGTCCTGCGGGCACTCCAGCCTCACCCAGTACATCCAGCTCTACCTGGCGGGTTACGGTCTCGAGCTGGACGACCTGAAGAACCTGCGCAAGTGGGGCTCGCTCACCCCGGGCCACCCCGAGTTCCGGCACACCGACGGCGTCGAGATCACCACCGGCCCGCTCGGCCAGGGCCTGGCGTCGGCGGTCGGCATGGCGATGGCAGCGCGTCGCGAGCGCGGACTGTTCGATCCCGCCGCCGCGCCGGGCACCAGCCCGTTCGACCACTTCATCTACGCCATCGCCTCCGACGGCGACCTCGAGGAGGGCGTCACCTCCGAGGCGTCGTCGCTCGCGGGCACCCAGCACCTGGGCAATCTCGTCGTCATCTACGACGACAACAAGATCTCCATCGAGGACGACACGACCATCGCGTTCACCGAGGACGTCGCCGAGCGGTACGAGGCATACGGCTGGCACGTGCAGGTGGTCGAGGGCGGCGAAGACGTCGTCGCCATCGAGGCGGCGCTGGAAGCCGCCAAGGCCGAGACCGGCAAGCCCTCGATCATCGTGCTGCGCACCATCATCGGCTACCCCGCCCCCAGCAAGATGAACACCGGCACCGCCCACGGCGCGGCGCTGGGCGCCGACGAGGTGGCCGCCACCAAGAAGGTCCTCGGCTTCGACCCGGACAAGAGCTTCGACGTGGACCCGGCCGTCATCGAGCACACCCGCAAGGCCATCGAGCGCGGCCGGAAGGCGCACGAGCAGTGGCAGCAGTCGTTCGACGCGTGGGCCGCGGCCAACCCGGAGAACAAGGCGCTGTTCGACCGCCTCTTCGCGCGGCGCCTGCCGGAGAACTGGACCGCGAATCTGCCCAGCTACGAACCGGATCCGAAGGGCATGGCCACCCGCAAGGCGTCCGGCAAGGTGCTCGCCGCGCTGGCGCCGGTGCTGCCGGAGCTGTGGGGCGGTTCGGCCGACCTGGCCGAGTCCAACAACACCACCATGCCCGACCAGCGCAGCTTCGGGCCTGAGTCGATCTCCACCGGCATGTGGAAGGCCGATCCGTACGGCCGCACCCTGCACTTCGGTGTGCGCGAGCACGCGATGGGCGCGATCCTCAACGGCATCGCCCTGCACGGCCCGACCCGTCCGTACGGCGGCACCTTCCTGGTGTTCAGCGACTACATGCGCCCGTCGGTCCGCCTGGCCGCGCTGATGCGCGTGCCCGCGATCTACGTCTGGACCCACGACTCCATCGGTCTCGGTGAGGACGGCCCCACGCACCAGCCGATCGAGCACCTCGCCGCGCTGCGCGCCATCCCGGGCCTGAACGTGGTCCGTCCCGGTGACGCCAACGAGACCACCTACGCCTGGCGCACCATCCTGGAGCGCGACAGCAGCGAGCACAGCTCGCACTTCTCGGTGTCCGAGCCGCCGCACCAGGACGGCCCGTCCGGGCTGGCGCTGACCCGCCAGGACCTGCCGATTCTCGAGGGCACCAGCTACGAAGGCGTCAAGAAGGGCGGCTACATCCTGGCCGAGGCGTCCACGGGCACACCGCAAGTGATCCTGATCGCCACCGGTTCGGAGCTGCAGCTCGCGGTCGCCGCCCGCATTACGCTGGAGGAGCAGGGCATCGCCACCCGCGTGGTGTCGATGCCGTGCGTGGAGTGGTTCGACGCGCAGGACAAGGCTTACCGGGACGAAGTGCTTCCGCCCGCGATCGCCGCGCGCGTCGTCGTCGAAGCCGGTATCGCGATGCCGTGGCACCGGTTCGCCGGTGACGCGGGCGAGATCGTGTCGATCGAGCACTTCGGCGCCTCCGCCGACTACAAGACCCTGTTCCGCGAATTCGGCTTCACTCCGGAAGCCGTCGTTGCCGCCGCGCAGCGCACGCTCGAGAACGTGAAGGGATAAGCGCTCATGGCTCAGAACGAGAATCTCGCCGCCCTCTCGGCGGCGGGAGTGTCCGTATGGCTCGACGATCTGTCCAGGGACCGGATCCAGTCCGGCAACCTGCTCGAGCTGATCGAGACCCGGTCCGTCGTCGGGGTCACCACCAACCCGACGATCTTCCAGGGTGCGCTCAGCCAGGGCCACGCCTACGACGGCCAGCTGAAAGAGCTTGCCGCGCAAGGTGCCGACGCCGACGCCGCGATCCGCACCATCACCACCGATGACGTCCGCGCGGCCTGCGACGTGTTCGCTCCGGTCTTCGAGGCGACCGGCGGCGTGGACGGCCGGGTCTCCATCGAGGTCGACCCCCGCCTGGCGTTCGACACCGACCGGACCGTCGCGCAGGCGGTCGAACTGTGGAAGATCGTCGACCGGCCCAACCTGTTCATCAAGATCCCGGCCACCGAGGAGGGCCTGCCCGCCATCGCGGCCGTGATCGGCGAGGGCATCAGCGTGAACGTCACGCTGATCTTCTCGGTGCAGCGCTATCGCGCGGTGATGGGCGCCTACCTGGAGGGCGTGAAGAAGGCCAAGATCGCCGGTCACGACCCGGCCAGGATCCACTCCGTCGCCTCGTTCTTCGTCTCCCGCGTGGATACCGAGATCGACAAGCGACTGGAGGCGCTCGGCACCGACGAGGCGCTCGCGCTGCGCGGCAAGGCGGGTATCGCCAATGCCCGCCTCGCCTACGCCGAGTACCAGGATGTGTTCGACGGAGGCAAGCACACCTCCACGTTCCTGAACCTGGCCTCCTCGGGCGCGAATCGGCAGCGACCGCTGTGGGCGTCGACCGGCGTGAAGAACCCGGAGTACGCCGACACGATGTACGTCACCGAACTGGTCGCCCCCAACACGGTGAACACGCTGCCGGAGAAGACGCTCCAGGCGGTCGCCGACCACGGCGTGGTCTCCGGCGACACGGTCAGCGGCAAGGCGGCGGAGGCCAAGGACGTCTTCGATCGGCTCACCGCCGTCGGCGTCGACCTCGACGACGTGTTCGCGGTGCTCGAGCGCGAGGGCGTGGACAAGTTCGAGAAGTCCTGGGAGGAGCTGCTTTCCGCCACCGCCGACGAGCTGAAGTCGGCGTCGACCGGGAACGGCTGATCGATGGCCGGGGCAGCACCCGCGGATCGACCGGACGCAGTCGAATGGCAGAACCCGCTGCGGGACAAACGGGACAAACGGCTTCCGCGCATCGCCGGACCGTGCAGCATGGTCATCTTCGGCGTCACCGGTGACCTGTCTCGCAAGAAGCTGATGCCGGCCATCTACGACCTGGCCAACCGGGGGCTGCTGCCCCCGGCCTTCGGCCTGGTCGGTTTCGCGCGCCGCGACTACGCGGACGAGGACTTCGCGCAGGTGGTGCTGGAAGCGGTCAAGGCGCACGCGCGTACCCCCTTCCGTCAAGAGGTCTGGGACCAGCTCCTGGAGGGCATCCGGTTCGTCCAGGGCACCTTCGACGACGACGCGGCCTTCGACCGGCTCGCCGACACCTTGACCACGCTGGACAAGGAGCGCGGCACCGGCGGCAATCACGCGTTCTATCTGTCCATCCCGCCGAACATGTTCCCGCTCGTGCTCGACCAGCTCTGCGCGCACGGCCTGGCCCAGACCACCGGGCCCGACGCGGCGCGCAAGCCCTGGCGGCGAGTGGTGATCGAGAAGCCGTTCGGGCACGACCTGAAGAGCGCGCAAGAACTCAACGCACTGGTCAACGGCGTGTTCCCCGAGGAGCGGGTCTTCCGCATCGACCATTACCTCGGCAAGGAGACGGTGCAGAACATCCTGGCGCTGCGCTTCGCCAACCAGCAGTACGAGCCGATCTGGAACGCCAACTTCGTCGACCACGTGCAGATCACCATGGCCGAGGACATCGGCCTCGGCGGACGCGCGGGCTACTACGACGGCATCGGCGCCGCGCGCGACGTGATCCAGAACCACCTGCTGCAACTGCTGGCCCTCACCGCCATGGAGGAGCCGATCAGCTTCGAGCCCAAGCAATTGCAGACCGAGAAGATCAAGGTGCTCTCGGCGACCAGGCTCATCGAACCGCTGGACGACACCACCGCGCGCGGCCAGTACACCGAAGGCTGGCAGGGCAGCGAGCACGTGGTCGGGCTGTTGGAAGAAGAAGGCTTCGACCCGAACTCGAAGACCGAGACCTATGCCGCGATACGGCTGGAGATCGATACCCGCCGCTGGGCGGGTGTTCCGTTCTTCCTGCGCACCGGAAAGCGGCTCGGCCGCAGGGTCACCGAGATCGCGGTGATCTTCAAGCGGGCGCCGCACCTTCCGTTCGACCAGACCATGACCGAGGAACTCGGGCAGAACGCGCTGGTCATCCGGGTGCAGCCGGACGAGGGCATCACCACGCGGTTCGGCTCGAAGGTGCCGGGCTCCAGCATGGAGGTGCGCGACGTCAACATGGACTTCAGCTACGGCGAGGCGTTCACCGAATCATCGCCGGAGGCCTACGAACGCCTGATCCTCGACGTGCTGCTCGGGGAACCGTCGCTGTTCCCGGTGAACGCGGAGGTCGAATTGTCCTGGCGCATCCTCGATCCGGTGCTCGACCACTGGGCGGGCGACGGCAGGCCGGAGCCGTACGAGGCGGGCACCTGGGGCCCGTCGTCCGCGGACGAGATGATCGCCCGCACCGGGCGGGAATGGCGGCGCCCGTGATCGTCGACATGCCCGACACCAAGACCAGCGAGGTCACCAAGCGCATCGTGCAGTTGCGCGAGAGCAACGGCGTGATCACCATGGGCCGCGTGCTCACGCTGGTGGTGTGCACGCTGGACAGCTCCGAGGCCGAGCACGCGATCGAAGCGGCGAACGAGGCCAGCCGCGAGCACCCCTGTCGCGTGGTGGTGCTCGCGCGCGGCGACCGGGAGGCCGCCACCCGGCTGGACGCGCAGATCCGGGTGGGCGGCGACGCGGGGGCGGCCGAGGTCATCGTGCTGCGGCTGCAAGGCGAACTGGTCAACCACGAGAGCAGCGTCGTCACCCCGTTCCTGCTGCCGGATACTCCGGTGGTGGCTTGGTGGCCGCGCGGAGCGCCGGAGTTCCCGTCGAAGGATTCGGTGGGCCGCCTGGCGGGCCGCCGCATCACCGACGCCACGTTCGCGTCCGATCCCCAGGCGGCGATCAAGAGGCGGCTGCGGTCCTATGCCAGCGGCGACACCGATCTGGCCTGGAGCCGGATCACGTACTGGCGGGCCCTGCTGGCAGCGGCCATGGACGAGCCGCCGTTCGAGTCGGTGGATTCGGTGACGGTGTCCGGGCTGCGCGACGAGCCCGCCTTGGACATGCTGGCCGGCTGGCTGGCCGCCCGGCTGGGCTGCCCGGTACACCGGCGCATCGGCCCGCTGCGGGTGGAACTGCATCGTCCCACCGTCTCCATCGCGATCGAACGTCCGCAGACCGGCCGCACCGCGACGCTGACCCGCACCGGCGAACCGGTGCAGCGAATCGCCCTGGCGCGCCGGGAGACTCGTGACTGCCTCGCCGAGGACCTACGCAGGCTGGACGCCGACGAGACCTACGCCGAGGCGCTGGCCGGAATCGAGAAGGTGATCTATGAGTGAGCACACCGATTCGCCGTTCCCCAGCGACACCGTCGAGGTGCATCTCGACACCGAGTCGCTGGTGGCCGCCGCCGCGGCCCGCTTCGTCTCCGTCGTCGTCGCCGCCCAGGCCGAGCGCGGCTCCGCGTCGGTGGTGGTGACCGGCGGCGGGACCGGCATCGCCCTGCTCGAACAGGTGCGCAAGTCGCCCGGCGATATCGACTGGTCCCGAGTCGAGGTGTTCTGGGGCGACGAGCGTTTCGTGCCCGCGAACGACCCCGAGCGCAACGACCTGCAAGCCAGGCAGGCGCTGTTCGACCATGTGCCGGTGGATCCGGCGCGGGTGCATCCGGTGGCCGTCTCCGACGGCGAGTACCCCGACCCGGTGGAGGCCGCCGCCGAGTACTCCGCGACGGTGCACGCCCACCTCGCCGAACACGGCGCGTTCGATCTGCACCTGCTCGGCATGGGCGGCGAGGGACACGTGAATTCGCTGTTCCCGCATACCGACGCGGTGCGCGAATCCCACGAACTCGTCGTCGCCGTGACGAATTCGCCCAAGCCCCCGCCGGTTCGGGTGACATTGACCCTGCCCGCGATCCGCCGCAGCAGGCACGTCGTGCTGGTGGTCGGCGGCGCTTCGAAGGCCGAAGCGGTCGCCGCCGCCATCGGCGGCGCGGACCCGGTGGACGTGCCCGCGGCGGGAGCGACCGGTACGGACTCCACCACCTGGCTGCTCGATCAGGAGGCCGCGTCCGCGCTGCGCTGAGCGCTCGCTGCCAACTCCTTCATCTCGTAAATTTGCACATCGCGGCCCTAATTTTCCGGAAGAACACCGCCGGATAACGCCGCCGAGCGGCGGAGTTTACGAGATGATCGGTCGATGACCGAGCAGGCAGTGGATCTCGACGAGCGGTTCCGCACCGCCGTCGCCGCACTCGTCGCCCGCCCCGGCCGTCCGGCGGACCAGCCGATCGCACCCGGCGGCGCGATCACCGGCGCGGCGTGCCTCGAGCTGTTCGAAGCGCAGGCGACGAGCAGGCATCTCGATCTCGCGGCACGCCGCCTCGGCAGCGCCCGGCGCGGTTATTACAGCATCGGATCGTCCGGTCACGAGGGCAATGCCGCTGTGGCGGCGGCCCTGCGGGTCACCGATCCCGCCCTGCTGCACTACCGATCGGGGGCGTTCTTCGTGCATCGGGCCCGGCGCGTGCCCGGGCTCGACCCGATCCGGGACGTTCTGCTCGGGGTGGCGGCCGCGGCGGCGGACCCGATTTCCGGTGGCAGGCACAAGGTGTTCGGCAGCGCCGCGGCCAACGTCATCCCGCAGACCTCGACCATCGCCTCGCACCTTCCGCGCGCGGTTGGGCTGGCGTTCGCGATCGATCGCGCGGCCCGGCTCGGTGTCGCCGGTCCCTGGCCCGCCGACTCGGTGGTGGTGTGCAGCTTCGGTGACGCGTCGGCCAACCATTCCACCGCGGCCGGGGCGATCAATGCCGCGATCCACACCGCCGGTCAGGGAATCGCCATGCCCATCCTGTTCGTCTGCGAGGACAACGGCATCGGAATCAGTGTTCCCACGCCACCGGATTGGATCGAGCAGGCCTACGGCAGCCGCCCGGGCCTGGCCTACTTCGCCGCGGACGGCTGCGCCGCCCTCGACGCGCTGAGCACCGCGAATACGGCGGCGCGGTGGGTGCGGGACCGCCGCGCGCCCGCGTTCCTGCGGCTGCGGACCGTGCGTCTGCTCGGTCACGCGGGATCCGATGTCGAAACCGCCTATCGCCGCCCCGCCGAGATCGCCGCCGATCTCGCCCGCGATCCGGTCGTGGCCACCGCACGGCTGCTGATCGAGTCCGGAGTGGCCACACCCGCCTGCGTGCTCGACCGCTATGCCGACATCGGCCGCCGGGTCGCCACGGCCGCCGAACTCGCCTCGACGGAACCGAAACTCGCCTCGGCGGCGGCCGTGATCGCGCCGATCGCTCCCGCCCGCCCTGCGCTCGTGCGCGCCGACGCGCTGCGGACCGAACCCCTCCCACCCAACGAGCGCGAACACGCGGAGACCGAGGACACTATCGCGGGCCGCGGTGCGCCGCAGCGCCGCAATGGCGCCGCGCATACCGAGCCGATGACCTTGGCGCAGGCGATCAACGAAACCCTCGCAAGCCTCCTGGCGCGCGATCGCGACCTGCTCGTCTTCGGCGAGGACGTCGGCCGCAAGGGTGGCGTGTACGGCGTGACGAAGGGTTTGCAGAAGACCTTCGGCGCGCGCCGGGTGTTCGACACCCTGCTGGACGAGCAGAGCGTCCTCGGCACCGCGCTGGGCTCGGCGCTGGCCGGGTTCGTGCCGATTCCGGAGATCCAGTACCTCGCCTACCTGCACAACGCCGCCGATCAGATCCGCGGCGAAGCGGCCACGCTGTCGTTCTTCTCCGACGGCCGTTACCGGAATCCGATGGTGGTGCGGATCGCCGGATACGCCTATCAAAAGGGTTTCGGCGGCCATTTCCACAACGACAACTCGGTGGCCGCGCTACGCGACATCCCCGGCGTCGTGCTCGCCTCCCCGGCCCGGGCCGACGACGCCGCGGCGATGCTGCGCACGTGCGTATCGGCGGCCCGCGTGGACGGCAGAGTGTGCCTGTATCTCGAGCCCATCGCGCTGTATCACACCCGCGACCTGCACCGGCCCGGCGACGACGGCTGGCTGGCCCACCCGTCTCCGGTCGAGCACGCCGAAATCGGCCGCGCGCGCGTCTACGGCGACGGCCCCGACCTGACCCTGGTGAGTTTCGCCAACGGCGTGCCGATGAGCCTGCGCGCGGCGCGGCGCTTGGCCCGGCACGGAATCGACGCGCGCGTGCTCGACCTGCGCTGGCTCGCTCCCCTGCCGGTGGACGATCTGCTACACCACGCGCGCGCGACCGGGCGGGTCCTCGTCGCGGACGAGACCCGCCGCGGTGGTGGCGTGTCGGAGGCCGTGTGCGCCGCGCTGGTCGACGCCGGTTTCACCGGCCACCTCGGGCGCGTGACCAGCGAAGACAGTTTCGTGCCGCTGGGTCCGGCCGCCGCGACGGTGCTACTCGACGAGGACCGGATCGAAGCCGCGGCCCTCCGCCTGCTGAGCGACGCGACCAGCACGCGGCCTCGGCGCGCCGAGGCCCGGCATTCCCCGGAATTCGATTCGGCCGGGGAATAGTGGAAATACAGTGAGGACGACGGTGACCAGCAGCGGAAAGGACTCGCGATGACCACGATGTCCATGCTCGGCGAGGTACGACCGGAGCACGAGCACACGGCCGACGGCGACCTGGTGCTCTTGCACTACTTGCGGTCGTTCCACAAGCCCGTGCTGGACGTGTGGTCGGCGGCCACCGAACGGGGCCAGCTCGGCCGCTGGCTCGGCGCCGTCTCCGGCGGCAACGGCAACCTGACCATCGAGCTGTTCGACGGTCCCGTCCCCGGCCCGGTCGCGGTGCGCGTCGACCACTGTCAGGCGCCGCACGAACTGGTCGTGCACATCGACGGTTGCCTGCTCGAAGTCCGGATGACCCAGGTCGGCGTGGTCACTACCGTGGAACTGACCCGCCGCCACGTGAGTCCCGCCGACGCGGGCGCGATCGGTCCCCGCTGGCAGTATCTGCTCGACCGGCTCACCGCCTACCTCGACTACCAGCCACTGCCGCGGTGGTCGGACTATCCGAAACTGGCCGGGGAGTACCGCTAGGCCCACGGCTCAGTAGAAGAACCCGGCGACGCCCCAGCCGGGACGGGCCTGCGCCTCCCGGATCCACTCGACGCAGGACTCGATGGCGGCGAGTACCTCGTGGTCGACCTCCTCGCGCTGCGGGGGCGTGGTCGACTCCCACTGCACGAGCGCTTCCGCGCACTGCTCCGGCGTCCATTCGCCGTAGCCGGGCAACTCGTCGGGCTGCGGTAGCGACGGCGGCAGCGAGTGGTACATGAACGCGCGGACGCTGACCGCTTTGATGCCGAGCGTGGCCAAGCCGTCGTCGATGTGGTCCAGCCAGCGACCACGGAACGCCGAGAAGTAGCGGTTGTCCACGAACCGGCCGTAGAACTGGCAGATCGTCTGGTAGGCGTAGCCGTACTGGAAACCGTAGGCCGGGTCGAACGGGCCGCCGTCGATGACGGCGCGCACCGCCTCGTAGCGAGTGGGCGCACCGGCCGCGATCTCCTCGGCGAACCAGTCGTCGTCATGGGTGAGCTGGGCTTTGAACCGGCCGCCGATCATCCGCCGGAGCTTGTCGTCCCCGCACCCGATGGCGCCCTTGATCCGGTCCAGCTCGACGACGTAGATGCTCAGGCTATAACTCATTCACCGAACATTAGCGGTGCCCACCGACACCGAACGCCGCTGAGCCCGAACGCGTTTCGGCTCAGGCCGGAAGCCCGGCCGGATGCGCGGCCAGATGGGCGAGATGAGTGGTGAGCAACGCGTTCACCTGCTCGGTCCGCTCCAACTGGACGAGGTGGCCCGCGCCGCCTATCTCGGTCACCGCGCGCAGGTCGGCGACGTGCCCGCGCATGGTCGCCAGCGGATCGCGGCCGCTGAAACCTTCCATGTCGGGATCCCGGTCGCCGTACAGGAAATAAGCGGGCGCGGTGACTTTCGCGTCCGCGTAGTCGGCGGTGAGCTCCCAGTTGCGATCCAAGTTGCGGTACCAGTTCAGTCCGCCGGTGAATCCGGTGCGTTCGAAATCCCGTGTCAGCACGTCCAGCTCGTCCGCGCCGAGCCAGCGCCACGGCAGCGCGGGCGCCTCCGGCAGCACGTCGAGATAACCGGTGCCCTCCGCCGGGAAACGCCAGGTGTCCAGGTAGTGATAGTCGGCGCTCAGCGCGTAGTACACGCGGGCGAGGAACTCCCGGGGACGTGCGCCGAGTTCCTCGTCCGCCGGGCCGGGGGTCTGGAAGTAGTGCAGGTGCAGGAAGTGCCGGGCCGCCGCCTTGGCCCACAGCTGCGACGGAGCACGCGGCGGGCGTGGCGCGAACGGATTGTTCAGGACGATGATGCCGCGCACCCGCTCCGGCGCGCGTAATGCCAGTTCCCACACCAGCGCCGCGCCGAAGTCCAAGCCGACGAACACCGCCTGCTCGGCGCCGATGTCATCGAGCAGAGCGAGCAGATCACCGCAGACCGCGCGATTGGTGTACTCCTCCGGATCGGCCGGGACATCGGTCTGTCCGTAACCGCGCAGATCCGGCGCGATGGCGCGATACCCGGCCGCCGCGATCGCGGGCAGCTGGCGGTGCCAGATGTACCAGGTGTGCGGGAAGCCGTGGCAGAAGACCACCGGCTGTCCTGTTCCCTGCTCGGCGACGTGCATACGGACCCCGCCGGTCGTCACGAACCGATGCGTCAGCTCCACTCGGGCCTCCAAAGCCTAGAACACGTTATCGTTTCACGGTAATGTTCCGGTTTCGTGAGCGGAATACCCGAAAGGCTCGAAGGCAAGGTCGCGGTGGTCACCGGCGCCAGCCGCGGCATAGGCAAGGGCATCGCACTGGAGCTGGGCGCCGCGGGCGCCACGGTGTTCGTCACCGGCCGCTCGGCGGCGCAGGGACGGCTACCCGGCACCGTACACGCCACGGCCGCGGAAATCGATGCCGCGGGCGGGAGCGGCATCCCGTTCGTGTGCGACCACCGCGACGACGACGCGGTGGAGCGGCTGTTCGAGTTGATCCGCACCGAGCACGGCAGGCTGGACGTGCTGGTGAACAACGTCTACAACTCCCCCGCCGCGGCCCGCTGGCTGGGCAAGCCGTTCTGGGAGGTCCCGCCTGCGGCATGGGACGAGTCGTTCGACGTGGGCGTCCGATCCCATTACGTGGCAAGCTTTTTCGCCGCGCCGCTGTTGATCGAGTCGGGCGGGCTGATCGTCAATATCTCGTCGCCAGGCGCGCGCCGGTACATGCACAACGCGGTCTACGGCGTCGCGAAATCCGCCGTGGACCGGCTCACCGCCGACATGGCGCACAACCTCGCCGGTACCGAGGTCACCGTGGTCTCGCTCTGGCCCGGCATCGTGGACACCGAACTGCTGCAACTGGTTCCGGCAGGCACCGACGGCAGGCGGCTGGTCACGCTGCCCGGCGAGGGCACCTTCGATCTCGGCGACGCGCAGACACCGCGCTTCACCGGCCGCGCCGTCGTCGCGCTCGCCACCGACGCGGGGCGTCGCTCCCGCACCGGGTTGCCCTGGCCGGTAGCGGATCTCGCCGAGTACTACGGGTTCACCGACATCGACGGGCGCATTCATCGCGTCGACCGACCGTGATCAGAACGCCCCGAGAAAGCGCTGCACCGAGCGTGGCGGGACCGGCCTGGCGCGCCACGCCACGTACACGTGTGAGGGCGGCGCGTCGGGGATGTCCAGATAGACCACGCCAGGGTGCGGCGCCCTGGTGCGCGCCAGATCCGGCACCACGCCGATACCGCGATCGGCCGCCACCAACTCGATCCATTCGTCGAAGTTCGTACAGGTGATGACGACGCGATCCGGGTCGACCGGCTGCCAGGACGCCGCGTCGGTGGTGCCCGAGACGGTGTTGACCACCAGCGGCCGATCGGCCAGTTCCGACCAGGACAGGCGCGGCGCACTCGCCAGCGGCGAGTGGGTGGCCACCGCGAGCACCCGCCGTTCGGTCGCGATGATCCGCGACGCCAGGTGACGCGGTAGCCGGGCCTCCTTGCGATAGATGGCGATATCGACCGTCCGCTCATCGAGCGCGGCGAGCGGATCGTCCACGCGCCGTAGGGTGATCCGGCCGCCCTGTTCCTCGTAACGACGACGGGTCGCGGCGAACCAAGCGTCCGGCAGCAACCAGGAGAATCCGACGTCCAGCGTGGCGCGCGAACGCAGTTCCGCGGCGACCCCGTCGACGTCGGCCAGGATGCGGCGGGTGTGGGCCAGCAATTCGGCGCCCTCGGCGGTGAGCGCGAACCGCCGGGACGTGCGCTCCACCAACCGGCAGTCGACCGAGCGCTCCAGTTGCTGGATCGTCCTGGTCAAGGCGGGCTGGCTCAGGTGCAGCCGGGTCGCGGCGCGGGTGTAGTTCGCCTCCTCGCACAATGCGAGGTAGGCCCGCAGATGCCGCAACTCGATATCCATGCGTCGAGCGTATACATCGTGCGTGGAAAGCATTTCCGGAGCGCCGCCCTGCGCTCTTACGGTCGAACCGTGACCACTGTTGCCCTCGCCGCACCCCAGCGCCGCGGCCTCGCTCCCGCGGTGGCCGCGGCATCCGGCCTGGCCGCCGCGATGGGGGTGGGGCGCTTCGTCTACACCCCCTTGCTACCGCTCATGGTCGACGCGCACCGCATCACCGCGCACGACGGCGCCTTGATCGCGACCGCGAACTACGCCGGTTATCTGCTCGGCGCGCTGCTGCTCACCTGGCGTCCGGCGCTGCACGACCGCAGGGTCTTCCTGGCGTCGGCAGCGCTGCTGATCGCGAGCGAGGCGCTGATGGCGGCGCCGGGGCCGATCCTGTTCCCCGCCGTGCTGCGCCTGGTCGCGGGCGTCGCCAGCGCGGTGATCTTCGTCGCTTGCGCCGGTTTCGCGAGCCGTCCCGGCAGCGGCAGGCAGTCGGCGGGAATAGTGTTCGGCGGCATCGGATTCGGCATCGCGTGGACCGGCCTGCTGGTGCTGGCGTTGCGGCCGGTGGTGTCCTGGCAGATGTTGTGGCTGGTCTCCGCGGCGCTCACCGCGGTCCTGCTGATGCCCGTGTGGCGCTTGGATCTTCGTCCCGGACAGCGCGTCCCACGCGGTGCGGCACGCGGCTCGCGCGTCTGGCGCGCCCTGCTCGTCGCCTACTTCCTCGAAGGCCTCGGGTACATCGTGATCGGAACCTTCGCGGTGGCGGCGGTCAGCGCGGAACGCGGGCCGATGGCCGGCTCGGCGATGTGGATCGTCGTCGGCGCGGCAGCCTCGGTCTCGACCGTGCTGTGGAGCGTGGCCGCCCGGCGCTGGTCTTCGGCGCTGCTGTTACCCGTCGCGTTGGCGGCGCAATGCGTATCGGCCGTGCTCCCGGCCGTGTCCGGCGCGCTCTGGGCCGCGGTGACGGCGGCGGCCGTGTTCGGCGGGACGTTCGTCGGCATCGTCATGCTCGCGATGCGGGTCGGCGCCGAGTTGACCGATGGCGCCGCGGCGCCGCTGACGGCCGGTTACGGCGCGGGCCAGATCCTCGGCCCCGTGATGGTGGCCCCTGTGCTCGGGACGAGCTATTCCGCCGCGTTCGTCATCGCCGCGGTGGTGCTCGGCGCGGCGGCGCTGACGGCAGGAGCGGTGACCGCCGGGATCAGGCGAACTTGATCTCCAGGCCGATGCCGAGGATGGCGATCAGCCAGATGAGGCCGGTGAAGATGGTGACGCGGTCGAGGTTCTTCTCCACGACGGTGGACCCGGACAGGCTGGACTGCACGCCGCCGCCGAACAGGCTGGACAGACCTCCACCCTTGGCGCGGTGCAGCAGCACCAGCAGCACCAGCAGCACGCTGGTGATGATCAGGAGGATATCCAGGAACATCCGCATGCCGGACAGTGTATGCGGTCGATGCGACGGCACCGAATCAGGCACTCGGCGGGCGCTAGCGCCGGTCGACCGCGACCAGATGGGTGACCTGCTCCGCTTCGTCGGCGCGGAACTTCGCGACGGCCTCTTCCCGCAGCTGGTCCTGAGCGGTGAGCCGGACCTGGTGCTGGTGCATGTGCTCGGCCCAGGACCGCACGACGAACGCCTCGACATACCGGTCGATCACCCCGACGTCGCGATACAGGCGCCATTCCATCGCTCCGGTGCGTTGCCGGGACCGCCCGACGAAGGCCATGGCGGTGAGGAATTCCTCGACACACCCCTCCGGGACGTCGTAACCGCGCAGGATCAGCACCGGGCCGTCGTCGGGATCGGGTTCGACCACCAGCTCGGGTTCCGGCCAGAACGCCGAAGGGGTGAGATCGAGCAACTCGGGATCGTTGCGGATGGGCAGCCACACCGTGCTCACCGCGCAGAACGCCAGCAGCCCGGCGGCCCACAGCAGCGCGGGCACCGAGCCGATCGCGCCTGCGACCACGCCCCAGACCAGCGAGCCGATCGCCTGCCCACCCATGAAGACCAGCAGATACACCGAGAGCCCTCGGGCACGCACCCAGGACGGCAGCAGCAGCTGCATGGTCGAGTTCATGGTGGACATCGCCAGCAGCCAGGCCAGTCCCGCGAACACCAGCAGCAGCAGTACCACCGGCACGACGTGCAGCAGCGCGGTGCCCGCCGTGGCCAGTCCGAACAGGATCGCGGCGGTGGTCAACCGCTGTGTGGGGGTCAACCACGCGCGCAACCGTGACAGCGCCGCGGCGCCGAGCACCGCGCCGATGCCGAGGGCGCCGAGCATGAGGCCGTACCCGGACGACGACAGCCCGAGTTGATCCCGCGCGATCACCGGCAGCAGCGCCCACACCGCGCTGGCGGGTGCGATGAACAGGATCGAGCGCAACAGCACCCGGCGAATGGCGGGCGCCGCGCGGATGAACCGGGTGCCCGCCTGCAAGGCCGCCAGCGGACGCTCGGTGGGCAGGCGCCGATCGGTCGCGGGGCGGCGCCACACCGTCAGCACCGCGACGATGCCGACGAACGACACCGCGTTCAACCCGAACACCAGCGTCGGCCCGGACAGCGACACCAGCACACCGGCCAGCGCCGGACCCACCGCCCTTCCGATATTGATGTTCATGCTGCCCAGCGCCGACGCCGCCGGGATCTGCTCGCGCGGGACCAGTTCCGGCTGGATCGCCTGCCAGGCCGGTGCGGTCAGCGCCTGACCGCAACCGAGCAGGAACAGCAAGGTGAGTAGCACCGCCGGCGTGGTGTGCCCGGTCGCGGTCGAGACCGCGAGGACCATGGCCAGCACCGCCATCGCGGATTGCGCGCCGAGCAGCAGCCTGCGCCGATCCAGCAGGTCGGCGATCACGCCGGACGGAATGGCCAGCAGCATCACCGGAAGCGTGATCGCGGTCTGCACGAACGACACCAGCGCCGCCGCATTGGGCTGGTCGACCATGATCCACTGCGCGCCGACGGTCTGCATCCAGGTGCCCAGGTTCGACACCAATTGCGCCACCCACAGCGCCCGGTAGATCGGAGAACGCAGCGGCGCCCACGTGGAAATCGGGAGCGTCGCGGCGGTCGTCACTCGCCGAAGCTTAGTCGTGGGACAGACACCGCCCCGACGCCGCATCCGGCGCCTGTGCCGCCGGTCGTGCCTGGGTCGCCGCGAGCAGCACCGCGGCGATCAGCAAGGCGGCGCCCGCCAGTCCCGACGCGGTGAGGCGTTCGCCCAGGACCACCGCCGCCAGCACCGCCCCCGTCAGCGGCTCGAGCAGGGCGAGCACCGCGGCGATCCCTGGACCGGCCGCCGCCAGCCCGCGGAAGTACAGGGTGTAGGCCACCGCGGTCGGCGCCAGCCCGAGCAAGAGCACCAGCGCGACGCTGCGAGGCGTCGGGTCGAACGCCACACCGCTGGTAGCCGCGAGCGGAGCCAGCAACAGCGCGCCTCCGGTGAACCCGAGGCCCGTGGTGGTCATCGCGTCGAGCCCCGGTACCGGCGCCGCGTTGATCACGGTGACCGTCGCGAACGCCGCCGCGGCCGTCGAGGCGAGCGCCGCACCCGCCAGCAACCCGCCCGCGCCCGCGTGGCCGGTCGGCACGCCGACCAGCAGAGCCAGTCCGCAGAGGGCGATGCCGATGGTCGCCGCCCTGCGCCGGTCCACCGCACGCCTTCCGGTGCAGTGCTCGAGCACGGCGACGACCACCGGCGACATGCCGATCGTGAGCAATGTGGCGAGGCTCACCGACGACGCCGTCACGGCGCCGAAATAGGCGCCCTGGAAAACCGCAGCGAGTCCGGCCACCGCACCGATCCGCCGCCACGCCAGGGGATCTCGCGGCCACGGCCGCCGCGTTCCCGCGAGCAGGACCACCAGCAGCAGCCCGCCGACGCCGAGGCGGCAGGTGGCGACCGCGACGGGCGACAGGCCGGTGGCCCGGTGCAACAGCGTGCCGAGTAAACCGCCGGTGCCCCAAAGGATTCCGGCGCCGACGAGGTGGACCAGCCCGGAACGGCCGGCCGAGGATACAGATGAGGACATGAAGGATCGCGCTCCTGCGACAAAAGGGATGGGGTCGCGGAAGCGAGGTGCACAGCGATGCCGAGAAGCGCGCGCTCACCGATCGGTGGCGCGCTGGATACCTACACCTCGCTCAGGAGGCGGGCGGCGGGGTGATGGGGAAGCATCGGTGCACGGCACAGATGCTAGTACGAGTACGAGGCGTGGGGGCGAGTCATCGACGCCGCGACCGTCGAAATCCGGGTGCGACGGCGCATCATCGGTAGCATCGCCGCATGGTGGCACACTTGGCGCGGCTGGGACCCGTCGTCCTGCTCGCCCTCTTGGCGATCACCGGGTGCTCGAGTGGCGAACCGAAGCGGGGCGCCGACGAACCGACCCCGGCGGGCCGCACCTTCCTCTCGACCGATGTCCAGGGCACTCCGATTCCCGGGGGCGGTCCGCTGACGCTCGGTTTCACCGACAGCCGCATCGCCGCGGACGCGGGCTGCAACAAGTTCACCGGCGCGGTCTCCTTCGACGACCACGTCCTCCACGTGTCCGGCCTGGCCACCACCCTCATGGCCTGCGAGGACAATCGGCACGGCGCCGACGAGTGGCTCAGCGGGCTGCTGAATTCCGAGCCCAGCTGGCGGCTCGAGGACACCCGGCTCACGCTGCACAGCCCCGATCGCACCGTGACTCTGCTCGACAAGAAGATCGCCCGGCCGGACAAACCGGTCAAGGGCACGCAGTGGCTGGTCACCGCGCTCATCACCGACAACAGCCAGGTCCGCTCACGCGCTCTCGACGAGGCGCAGCCGACGCTCGTCATCGCCGAGGACAACGGCGTCTCCGGCAACGCCGGATGCAACCGCATGACCGGCAGCGCCGAGGTGTCCGGCACCCGGATCACCTTCAGGATCGCCACCACGAAGATGATGTGCTCGCCGGAGGTGATGGAGGTCGAGCAGGCCGTTCTGAAAGCTTTGGACGGCAAGACCACCGCCACGGTGGACGCCGACACGCTGACCGTGCGCAACGACAACGGCGCGGGACTGGTCCTGCACGCGCAGTGAACGTGCCCGCTACTTCTTCCGCGTGAGTACCACGCGATCGGCGACCCGCTCCGCTTCGCCGGGCGGCGCGAAGTAGATCTCCATCACCACCCGATCGGCCGACTCCGGCCGGATCACCGTGCGCATAGGGATGGTCTTGCCGACGAACTGCGGCCCGAGCACACCGGGGTCGGTGAATTCCCCGGCCATGACGATATCGGTGTCGCCGCCACTGTTCTTCGCGCCCTTGTAACTCATCGTCATCGGCGTGACGCTGTCGACGGTCGTCCACTCGTAGCGGTTATCCGTCGGTGCGAATCCGAGCAAACCGAGCCGATAGTACGGCTTGTCGCCGAAGACTCCCGTCGCTTCCTCCCGCAGGAAATTACCGCCGGTCTCGGCGATCCACACCCACCGCGAGACTATCTCGCTTCGGATCGGGTTCTCCGCCGTGCCGCCCGCGATGTAGGTCGACTTCTCGCCCTTCCACTCCCCCACCAGCTGGTTCAGCCTGCGGTGCCCGGCGTCCTGCTGCTGCACCGCTGCCGGGGTGGCCTGCGCCGCGTCTTGGTGGACGTGATCGTCATGCGAGGCGTCCCCGGAACAGCCGGCGAGGGTGGCCAGCGCGACGAGCGCGACCGGGAGTGCGGCGTACAGCTTGCGTGCTATCACGGAAATCCTTGTCCGACTGGCGAATCGAGCTGCGTAATCATCGCATGGCCGGATGGGGCCCGCGGTTCACCGTTGGGAAACGCCGAACAGCCCGGCATCGCGGGAGCGGCGGTACCGGGCTGTCGCGTGTAGCGCCGTATCAGGGCAGGGGGCCGCCCGCGGCGATGGCGGAGAGAGTGGCGAATTCGTCACCCTTGAGCGAAGCGCCGCCGACCAGTGCGCCGTCGATGTCGCTCTGCGCGACCAGTTCTCCGACGTTCTTGGCGTTCACCGACCCGCCGTAGAGCACGCGGACGCCCGCCGCGACCTCCGGCGAGGCGAGCTTCTCGAGTTCCCCGCGGATCGCGCCGCAGACCTCTTGCGCGTCGGCGGGGGTGGCGACCTTGCCGGTGCCGATCGCCCACACCGGCTCGTAGGCGATGACGACCTTCGAGATCTCTTCCGCCGTCAGGCCTTTCAGCGAACCGCGCAGTTGCTCGAGGTTGTACTCGACGTGCGTGCCCGCCTCGCGGACGTTCAAGCCCTCGCCGATGCACACGATAGGGGTGATCCCGTGCTTCAGCGCCTGCTTGGCCTTGGCCAGCACCGTGGCGTCGTCCTCGTTGTGGTACTGCCGCCGTTCGGAGTGCCCGACCACGACGAAGGCGCACCCCAGCTTGGCGAGCATGCTCGCGCTGATCTCGCCCGTGTAGGCGCCCGACTCGTGCACCGAGACGTCCTGGCCACCGTAGGTGAGCAGGAGCTTGTCCCCTTCCACCAGCGTCTGCACGCTGCGGAGGTCGGTGAACGGCGGGATCACCGCCACGTCCACCTTGTCGAAATACTTCTCCGGCAGGGCGAATGCGATCTTCTGCACCAGGGCGATGGCCTCGAGGTGATTGAGGTTCATCTTCCAGTTGCCCGCGATGAGCGGTTTGCGTGCCATGCTCAGCCCTCCAACACCGCGATACCGGGCAGTTCTTTGCCCTCCAGGTACTCCAGCGACGCGCCGCCACCGGTGGAGATGTGCGAGAAGCCGTCCTCGGGCAGGCCGAGCGCCCGCACGGCCGCGGCCGAGTCGCCGCCGCCGACCACGGTGAACGCGCCCTTGCCGGTAGCCGTCACGATCGCCTCGGCCACCCCGCGGGTGCCCGCGGCGAACTTCTCGAACTCGAACACGCCCATCGGCCCGTTCCAGAACACGGTCCGCGCCTCGGTCAGCAGCGCCGAGAAGCGGTCAACCGAATCCGGGCCGATGTCCAGGCCCAGCCAGCCGTCCGGGATCTCGTGCGCGGGCACGATTTTCGTCTCCGCGTCCGCGGCGAACTTGTCGGCCACCACGATGTCGCGCGGCAGGTGGATGACGTCGGCGTACTGCTCGAGCAGTCGCTTGCAGGTGTCGACCATCTCTTGCTGCAACAGCGAGGCGCCTACCGAAAGGCCCTGTGCGGCAAGGAAGGTAAAGCACATGCCGCCGCCGATCACCAGCGTGTCGACCTTCGGCGCGAGCGCTTCGATGACCGCCAGTTTGTCGGAGACCTTGGACCCGCCGAGCACGACCGCGTACGGCCGGTCCGGCGTCTCGGTCAGCTTGGCCAGTACCTCGACCTCGGCCGCGACCAGCTTGCCCGCGTAGTGCGGCAGCGACTGCGCGACGTCGTACACCGACGCCTGCTTGCGGTGCACCACACCGAACCCGTCGGAGACGAACGCGCCGTCGTCGCCGACCAGCTCGACCAGCGCCGCGGCCAGCTTGGCCCGGTCGGCGTCGTCCTTGCTGGTCTCGCGCGGGTCGAAGCGGATGTTCTCCAGCAGCAGCACGTCGCCGTCGGTGAGGCCCTCGGACCGCGCGAGCGCGTCCTGGCCCACCACGTCACCGGCGAGCTGCACGTTGCGGCCCAGCTCCTCGGCGAGCCTGGCGGCCACCGGCGCCAGCGAAAGCTTCGGGTCCGGTCCGCCCTTCGGCCTACCGAGGTGCGCGGTCACGACGACTTTGGCGCCCGCTTCAGCGAGCGCCTTGATGGTCGGCGCCGAGGCGATGATGCGGCCCGGGTCGGTGATCTGTCCCTGGTCGTCGAGGGGCACGTTCAGATCGGAGCGCACCAGTACGCCCCGGCCCTCGACACCCTCGTCGAGCAGATCCGCGAGTGTCTTGACAGCCATGCGCGTCAGAGCGACTTGCCGACGAGGCCGATGAGATCGGCGAGACGGTTGGAGTAGCCCCACTCGTTGTCGTACCAGGACACGACCTTGACCTGGTTGTCGATCACCTTGGTGAGCGGCGCGTCGTAGATCGAGGAGGCCGGGTCTGTGACGATGTCGCTGGAGACGATCGGGTCGGTGTTGTACTTCAGGATGCCCTTCAGCGGGCCCTCGGCGGCGGCCTTGTAGGCGGCGTTGATCTCCTCGATCGAGGCCGACTTGCGCAGGGTGGCGGTCAGGTCGGTGACCGAGCCCGTCGGCACCGGGACGCGCAGCGCGTAGCCGTCCAGCTTGCCCTGCAGCTCGGGCAGCACCAGGCCGATGGCCTTGGCGGCGCCGGTGCCGGTGGGCACGATGTTCAGCGCGGCGGCGCGGGCGCGGCGCAGGTCGCTGTGCGGGCCGTCCTGCAGGTTCTGGTCCTGGGTGTAGGCGTGGATGGTGGTCATCAGGCCGTGCTCGATGCCGAACTCGTCGTTGAGCACCTTGGCCAGCGGGCCGAGGCAGTTGGTGGTGCACGAGGCGTTGGAGATGATGTTCTGGCTGCCGTCGTACTTGTCGTCGTTGACACCCATGACGATGGTGATGTCCTCGCCCTTGGCCGGCGCGGAGATGATCACCTTCTTGGCGCCCGCGGCCAGGTGGCCCTTGGCCTTGGTGGCATCGGTGAAGATGCCGGTGGACTCGACGACCACGTCGACGCCCAGGTCACCCCAGGGCAGCGCGGCGGGGCCCTCCTTGATGGCCAGCGCCTTGATCCGCTGGTCGCCCACCACGATGGTGTCGTCGCCGTCGAGCGAGACGTCCTGGGGCAGACGGCCCAGGATCGAGTCGTACTTGAGCAGGGTCGCGAGGGTCGCGTTGTCGGTGAGGTCGTTGACCGCGACGATCTCGATGTCGGTGGTGCCGAGCGCCTTCTGCGCCTCCACCGCCCGGAAGAAGTTACGTCCGATACGACCGAAGCCGTTGATGCCTACACGGACAGTCACGTTATCGCTCCTCAACTTTCCAGCGGATCATTCCGATGTCCACTCACACTAACGTCCTGCCGTGACCTCTCCGACACGCACCTGGCTTTCGTGAGCGCGGGGATGCCTGGTCAGACGCCCGACCAGGACGAGTTCCGGCCGCCGGAAACGCCGCGATCCCCGCGCCGGGGGCGGCGTGGGGATCGCGGGAAACGTGAGCTCAGGCTTCGTCGAGCAGTTCGGCCGTGACGGCCGATTCGGTGTCCGGTACGCCCAGTTCCTTGGCCCGCCGGTCGGCCATCGACAGCAGCCGCCGGATGCGGCCCGCGACAGCGTCTTTCGTCATCGGCGGATCGGCGAGCTGGCCGAGTTCCTCCAGCGAGGCCTGCCGGTGCTGCACTCGCAACCGGCCTGCGGCGGCGAGATGATCGGGCACGTCGTCGCTGAGGATCTCCAGCGCGCGTTCCACCCGCGCCGCCGCGGCGACCGCGGCACGCGCCGAGCGGCGCAGATTGGCGTCGTCGAAGTTGGCCAGCCGATTCGCGGTCGCGCGCACCTCGCGGCGCAGCCTGCGCTCCTCCCACACCATCCTGGTGCCGTGCGCGCCCATCCTGGTCAGCAGCGCGCCGATCGCCTCACCGTCGCGCACCACCACGCGATCGGTGCCGCGTACCTCCCGCGCCTTGGCCGTGATGCCGAGCCGACGGGCCGCGCCGACCAGCGCCAGCGCCGCCTCGGGGCCGGGGCAGCTGACCTCGAGGGCCGAGGAACGTCCGGGCTCGGTGAGCGAGCCGTGGGCGAGAAACGCACCGCGCCAAGCGGCTTCGGCGTCGGCGATGCTGCCGCCGACCACCTGCGCGGGCAGGCCGCGCACCGGACGGCCGCGGACATCGAGCAGACCGGTCTGCCGGGCCAGCGCCTCGCCCTCCTTCGACACCCGCACCACGTACCGGGAGGTCTTGCGCAGTCCACCCGCGCCGAGCACGTGCACGTCGGAGCCATAGCCGTAGAGCTCGAAGATCTCCCGGCGCAGCCTGCGCGCGATGGACCCCATGTCCACCTCGGCCTCGACGATCACCCGGCCGCCGACGATGTGCAGGCCACCCGCGAAACGCAGCAGAGCGGACAGTTCCGCCTTGCGGGAACTCACCTGCGACACCGTGAGCCTGCTCAGCTCGTCTTTCACATCGGCTGTCATCGCCACGGGACGCGCTCCTTTCCACCCAACCCGGAACGCACATCCTGACCCATGTGCCGTCCCTCGACTCGAAGCCCTGCCATTTGCGGCCGAGGTTGCCGGATCAGTTGATCCAGTGCGGCGGCAAGCTTTCCGGGGTGATGCCGGTCCGTTCCCGCTTCGGCGACATCGGAGAAGGTTACTCGTGCCCGCAACTGTTCGGCAGCCCTGGCCACATGTTCCCGCTCGCGGCCCTCCGGCACGCAGCCGGAATCGACCAGCACCTCATCGACGACGAATTCCGGTGCGTGCTGGGACAATACATGCAAATGCCGCTCCGCGGAGAACCCCGCGGTCTCCCCCGGCTCCGCGGCGAGATTGAGCACCAGCACTTTCCGCGCCCTGGTGTACACCAGGGCCTCCCGTAGCTCGGGGACGAGGACGTGCGGAATCACGCTGGTGAACCACGATCCCGGGCCCAGCACCACGACATCGGCGTGTTCGATCGCCGAGGTCGCCTCCGGACCGGCCGGTGGATCGGACGGAATCAGCCGCACCCGCCGCACCTTACCCGGCGTGGTGGCGATGGCAACTTGGCCGCGAATGCACCGGCTCACCCGCGGATCGGCCTCCAGCCCGGATACATCCGCCTCGATGTCCAGCGCGATCGGCGACATGGGCAGCACCCGGCCGGTGATGCGCAACATGCGGGCGACTTCGTCCAGGGCGGCCACCGGATCGCCGAGCACCTCGGTGAGCCCGGCCAGGATCAGGTTGCCCACGGAGTGCCCGGCCAGCGCGCCGGTTCCGCCGAACCGATGCTGCACGGTCCGCGTCCAGACGCCGTCGGCGTCCGCGGCCAAAGCGGCCAGCGCCATCCGGAGATCGCCCGGCGGCAGCACACCCAACTCGGCGCGTAGTCGCCCCGAGGAGCCGCCGTCGTCGGCGACGGTGACCACCGCGCAGATCTTCCTGGTCAGCCGCCGCACCGCGGTCAGTGTCGCGTACAGGCCGTGTCCGCCACCCAGCGCGACGATGCTGGGATTGGATTCCCAACCGGTCATTCTCGCCCCAGATCTCGATGCACGACCCGGACCACGTCGGCGGACTCCTCCGCGCCGCCGGTGACCTCGCTCATCAACTCGCCCAGTGCCTCGGCAATCGCGACGCTCCGGTGCTTGCCTCCGGTGCAGCCCACTGCGACCGTCATGTATCGCTTCCCCTCTTGGCGGTAACCGTTCGTGGTCAGCTCGACCAGGTGGTGGCAGGTACGCAGGTAATCCTCCGCACCGGGACGCGACAGCACGTACTCGCTGACCACCGTCTCCTGACCGGTATGTTCCCGCAACTCCGGTATCCAATGCGGATTGGGTAGAAAACGGACATCTAACACCATGTCGGCGTCCAGCGGAACTCCGTACTTGAAGCCGAACGACTGCACGGTGAGCTGCAACGCGGAGGGCGCGCCGCCGCCGTAGGCCTCCTCCATCTTGCGGTGCAGCTGATGGATGGACAGCTCGGTGGTGTCGATCACCAGGTCGGCGGCGGCCTTCACGGCGGACAGCCGCACCCGCTCGGCGGCGATGCCTGCCGACAGCGTGCCGTCCTTGCTCTCGCTCTGCAGCGGATGCCTCCGCCGCGCGAAACCGAAACGGCGGATCAGCACGTCATCGGATGCCTCGAGGAAGAGGACCCTGGTGCGCACGCCGAGCGTCCGCAACTGCTCGGTGACCACCGACAGATCACCGGTGAAGAACCGGCTGCGCACGTCCATGACCAGCGCGAGACGGCGGATCGGCGGCTTGGCGGAAGCACCCAGCTCCACCATCCGCCCGAACAGCTCTGGGGGCAGGTTGTCGGCCACGTACCAGCCGAGGTCCTCGAGCACACGGGCGGCGGTGCCTCGGCCCGCGCCAGAGAGCCCGGTCACGATCACGACCTCGACCTGCGGGTTCGCCCCGCCGACGGCGCTGGACGAGGCCACTCGTCCCGCGCTCGTCGGCGGGTTGCCCGCACTGCTGTTCGATTCGACGCGTGTCATGTCCTACCGGATCCGTCTCTGGGGTGCCTTCCGATCATCGCGCACCGGTTTCGGTATCGGCCGCAGACACAACGTACGCGAAACCGAAACTTCCGGTGCACTGTCGACTGACTATTCGGACTCGAGCGCCGCAAGGACCGCTTTCGCGGTCGCCAACCCGATGCCGGGCACCTCGGTGATCTCCTCGACCGTGGCCTGCTTCAGCTTGGCCACCGATCCGAAATGGGTGACCAGCGCGGTCCGGCGCGCCGTTCCGAGCCCCGGCACCGAGTCCAGGGCCGAAGCGGTCATCCGGCGGGAGCGTTTGCTGCGATGGAACGTGATGGCGAAGCGGTGCGCCTCGTCGCGGACCCGTTGCAGCAGATACAGCGCCTCGCTCGTGCGCGGCAGGATCACCGGGTCGCTCTCGCCGGGCACCCACACCTCCTCGAGCCGTTTGGCCAGGCCGACCACCGCGACATCGGTGATGCCCAGCTCGTCGAGCACCTCGGCCGCCGCGGCGACCTGGGGCGCGCCGCCGTCGACGACGAACAGGTTGGGCGGATAGGAGAACTTGCGCGGGCGTCCGGTGCTGGGATCGATGCCGGGACGGGAGGTGAGGTCCAGCGCGTCGTCGTCGCTTCCGGTCGCGGCGAGGTCCTCGTGCTCCATCATGTCGCGCTCGCGACGCAACTTGAGGAACCGGCGACGGGTCACCTCGGCGATGCTGCCGACGTCGTCGGAGCGGCCTTCGCCCGCCGCCTCCCGGATCGTGTAGTGGCGGTACTCCGACTTGCGGGCCAGACCGTCCTCGAAGACCACGAGCGAGGCGACCACATCGGTCCCCTGCACGTGGCTGACGTCGACGCACTCGATGCGCAGCGGCGCGGTGTCCAGCTCGAGGGCGTCCTGGATCTCTTGCAGCGCTTGCGATCTCGACGTCAGATCGCCCGCTCGCTTCAGCTTGTGCTGGGCCAGCGCCTCCATCGCGTTGCGCTGCACGGTCTCGGCCAGCGCCTTCTTGTCCCCGCGCTGGGGCACGCGCAGCTTCACCGCCGAACCGCGCAGGTCCGACAACCACTGCTGGATCTGCTCGACGTCGGCGGGCAACTCGGGCACGAGTACTTCCCGGGGCACCACGGCGGCGGGCTGCTCGTCGGCCGCCTGCTCGGCCACCGCGACCTGCTCGCCGTAGAACTGGGTGAGGAACTGCTCGACCAGCGCGGCGAGTTCCCCGCCCGCCTCCGGGACGTCGACCGCGTCGCCCGACTTGTCGACCACCCAGCCGCGCTGGCCGCGCACTCGGCCGTCGCGCACATGGAAGACCTGCACCGCCACTTCCAGTTCGTCGGTGGCGAAGGCGATGACGTCGGCGTCGGTGCCCGTGCCGAGCACCACCGCCTGCTTCTCCAGCGCGCGGCGCAGCGCCTGGACGTCATCGCGCAGCCGGGCGGCGGTCTCGAAGTCCAGGTCTTCGGCGGCCGCGTGCATGCGGCGCTCCAGCTCCCGGACCAAGCGATCGGTGCGGCCTGCGAGGAAGTCGCAGAAGTCGTCGACGATCGCGCGGTGTTCTTCGGCGCTCACCCGCCCGACGCACGGGGCCGAGCATTTGTCGATGTAGCCGAGCAGGCAGGGACGCCCGATCTGACTATGCCGCCGGAAGACTCCGTTGGAGCAGGTGCGCGCGGGAAACACTCGCAGCAGCAGATCGAGCGTCTCGCGGATGGCCCAAGCGTGGGCGAAGGGGCCGAAATAGCGGACGCCTTTGCGGCGCGCGCCGCGGTAGACGAACAACCGCGGATATTCCTCGTTCAAGGTGACGGCGAGTACCGGGTAGGACTTGTCGTCGCGGTAGCGGACGTTGAAGCGCGGATCGAACTCCTTGATCCAGTTGTATTCCAGCTGCAGCGCCTCCACCTCGGTGGAGACGACCGTCCACTCGACGCTCGCGGCCGTGGTGACCATCTGCCTTGTGCGTGGATGCAGCCCGGCGACGTCGGCGAAATACGAGTTCAGCCTGCTGCGCAGGCTCTTGGCCTTGCCGACGTAGATGACCTGCCGATGGGCGTCCCGGAATTTGTAGACACCGGGTTCGACGGGGATCGTGCCCGGCGCGGGCCGGTACGTCGCTGGATCTGCCACCCATCCAGCGTATAGACCGGGACCGACAGCCCGGCCGACGGCGGCTCCCGGCTGCGGTCATGGCACGGGGACGCCGAACCAGCCCTTGGCTTCCGGACGGCACAGCAGGTGCACGACGGCCACCGAGGTAGCCACCGAGTACCCCGCGGCGACGACGCCGACGACGGGCGGGACGCTCGCGAGGTCCCTGATCGCCCAGCACCCGACGACCGCCTGCAGGAGCGCCAGCGCGATCGTCAGCTTGCGGACGGCCGGCGCGCCCTCGGCGAATCCGAGCACGAGCAGCCCCAGCGCCCACGCGACGCAGAACTGGGTGGATGCCGTGGCGGCCGCGTCGCCGCCGCGCGTCAGATTCATCAGCACGGGATAGGCGAGTCCGAATCCCGCCATCCCGGCGACGGCTTCCCGCACGTCCCGAACCGCCGCCGGCATGGCCGTTTCCACGCCGACGGAGGGCTCCTCACCGGAGAACGCCAAGCTCACAGCCGTACCCCCGTTGGTACCGAACCTTCCGGCGCACCTTCGAACACGCCGGAATCGCACCGTAACACGGTGACATCCCGCACATCTCGACTTCGGCAAATGAACCGGGCGGGATCCGGGCGGGTTACTCCACGAGACCGTGCCGCCGCAGCGCGGCCAGCAGCGCGTCCGGGCGCTCGGTGGTGGGCAGGGCCTCGACCAGAGCGAAGCGGCTGCCCAGCGCCTCGGCGCCGCCGTCGGCCTCGGCGCTGTCGCCGATCATCAGCGCGGACTCGGCGGCCACACCCAGTTCGCCCAAGGCGGAACGGAAGATCTCCGGATCGGGCTTCATGACACCGACCTCGTAGGAGAGGGTGAACGCGCCGACCAGCCGATCCCAGCCGCGGGCCGCGAACGACGGACGGATGTCGAACGGGATATTGCTCACCACCGCGACCGGAACGCCCTGCGCCGCAAGCAGATCGAGGACGGCTTCGCTGTCGGGGTACGGCGTCCACTCCAGCGGGTCCAGCAGCCGGGCGTACAGTCGTTCGGCGTCCTCGTCGGTGGGCACTCCCGATGTGCGCAGCACCTTCATCATCACCTTGCGATGCAGCGCGGGGTCCAGGTCGCGGTGGTCCCAGGCGTACTGCGTCTCGTCGTCGAATTCGATGACGTGGTGGACCGGCGCCGTCATCCGCCGCATGATCTCGGCCTTCTCGTCCACGTCGAACGCCTGCCCGTCCGGCCGCGTCAGGTCCGCGTACCAGGATTCGTCGGCCTCCAGGCGGAACAAGGTCCCGGAGAAGTCGAACAGCACCGCCTCGATCGCCACTCGGCCCAGCCTACCGGCCGAGCATGGCGCACCGCCGGTGCACGCGGCGACCACCCATACCGTCTCGACCTCGACACACGCTGCGGCCAGGGGGATTTCGCCGGTGGGAAGGAAACCGGCGCGGCTGTCGGTACCGAGCGTTAGAGTCCCGGCATGGGGCGCAAGCGAGGAACTTGGGTCGCCGCGGCGGCGGCGTTCGCACTAACCGTCGGCATGGCCACCGCCTGCACGTCCGGCGAGAGCCAGGCGGGCGGCGTCTGCGAGACGGTGCCGAACGGCACGCCGGTGTCGGCCACCGCGGCGGGGCCAGCGGGCAGCGGCACCAAGGATCTCAGCACCAACCCGGAGATAGCGACCGGCTATCGCGCGAACATGACGCCGGTGCGTACACATACCTTCGCGGTGTCCACGGCGAACCCGCTGTCGACGAAAGCCGCGTGTGAGGTGCTGCGCGACGGTGGCACCGCGGCCGACGCGCTGATCGCGGCGCAGACGGTGCTCGGCCTGGTCGAGCCGCAGGCGTCCGGCATCGGCGGCGGTGCGTTCCTGGTCTACTACGACGCGAACACCAAGTCCGTGGACGCCTACGACGGCCGCGAGGTGGCGCCCGCCGCGGCCACCGAGAACTATCTGCGCTGGATCAGCGACATCGATCGCACCGAACCCAAGCCGAACACGCGGGCCAGCGGCCGCTCCATCGGCGTGCCCGGCGTACTTCGGATGCTCGAACTGGCGCACCACGACCACGGCAAGACCGCGTGGCGCGAACTGTTCGACCCCGCCATCGGACTGGCAGATCAGGGCTTCCCGATCAGTCCCCGCCTCGCGGGACAGATCGCGGAGTCGGCCAAGGACCTGGCCGCGGACGAAGACGCCAAGGCGTATTTCCTCAACCCGGACGGTAGCCCGAAGGCCGCCGACACCGTCCTGACCAACCCCGCCATGGCCAAGACGCTCGGCGCCGTCGCCACCGAGGGCGCGCAGGCCTTCTACACCGGCGCCATCGCCCAGGACATCGTCGCGGCCGCGGGCCGGGCCTCCGGCGGGCGCACTCCCGGCCTGATCGCCACCCAGGACTTGGCCGGTTACCAGGCGAAGAAGCGCACCGCGCTGTGCACGAACTACCGCGAGCACGAACTCTGCGGCATGCCGAGTCCCTCGTCGGGCGGCATCACCGTCGCCGCGACCTTGGGCATCCTGGAGAACTTCGACCTGGCCGCCCTGCGTCCGGACAACATCGACCGCAACGGCGGCAAGCCCAACGCCCAGGCCGTGCACTTGATCACGGAGGCCGAACGCCTCGCCTACGCCGATCGCAACAAGTACGTGGCCGACACGGATTTCGTGCCACTGCCGGGCAATTCGGCGCAGACCCTGCTGAATCGCGACTATCTGCGCCAGCGTGCCGGGCTGATCGATCCCAACCGCAGCATGGGCACCGCGCAGCCGGGTGACTTCGGCCCCGTGCCGCTCGGCGTCGGCCCGCAACCGCCCGAGCACGGCACCAGCCACATCTCGGTGGTCGACAAGTACGGCAACGCCGCGGCGATGACCACCACCGTGGAGTCGGCGTTCGGTTCGTTCCACCTGGTCGACGGCTTCGTGCTGAACAATCAGCTCACCGACTTCAACGCCGACCCGCTCGGCGCCGACGGCGTGCCGATGGCCAACCGGGTCCAGCCGGGCAAGCGCCCGCGCAGCTCCATGAGCCCGACGCTGATCTTCGGCAAGGCGCCCGACGGCTCGCGCGGCGAACTCACGCATGTCGCGGGCTCGCCCGGCGGTTCGGTGATCATCCAGTTCGTGGTGAAAACGCTGGTCAACATGTTCGACTGGGGCCTGGATCCGCAGCAGGCGGTCTCCGCGGTCGCGTTCGGCGCTGGCAACAGTCCGTCCACCGGTATCGGCGGTGAGCATCCGGCGATCAACGCCACCGACAACGGCGACCACGACCCGCTGGTGCTGCGGTTGCGCCAACTGGGCCATCAGGTCTCGGTGGCGCCCCAGTCCAGCGGCCTCAGCGCCCTGAAACGCAACGGCTCCGACGGCTGGATCGGCGGCGCGGATCCGCGACGAGAAGGCGCGGTCCTCGGCGATACGCATTGATCGAACCAGCGGGCTCGGTCGCGACCGCCCGTCCGCGTCCCGGCTGTGGCACATCGAGTGATCGGCGTGCCCGCCGGGGCGCACTGCGGCTATTTACTCCGGACCATGGGATACACGATCGGACCTCGGCCGATCGGCAGCTCACCTTGCCGCACGAAACCGAATCGCTCGTAGAAGGGCACCGTGCCGCTGGTGTTCGAGATGAGGAAACAGTCCTCCTCGGCCGCCGCCAACCGACGCTCGAGCAGCGCGCTCGCCAGTCCCCGGCCCTGTGCGCGGGGCAACGTCCCGATGGCGGCCAGATACAGATGCGGTGCCGCCGGTCGCGCATGCTCCATGTGCCGCCCGGCGGCCAGCGCCCGAGCGGCGCTCGACCCCAAGGCGCGCAGTAAGGTCAACGGCTTCGCCGTCGGTGACACCACGTGCGCCGGTTCCCACAGCGCCACACAGGCGAGGTTGCCCTCCGCGTCGTGCGCGAGGTCGACCAGACCGTTCTCCCGGCGCGACGCGATGCGCGAATCCCAGAACGGCGGCAACGCTTTCCGCCGCCGTGACGCTCCCGGCCAGAAGTAGGTCATCAGTGGATCGTCGGCGAAAGCCGCCGCGAGGACGAACGCACCTGGCTCCATGGCGGCGAGGTTAGATCAGCACGCGGGGCCGCGCGAGCCGGATGGCCGCACACCGCACCCGATCACTTCCTCCCGGAATATTTCGCGCCCAGTTCCCGCAACCGGGCCATCGCCCGCGCCGCGTGCTCCTTGTCGTTCGAGCGGATCGCCAGCAGCGGGACGTAGTCGTCGTCGACCAACTCCAGGCGCGCCCAGGACTTCCGATCCGGGAACGACACGCCTCGGATATAGTCCCAGGGAAAATCTTTGTCGCCCAGAATATTTCGCACCGACACGCCCCGCGCGCCGACCCGCACCCGTGGCCTGGTCAGTAACAGCACGGCCGCGGCGCCGAGCACACCGATCCCGATCATCGCGAGCTGATCGGCCACCCGGAAGTTGACGCCGGTAGACCCGGTGCGCAGCCAGACACCACCCACGGTGAACGCGGCCGCCACCAGCACCGCCGCGATCCAGGCCGTCCGCACCGCGCGCCGGGGCCGCACCTCGAAATCCCACTCCGACGTGTCGTCGGCCGGGCCCACGTTCCTGCGAAAGATGCGAACGACCGGCATCGCTACGCGGACTGTCGCAGAGCGCGCAGTGTCAGCGCGGCGTCCAGCGCCGCGGCGGCCGCCTGCTCGCCCTTGTTCTCTTGGGACTCCGGCAGCCCGGCCCGATCCAGGGCCTGCCGCTCGTTGTTGGTGGTGAGCACTCCGTTCGCGACCGGCGTGCCCTCGTCCAGCGAAACCCGAGTGAGCCCCGCGGTCACCGCGTCGCAGACGTACTCGAAATGCGGAGTGTCACCGCGGATCACCACACCGAGCGCCACCACCGCGTCATGCGACTTGGCCAGCTCCTGGGCCACCACGGGCAGCTCCATCGCACCCGCGCAGCGCACCACCGTGATCTGCTGGACGCCCGCGTCCTTGGCCACCCGCTCTGCGTTCGCCAGCAAGGTGTCGCAGATCTGGGTGTGCCAGCGCGAGGCGACGATGCCCAAGGAGAGGTCCTTGGCGTCCGCCAGCGCGAAAGTCGGTACCCCGGTACCGCTCATCGATGTCCGCCTTTCGGAGTCTGTTCGCAGTTCAGTGGGCGGTCTCGCCGAGATCCAGCTCGTCGAGGCCGATCAGGTCGTGACCCATTCGGTCCCGCTTGGTGCGCAGGTAGCGCAGGTTCTCCGCGTTCGCGCGCAACGGCATCGGCACCCGCTCGGTGATCCGCAGGCCGTAGCCGTCCAAGCCGACCCGCTTGGCCGGATTGTTGGTGAGCAATCGCATCGACCGGATGCCCAGATCCACCAGGATCTGCGCGCCGGTGCCGTAATCGCGGGCATCCGCGGGCAGGCCGAGTTCGAGATTCGCGTCGACCGTGTCGTGGCCGGAGTCCTGCAGCTGGTAGGCCTGCAACTTGTGCATCAGGCCGATGCCGCGGCCTTCGTGACCGCGCATGTACAGCACGACACCGCGCCCCTCGGCCGCCACCATCTCCAACGCGGCATCCAGCTGCGGACCGCAGTCGCAGCGCAGCGATCCGAACACGTCACCGGTCAGGCACTCCGAGTGCACGCGGACCAGGATGTCGTCGCCGTCGGTGATGTCGCCACGCACCAGCGCGACGTGCTCGACCTCGTCGTAGATGCTCTGATAGCCGACGGCCATGAACTCGCCGTGCGCGGTGGGGATGCGCGCCTCGGCCACGCGCACCACATGCTTCTCGTGCCTGCGCCGCCACGCGATCATGTCCGCGATCGAGATCAGCGCGAGCTCGTGCTCGTCGGCGAAGACGCGCAACTCCTCGGTCCGGGCCATGTGGCCCTCGTCCTTCTGGCTGACGATCTCGCAGATCACGCCCGCCGGACGCAAGCCGGCCATGCGTGCCAGATCCACCGCGGCTTCGGTGTGACCCGGCCTGCGCAGCACACCACCATCCTTGGCGCGCAACGGCACCACATGGCCGGGCCTGGTGAAATCGTCGGCCTTCGCGTCGGCGTCGGCCAGCAACCGCATCGTGGTGGCGCGGTCGGCGCCGGAGATACCGGTCGTGACACCCTCGCGCGCGTCCACCGAGACGGTGTAGGCGGTGCCGTGCTTGTCCTGGTTCATCGCGTACATCGGCGGCAGGCCGAGCCGATCGCAGTCGTCGCCGGTGAGCGGCACGCAGATGTAACCGGACGTGTAGCGGATCATGAAGGCGACCAGTTCCGGGGTGGCCTTCTCCGCCGCGAAGATGAGGTCGCCCTCGTTCTCGCGGTCCTCGTCGTCGACGACGACGACCGCCTTACCGGCGGCGATATCGGCGACTGCGCGCTCGATGCTGTCGAACCTGGTCACGTCTGCTGTGCTCCATCTCGAAATAGGTGCCTCACCACAGTACTGTGCTGAATTTGCCGCGACTGCGTCGCGGCGTGTTCGCGGCCCCCTTGTGGCTCGCGTCCGAGCGACCGCCGCTGGCGACTGCGTCGCGGACGCGGCGGCCACTCGGACGCGAGCCGGGCCGCGAACGGCGCATGCTCGGTCTCGCTTCGCTCGAAAAACGGGGTCGAGGTGCGCTGAGCGCTCAGTGCTGCGATCAACCGACCCGTATGTTCGCCGCGGCCCGCCACCCGGCACGAAAACCGTCGACTGCCACGGTGTCGAGGCCCGGGTTCGTAGCGTCCATCCGCACCTGTCGGTTGATAAATGGGAAGTGTCTCCGCCCCGGGCTCGGAGACAGGTCGTGCCCGGTCGGTCTCGCCTCGCTCGGAGATCGGAGTGACGGCGATTCGCTCGGAGATCGGAGTGATGACGATCCGACCTGTCGAGACGATGTTCATCGAACCCGCACGGTCGGCGATCACCGTGACTCCGTGTGAGGGTGACGGCTCGGATGACGGCGTCGCGGCAGCTCTATTACGCATGCGATTCCCGCCGCGCAGCCTCGTGGGCGGGCGGGGACGAGCGGTGCGGGCACTGTCAGCCGCGCTGCTGGAGGCGTTCGACGTACTTGGCGATCACGTCGACTTCCAGGTTGACGGTGGTGCCGACGGTGGCGAAGCCGAGGTTGGTCAGGGAGAGCGTGGTGGGGATGAGGGAGACCTCGAACCAGTCGCTGCTGCCGGTCTCGGCGGGCTCGTCGGAGACGCCGAGGCCGGAGACGGTGAGCGAGATGCCGTCCACGGTGATCGACCCCTTCTCCACGACGTAGCGGGCGATGTTCTCGGGCAGCGAGATCCGCACCACGTCCCAGTTGTCCGACGGAGTGCGCGAGAGCACGGTGCCGGTGCCATCGACATGGCCTTGGACCAAGTGGCCGCCGAGCCTGCTGTTCAGAGCGGCGGCGCGCTCGAGATTCACCTTGGCGCCGACGTCCAGCTTGCCGATGCTGGAGCGATTGAGCGTCTCCGCCATAACGTCGACGGTGAACGAGTCGCCGCCGACCACCTCCACGACGGTCAGGCACACTCCGTTCACGGCGATCGAATCACCGTGCCCGGCATCGGAGGTCACCAGCTTGCCCTTGATCGTCAGCCGCGCGGCGTCGGTCAGCTGCTCGCTGGCGACGATCTCGCCGAGTTCCTCGACGATGCCTGTGAACATGTGCTGTGACTCCTGTCGCGTCGTTGTCTTCCGGTTGCGGAACAGCGCGGGACCCGGCCGCTATTCCCGCACCTCCTCAGCCTAGTGACGCGGGGTCGCCGTAGACAGCCGCGTTCCGTGCCCGCCGAGGGCGGACCGGGACCCGCGCCGGAACCGACCGCAGGGCGGGCCGAGGCGGGCGGAACCGGCCGGTCCCATCGAAAATGGAACGAAATATGTCCACACCCGCCGTGATCACCCGGACGGACGACATATCCATGATTATTCTGCGGCATTTGGCGTACCGCACGAATTAATTTACCCCGCAGAGAGTTTGCGGATTCATTCTCGATACTCGAACGAAACACGGTTATAACGCAGATTCCGCGCTCGGACGGCGCGGGAGGCGATATCGTTACGCGGCTGACTTCTCGCGTTCAACTTTCCCGACCATGCAGTCCAATGACACGCTCTACCAGGGAACATGCCCGACAAGCGGGAAGCCTGCCACACGATGTTCACTCCTCGAGAAAGCCGGAGAACACAGTGGGACAAATTGGGTCGAACGCAGCTGGGGGCGCAGTGTGACCACATTTCTCGATTCGACGCCGGAAGTTCGCTGCTCACGGTATCGGCGCGAATTCCAGCTGCCCGCATCGATGGATCCCGGTTCGCACCGCATTCTCCTGCACATCGGTGTCGACTACGGCGCCGTCACCATGCCCGCCGAACTCGGCGAGCAGGTGCTACGGCGACTCGCCCAAGACGGAATCGCCGGGCCGGTGGTCGACCATCCGCGAGCCAAGCATTGGACGTTCCTCACCGGCCCCGCCGGGCCGGACGCCGTCAGCCCGGCGGTCTCGGCCGAATTGTTCCGCCTCTACGCCGCGGTGGCCTGCGCGGGCAGCCAAGTGGTGCTGCCCTCACCGGACGACGAGCGCACCGGGTATCGCGTGTGGATCCGGTCACCGGAGGCCGGCGCCCGCCGCCCGCCGATCAGCGCGGTGATCGAGACGATCCGCGCGGTCGCCGCGCGTGGAACGCGGACCGGCTAGCACCGTTCAGCGGGCCCACGCCGAGGCCGCCTGGCCGCGCAGCTTCTCCACGGTGGCGGCGGGGTCGGCGGTGCTGTAGACCGCGGAACCGGCGACGAAGCAGTCCACACCCGCCTCCGCGGCCGCCTCGATGGTGTCGGCGTTGATCCCGCCGTCGATCTCGACCAGCAGCCGCAGCTCACCGGCATCGACCAGGTTCCGCACGACGCGCGCCTTCTGCAGCACCTCCGGAATGAACGACTGCCCGCCGAAGCCGGGTTCCACGCTCATCACCAGCAGCGTGTCGAATTCGCGCAGGATCTCCAGGTACGGCTCGATCGGCGTGCCCGGCTTCACCGAGAGCCCCGCCTTGGCGCCCGCGGCGCGGATGTCGCGGGCCACCGCGATCGGATCGTCGGTCGCCTCCGCGTGGAAGGTCACGTTGTGCGCGCCCGCCTCGGCGTACGGCGGCGCCCAGCGGCCCGGATTCTCGATCATCAGGTGGCAGTCGAGGGGGATCTCGGTCGCCTTCAGCAGGCTCTCCACCACCGGGAGGCCGAGCGTGAGATTCGGCACGAAGTGCGCGTCCATCACGTCCACGTGCAGCCAGTCGGCGCCTGCGACGGCCGCCGCTTCGTCCGCGAGGTGCGCGAAGTCTGCGGACAGGATGGAGGGGGCGATCATCGGAGCGGCCGGACGCGGGTGAATCGGGTTGGACACAACGCCGGAGTCTAACGGTACCCAGGGTTGTCCAGCGCGGGAGTGGGTAGCCTGCATAGGGTGATCAATATTTCGGCGGAACAGGGGCTCTACAGCACCCCGGTGGAGATTCGGGTGGCGGCGTCGGTGACACAACTGCCCATCGTGCGTGGGCTCGCCGAAACACTCGTCCTACTCAGCGATTTCACACTGGACGAGGTGGCCGATATCCGGCTGGCCGTCGACGAGGTCTGCTCGACCCTGATCGCGGTCGCCGCCCCGGAATCGAGCCTGAACTGCCGTTTCACCGTCGGCGACACCGTGTTGCTCGTCCGGGTCGACGGCCTGGCGGAGAAGCCGGGGCTGCCCGATCAGCGCAGCTTCGGCTGGCACGTGCTGCGCACCCTCACCGACTCGGTGGAGGCGACCCAGGATTCGTTCGACGCGACGGTCTCCGGATATCCGACGACGGTCGAGTTCCGTCGGGTCCGGGGGAAGGCGTAGTGGCGGACGAAGACACCGTGTACGACTCCCAGCGCGACGACGACGCCGACACGCTGACCACCGAGGACGAGACCGATGCCGAGGAGACCCTGGAGGCGGCGGGCGCGGTTCCCGGTTACGACGATGTCGGATTGCTCTTCGAGCAGCTCGCCTCCAGTGAGGCGGGGACCGCGCGGCACAGCGCGCTGCGCGCGGAACTGATCAGCCGCTGCATTCCGCTCGCCGACCACATCGCCAGGAAGTTCAGCGGGCGCGGTGAGCCGTTCGACGACCTGACCCAGGTCGCGCGGGTGGGGTTGGTACACGCGGTGGACCGTTTCGACGTCGAGCGCGGCTCCAACTTCCTGTCTTTCGCGGTGCCGACCATCATGGGTGAGGTCCGCCGGTATTTCCGCGACAACACCTGGGCGATGCGAGTGCCCCGGCGTGTCAAGGAGACTCACCTACGCATCGGCGCGGCGATCGACAGTCTCTCCCAGACTCTCGGCCGCTCGCCGACGGCGAAGGAGATCGCCGCCGAGCTGGACGTCGACCCGGACGAGGTGACCCAGGCGGTCATCGCGGGCAACGCCTACCAGCCGAGTTCGATCGACGCGGCCACGCTCGGCCGCGACACCGACGCCTCGCTCCTGGACACCCTCGGTGAGGAGGAGTCCCAGTTCGATCGGGTCGAGGAGTACGTCGCGATCCGTCCGCTGCTGGCCGGGTTGCCGGAGCGGGAACGACGCATCCTCACCATGCGGTTCTTCGAATCGATGACCCAGACGCAGATCGCGCAGCAGATGGGCATCTCCCAGATGCACGTCTCGCGCATCCTCGCCAAGACCCTCGCCCGCTTGCGGGAGCAATCCAGCCGGGAATGACCCCGCTCAGCGCGGCTTGCGCAGCGCCGCCACGAACATGGCGTCGGTACCGTGCCGGTGCGGCCACAACTGTGCCCCCGGCCCGTCGCCGACATCGGTGACGCCGGGCAGCAGTTCGCGGGTGTCGAGCTGCTCGGCGCCGAGGCGGCGCACGGCATCGGCGACGATGGACACCGTCTCCGGCAGATGCGGCGAGCAGGTCGAGTACACCACGACCCCGCCGGGGCGCAGCAGATCCCATGCGGCGGTGAGCAATTCGCGCTGCAACACCACCAGTTCCCGGACGTCCGCCGGGGTGCGCCGCCAGCGCGCCTCAGGTCTGCGGCGCAGCGCTCCGAGGCCGGTGCAGGGGGCGTCGACCAGGATGCGGTCGTAGCCCGGGGTCAGTCCGCTGGCGCGGCCGTCGGCGACGTGCACGTCCACCGGCAGGTCGTGCACGGCTTTGCGGACCAGCTCGGCGCGGTGCGCGGCGGGCTCGACCGCGTCCACCCGGAAACCGTCGATCGCGGCGATCGCCCCCAGCAGCGCGGCCTTGCCGCCCGGCCCCGCGCACAGGTCGAGCCAGCGACCGGTGTCCGGGCCGTCGAGCGCGGCCCTGGTCAACGCCAGCGCCACCAGCTGGCTGCCTTCGTCCTGCACCGCCGCCATGCCCTCGCGAACCGGCTCCAGCTTGCCGGGATCGCCGCCGTCCAGATAGACCGCGTACGGCGACCAGCGGCCCTCCTCGCCGCCGGTGACCAGCGCGAGTTCCTCCGCGGTGATGTCGCCGGGGCGGGCCACCAGGTGCACCAGCGGGCGGGCGTCGTCGGCGGCGAGCACGTCGCGCAGTTCCGCCGCTCGCGCGCCCAGCGCGTCGGCGAACGCCTGCGCGATCCAGACCGGATGGGCGTACTCGAACGCCAACCGGCCGAGGGGGTCGGCGGGCGCGAGTGCGTCGACCCATTGCTCGGGGGTCTTCTCCCCCGCGCGCCGGAGCACCGCATTGACGAAACCGGCTTTGCCCGCACCGAATTCGGCGCGCGTCAACGCGACGGAGGTGTCCACGGCGGCGTGCGCGCCGATCCGGGTGCGCAGCAACTGGTAGACGCCGAGCCGGAGCACGTCCAGCAAGGGTCCGTCGATCTCCTCGATCGGCCTGCCCGCGCCTTCGGCGATCACCGCGTCCAGTAGCCCCAGCGACCGGCACGCGCCGTAGGCGAGTTCGGTGGCCAGCGCGGCGTCCCGACCCGACAATCCCCGTTCGCGCAGCAGCGCGGGCAGCACGAGATTGGCGTAGGCATCGCGCTCACGGACCGCCCGCAGCACATCCCTAGCGACCGACCGCGGCGGGTCGGCGGATTCCCTTCGATGCGGTCGTCCGGCGGCTTTGGCCCCTTGGCGCGGCGCGGTTTGCGAAGCCGGGCGCCCGCCGGTGGAACGGTCCGATCGGCCCGCCGCCGAGCGTCGTCCGGTGGAGCCGCGCCGTTCGTCGCGATCACGGCCGGCCGGCTCGGCGCGCCCACCGCCGGAACGCCGACCGGTCGCCCGTGACCTGTCCGCCGCGTCGCGATCCTGCTGCTTCCCGCCGCCCTGCGCGCGTGCCCGGCCTGCCTCGCCGGAACGATTCGGCGCGGCCTCTCGTTCGTCGCGCCGCCGGTCGCGTGCGTTGCCGTCGCCGGGCCGATTGCCGCGCGTCATTCGACCACCGCGCCCGGCTGCAGGCGGGCGCCGCGCGCCCAGTCGAGCGCGGCCATCATGCGCTTGCCCTGCGGCTGCACCTGGTCGAGCCGCACCGCGGTGGTCGCGGTGCCGACGAACACACCGGACTTGCGGACCTCGATCACCCGCTCCGGCAATTCCTCCTCGACCAACTCGACCGGCCCCAGCTTCAACCGGGTGCCGCCGACCTCGGTCCACGCCCCCGGCGCGGGAGTGACCGCGCGGATCCGCCTGCTGATGGCCAGCGCGGGCAGATCCCAGCGCACGTGCCCGACCTCGACGCCGACCTTCGGCGCGTACGAGACACCGTCGGTGGACTGCGGGACCGCTTGCAAGCTCCCGTCCTCCACTCCGTCGAGCGTCGCTTCCAGCAGGCGCGAGCCGCTGTCGGCCAGCCGCTCCAGGAGAGTGCCCGCGGTGTCGGTGACGGTGATCTTCTCGGTCACCATGCCGAAGACCGGGCCGGTGTCCAGTCCGGCCTCGATCTGGAAGGTGGAGGCGCCGGTGATCTCGTCGCCCGCATCGATCGCGGCCTGCACCGGCGCCGCGCCGCGCCACGCGGGCAGCAGCGAGAAATGCAGGTTGATCCAGCCGAAGCGCGGGATGTCGAGCACCTGCTGGGGTAGCAGCGCGCCGTAGGCGACGACGGGACAGCAGTCCGGCGCCAATTCGGTGAGTCGCGCGACGAATTCCGGCTCCGACGGCCGCCGCGGGGTGAACACCGGGATGCCGTGTTCGTCGGCCAGCAGGCCGACCGGCGACCTGGTCACCTTCCGGCCGCGCCCCGCGACCGCGTCCGGCCGCGTCACCACGGCGACGACCTCGTGGCGCGCCGATTCCAGCAGACGCCGCAGCGACGGAACCGCCGGTTCCGGGGTGCCCGCGAAGACGACGCGCATCAGCGGCCCGCTCCGAACGGGTTGGGCCGACCCGCACCGCTCATCGAACGGGCCGGGCGCACCGTCGAGCCCGCCGCGAACCAATCGGATTCGCGGATCACCCGCATCGCCTCCTTGCGCTGGGCCGGGTCGAGACGGTCGATGAACAGCACGCCGTCGAGATGATCGGTCTCGTGCTGCACGCACCGCGCCAGCAACCCTTCGGCTTCGAACGTGACCGGTGCGCCGTCGACGTCCACACCGGTTGCCCGCACGCGCAGGGCCCTGCGCGTGTCGTAGCGCACGCCGGGAATCGACAGGCAGCCTTCCGGCCCCACCTGCTCCTCGTCGCCGACGACCTCCCACCGCGGGTTGACCAGATGCCCCGCGGCGTCGCCCGTGTCGTAGACGAACACGCGCAGCCCGACCCCGATCTGCGGCGCGGCCATCCCGACACCGCCGTCGTCGTGCATCGTCTCGGTCAGGTCGGTCACCAGCTGACGCAGATCACGATCGAACGCGGTGACCTCCGCGGCGCGGGCACGCAAGATGGGATCGCCGAACAGGCGAACGGGCTGGATGGTCACGGCTGGCTCCCGGAAGCGACGAATACGGTCGCCCCATTCTAGTGAGACGACCGGAAATCCCCGATTCGCCAGCCGGAAGCTGGTACAACTCCTATGCGGTCCGGGCGGGGTGTCGATCCCTCCGCCCGGCCGCCCGGAAAAGCCCTGGTCAGCCGTCCGCCGGTGACCGCGGACCAGTGGTGGCCCGCAGCTCGCCGAGCAAGGCGTTCGGCAGCGGGCGGGCAGGCTCCGGCCGGAAACCGTAGTATCGGCGCACCATTCGCTCGTATACCCGGCTCGGGAGCAGCCTGCGGGTCCAGAAGGACAAGCGGACGTCACGGCCGCACAGGTAGGTCTGCCGTGGCCGGGCCGAGGCCAGGATCATCGCGACCTTGTCGGCCACCGCGGCGGCGGGCTGTCCCGCGGCCAAGTAGCCGCGTACGAGGTCCAGAACGGCGGCGCGGTCGTGGTCGTAGGCGGAGATCGGGCTCGACACGTGTCGCGCCGTGTCGATGATCGGGGTGACGGTCCATCCCGGGATGAGTACCGACACCTGGATGCCCGACCCGGCGGCCTCGATGCGCGCGGCTTCGCCGATCCGCTCGACGGCGGCCTTCGTAGCCGAGTACCAACCGCCGTATGGCTCGGCGACGGCGCCCGCTCCCGAACTGACGACGATCACGCGGCCTGCGCCTCGGGCGCGCAGCAACGGCAGCACCGCGCGCAGTACTCGGTGCGTGCCGAGGACGTTGGTGTCATAGAGCGCCGCGGCCTCCGCGGGCGTGGTCTCCTCGACCGCGCCGACGACGCCGTACGCCGCGAAGGTGACGACCGCATGGATGCTGCCGTGCCTGGCGTGCACGTCGCGAACCCAGCGGTTCACCGCCTCTTCGTCGCGCACGTCGACCCGGGCGATTCCGGACGCGACGACCCGGTCGCATCCCTCGACCGTGTACCCCAGCGCCGCAAGGCGTTCCATGGTGGCCGCGCCCATGCCGTTGGCCGCTCCGGTGACGAGCACCACCGTCACGCGGCACACACCTTCAGTACCCGCGGCAGAACCTCCAGCCGCGCCGACTCCACCATCGTGACCTCGCCGTCCAACTCCAGCGGCGCCGGACGATCCGGCCGCAGCTCCACGACCGAATCGCGATGGCATACCGCCAGCGGCGACCGCCGGAATCGGCCCGCGTACAGTCCCGCGACCAAGCCGAGCGTCCTGAGCTTCCCCGCCTCGGCCCAGATGTTCACATCGAACCGGCCGTCGGCGCGGGTGACCGCCGTGTCGTAGCGCATGCCGCCGGCGAAGTGCACGCTCTTGAGCACGCCGATGTTGGTGATCGGGGCCGCGTGGCTCCAGTCGCCGCCACGAACGGCGACGGGCAGCGGCCGATGGGTGGCAAGGGTGGCGAGTGCGGTGGCGATGATGGCGGCCTCCACGCTGCGTGACTTGAGCCAGCCGACCACCCCGGTGGCGTGGTTGAAGGAATGATTGCCCGCGGCGACCAGCCCCATGCTGGCGTTGAGCAGGAAGTAGCGCACCGCACGCGTGCCGTCGGCCAGCAGCACGCACGCCTTGCCCACGTCGACGAATTCGGCGCGCGCGGCGTCGACCCGCACCGGAACGGTGCCGATACGTCCGGTGCCGGGCACCGGTTTGTGGAAGTCGTTCGAACTGCCCAGCCCCACCGCGCCCAGTGCGCAGCCGGGAGCGCGCGGGTGGTCGGTTGCCGGGTCCATGAGCGCGTTCAGCACCAGGTTGACCATGCCGTCGCCGCCCGCGGCGACCAGCACCGGCGGCGGATCGGGCCGGGTGACGGCCGCGCGCACGAGGTCGGTGGCGTGCCCGGCGTCGGCGGGCAGTTCGACCGACAGGTGCGGGTGACGGGCGCGCAGGGCCGATTCCACCGGCTCCCAGCGCCGCAGCGCGGTACCCGCGTTCGCTCGCGGGTTCAGGACGACGAGCACGAATCCTCCTCGATGCCGAGCCATCGGCGTAGTGCGTGGTGATCCCCCACGGTGACCAGTCCGGTCCGGGCCACGGCCGGCGGTATGCCGGTGGTGGGCGGGCCGACCAGGAAGACCGGGATGCCCAGTTGCGCGGCGGGACCGTCGTGAGCCGGGTCGTTGCCGACCATGACGCAGTCACCCGCGGCCGCGCCCAACTGGTCGAGCAATTCGCGATAGAACTCGAGCCGCGGCTTGGCGCGGTGCATGGTGTCACCGCTGGTGACGACGGCGAACGAAGCGAGATCGATTCCGCCCCAACGGATCCTGGCCTCGACGGTGCTGCGCGGCCACAACGGGTTGGTCGCGACCACTTGCCGCGCACCCACCTCCGCCAGCCCGCGCACCGTCGCCACCGCCGCCGGGCGCGGCGGGAAACACGCTCGCAGCCGCGCGAATTCGACCTCGGCCAACCGGGTGAGGCGGTCCGCGACCACGTCACGGCCGGTGCCGAGACGCTGGGCGAGCAGCAGCACCATCAGCTCCGTATTGGTGTGGTCGCTGTCGTTGGCGCGCACGTCACCCAGCGTGCGGCGCAGCAGGGGCAGGAAGCGGTGCGGTGGGACGAGATCGCGGAACACCCAAGCCGCGCCCGCGGGCATCAGCGTCGCGAAGGTGCGCCGCCGCTGCCCGATCAACGTGCCGTCCAGATCCCACAGCACGGTCGGCCGTGGGCTCATTCCTGGCTGTCCAGTACCGCTCGCAGGTCCGCTCTGGTCAGCCCGAGGCGGGCGGCGTAGTCGTCGATGCCGGGCGGCCGCGCACTGCCGAGCCCGGTGCGGGACCGGAGTTCCCCAGCGTATGCCGCGCCGAGGTCGTAGACCGTCTTGGCCAGCGCGGCGGGGAACAGCCACCGGCCGAGGTCACGCTGGAACACCCTGGTCAGACGGTAGGGCGCGACCAAGCGGGCCCCGACGGCGGCCACCGCGCCCGGATCGCGCAGCGAACTCATCCTCGCCGCCTCGGCGCCCGGGACCAGGAGCAGCCCGGACCACAGCCGCGCGAAGCCGTCCAGCTTCTCCCGCGCGTCAGCGGTCATATTGAATTCGGTGTAGGCCTTCTCGATCCGGGAGGTGTGGGTGGAACGGCTGCGCAGCAACGTGTGCACGTCGGCGACCTTGCGCGCGGTGTCGGCGCGGGTGAATCGGTCCACGCGGGGCGCGATCCGGTCCAGCAGCACCGCGAAGTCGGGGTTCGGCACCAGCCGGTGCGCGAGGGCGAGGGCGTGGTACATCAGGCCCTCGCTGCCCGCCGCCGCGATCTGACCGGAAAGCAGGTCGTAGTCGAGGTCCGTGCCCGCGTATCGGGCCAGGTTCCAGATGTCGCCGAGTTCGCGTACGCCGGTTTTGTAGTAGGGCAGGTGGATGCCCAGATGGTGCAGGTTGTCCTCGTGCGCCATCGCCCACGCGGGTACGCCGTGGAAGTCGATGGGACGCACACGCTTCCATATCGCGGCGTAGTCGACCGTGTAGGGCGCCAGCGGCGTGATCAGGCCCCAGTGCGTGCCCACCACGAGCGCGCCGTCGCGCGAGACGAACGACGGCAGGTGGTGGGATCGCTCGGCCCGCGCCTTGGGCGGCTTGCCGAGCAGCTCCGAGGTCGCGAACAGGCCGAGTTCACGGTAGACCTCGACGGCCGTGTCGACCTGGTCCGGTTCCAGCAGGATGTCCAGGTCGTTCATGCGCTTGTAGCGCGGGTCGCGGTAGATCTCGGTGGCGAAGAGCATGCCCTTGAGCACCACGCAGCGCACACCGCGTTCGTCGAGCCGCCGCACCAGCTCCACCGCCCCGGCCAGGCGGCGGTCGTTGGCGGTCGCGATCCGCTCGGTGACGGCGTCGAACCGCACCCGGACCAGGGGCGGCACCAGCTCGTACACCTCGGCGGCGATCAGCGAGCGCCGCGCCAGCGGGACGGTCGCGTTGAGCTGTGCCAACTCGAAGAAGGCCGCCCAATCGGTGACCCGGTGGGCCAGCTCGACCAGTTCCGCGCGTTCTTCGCCGCTGGGTGCGGCCAGCGCGGCGTGTACCAGCAGCCGTTCGGCGTCGGTCCCGTCCGCGGCGATCACGGTGTCGGTCATGTCAAGCGATCCCTTCCTGTTCGGGATGGAAGCCGAAGCGGCGGGCGACGGTGTCGATGCGGTCCAGTGCGCGGTCGAGGTGGTCGCGGGTGAGGGTGGCCATCATGCTGATCCGCAGGCGCTGCTGGTCGCGGGGCACGGCCGGGAATTCGACGCCGTTGACGAACACACCCTCCCGATGCAGAGCGGTGACCACGTCGGCGACGGCGAGACGCTGTGGTACGAGCAGCGGGATGATCGCGGTCTGCGGGTCGACGGCGAAACCCATCGCGCGCAGCCCGCGCACGAAGTAGCCGACGTTGTCGTGCAGTCGCGCCACGCGTTCGGGATGCGCGGCCAGGAAGTCGATTCCGGCGAGCACCGCCGCGACCACCGAGGGGGCGAGCGCGGCGGAGAACATGTAGGAGCGGGCGAAGAAGCGCAGCGTGTCCACCAGGTCTCGCGACCCGGTGACGAAGCCGCCGGTGCCCGCGAAGACCTTCGAGAACGTGCCCATGGTCAGCTCCACCGATCCCGGACCGAGCCCGAAATGCTCGGCGGTGCCGTGCCCGCGCGCGCCGAGTACTCCGGTGCCGTGCGCGTCGTCCACCGCCAGCCACGCGCCGAAGGCGTCGCACAGCGCGCGGATCTCCGGCAGCGGTGCGATGTCGCCGTCCATCGAGTACACGCCCTCGACGGCCACCACCACGTTCGCCCCTGGATTGCGCCAGCGGATCTGCATCAGCCGGTGGCGCAGCTGGCGTACATCGTTGTGCGCGAAGGCCATCGAGCGCACCCGGCCGAGCTGGATGCCGTCGTACAGGCTGGCATGGTTCTGTTCGTCGTAGAGCAGCACGTCGCCTCTGCGCAGCAGACCGGTCACCCAGCCGACATTGGCCGCGTAGCCCGAGGAGAAGACCATGGCCGACTCGCAGCCCTTCAGTTCGGCCAGCCGTTCCTCGAGCCGCCGGTGCAAAGTGGTGGTGCCGTTGAGCAAGGGCGGGCCGCCGTGTCCCACACCGTATTCGCGAATGGCGGCGATGGAGGCCTCGACGATGCTCGGCTCGTTGCCCAGGCCGAGGTAGTTGTTGGACCCGAGCATGATCAGCTCGTCGGTCGCGCCGGTCGCCGGATCGCGCACCGGGACGACCGCGCCGGACGGCCCGGCCACTTCTCGCAACACGAACCCGCTGCCGCGAGCGTGCTGCGCGTAGGGCCGGAATTCCGCGAAGCGCTGGTCGAACGTGTGCGCGGCTGGGTCGAGATAGTGCTCCAGGCTGAAATTCTCGCCGTGGGCCAGATCCGGTGCGGTCATGGTCGTCGCTCCTGCCCGAGGGTCACGGTTCCCGCGCGGCCGTCCAGCACCAGGACGTCACCGTTTCCGATCAGGCGGGTGACTCCGGGCACGCCGACGACCGTGGGGATGCCGAGTTCGCGTCCGATGATGGCGGTGTGGGAGAGCAGGCTGCCTCGTTCGCTGACCAGGCCGCCCGCGGCGACCATGAGGAACACCCAGCCCGGGTCGGTGGTCGCGGCGACGAGGATCTGCCCATCGATCGCGACGTCCGGATCCGGGGTGTCCAGGACCAGCGCGGGAGCCTCGACGCGACCTGGGGCGCAACCGATTCCGTGCAGTACGCGCGCTCCCTCGGCAGCGTCCGGGCCCGGTTGCTCCAGTGCCGGATCGCTGATCCCCGACGCGGCGATCCCGGTCGTGACGATGCGGGAGGGCAGGCGCTGAGCCTGCCAGCGGTCGTAATCCGCCTTGCGGAGGGCGACGGTACGCGTGATGTCGGTGTCCACCGCCGTTCCGCGGGTGAGGGCCGCGATCTCCTCGTAGGTGAGCCAGAAGACGTCGCGCGGATCACCCACCAGGCCGTCGGCGTGCAGTCGCCTGCCGTACTCCCGGAACACCCCCTTGAGCAGACCGAAGGCGCGGCTGCGGCCCAGCCGCATGTTCTCGCGCTGCTTCACGTGTTCGCGGGCGAGCCGAAGCGCGAGCCGGAAAACCCACCGCCGCACGCCTTCACCTGCGAACAGCTCGGCCGCCGTCCGCTCGGCCGCACGCCGGATCGCCTGCTCACGCGCGATCATGTCATCGGCGTTCTGCCCGCCACGCAGGTAATTCCGCAGCATGGGCACCAGTCGTTCGGGGTGCTCGCCGAGCGGATCGGTCTCCAGCTTGAGTTCGTCCACCGTGCGGTCGCCGAACTCGGCGATGTGGCGCAGGCACGCTGCGCGGAAGGTCGCGAACCGGTCTTCCGACAGGGACGCCCATACTTGCTGCGCGGTGGAAGGACCGTCGAACAGCGCACGCAGCGCCGAGTCTGCGCGCACCCGCGCGGCCAGTGCCAGTGCCGACCGCACCGGATCGACGCTGTCGACACCGTCCTCGCCGCAGAACAATTCGTTGCGCAGGGTGAGCGCCGCTTCCTCGGCGAGGCCGGCTCGGCGCAACTGCAGTCCGACCACATGGAACATCTGCTGGGCGAGGAAATCGTTGAAGATCTGCACCGAGTAGGCGGGCACGAGTTCGTCGAAGAAGCGTTCGGTCCACGCCAGCAACGCGTGTGCGTCGCGGTCGCGCTCCGGCCGATCCTCGTCCAGCCTGCGTTCGAGGTCTGTGGTTGCCGCCGCCAGCGCCGTGAAGAACGCGCGCAGCCGCCGTGGCAGTCGCAGCCAGCCGAGCAGGATGATCGCGAACACACGCAGGCGCAGCGCGATCGCGCGCAGCCGGGCGATACCACGGGCAGGCGCAGGCGGTCGCTGGTATCGGTTCTCGATATTGAGCGCGGCCTCCCAGCCTTCGATGGCGAATTCCATGCCGGGGATCTCGAGGAACAAGCGGTACCAGTTGCTGATGTTGTAGTAGATCCGGCCGCGCGCGGTGCCGACCAGGTACGGATACAGATCGGCGGCGTTGCGCTCGACGATCCGCGCGGTGGCGCCGAAATCGCGGTGACACGTGCGGAAGACCCGCTCATAGGCGGTACGCAGCACCGAGAACGTCAGCGGGCTCGACAGTCCCGGATACGACTCCGCGACATTGACGTTGTCGAAGACCGTCTCACGTGCGCCGGTCGCCGTGACCGGTCTCGCCTGCAACAGGTGCAACCGCCCGTCCGGCGTGTAGGCGAACTCGACATCCTGCGGTGCGCCGAAGCGGTCCGCGAGTGCGCCCGCCACCTCGGCCAACTCCTGGATCTCCGTGTCCGACAGCGCAGCCGCGGTCAGCGGGTCGGCGAGTTCTTCGACCGTGGTCCCCGCGCCGTGCGGCGAGGGTGCGACCCGGCTGCGCTTGTCGGCGACCACCCGTGAGGTGATGGCGCCGGTGCCGCGGTCGACGAAGTAGGTATCGCAGTCCACCGTGCCCGCCACCACGCCTTCGCCCAGCCCGAGCGCGGCCGCGACCACGGCTTCGGAGGGATCACCGCTGCGCGGATTGCAGCTGAACACCACCCCTGAGACGGCGCTGTCGAGCAGTACTTGCACCACCACGGCGCAGGCGACCGGCGCATTGTCGAGACCGCGGCGCGCCCGGTAGAACAGCGTGCGCTCCGACCACGCGGAGGCGAGTACCGTCCCGATCGCGGCGGGCAGATCAGCGGCCCCGACGTTCAGCACGGTGTCGAGCTGTCCGGCGAAGGAGTCGGTCGCCGAATCCTCCCCGCGCACCGACGATCGCACGGCGAAGCGCACCTCGCCCGCGGCGGCCGGACCGGCGGCGGCCAGTTCGGCGACCACGGCGTCGAGTTCGGCGGCGATATCGCCGGGCAGGGGGCATCCCTCGACGAGAGCGCGGATCCGGGACGACACCGACCGCAAGGCGGCCGGGTCGTCCGGATCGAGTTCGGCGAGCAGTCCCGCGATGGCGTCGGCGGACGGAGCCAGCAGCCGCGCGCACGTATCGGTGCCCAGCACGGCGAACGGCGGCACGCGATATCCGGCGGCCTGCAGTCTGGCGAGGTTGGCGGCCTTGGCTCCGGCGTGCGCCGCGGCCGCCGGGTCCGCCGCGAGGGTTTCGGCGCGCAGTATCGCGCCGGTGGTGGCACTGGTCATCGCGCGGCCTCCTGTCTGGTCCGGGTCGCCGGGACGGCGCGCTCGCGCCGGGTCAACCGCACCAGGACCGGGTCGGGGGTGTTGGAGATCTCGGGGTGCTCGCGCACCCGCATCCCGTTCACCAATTCGATGTCGTAGCGCGACAGCACCATCGTCAGACCCACCCGGATCTCGATCAGCGCCATCTGCTGGCCGACGCACAGATGCGCGCCCCAGCCGAAGGGGAAGTACCGGAACGGCGGGCGCGCCCGGTTCCGCTCCTTGGTGAACCGGTCGGGATCGAAGGTCAGCGGCGCGTCCCAGAACCGAGGCAGGCGATGGTTGACGAACGGGCTGATCACGACGATCGCACCGGGTCGCAGGTCGAACCGGTCGAAATGGTCCGGCTCGAGCGCGGTACGGCTGAACGCCCAAGCCGGCGGATGCAGGCGCATCGCCTCATCGATCACGCGGCCGGTGTACTCCAGCCGGGGCAGCGCGGCCCGCACGGCGTCCGGGTCGTCCGGCGCGTCCGGCAGCGCGTCGATCTCGGCGCGCACCCGGTCGAGCACGGCGGGGTTGCGGCCCAGTTCGTAGATCGTCCAGGCCAGCGCCGCTCCGGTGGTTTCGTGACCGGCGAGCAAGAAGGTCAGCACCTCGTGCCGCAGCTGCGCGTCGTCCATCGCGTGTCCCGCGTCGTCGCGGGCGGTGAGCAGCCGGGCGAGCAGTGACCCGGCGTCGTCGTCGGTTCGCCGGTGCCTGCCGATCACCTCGTCGACCACGTGGTGCAACCGGCGTCGCACTTCCCACAGCCGCCGGTTACCCGGAGTCGGGAGCCGCGGCGGCAGCTGGATCGGCGCGGCCATATGCCGCATGACCCACGAAACGCCCTGGCGCACGTCGTCTTCGATCTGCGGAAGCACGCCGTCGAGGTCCGCGCCGAGTACCGCGCGGCACACCACGTCGGCGGCGAATCCCATCAGCTCGGGCACCAGGTCGAAGGCCGCGCCGTCGGCGGCGCGGGCGTCCAAGCGGGTGCGCATCCGCTGTCCGCACTCGACCATCAGCGGGATCTCGGACTCCACATGACGGCGCGTGAAAGCCGGTTTGATCAGGGCGCGCTGACGTTTCCACAGCTCGCCGCCGCTGGTCAGCAAGCCGGGACCGAGCAAATGGTTCAGGCTTCGGTAGCTGATCCCCTTCTCGTAGCGCCCCGCACGGGTGACCAACACCTGCTCGATGTGCTCGGGTTCGACCAGCAGGTGCACGTGCTGGTGCGCCAGGCGCAGCCGGACACTGCCGTAGTGGAGCGCGGACTCGTAGAACAGACCGAGCGGGTCGGTCCGGTACCGGGCGTAGACGCCCAAGGGATGCCTGGTGGACGGGCCGTCGAGGCGACGCTCGCCGGTCCCGGTCGTCGGTGTCACCGCGCCACGTCTCCCCCGCGCACGGCGCCGACCAGTTCGTCCGCGTCGCCGTCCAGCAGGCGCCGCGCCGCGGCACGCTGGACTTTGCCGCTGGTGGTCTTCGGGATGCTGCGCGGCGCGACGATCCGCACACCGGCCGCCAGCACGCCGGTGCGTTTGCTCACCGCGGCGCGTACCGCACGGGCCAGCGCGTCGTGCTCCGTCCGCGCCACGGCGGATTCGACGATCAGGTGCAACTCTTCCGATCCGGCGTCGGCATCGGTTCGTCCCAGCGCGACCGCGCCGCCCGGCCGCACTCCCGGCACCTGCTCGGCGGCGATCTCGAAGTCGGTGGGCAGGTAGTTCGCGCCGCGAATGATGATCAGGTCTTTGCGTCGCCCGGTGATCCGCAACCGCCCGTCGCGCAGGTAGCCGATGTCCCCGGTGTCCCACCAGCCCTGCGTCCGGGTGGCGGCGGTGACTTCGGGCAGCCGGAAATAGCCCGGCGTGGTGGACGGCCCACGGAATTGCACCCGGCCGAGCAGATTCGCGCCGCACGGCGTTCCGTTCTCGTCCACCACGCGGACTTCGGTGCCCGCCACGGGCGCTCCGCAGTCGACGATGTCGAGCGCGTCGCCGTCACCGGCCGGGACATCCACCGCGACGCCGTCTTCGGCCAGTCCGCGCCGGGAGACCGAGTCGAACGCGATCGGCGCCCGCGGATCGGACACCGTCACCGCCAGCGACGCCTCGGCCAAGCCGTAGCACGGTACGAGCGCGTCGGAAGGCAGCCCCCAGCCGCCGAACCGGTCGACGAACCGCCGCACCGTGGGCGGATGGATCGGTTCGGCGCCGCAGAACAGGAACCGCCATGCGGACAGATCCACTCCGTCGAGTTCACCGTCGGCGATGCGCGCGGCGGCGTAGCCGTAGGCGAAATTCGGTGCGGCGGTGTGAGTTCCGTGATGCCTGTGCACCGCACGCAGCCAATCGGCCGGGTGGCGCAGAAACCGGTTGGGCGGGATCAGCACCGCGTCGATGCCACAGAACAGCGGTGTGAGAAACCCGCCGATCAGGCCCATGTCGTGGTGCAGCGGCAGCCAGCCCACCCAGGTGTCGCCGGGTCCGATCGCGGCGGCGCGGGCGATCTGCTCGCAGTTGGCGGCCAGATTCGCGTGGGTGACCTGAACCCCCTTGGGCGTGCCGGTCGAGCCGGAGGTGGCTTGGATGAACGCGAGATCCTCCGGTGCGGGCAAGTGGGGCGCGAGCGCGGGAGCGCCCGGTGTGCCTGCCAGCGCATGCAGTGCCGAGGCGTCGATCGTCGCCACCGACGCGGGCACGGGCAACGTGGTGAGCACCGCCGGAGTGCTCACCACGGCCGCCGGTTCCAGATAGGCAAGCAGCCGGGTGAACCGGTCCAGGAAGATTTCGGCGGCCCCGAAGCCACCCGGCGTGGCGATGGCGGTGGGCACCGCGCCGAGCGACAGTGCGCCGAAGAAGGCGGTGACGAACTCCGCCGAGGTGGGCAGGCACAGCAACACGCGGTCGCCCCGGCGCACGCCGTCGGCGGCCAGGCCCGCCGCGGCGCGGCCCGCAGCGCTCACCAGATCATCGTGGCGCCAGCGGATTTCGTCGTCGTGCCGGGCAGCGGCGCGCTCGGCCAGGATCACCGTCGACGCCGCCGCCGTACCTCGGTCGCCGCCGGACAGCAGCGCGTGCACGATGCTCGGGTGTTGCGGGCGCAGTGTCCCTGATGACGCGGTCATGGCTGGTCCTCGACATAGCGCACGATCGTCGCGACCGTGGTCAGCCGGACGGCGACGTCTTCCGGAATGCTCACGGAGAACTCCTGTTCGAGCTGAATGGTCAGTTCGATGGCGGTCGGCGAATCGAGTCCGTAGTCGATCAGCGGTGCCGCCGGATCCAGATCGGTAGCGGGCACCCACAGCACCTCGCCGACGATCGCGCGGACCCGCGCCTCCAGGTCCGCCGAGCCGATGTCGTCACGTGCACTCATCCGAGCAACTTCCCTTCCGTCACGCAGGCGCGCACCGATTCCTCGAGGTCGACGTCGTCGGCGGTGTCGATGCGGTGAAACGCCACTTCCGGGAACGCGGTCGCGAGGGTCTCGCGCACCCGCTCGTATCCCGAGCGCAGGGTGGTCAGCCGCTCGGCGGTCTCATGGGCCTCGACGGGCCCGTGTGCCGACCGCCGCGCACAGCGGGCCGCGGCCTGCCCGGGCGGTGCGTCGAGCCACAGCACCGCGTCCGGCAGCGTGGTGCGAAACCGTTCGCCGAAGCCGGATACCGCGCCGGCGATGTCGCGACCGACCAATTCCGCGATCTCCGACAGCAGCAGCCACGGGTCCGGCGAGCTGCCCAGCCGTTCGGCCTGGGCGTGCTGCCATGCGAGGATGTCGGCGAACGTGCCCGGTCGATGCCGTTCGAGCACCGCCGCGATCTCGTCCTGTCGCGCGCGGCAGCGCCCGTCCGTGCCCGCCAGCGCCACGTACAGTGGACCGTAGACGAGCAGTTCGATCAGCGGATGCCGTTCGCACACCAGCACATCCGGTTCCCAGGTACGCAGGAAGTGCTGTTCCACCGGCCCGAACAGGGTCATCTGCAGGTACATCGCGGTGGCCTTCATCGCGACGTCGCCGATCTCGTCACAGCCGACGCTGAAGGCCCGCAGCTGCCGGGACAGATCGGCGAGCGGAACGTCGCGGGTGTCGTGGAAATCGGGGCAGGTCATCGACGCGAACCCACCGGCGTCGGTCCGCACCGCCAGCGCGCGGAGCGCGGCCAGCACCGAGGACTTGCCCGCGCCGTCGATGCCGACCAGGGCCACCCGGCGGGTGTACGAGCCGCTCATCGGTCGTCCTCGCGCAATTGGGTCAGCACCGCGCTGGTGATCTCGGCCTGCGCCGCCGTGCCGTCGAGCCGGATCCAGCCCAACTCGTCCGACAGCGCGTCGAGCGCCTCGTGGCTGCGCTGCTGGAAGGCCAGGAACGACTCCTCGTCGCCGTAGCCGCTCTCGTAGTCGCTGCGCAACCGTTTGCGGCTCAGCGCGTCCTGCGGCCGCACCGCGAGGTAGAAGGTGCGATCGGGTTCCGGGAACCCCGCCGCCAGGCTGCGCAGGACGGCCGGGTCACCGCCGTGGGCGACTTCGGTGGCGTAGTACTTGTACCAATACGCGTTCGCGAGCACGATGTCCGCGCCACGCTCGGCGGCCAGGTCCAGTGCCAGCTGCATGGCGTGGAACAGGAAGTGCGCGCGGCTGAGCGGGGTGAGCATCTGGAGGTAGCCGTAGATCTCCGCGGGACTCCCCCAAGGGAGTTTCGAGGAGACCTTAGGGTCGAGGAAGGCGTCCCAGATCGTCACCGCCGCGACACTGTGGCCCTGCGCCTCGAATTCCGCGGCGATCCTCGCCACCTGGGTGGTCTTGCCCGAGCCGTCGCCGCCCGCGAGACAGATCAGGCGTTTACGTGCGGTCAGTGTCGTGTCCTTTCCGGAGCCGCGCGTCACGCGAGGTGATGCGACAGGATCTGCCACCTGCGTGGCGGTTTCGGGGAGAGCGGGGGGCGGCGGCGAGTCTTCCTCCGGTCGCGCGCGAGCGGCGACGTCCGCTCGCCGGTGATCCGCGGACGGTGCGCCGCCCACGGGGGCCGTGACGGAGTCCGCGTCCAGGATCCGCACCACTCCCGCGCTGCCGTCGATTCGGATCCGCTGACCCGATCGCACGACACTCGTCGCGCCCGCCACGTTCAGTACGGCGGGGATGCCGTACTCGCGTCCGATCACGGCGGCGTGCGACAGCATGCCCCCCACCTCGGTCACCACACCCGCCACCAAGCCCAGCGCGGGAGTCCAACCCGGGTCGGTGAATCTCGTGACGAGGATGTCGCCGTCGCGCAATTGGTCGAGGTCGGTGAGCGCGGTGATCACCCGCGCCGTGCCCTCGGCGACACCGGGACTGCATCCGAGGCCCGAGAGGTCGCCGTCGGCGACGGCGCGCACCGCGGCCACGGTCACCCCGCCACCGAGTTCGTGCGGCGGTGTGAGATCGCGATAGGCCGCGTACATCGCACGGCGGTAGGCGATCACGGGCGCGAGGTCCGCCGCGACCGCGCGGCCCGCGACCAAGTCGGTGAGCTCGTGGATGGTCAGCTGGAACGCGTCGTCGGCGTGCTCGAGCGCGCCGGCGGCGGTCAAGCGCGTGCCCGCCTCCACCACGTAGGCGCGCACGACGGCGTAGCACTGCGACGAGAATTCCCGCATCCGTTCCCTGGCCACGAGGTAGCGGCGCATCCGCTCGATCTGCTTGTCCAGCGCCTTGGCGTAGCGCACCCGTGTCGTCGGACGAGCCCGAACCCGGGCTCGGACCGCCGCCGATTCGGACTCGTAGCGCTTGCGCTGCTCCACCAGCGTGGCCGCCGGGTCGGCAGGCGCGGTGCCGTGTTCGAGCATCACCGCGATCATTGATCGCACCCGCTGCGGGTCCTCCGACCAGCGCGGGCAGGTGAGGTCGAGTTCGGCGTCGGCGTGGAAGCCCTGCTCGGCGAGGAAGGCCGCGAGCGCCACCTCCCACTCCGGGCTGTCCATGCCGAATTCTTGTGCGACACGGTGTAATTCGACGATTCCGCGTTGCATCGCCATGTGGCTGATCTCGGCGAGACCACCCATCAGGTCGATGGCGGAGCTGGTCGCGCCGGTGGCCGCGTCGACCTTGTCCAGCAGTTGTTTGAAGTCGGTCTGCACGCTCGAGTTGTGATAGATCGTCGTGAAGTAGGTGCGCTCGGTCGTCGCGTGCAGGGTGAGCAGGCAGTCGGCGAGGTCGGCGGCGAAGGTCGCCTGGTCGGTCCGGGGCAGCGCGCGCACCCGCTCGCGCCACGCCGCGTACTTGGCGGGCCAGCCCGCGGCGAACGCGTCGACGGCGGCGAGCTGTTCGCGATAGCTGCGCTGCACCGCCAGCGCGACGGGCAGCGCGCGGGCGATGGTCAGCGGCGTGTTCGGCGTGCGGATCGGCCCCTCGGGGCCGTACTCGTTGAGGACGCCCAGGTCGTCGTCGAAGTGCTGTTCGTCGAAGCCGGGTATGCGCTGGAAGCACTGCTTCACCGCGCTCACGTTCCAGTAGGCCCGGCCGTAGTACATCGCCATCCAGTCCGGCTCTTCGCCCGCCGCGGCCAGGCCCAGCCCCTCGAAGAACCGCTGCATCGAGTACTGGAAGGCGTTGTCGTACAGCGAGAACATCATGGGTGTGCACACCCGGGCCGAGACGCCGCCGTCGCGCAGGTCCGCATCGGAGAACTGGTCGATGTCGGTGCGCCAGCTGATCGCGGTGACCGCTCGCGACTGCAGCAGCCACAGTGCGCCGTCGCCATCGATCGCCCATTCGATGTCCTGCGGCCGATGCCTGCGGGCCTGCACCGCCAGCAATAGCGCCGCCAGTGCTTCGGTGTCGGCGCCGTCGAGCCGGACGTCCTCCTCGCCCGCCTCGCGCGCGACCACGCCGCCGTCGGACAGCCGCAGTGTGTAGCGAGTGGGGGTGACCTGCCCGGAGACCAATCGCTCGCCCACGCCGTGACAGGCCTCCAGCACCGCGTGCTCCTCGATGCCGGTGAGCACATCGATGCTGAAACCGACTCCGGCGCAACGTGCCTCGACCATGCGCTGCACCAGGACGGCCACCGTCGCCTCGGCGCCGGCCATGCCGCGGCGGGACAGATACGCCCGCACCCGCTCGTTGCGTACCGAGGCGCGGCACCGTTCGATGTGCGTCCGCAGCGCGTCCGCGTCCGCGACGTCCAGATAGGACTCGTACTGGCCCGCGAAGCTGGCGTCGTCGAGATCCTCGAGGACGCCACTGGAGCGCACGGCCACCGGGAACCCGCCGATGGCCCGCACCCAGCCGGACAGATCGTCGTCGCCGACGCCGTCGAGGTCCAGATCAGCGGGCACGACGAAACCGGCTGGGACGGCGAATCCGTCGGTCAGCAACTCGTGCAGAGTGGCGGCCTTGCCGCCCGCCCGAGCGGGGGCGAAGTCGGCCGCGCCCAGGAACATCGGGGCGGACGCGGTAGTCGGAGTGATCACGGTGGTGGCTCCTGTCGGCAGCAGAACCGGGCGCAGGTCGTGGCGCGCGGCCAGACTTCGTGCCGCGCGGACACCGGCCACGGTGAGCGCGCCGTAGGACGGGCTCGCGGTGCGCGGCTCGAAGCCGAGCAGCAGCGTCTCGGCCATGCACGCGTAGACGATTCCGGCGGGCAACCCGGTTTCGGGTAGGGACGGGGTCTGGCCGAGCGGCAGCGCCATGCGGCCGCCGTCGACCAGGGTGAGATGCGGATGCTCGGCGACCGCCGGGTCCACGTCGCCAGGTACGGCCAGATCGCAGACGAGCACCGGGTGGTGCGCGGCGAGATGTCGCGCGGTGATCAGCGGCTGCGCCGAGTTGGTGGCGGTCACGACCACCCGGCAGTCACGCAGTGCGGCCAGGTCCTCGCTCACGACCACCTCGCCGGGCAGTCCGGCGGCCACCCGGCGCAAGCGCGTCCCCGCGCCCGGCCTGCCCACCAGGACCAGCGAATCGGCCAGCGGAGCGAGCAGTTCGGCCATGACCGAGCCGATGTTGCCGAGTGCGCCGAGGATGCCGACCCGCCGCTGCCCCGACGGCAGCGCGGCCAGTTCGGCGCTGAGCACCTCGTAGGCGCAGGCCGCGGTGAGCGAATTGCCGGAGGTGACCGTAACGGTGTCCTCCGTCACCTCGCGTGCGGCATCGGTGACGATCGAGGTGTAGCCGCCGAGCCCGATCACCGTGGCTCCGGCCGCGATCGCCTGCTCTACCGCGTGCCACACCAGTTCGCGCACGTAGGTCCGCTCGCCGGCACGCTGATGCGCCACGATCTGTTCGGCGGTCAGCGGCAGCGCGAACACCATCATCTCGGCCTCGGCGCCGGTGGGCGAGGAGATCGTCAGCCTGGTCAGTTCGAAGGGATCGGCGACGGGGCGCAGACGTTCGAGCAAGGCGGCGAATTCCGAGTCGCTCCAGCATTCCAGCTCGGGGGCGAGCCTGCGCAGGTCGGCCGTCTCGGGCAGGTTCGCCAGGAACGCCACCTTGGTCGGCGCGTGCGGGTCGCGCGCCGGCGGCATATCGGCGCGCCGTGGCAACGGAGCCCGCTCCGTCACCGTGGGCTTCGTGGTGACGGGAGCGGCCAAGTGCGCCAGCAGCACGTCGTATCGCCCACGGTGCAGCAGTGCCGCGACGTCGTCCAGCGCCGCCGCCAGCCGCGCCATGTCGCCTTGGGTGACGAACGCCGAGGGCTGGACGCGCAGGGTGGTCGGTGCCGAGAGGGTGGGCAGCACGCGGATCGCGTGCCGGTGCAGGAGGTATCCGGCGACCACGTAGCCGAACATGTCGGGCGCGCAGACCTCGCGCAGCAGCGCCGATTCCGGCGCCGGCGCCCGCAGCTGCACGCCCTGCAGGAGCCCGCGCCCACGCACCGCCACGATCTCTCGCGGCCAGCGGCGGGCCACTTCGTCCAGCTGCGACCGCAATCGCGCTCCCGCATCGCTGATCCGGAGTTGGTTGTCGCGCAACAGGTCCAGTGCCGCGTCGGCGACCGTCGCCGACAGCTCGTCGTCGGCGAAGGTGGAGGTGTGGTAGCGACCGAAGTCGGACACGGCATGCGCGCGGTCCACCAGCAGCGCGGCGATCTTCACCAGTCCGCCGCCGAGCGATTTCGACATCAGGTAGTAGTCCGCGCGCACACCCGAGGGAGCCGACGCCAGGAACGTGCCGGTCCGGCCCATGCCGCACTGGATCTCGTCGAAGACCAGCGCCGCGGCGTGCCGATCCGCGAGTTCCCGCAAGGCGCGCAGGGTCTCGGCGGGAACCTCCCGCACACCGCCTTCGCCTTGGACGGGCTCGGCGAACACCGCCGCGACGGGCGACAACCGCCGCCACGTCCGCACGGGCGCTCCGTCGGCGCCGAAGCCGATGACACCCACGGTGCACAGCTCGTCGGCGAACGCGTCCGCCACCTCGTCCGGCGCCCAGGTGTCGAGCCGCCACCGCGGCGGGCCGGGCACCACCAGGTCGGCCGGGGTATCGGCCTGTTCGGTCAGCGCGAAGGCGCCGGCGCTCTTTCCGTGGAACGCGCCCGCGAGCGAGACGAACACCGGTCCGCGCTCACGCAGCCGCGCGATCCGGCCCAGCGATTCGGTGAGCACGACCGCGGCGGTCCGCGGCTCGGTGTCCCCGGCGGGCGCGGATGGGCGCACATCGTGCAGGCGGTCGCGGCGCAGCCGGCGCAGCGTCCGCCGTAGCTCGGCGTCCAGTTCGCTCAGGGCGCGCGCGTGCGCGACCGCGGCGTGCCGGATCGCCGCCTCGACCGCGTCGGCTCCGGTGGAACCCAATGTCACCACGTACTCCCGGCCGGTAGACGCACCGACCGACTCGGACAGCCGCCGCGCCAACCGCGCGGCGCCGGGCCGGACACTGCCCTGCGCCACGAATGGCACCTGCTGGTTCAATGTCGCGGTCGCGGCACGTACCAGCGCCGGATGGTTGTGACCGAACAGTGCCGCGCCGAAACCGCCGACGAGATCCAGCACCCGGGTCCCGTCCGCGCGGACAAGATGGTCGCCCTCCGCGGCGGTGTACATCACGTCCAGGTGGCAGGCTCGCAGCAATCCGGCCAGGCCGGGTCGGTTGTAGTCGGCGAAATCGCCGAACGAGTCGGATCCGGTGCGCGGCAATTGTTCCTGCCACCCCGCGCCCGTGGTCACGCGCGCGCCTCGGCCCGGGTGTGCCGCGTACGAGTCGTCTTCGCCGCAACGCACGCGATCACATCGCGCGCGGTATGCAGCATGGCCGCCTCCTCGTCGGAGATCGCGATGCCGAACTCCCGCTCCAGCTCGATCACCAACTCCACCGACCGAACCGAGTCCAAGCCATAATCCAGCAACGGCGTGTCCGGTGCTATTTCGACCACGTGCAGACCACGCGAGAACATCGTGAGAACTCGTTCGGTCAGGGCATCGAATTCATTCATTCAGCGCCTCCTTCATCGCGCGCCAGACCTTTCCACCGGCGCGGAACATCTGTGCCGATCGACGGCCCTCGGGCCGTTCGAAACCGGATATACACAGTTCATCGCGGGTTTTCGCACCCGCAGATTCCGCGCCCACTTGCCCTCCGATATCCGCGAACGGGACTGCCGATTCTCGCCGCTCGTCTTACCCGTGCGGCGTGCCACGACACCGTCCCGCGTTCTCACAATCTGTACACCCGCACTATGCGGGCTGCAATCCGGAACCCGTTGCAGAAAAGCATGTTTCGCCGGAAGGCAATTTTTCAGACAACTTCCCCGACTATGTTTCCGGAAACAAAGCCACGCACCACGGGAACCAGGCCGGGAAACACACTGTCCCAGACGATTTGACAGCAGGCGAGCGCGGTGGATTTACGTCACCTGTCACCGCTCGACACAATAAAGTGCCCGCTTTTGGAAACTGTGCAGTTCATGTGGCATTCATCCACTGGACAAACGGGAATAAATACCAACCTATCGGTTTTTAACACGCGAACTCCCCTTACCGCATCGCGGCCGGAACACGCAGTCACGTAACGACGTTTTTACGCTGCCCGCCAACGTGTTTCACCCATCTGGAGACCAGCTAACTCCTGGACCGCCACCGGCGTGTGACGCCTCTCATTACCAGCCGGTAGTATGCGTAAATGCTGTGACCGACCACAAACGGCTCACGCGCCCTCTGGGGCGGTTCATACCGAGGGCAGTCCCGGTGGGCTGCCGTCGTGTCGGATGTCGCGATTAATCTGCCGGGCATGGTCAACCCCGATACGGCACTGCGCCGCCTTCTGCGCGAAACAGGAAAACTGCTACAGCCGTACGGGTTCCATGGCGTCGAGCCCACCTGGACACGAGTCGAGGCGCGCGGCGTCGCGTCCGTCGGCCGTACCCGCGTGACCCGCACATGGACCGACGGACAACAGGTCCTCGGCTTCGGGCTGACCTTGAAGGCCACCCCCACCCCGTGGTGGCAGTACTGCAACTGGCGCAACACACGACTGGGCCTGCCCCATGTACCGCTGGAATCGGCCACCGGCCCCGACCTGATCGACACTCGCTCGCTGTCCGATGAACTGACCACGCCGTGGATCCTGCGGCTCGACCCAGCGCAGACGGGCCAGCAGGCGTTGCAATCCGACATCGACGCCATCCGCGGCCAACTTCCCCGCCGCGTGCACGCCTACGCCCGCAGAGCGCTACGGCTGCTGGAAGCCGATCACTACCTCGACGAGTTGTCGTCCCAACCCGATCCGGGCATCCGGACCTGGGAAGCGATCGTCGTCCTCCTCGCCGACCGCGGACCAGGACCGCGCCTCGATGAGGCCATACGCCGCTTCCAACAGTGCACCACGGGACCGGACGCCTCGGCCTACGCGGACGATGTCGTCACTTACGCACGCACCCGAACAGCGGTCGGCGAAATCATCTGCGAGCGCTGAGTATGCGGATCGCGCCGGTGATCCGGCGATAATCGCGCCGATCAGGCTGGGGCCTATCTATCTTCGGCCCCGGCGGCGCATGCGCACGACCGCGACGATGGGCGGACATCGACGGACCGGCCGGACGAGATCGTGACACCGGCAGTGGGCCCCGAACGGTCAGGAGGACCGAGCACGCCGGGACAAGTGGGCTCGACCCGCGGGCCGGCTGGAGGTCGGGACGGCATCGGCGGCGCCGGGCGAGGTCGCCCCGGCCGGCGCGGCCACTTCGGAGCGGCGCAGTCCGGGGACACGACGTTCGGCCCGGCGGGAGACCGGCCCGATCGGGGGTCGACCGGGCATTCCCACTTCGACAACGGCATCTGGTCGCCGAGGTGTGAGCCGAGCCGTCAGCGGTATCCCGGCGCCGAGCCGATCGACAACGGACATCGTTTGTGAAGGAGGACCGAATCATGCGCGGAGTCGTCATGCACGCCCCCGGTGACGTGCGCGTCGAGCAGCGGGAGGACCCGAGGATCGTGGAGCCCACCGACGCGGTCATCCGCATCGCCGCGACCTGTATCTGCGGGTCGGACCTGTGGCCCTACCGCGGCATCGAGAAGCTGAGGGGACCCACCCCGATGGGCCACGAATACATCGGCGTGGTCACCGAGATCGGGCCGGAAGTGAGCACACTGAAAGTCGGCGACTTCGTCGTCGGTTCCTTCTTCGCCTCCGACAACACCTGCGAGATCTGCCGCGCCGGCTATCAGAGCCGCTGCGTGCACAACGTACCGATCGGCATGATCGGCACCCAGGCCGAGCAAGCCCGGATCCCGCTGGCCGACGGCACCCTCGTCGTGGTCCCCGCCACCCCCACGCCCGAGCAGATCCCGCACCTGCTCACGGCGTCCGACGTGCTCGGCACCGGGTGGTTCGCCGCCGTGGCCGCCGAGGCGGGTCCCGGCAAGACCGTCGCGGTCGTCGGGGACGGCGCGGTCGGGTTGCTGGCCGTGCTGGCCGCCGGGCAGCTGGGCGCGGACCGCGTCATCGTCATGAGCCGCCACGCCGACCGCCAGGCTTTGGCCCGCAAGTTCGGCGCCACCGATATCGTCGCCGAACGCGGTGACGCCGGTGTGGCCCGGATCAAGGAACTCACCGGCGGCCTGGGCGCGCACTCGGTCGTCGAAGCCGTCGGGACCCAGGAATCGATGGAACAGGCCATCCGGTCGACGCGCCCCGGCGGACACGTCGGTTATGTCGGGGTGAGCCACGATGTCGCGCTCGACGGCATGGAACTGTTCTTCTCCGGTGTGCACCTGCACGGCGGACCCGCGCCTGTGCGCCGCTTCCTGCCCGAATTGATCGACCTCATCCTCCGCGGCGACATCCATCCCGGCGAGGTCTTCGACCGCACCCTGCCCCTCGACGAAGCCGCCGAAGGCTACCGCGCGATGGACCAGCGCCGCGCCACGAAGGTCCTACTCACCCTCTGACACCTCGGGCCGCGCGCGATGCTACTCGGGATCGACGGCACCGCGCTGGTGGCGTGCGGAGAGGATGCGCTTCCTCGGCGCCGGCCGTACGGCGACCCGAAACTCTCGGGCGGATTCCGATACCGCACCGCGCGTGAAGACGACATCGGTGGGTAGGCCACGGACGTGACCGAACCCGGAAACAAGAAGGCACCCGAACTGGGCGACCAGACCGATACCTCCCACCCCGACGACCTGGACCTCGAAACCTACGAAACCCCGCGGGACGAAGACCGCAACGAGGAGGCGGGCGCGGTGGAGCCGCCCGACTGAGCACCGTTTCGCCCATGGCGGCAGGGGAATTCATGCTCCATGGGTATTACCGTCGCCGTCACCGGACCGACCGGCGAGATCGGCATCTCCGCTGTCACCACACTCGAACGCGACCCGGCGGTGGGCCGGATCCTCGGCATGGCCCGCCGCCCCTTCGACCCCGCCGCGCACGGCTGGACGAAGACCGAGTACCGGCGCGGCGACATCCTCGACCGGGCCGCCGTGGACGCCTTGGTCGCCGACGCCGAGGTGGTGATCCACCTGGCATTCGTGATCATGGGCTCGCGGCAGGACAGCGCACGCGTCAATCTCGAGGGCACCCGCAACGTCTTCGAGGCGACGGTGGCCGCCGAACGAGCCCGCCGCCTCGTCTACACCTCCTCGGTCGCCGCCTACGGCTACCACCTGGACAATCCTTCGCCCCTCACCGAGGACGTGCCGCCCGAGGGCTCGACCGAGCACTACTACTCCCAGCAGAAGGCCGCCTGCGAAGCCGCGCTCACCGAGATCACGGCGGGCTCCGACCTCGAAGTGTTCGTGCTGCGGCCGTGCATCGTGGCGGGTCCGAAGGCACCGGCCCTGCACGACCTGCCGTGGGCGAAACTTCCCGGCCCGCTGCGCGCTCTGGCCCGCGCGAATCCGCTGTTCAAGCCGATCGTTCCCGACCCTGGACACCCCCTGCAACTCGTCCACCACGACGACGTGGCCACCGCCATCGCACTGGCCGCCACCGCGGACGCTCCGCCCGGCGCGTACAACATCGCGGGCGACGGCACCCTCAGCCTGTCCGACGTGGTGACCGCGCTGGGCGGCAGACCGGTGCGCGTCCCCGCCTTCGCCGCCACGGCGACCTCGACGGCCCTCACCTATCTCCCCTTCGTGCCCGCCACCCTCGAGTGGCTGCACATCGTGCGCACCCCCGTCGTCATGGACACCAACCGCGCGAAGCAGCATCTCGGCTGGAAACCGGCGTACACATCGGCCGAAACCCTCGCGGCGCTCGCGGCCGCCCGCTGACCCGGATGCAATCCGCCTGCCGCGGATCGACACTCAGTAGCAGGACCGACTACCGCAGTGGATTAGTTCCACACGGCAGGCCCGGATGGCGACGTTGCGCGACCGCCTGACGCTGCATGACTTTCGAGGACCGATGCTGCTGGACGACGGGTTGCGGCGGACGGGCTGCGGCGGACGAGTCGAGCGGAGCAATGCGGCGCTGTGGCGGGCGCCTCCGTCGCCATGCGTCCGGCCCGCATAAGTGGTCCGAATATGCCTCGGCGACTCAGGATTCGGTCAGATGCAGATCCCGCCGCCGCAGTTGGCGACTCGTATGGGTACGCACCGCGTCGAGGTATTCGGCGATGGCCTCCCGGTTGCGGGTGAGGCAGTCGATGCGCCGGGACATGCGGGTCAGTTCGTCCTCGAGCAAGGTGAGCATTTCCGGCGTCGCCTCGTCGAACATGATGGAGCAAGGCTGGTCGAGGCAGGGCAGGATCTGTTTGATGATGCGGGTGGGCAGGCCGGCGTCGAGCAGTCCCCGGATCTGGCGAACGCGGTCCACCAAACGCTCGTCGTAGGTGCGATAACCGTTGCCACAGCGCTGCGCCGCGATCAAGCCCTGCTCTTCGTAGTAGCGCAGCAATCGCCGAGACGTGCCGGTTCGCTCGGACAATTCTCCGATACGCATATGTGTTCCACCTCATACCGACCCGGGTTGACCATCACATAGATGTGAAGGTTCGAGCATAGGGCTCATGAAGATAGGCATCACCACCTTCGTCACCGACGAAGGCATCAGCGGTCCGAAACTCGGTGTGGCACTGGAGGAGCGGGGGTTCGAGTCGATGTTCTTGGCCGAGCACTCCCATATCCCCGCGAGCCGCAGGTCCCCTGCCCCGGGCGGCGGCGAGCTGCCGCGGCCGTACTACCGCGCGGTGGATCCGTTCGTCGCGCTCGCCGCCGTCGCGGCCGTCACCGAGCGGCTGATCCTCGGAACCGGCGTGACCCTGCTGATCCAGCGCGACGTCATCCACACCGCCAAGGAGGTCGCGACGCTCGACCTGATCTCCGGCGGACGCTTCGTCTTCGGCGTCGGCACGGGCTGGAATCGCGAGGAGATGGCCGATCACGGCACCGATCCACGCACCCGCGGCGCACTGCTGGACGAGCAACTCGCCGCCATCCGGGCGATCTGGACCGACGAACTCGCCGAATTCCACGGCCGGTTCCTGGATTTCGAGCCGATGTACGCCTGGCCGAAACCCGTGCAGCAGCCGCATCCGCCGATCTTCCTCGGCGGCGCGGAGGCAGCGGCCGAACGCGCGATCCGCCACGGTGTCGGCTGGATCCCTGCCGCTGTGACCGATCCCGCCGAAATCCCCGCTCAGCTGTCCCGGCTCGACGGGCACGACCTGCCGGTCACGGTCGCATTCGTCGCGACGGATCCTGCCCTGATCGAGGGCTATGCCGAGGCCGGAGTGCAGCGGTTGCTCTTCGGCCTGCCGACCCTTCCGGAATCGGAAACACTGCACGCCCTCGACGAGATCGCGAAGGTGGCCGACCGGTACCTGGTTTGATCCCGCCATGCTCGACTTGCGTTGACATCGACGGCAAGGTTTACCGTGACGACGCCGGTGTGGTGCGGAGATCGCGAGTACGGCGATGCGGGCTCACACCGGCTCCGCTCTCCATCCGAGATGCTCCGCCGCTGGATTCGCGCCGACGCGCATACGAAGGGATGTCTGTGAAATTCGCGATCAGCTACAGCACGCCGTTCAACGGGACCGACCCCGATCGGCTCATCAGGTTTGCCCAGCATGCCGAGGAATGTGGTTTCGAGGCCCTGTACGTGCAGGATCACATCGCGTTGTACCCCGGCGCGTCCTACGGCGCTGGAGAACTGCCCGCGACACTGCCCTACTTCGATCCACTCGACTGTCTGGGTTTCGTCGCCGCGGCCACGCGACGACTGCTGCTGGGCACCGGTGTCCTGTTGCTGCCGTATCGCCACCCCGTGGTGCTCGCCAAGCGCCTGGCCACCATCGATGTCTTGTCCAAGGGCCGCATGCGGCTGCTCACCGTCGGAATCGGGGCCCTGCCCGGCGAGGCGCGGGCGGTGGGGGTGGACTTCCACACCCGCGGCCGCCGCGCCGACGAGGCGATCGACGTGCTGCGCCTGCTGTGGTCGGGCGGTCCCGACGGCGTCGGCTATCACGGCGAGTTCTTCGACTTCGACGCTCTCTGCAGTTACCCGAAGCCGCTCGAGGTGGCCGGACTTCCGATCCACGTGGGCGGATCGAGCCGGGCTGCCGCCCGCCGCGCCGGACTGCGCGGCAACGGCTACTTCGCGGGCGGAATGCTGGAGGAGGCCGAGCGCGATCTGCAGATCGAGGTGGCGCGCAAGGCGGCCGCGGAAGCGGGCCGGGACCCGGCCGCCTTGGAGTACACGCGCTGGGGCTCGGCCGATCTGTCGGCCGAGCAGGTCGGGCAACTCGAAGAACACGGCGTGACCCGGATCGTGGTCAACCTGACCACGGCGAGCGCCGAAGAACAGCACGACAAGATGTCGGAATTCGCCGAACGGTTCGGTCTCGCATCGAAGTAGCAGGCGGCAGCCGATCCGCGAACGCTCACACCTTCCGGAAAATCCACTTCTCCCGGTCGCTTTCCCGGTTGATCAACAGCTGCGGTCGATTGTTCACGATCACCCCGATGACGAATTCGTCGTCGCTGGTCGCGATCGGAGAAATCTCCGGGAAATCCGGCAGGTCCCAGCCGTAATGCTCCTCGCTGCACACCAGGTGCCCATTCGCACGGATCGCCGCGAGATGGCCGCCCGTTTTCTTGTTGACGATGTCGAAATCGCCCTCTTCGGGATTGGCCGGACAGGTCCACAGCTGCGCGTCGTCGTCGGCGGCACGCTGGCACATGGTCACGCTGTCCGCGGTGCCGTCGACCGCGAGTGCTTGGCCCGTCTCGTAGTTGATGATCTGGTAAGTCGTGGCAGTCTTTTCGGCCATGGTCTCGTCCTCACTGTGTGAGCGCACCGCTACCGGGCTCGACACCGCCCGTGACGCTGCGCTGATCTCGTAGTCGTCGTCCAAGGCGAATCGCAGACAGCAAGTACAGCAGAAACGGCTCCACATCGGAGCGGATTCCCGCAGCTGTATCCAGATCGCCGTCTCCGCTCCTCGATGCCGGAGTAATTCATCCGAAAGAGGTGAGGGAACGCACGGCCGCGAATTCATATGCTGCACCGGGCGAACGAGGTTCGCGCCATCGATTGCTGTCGAGCGCACGACCTGAAGGGAGACGACCGATGACCGATACCGGCATGGGAGCCAAGCGGAAGATCGTGTCTTTGTCCGCACCTACCGAGCAGCCGCCCGCCCAGAAGAGTTCGCCCGGCTGGTACAAGCTGTACAACGACACGGACGTGTACGTTTCGGTCTACCGGCAGGAATGGGACCAGCCCAAATCGCTGTTCATTCTCGCCCCCGGACAGACCAGCTCCGAGTACGAGGCGGGGCACGAGATCTACATCCTGTGGATCACCGATGTCGGCACCGAGTCGACCCCGATTACCTGGGACAGTTCCGGCGGTTTCAGCTGCGAGTACGTGCTGAGCGGGTACACGCAGGCGAACCAGGTGAACAACGTGAGCTCCTTCCAATAGGCGGGGCGATTGGGCGGGGCGATGAAGGCGCTGCGATATTTGGCCGAAAGTATGGATTTTCTGACCTCAGGTGTTTGGCATCGGTCTTTGTCCAGGTCATAGCGTTGTCGTCATGAGCACACCTTCGATCGTCATCATCGGCACCGGTTTCGGGGGGCTCGGCATGGCGATGGAACTCCAGCGTGCGGGCCTGCACGATTTCCAGATCCTGGAGCGGGCCGAGGACGTCGGCGGCGTCTGGCGGGAGAACACCTACCCCGGCGCGGGCTGCGACATCCCCTCGCCGCTGTATTCCTACTCCTACGCGCCGCGCACCGACTGGCCGAAGCGGTTCTCCCGGCAGCCGGACATCCTCGCCTACCTGCGCGGAATCGCTCGCGAGCACGATCTGCTGCCCAAGATCCGCTTCCGCGCCGAGGTCACCGAGGCCGAGTTCGACGACGCGACCGGACGGTGGACCGTGCGCACCGCCGACGGGGTCGAGCTGACCTGCGATGTGCTGATCTCCGCGGTCGGGCAACTCTCGCGGCCCGCGCTGCCGAACATCCCCGGCGTGGAGACCTTCCGCGGCACGGCCTTCCACTCCGCCGAGTGGGATCACGAAGCCGACCTGACCGGCAAGCGGGTGGCGGTCATCGGCACCGGCGCGAGCGCGGTCCAGTTCGTGCCCGCGATCGCGCCCTCGGTGGCGCAGTTGACGCTGTTCCAGCGTTCGGCCGCGTGGATCATGCCGAAACCGGACGTCGAGTACAAAGCCTGGCATCATCGCGCCTTCCGGCTGCTGCCGATCACCCGCCTGACCGAGCGGTTCGCGTTCTGGCTGTTCTGCGAGTTCCTCGCGCTGGGCATCGTCGACGTGCCGGTCATCCGCAAGCTGGTGACGCGGATCGGCCTGCGGCAGCTGAAGCGCCAGGTGGCGGACCCGGACCTGCGGGCCGCGCTGACCCCCGACTATCCGGCCGGCTGCAAGCGAGCGCTGTTCTCCAACGACTACCTGCCCGCGCTCACCCGCTCCAACGTGACGGTGGAGACCACCGCGATCGCCGAGATCACCCCGGAGGGCGTGCGCACCGCCGACGGCGCGCTGCACGAGGTGGACGCGGTGGTCTACGGCACGGGCTTCAAGGGCACCGAATTCCTTTGGCCGATGCGGATCTCCGGCCGGGGCGGCCGCAAGCTGGCCGACGAGTGGTCGCAGGGGGCCCGGGCCTACCGAGGCATCACGGTTCCCGGTTACCCGAACCTGTTCCTCGTCTACGGCCCCAACACCAACCTCGGCGTCGGTTCGATCGTCTACATGATCGAATCCCAGGCCCGCTATATCCGCCAGGCCGTCCAGCGTCTCGCCGAGCGGCCCGGCCACGTGCTCGAAGTGCGCCCCGATGTCGAGGCCCGGTTCGATCGCAGGCTGCAGCAGCGGCTCGACCGCACACCGTGGAACTTCTGCTCGAGCTGGTATCGCAACGCGGCCGGGCGAATCACCAACAACTGGCCGGGCACCGTCACCAGCTATCGGTGGCATACGCGCAAGGTCGACTTCGCCGACTACGACCCGAGGCGCGTCTCTTGACGCGACCCTCTCTGCGGCAACAACTTTCGACAAGTGGTGGAGATCAGATGACGTTCGACTACGACGTGGTGGTCGTCGGTTCCGGGTTCGGCGGCAGTGTGACCGCGCTGCGGCTCACCGAGAAGGGCTACCGGGTCGGCGTGCTCGAGGCGGGACGGCGTTTCGCCGACGACGAGTTCGCCACGACCTCCTGGGACGCGAAGAAGTACCTGTGGGCCCCGGCCCTTGGTTGCTTCGGCATCCAGCGGCTGACGCTGCTGAAGGACACCTTCATCATGGCGGGCGCGGGCGTCGGCGGCGGCTCGCTGGTGTACGCGAACACCCTCTACGAACCGCCGGACAAGTTCTACCGCGACCGCCAGTGGGGCCACATCACCGACTGGAAGGACGAACTCGCTCCGCACTACGACCAGGCCAAGCGGATGCTGGGCGTGACGACCAACCCCGCGACCACGCCGTCGGACCGCGTGCTGGCCGAGATCGCCGAGGAGATGGGCGTCGGCTCGACCTACCGCAGCACCCCCGTCGGCGTCCTGTTCGGCGGCAACGGCGCGCGGCCCGGTCAGGATGTGCCCGACCCGTTCTTCGGCGGCGCGGGCCCCGCCCGCAACACCTGCACGCACTGCGGCGAGTGCATGACCGGCTGCCGCCACAACGCCAAGAACACCCTGGTCAAGAACTATCTCTACCTCGCGGAGCTGGCCGGTGCGACGGTCCATCCGCTCACCACGGTGACCGATGTGCGTCCGCTGCCCGGCGGCGGCTACGAGATCTCCACCGTCCGCACCGGACGCTGGGTCCGCAGGGCGCGCCGCAGGTTCACCGCCGAGCAGGTCGTCTTCGCCGCGGCCGCGCTGGGCACCCAGAGACTGCTGCACCGGCTCCGCGACCGCGGTTCTCTGCCGGACATCTCCCCGCGTCTGGGCGAACTCTCCCGCACGAACTCCGAGGAGCTGCTCTCGATACGCAGCCGCCGCAAGGACTCCGACTTCACCAAGGGGGTGGCGATCACCTCCTCGATCCACCCGGACGAAGACACCCACATCGAGCCGGTGCGCTACGGCAAGGGCAGCAACGCCATCGGCCTCATCGGCACCGCCATGATCGACCCCGATGGGCGGACATCGAAGCTACGCCTGTGGGCGCGAACCATGCGCCAGCTCGGACGCGACGCCTTCCACATCCAGAATCCGCGCGGCTGGTCGGAACAGATGATCGGGCTGCTGGTGATGCAGTCGGTCGACAACTCCATCACCACCTACACCGAACGCGGTCTGTTCGGTCGCAAGATGACCACCAGACAAGGTGTGGGCGAACCGAATCCGACCTGGCTTCCGGCGGGGCACGAGGTGGCCCACCGGGTCGCCGACAAGATCGACGGCATCCCGGGCGCCGGTTGGAGCGCTCTGTTCGACATCCCGATGACCGGGCATTTCATCGGCGGCTGCGTCATCGGCGACTCCTCGGACGCCGGGGTGGTCGATCCCTACCACCGGATGCACGGGTACCGGGGACTGCATGTCATCGACGGTTCCACCATCTCGGCCAATCTCGGGGTGAACCCTTCGCTCACGATCACCGCGCAGGCCGAGCGCGCCACCGCCCTCTGGCCGAACAAGGGCGAGCCGGATCCGCGTCCCGAGCCGGGCGCGCCCTACCGGCGCATCGCCCCCGTGCCGCCGCGCAACCCCGTGGTCCCGGCCGACGCTCCGGCCGCGCTCCGGTTACCGATCATCGAGATCAAGGGGCCGGCCGACCGGTCCGAGCCGACGGCGGACACACGCGGCTGACCGACGGCCGGTATCGGCGGGCTCTGCGAACCGCATCCCGCATTCGGGCCGTCGGACGCCGACGAGCGCGACAACAGGCGGTCGGCCCGGCCGTGATCGGACTCAGACCGGAACGCCGCCATAGGTGCGCCGGTATCGCGCTTGGAGGAACGACAGTATCCCGAACGCCATCAGCCCGAGGGCCACAGCGATGAGCAGCCAAGGGCCCAAGGCGCTGTCGGCGAAATCATGCAGAACGGCGTCGACCCCTTTGGCGTTCGCCGGTTCGTAGTTCGCGGCCGCCACCACTGCGGCGAGTCCGATGCCGATGACGATGACGCCCCGCGCCAGATAGCCGATCCGGCCCAGCCATATCACGGCCTCCCGCGAAGCTCGGGTCATCCAGCCCATTCGCAGATCGTCGAGGAAGCCCAGCCGAATCCCGCGCAAGGTTATCAGGACGCCCCCGGCCAGGATGGCCAAGCCGAGGAGCAAGACGACCACTTGGCCGCCGCTCCAGCCGAGTATCCGGGCGGTCACATCGCGTGCGAATGCATCACTCGGCTGCGGTGTCCGTCCGTCCACGACGAACCTGAGAACGACGAAGAACGCTATGGCATAAAGGATTCCGAGGCCCAAGGCGCGCAGCCGGGGCCCGTTCGAACTCGTCGCGGGCGCGGCGGCGGCCTGCGCCAGCCGCCAGGCGGCCAGAGCCGCGAATCCGAAAACCAGAATCCACAGCAGCAGATAGCCCAGCGGCTTACCGGCGAGCGCCGCCAGCGCACCGCCCGCGGTCGGCTCGTGCTGCGCGGTGCCGACGGCCAGCATGAAGGCGAGAATGCCGATGACGATGTAGGCGATCCCGCGTGCGATGAAGCCGAAGCGCGCGGCCCCACGCAATCCGCCGGATCTCGCATACCTGCCCGTCCCCCGACGCTCGCGCCGCCGCCACCGGTCGCCATACCGGTTGCGCCATCCGCTTCCGTACCCGGTCCGCCACCGGCTGCGCCGCACTCCGCCGGTGCGGCGCCATCGGTATCTGTCAGCATTTCGGAACAAACTCATGGTTCTCACCTCTCCATGGACCGTATTGCCCACTTCGGGTGGAATAACCTTGCTCAAGAGCACTGGCTGTCGCGGACGCAGGCGAGCAGGAGCTGAGTGATGTCGGCCCGCGGGGGGGTCGTGGAGCGCGGCTGAGTGGCCAACGGGATCTGCGCGAAGTCGGCGGCGTGCGCTGCGCCGAGCTGGGTGGCGGAGCGGAAACCGTAACGCTGCCAGGCGATCGACTGGATCTTCGGATCCTGGAGCGCCGTGATCAACCGATGCGCCGGAGCGGTGAGGGCGAGGATCGGATTGCTGTTGAAGATCGTCGGGTCCGGATACAGCAGCCTGGCGTTCGCCAGCAGCGCCTCGGTGGCGGGGCCGTTGTCGCGGTAGCCGACCAGCTGTTGCAGGATCTGGTTCTCGTATCCGGCGTACAACGAGGCCGCTCCTTGGATGAGCCATTCCCGGAAACCGCCGTCGGAACTGTCGGACTGCAGACCCTGCGCGTCGTAGAGGCCGCGCACGGCGGGCAGTCCCGACCTGGCCTCGCTGACCGTCGGCGGCTGGAACACATCGCCCGAGGCGATGACCGTCAGTTCCAGTTGCAGCAGCGTGAATCCGGAATTCGAGGACTTCGGATCCGTGCTGGCGATCCGGATGGGACCGGCGAGGTCGGGCGCGCCGAGCGCGGTCCACTTCTGCTTGGGCAAGACGAAGTCGAGCAGCAAGCGCTTGAAATCGACGATGTAGTAGGTGTTGTCGCGCCGCGCCACGATGCCCGCGCGAACCAGCGCGTCGGTCGCGGCCGCGCCCGCGTAGATCACTTCCGGCGTCTCGAGCACCGATTCGGCGCGGTAGTCCGGGAAAGCGGCGGTGTCGTGCGATGTTTCGAAGACGCTGCGCGCACTCGCCGAAGACGGCCACAGGCAGTCGATCTTCTGATTGCGCAGCTGCTCGGTGGGTATCTGCGCCAGGTCATAGGAACCGCGTTTGTCGAAGCGCACCTCGAGTCCGTACCGGTCGCGCAGGACGGCACGGACTTCGCCGTCGGCCATGAGCGACGATTTCTCCGATCCGCCCGAGCAGGTGAGCTGCTGGACTGCGGCCGGAGTGTCGTTCGAGTCGCGGATCACCACGACGCCAACGGCGATGGCGGTCACGGCGACCACGATCGCGATGAGGACGGGGAGGCGGGATCTGTTCATCGCTCCTCACTCGGGGGAAGCTGCAAAGGATTCATGAGTTCCAGGTGGGCCAGGTCCCGGAAGAAGGACGCCAGATCGGCCTCGCCGATTTGTTCGGCGCTGTGCGCGGCGAAAGCCTCGAAACCGGCGAGTGTGCGTCGGCTGCGGATCAGCAGCGCCTCGGCATCACGATAGGCCGACCTGTGGTCCTGGATCTCGACGTACCGCCGCAGCGCCGATTCCACACTGACCAGGTAGTCCAGCAGCTTGCGCGAGGTCATGGAAAGGTCTGCCGGATCGACGGTCTCGGTGCGATCGAGCAGGCGTGGGATGGTGCCACAGGCTCGAAGCAGGGCAACGCGTGTGTCGGCATCCGTGACGCGCGCGGCCAGTGTCGCCACCCGGCGGTTGGTCTCCGATACGCGCCGCGTCAGCCGACCGCGCCGAGTGACGACAGCGACCGATTGCCCGGCGAGGCCGGTGAGCACGGCCACGCCGACCGCGACCAGCGCCGCGCCGACCGGCGATCCGAGCACGGCGTACAGACCGAGGAAAGTGGGAACGAGCACGACCAGCGCCGCGATCACGGCGGCATTACTCGGCACCGGCCCCTCCTACCGGTAACCGGTGGCCTGGCGCAACGCCGCGACCATGTCATCGGTGGTGATATACGACCCGCCGGTGCGCTCGGCGATCGTCCGGAGCGTGTCCTGTTGCACCGCGGAGCCGAATCCGATGACCACCACCGGGACTCCGGTGCGGGCGATGTCGTCGAGGCCTCGGCCGCCTTCGGTGTCGGCGCCGTCGGTCATGAGGATGACCATACGTTTTCGTTCCGGGTCGGCCGCACCGGTGAACTGGTCGGCGGCGGCGTCGAGGCAGCGGTAGATGCCGGTGTTGCCGCCCGGCTTGCGGGCGCGAACGGCGTCGCGCAGGCTCCGCAGGTCCGGCGCCGCATTGCCGCTGGTCCATCGCGCGGGGGCCGTGGTCTGGTTGAACAGCAGCACCGCCGTGCGGTCGTGCGGACCGATCTGGAGCAGGTACTTCTTCGATTGCACCGGATCGAACAGCAGGTCCACGGCCCGCTGCACCCCGTCCCAGCCGCCGTTGTCGGCCATGCTGCCGGAGGCATCGATGCAGTAGACCAGGTCGGTGGGAGTGCGGTAGACGGTCTGGTAGTTCTCCAGCGCGGCGTCGATGACCGGAGCGGCCGGATACGTGATCGGCTGTTCGGTGATCGTCGCGCGGATGCCCCGGGCTGGATCGAAGACCGCACGCGGTGCGCCCGGCAGCGACAGCCCGATGCTGGTGATCGGCCGCCGCCCCAACTGCACCAGCCGCTGCTGGGTATCCGCCGAAAGCAAGAAGTCTTGTAGTTCGCGGAAATTCGCGAGCTTCTCCGGATTGTCGCCGTGCGGCAGGAATCCCAGCGGAGCGTCCGAGATCGCGAGTGCGCCCTTAGGGTAGATGGCGTACAGGGGTTCCTTACCCGCCCGCACCAATTGCTGGTTGCGCTCGATCACCAGATCCTCGTACGTGAACATCGTTTTGCACTGTTGCGGTGCGGCCAGGCATTCGTCCATGAGCAGCCCGGTGGACGGCGGCGTCTTCCCGAAAGCCCGTGTCAGACGCGTTATCCCGGCACGAACCTGCTCCGAATCGAGTTGCGGCCGGGTCAGCGGCACACCGGGATCGTTGCCTGCGAAGTAGTTGAGGAAGCCCAGCAGCACGGTCGCGCCGGAATTGGACTGGGTCGGATTCGTCATCCACGTCGTGGTCTTCTTCGCCTCGACCGCCGCCAGGATCTCCTCGACGCCCACCTCCCGCCCGGTGAATCCCAGCGCGTCCAACTCGCTACGCGGACCTGCGAATACCAGTGGCGTGCTGAACATGGGTTGCACTTGCTGCAGGCGGTGTGCGGTATCACCCAATTGCTGGAAGACGCTGCTGGCGAACCAGAATCCGTCGTATGGCGCGTCGCCGGACTCCAGCAGCCGAGCTTGATCCACCGATCCCAGGCGGGTCATGGTGCAGGTGAGCTTCTGGTCCCGGCACCACGGCTGCACGACCTGCTCGAATACCGCGTCGTGCTCGGAGCCCGCCACGATGTTCAGCACCCTCGCATCGGCGTTGTACGCACGGACAGGTCCGGACTTGCGATCCTCCCCGCAACCCGACAGCAGACCACAGAGCGTGAAAATTATTACGGCAAGCACTGATGTGCGGCGATACGGCAATTCGCCACCTTCCCCTCGATGACGCGATCGTAAACGCAGCCGACGGCGGAAACGGTGAACTACCAGTAACGTCCAGGGGAATCCTCGTCCATGCCGCGATCGCGGATCCCGAGAACCGCACCCTTCAGGGTGCATCGGCACGTCGTCTGCTCGATCCCGGCGCGGGTTCCTCGGGTGGAGCCGAGTTCGCCCGCGCAGCCGCGCCGGCGTGCGGCTCGAGCGAGGCACGCGGGTGAGCGTGGCACATGTCCTGATCGACGGGCAGGCGGCTGCCCCGGTGTCCCTCCCGCGAGCGAGCGTGTCCGGCCGGGCGGCAGCCCATCGCACCCGCGGCGACCGGCGCTGAGCGCGCCCGGGCGAATTCCGATGAATAGACCAGAACCACCGTTTACTTTCAGCTATCGTCGGTGGCAGAGCAACCGCTCTGCGGGACGCCAGGGATGCCGGCACGGCCGTGAATCCGGACGTCCCGCGCAGGCCCGGGCGGTCGGACACCGACCGCTCCGTTCCACCGAGGAGCCGCATGTACCCCGGCGCACACGTCGACCGATTCCCAGAAAAACCGGCTGTTGTCGTCGCCGAGACCGGTGAAGCGCTGACTTATCGGGAGCTCGAGGAGAACTCGGTTCGACTGGCCCGGCACCTGTACGACGCGGGGCTGCGCAAGGGCGATCACGTCGCGCTGCTGTCCGGCAACGACCCGAAGATCTACGAGGTGTATTGGGCGGCATTGCGAACCGGGCTTTACATCACCGCGGTCAACCGGCATCTGTCGCCCAGCGAGATCAGCTACATCGTCAACGACTGCGGAGCCAGGGCGCTGATCGTATCGGCCGGTCTCGCCGACGCCGCCGAGCGGATCGTCCCGGAGACTCCCGCGGTCGAGCTCCGCCTCGCCTTCGGTGGCCCGGTGCCGGGATACAAGTCCTACGAGGAGGCGAAGGCCGCGGCGACGCCCGAGCCACTCCCGGACCAGCCGCGCGGCGCGGACATGCTGTATTCCTCGGGCACCACCGGACGACCCAAGGGCATCAAACAACCCTTGCCCGAACGGCAGGTCGGTGACGCGCCCGGTGACACCTACACCGCGATCTTCGGCCCCCTCTACGGATTCGACACCGAGACCGTCTATCTCTCCCCGGCCCCGCTCTATCACGCGGCGCCGCTGCGTTTCGGCGGCGTGGTCCATGCGCTCGGCGGAACGCTGGTGATCATGGAGAAGTTCGACGCCGAACAGGCATTGGCGGCCATCGAGCGCTACCGCGTGACCCACAGCCAATGGGTGCCGACCATGTTCGTCCGGATGCTGAAGCTCGACGAGGCCGTCCGCGCCCGCTACGACGTGTCCAGCCTGCGGGTCGCCGTGCACGCGGCCGCTCCGTGTCCCGTCGACGTGAAGCGGGCGATGATCGACTGGTGGGGCCCGATCCTGCACGAGTACTACGCCTCGACGGAGGCAAACGGCGCTACCTTCATCGACAGCGAGCAGTGGTTGCGCAAGCCCGGCTCGGTCGGCACGGCCGGTCTCGGCACCATCCGGGTGTGCGGCGACGACGGCGCGGAGCTGCCCACCGGCGCGATCGGCACCGTCTACTTCGAACGCGATGAGGCCCCCTTCGCCTATCACAACGACCCAGCTAAGACCGCCGAAGCGGTCCACCCGGACCACCCGACCTGGACCACCACCGGCGACATCGGCTACGTCGATGAGGAGGGCTACCTGTTCCTCACCGACCGCAAGGCTTTCATGATCATCTCCGGCGGCGTGAACATCTACCCGCAGGAGGTCGAGGACGCCCTCGCCCTGCACCCGAAGGTGTTCGACGTGGCGGTGATCGGCGTGCCCGACCAGGAGATGGGCGAATCGGTCAAGGCCGTAGTCCAACCGGCCCCCGGCGCCGAGCCCGGCCCCGCCTTGGCCACGCAGCTGCGCGAGTATCTGCGCGACCGCATCGCCCACTACAAGGTGCCGCGCAGTTTCGACTTCGCCGACGATCTGCCCAGGACCCCCACCGGGAAGCTGGTCAAGGGCAAACTCCGCCAGCGATACCTGTGAGGTTTCCGGCCGCTACGCGACGTAGGTGAGGTCGGCGGCCTCGCCCGCGCGCGTCATCAGGCGCGCGACGGCCTCCGCTACCAGCCCGGGCTGCTCCAGGATCACCGAGTGTCCGGCGCTCTCGACGATCACGAAGTCCGAGTACTCGACCGCGGCGGCCATCGCGACGGAATGCGACGGGGGCGTCATCAAGTCGGCGCCACCGCACAGCACCAGCGTCGGAATCCGGGACAGAAGCCCGAGAGCCTCGGTCCGGTCGTAGACCATGAGGTCGCTCAAGAAGCTCGCCATCGTGACGATCGGCGTCTCGTTGCGCATCGCGTTGGCGAGGGCGAGCACCCGCGGGCTCACCTTGCGATCACCGAATTCCGCGGTACGGACGAGCGGGGCGAACAGCTGACAGGCCAGCAGCTTCGCGTGGTGCATCGCCCCCGGCGCGAGTCGGACGGCCGCCTGGAACGCGGAGACGACCGGGCTGCGCAGCAGACGGCCGAACCCAGCGTCGGTGAGACCGCCCGAGGCGGTCGCGAGAAGGGCGACTCCGACGACGCGGGTGCCGATCTCGTGCGGATTCTGACCGGCGTAGGTCAGCGCGGTCATACCACCCATCGAGTGGCCGACGAGGACGACCGGCCCGGTCGGGGCGACGACATCGAGAACTTCGCGCAGGTCCCGGCCGAGCTGGTCGATGTTGTAGGTCCGCCGGGGCGCGGCGGCGGACTCGCCGTGGCCGCGGTGGTCATAGCAGACGATCCGAGCGCCTGCGTAGCGGCGCAGCAGCTCGTCGCGGACGTAGGTCCAGGACTCGCTGCGCAGGCAATGTCCGTGCAGCAGGACGACGGTGAGGTCCGCGTCTCTCGGGCCGTATTCGCGAACCGCGAGCGCCGCGCCGTCCTCGGTCCACACCGTGGCACGCCGTTCCTCCGTGGCGGCGATTGTGCTGAGAGTCGACATGGGCTGCTCCGGTTCACTGGCGGTACTCGTCCTACTTTCCGCCGTATGCGCCGCCGCCATCAGGCCCCCGAGTGCTGGGCTCCGATCCCCAAGGGGTATGCCGATCACCACCAAGGTGGGACTGTTCGCCGGGGTGTTGTTCGGCCACCGGCGAAGGGCGGGGCGAAGCCGCGAATATGCGGCTAACGCACCGGATCGACCCCGAGCAGACCCAGGGCGAAATCCCCGTATTGCGCGGCCACTTCCTCCGGCGTCGCCGAGCCCGACTCGCGAAACCACTGGGGGATGGCCGTACACATGGTGGCTATGGCACGACCTGCCGCCCGAACCTGGGAATTGGCGATGCGGCCCTCGGCATGAGCCTCGGCGATCGCGTCGTCCAGGAGGGCTTGGATATCACGGCGGGAGCGGGCGATGCGCGCGCGTTCCCCCGGAGAAAGGCTGCGCATCTCGCTGGCGCCGATGAAACCGAGGTCGCGGCGGTGGGTGTGGAACAAGGCCAGCGCTTCGACGATCAGGCGCACGCGGTGGATGCTGTCGCGGCCTTCGGCGCGGGCGGCGCGCACTCGCCAGTGCAGTTCGTCCATGGTCAGATCGAGGATGCGGACCAGCAGGTCGTGCTTGTCGCGATAATGGTGGTAGAGGCCGGGAACGCTGGTACCAGCCCGCCGGGCGATGGCGCGCACGGTCGTGCCGTGGTAGCCGATCTCTACGAACGACGCGAGGGCGGCGGCCAGCACCGGGTCGACGTCCAGCGGGGCGAACTCGCGCCAGTCACCCTGCTCATCCCGCTCGGAATCGGCCCGATCGGAGCTCGGGCGCGCCGCGGGAGAGGTGCCGCCGAGCAAATGAGCGACCGGCACGCCCAGCACATCGGACAAGCGAGTGAGCCGGGCGATCGAGATTCCGGTCTTTCCCGTCTCCACGGCGCTGAGCGTCGCCGGACTCACCTCGAGACGGCGGGCCACTTCGCGTAGCGACAGACCCGCGGCGCGGCGCGCGTGCCGGATCGCCTCGTGCGGCGCCACAGGCTCGTTTCGCATGTTGTTCAGAATAGCTGAACAACAGATATCCACTATTCGTGCGGGACAACCTCCATGAATCAACTTCTTTGACACCGCACCTGCCCAGTGGAACAGTGTTCAGACAGAGCGATCGTTCGGTCCGCGGACGAGGCGCTGCATGTCGAGGAGGAATACGCGATGCCGATCGAACTGACCTATTCCGACGAAGTTCGGGCGCTGATCGACCGCACCCGGGCGTTCGTGCGGGAGACGGTGCTGCCGATCGAAGACGAGCACCTCGGCGACATCACCGCCGCGGGCGGCGACGGACTGCGCGTCACGCTGAACAAGCTCGCGCGCGAGGCCGGGGTCTTCGCGCCGCACGCGCCCGTCGAGTACGGCGGCCACGGCCTGTCGATGTCGGATCGCGCGCCGGTGTTCGAGGAGGCGGGCTACTCGCTGTTCGGCCCGACGGCGCTCAACATCGCGGCGCCGGACGAGGGCAACGTCCACATGCTCGCCCACATCGCCGACCCGGAGCAGAAGTCGCGCTACCTGGAACCGCTCGCCCGCGGCGAGGTGCGCTCGGCCTTCGCGATGACCGAGCCTGCGCCCGGAGCCGGTTCCGACCCGGCGGCGCTGGCCACCAGGGCCGTCCCCGTCGACGGCGGCTGGCGGATCAACGGCCACAAGCACTTCATCACCGGCGCCGACGGGGCCGGCTTCTTCATCGTGATGGCCCGCACGTCCGGCGAACCGGGACAGCGGGGCGGGGCCACGATGTTCCTGGCGCCCGCCGACACCCCGGGCCTGCGCGTGGGCAGGCATATCACCACGCTGGACCGCGCCATGATCGGCGGACACTGCGAAGTCTTCTTCGAGGACATGTTCGTCCCCGACGAAGCGGTGCTCGGCGCTGTCGACCGCGGCTTCGAATACGCCCAGGTGCGATTGGGTCCGGCTCGCATGACGCACGTGATGCGCTGGCTGGGAGCGGCGCGCAGAGGCCACGACATCGCCGTCGAGCGGGTCGCCCAGCGTGAAGGCTTCGGTTCCCGGATCGGCGATCTGGGCATGGCGCAGAAGATGATCGCCGACAACGAGATCGACATCGCCGCGACCCGCGCACTGCTGGTACGCGCCTGCTGGGAACTCGACAACGGAGAGCACGCGGGCAACGCCACCTCGATCGCGAAGACCTTCGCCGCCGAGGCGATCTTCCGCATCGTCGACCGCAGCATTCAGTTGTGCGGCGGGCTCGGTGTTTCCGACGACCTCCCGCTGGCGCGCCTCTCCCGCGAAGTACGGCCCTTCCGCATCTACGACGGGCCTTCGGAAGTGCACCGCTGGGCCATTGCCAAGCGTGCGGTCAGCGCGGCCCGCCGGGCGGTGGCCGACGGGTCTTCGCGCTGATCTACTGCGCGGATCTACGCCGGACAGGCCGTTCGTCCCCGACGAGCGGCACTTCCGGCTCGCCGGACGGAATCGGTTCCGAGCGCTGCCGGGTCGATCGGCCGCGCGTGCGATCCAGCGAGCGAGTATCCGCGTAACATGCGGACTTCGTGACTCCGCCTAGGCATCCGAGGGCGGCAGTTCGCCAGTGAAAGGGTCCGCCGCCCTGATCCGATCGAGTCCCCGGGATGATCGAAGGAGAGCCGCATGCCAGCGCAAGACCGCCGATACCTCGTCCTCCTGACTCCGGGTGACCTCGGCGACGACACCGTTCTCACGGCAATCCGTTCGGAGTTCTTCGACTGGCTGCGGAGATCCGGCGCGGAAGTCGTCGAGGACGGCGGCGCCAACCGATTGGTCATCACATCGTCGCTGGAGACAGCCGAGCGACTCACGAGGCTCGAGTACGTGCTCACCGTCGAGCCGTACGCCTAGGCGCCGGCTCGCCGGGCTGCCGCGCACCCCGATTATCGATACGAGCCCGCCCGCGATGCCCACAGGTTTGCCGTCGACCCCGCACCGGCCGCGACCGCGCTACCGACGGTCTCATCGGCTGCCGCATTCGGGCGCGGCACCGTATTCTCGGATGAATCGATCTGCACGACAACCGTATTCGAGGCAGACATGTCGCGATCCGAGGCATCGGCGGTGGCGGCCGGAGCCTACGCGTGGTTCCGGACGGCGGTCCGGCGAATCGATCCCGAATTGTGGGAGTCGTGGTGGCAGTGGCTGGATCGGAAATTCGGCGACGACACGACGATTCTGTGGACCGAGCCGTGGCCTCACGACTACTGGGTCGCCCACGGGGTGCGGCACGCCATCGAGGGGGTACCGCTCCCGCTCGCCTACCAGACCTGGTCCCACCGCGGCGCGCTCGACGACTGGCCGCTTTTCGGGGCGACGGAATGGGACCTGTTTCCACCCGGTGTGAGCCGTTCGACCAGCTCGGCCGCGCTCGATGACGTCCTCGCGCAGGCGGGCCCACTCGAATACGATCGCGAATACAGTCTTGCCCAGCTGATTTCGTTGTCGGATGAGCTACAGCGAACGAGTACGGAGGAAGCGTCACAAGCCCGCCTGCAATCGCAGTTCATCCGCGCGTGGCTCAGCTCTATCGTCGGAAACACCTTTTCGAGCATGTTCCGCGCGCCCTCCACGGATGCGGATCTGCTGTATCACGTGACGATCCGCCGGGTCGACCAAGCGATGGGTGCTTTCGAGCAGACACACCACTTGCGAATGGATCTCGCCGAAGCGATCGAGACCTTCTACTGCGCGACGTGGCCCGACGGGCTGCCGATCAAGGTACCCACGCAACAAGGACAATCACTCGAGTGGCGAGACCACTGGTTCTGGTTGACGCGGGAGCTGGAACCGGAGCGGCTGCGGGAAGCCGTCGGCATCCTCGCGAGGTTGCTGGTCTGTCCGCCGATCATGGACGCCATCGGCTATCTGATCAGCAGGGATCGCCCGGTCAGCGCGCTGGGATTGTGCGTCCTGCGCCGCTGTGCCCTGGGACTGCGGACTCTGGCCTGGCTAGAAGCCGCCGCCACTCATCCGTGGCGGGATGTCCGGCTCGCCGACGTGGCGACCTTCGCGTTCGCCGCCATCGCCCCGTGGTGGCCACGGCCTTCCCTGGCGCTCAGCCATCGGTCCGGCGACACGAAGCCGGAACTGATGAAACTCGGTCTGTGGCGCGCCCCCGACGTGGCCATCGACGCGATGACCGTCCCCACCGGCGAGTCCAACACGGGCATGGTGTGGCGTCTGTTCGCCGCCACACCGGCGATCGCCAGGGTGCGGTCCGAGACCTACACCGCCAGCCTGTGGTGTCGACGCGAGGTCGAGTTGACCCAGTATCTGCTGGACCACTCCGATTTCCTTCGCGGACGTATCGTGGCGGACGTCTCTGGGCAGCAGACAATCTCGGTCGACCGAGCAATGTCGTCGCGCAATCTGCAACCGGATCGTTCCGAACCGAACCAGCCGTTGTTTCCCCCGTCCACTCTCGTCTTGGACGTACCGAGCTACCCGCCGTTGATCATCGATGTACTCGCCGCGGTGTGCACATTGCGGCTGCTGCGCACCCACTACGGCGACGCCGCAGTGGCCAATCGGATCGCCGACGAACTGGTCGCGGGCCGCCCCGTCGACCTACCGCCGCCGACCAACCATCCGCAGGGCTGGGATATCCACTACGCCGCCTTCGCAGGACTCGGCCGACACAGCCGACGACACAAATCGCCGGTGCGGCTGGCACGGCGCTACCCGAAGCCCGAGGCCGCGTTGGATATGACGGAAATCGCCGAACAGGTTCCCGATCTGACGCAGGCACAGGCGGGAGGTGTCGACATACTGGCCGCTCTCGAATGGAATCGCGAGATCCGCCGGTGGTTCTCCGAGCACTGGGGTTCCCGCCGCACCGTGATCGATTGCAGGCGGTTCGATGTCAGCGGATGGAGCGATGACCCCCGCCATGCCGTCAAACGGGGCATGCTGCAATTACGTTCCGAGGCATTGACTTTCGTCATGCAAGTGGCCGGTCAGTCAGTGGACTCCTGGCCCGGGCTCGGGTACAACGATCCGCCGATTCTCACCGTCTACCTGCCCGACCAGCACAGTTGGATCGATGCTTCGTTCGCGCTGCCGACCTGGGTGGACGTCTACGCCTCGCTGCGCACGCTTCGTTTGGACCGCGCTCTGGTCGACGCGATGCGCACCGCACTCGATGACCAGTTCACTCTCTTGGCCAAGCTACCGAGGTCCAGGAAGCCCGCTGACGTGTTCGCCGTGCGGGGCGGCGCGGGCACCCCGCATCCCGATCGGTCCGTGACGGTCATCGTTCACCGCGACTGAGCGAAGCAGGCCCACGACGCCGGTCCGCCGCCGCCAGCTCTGCTGACGGCGGCGGATACCTCCGATGGGACGAACCCGCGCGTGATTACCGCCCGTGCTGATGGGCGGACTGACGGGCCTCGTCGACGTCGGCTTCGGCTCGCGCCTTCTCGGCCGCGGCTTCCTTCCCGGCCGCCTCGCGCTGCGATTCCGCCTTGTCCTGCTGCGCGCGACCTTCGTCCTTCAGGTCCTGATGACCGGTGACGGTACCGGCCGCTTCCTTCACCTTGCCCTTGGCGTCTTCGACGACGCCCTCGACGCCCTCGCGAGCACCGCTTCCATGTTCAGCCACAACAACCTCCTGGAATATCGGAACAAGCTGACATCTGGCGCATACCCGGGAGACGGGCCTCGAATCCGGAGCGACGAAGTTCGGTTCGCGCGTCACGCTCTCCCGCAGGCAGGACGGGTCAGCGCAGCGGGGTGCTCGCGCTCGGTCCTTGCCGATACCGCGTCATCGCGAGCCGCTGCTCCCGGTCGTTGCACTCCGGAATCGGCAACGGGATCGCCATCAGCAGGCCCGTGCTCGGCTACGACGCGGGCGTGGTGGCCTGGCTCAACGCGATGATGCCCGACCTCGCGCGCGACACCTGGACCACGCTGCGCGATCGTTTCATCGACTTCGACGGGCGGGATGCGCGCCTGCGCGGCAGCTCACGCGCCCGCATCGACCTCGGCAACTACAACGTGATCAACGGTGACGGGATGACGAAAATCTTTGTCGCCACCGCCGCCGCCGAGATGGGCGAATCCGACCTCGCCGACGCCCTGGTCCATGCCCGACCCGGTACCGAGTCGACGAGCGCAACGGCGCCCGGCGCTCGCGGGAGTCTCGACAGTGACCAACGCCCACCACACGCTCACCCGATTCAACCGGCCCGACGGCCTGCGCGATCTCATTCGCGCAACGGTGCCGCCCGAGTGGCGGACCGGACCGATTCTCGGCATCGCGCCTCATACGGATGTCCTGGTCGCCAAGGCGGTGACCGACGGCAGTGCCCTCGAACTGGCGCTACGGCCCGGACACGGGCCCAGACGGGTGCGGCTGGGGCTGCGACGGCTGATCCCCCGCCGCACCTACCGCGCCACCGGCGCGATCGCGCCGACCGTGGTCGCCGACGAGTCCGGCGAGGGCATCATCGAAGTCGACCTCGAGATCGCGCTCAACGCGGATCGCCGATAGAAAGATCCGATCGCACGCTCGATCCAGCGGTTCCCGGCTGGCACGGGTGCCCCCGCGCGTGCCAACGTGGGCGCGCGGCCCGACCTGATGCCCACGCGAATCTCCTCCGCCGCAAGCGCTTTCGGCAACAACCGCACTGTACCGAGCCCCGACGGTCACGACACCAGAGGACGATGAACCAGCACACGAAGAGCCCGACCGCCGCGGCCCGCGACTACGTGTCCGCCTGCGCGACGCTGACCAGCCTGATCGACCTCGCCGCGCACCCCGCGACGTCGCCGCGCTTGCGGGTGGCGCTCGCCGAGTACTGCCGCCGTCACGGCACCGCGGATCCCGGATTGGCGGCGAGTTTGTCCTTCTGGAAACAGCGCCGTGCCTCCTTGACGCCCGCCGATTATGAGGCGATCCGCGCCGTCCTCTCCCGCGACGGCGCGATCCTCTACGCGTTCCACGACTGATCGCCGCAAGGAAGTGGGGTTCCTCCCCACTGCCCACGCGCAATTCGCGTTTCGGTCACGTACACGCTTCTTCAGCCCCTTCTGGCACGGCGATGCCATCCGGTCAAACGGCCCGCGTTCGACTGCCCCTCGCAGACACGGTGCCGGTCGATCAGCGGCCGCCTATTGCTGCGTGCCGGCGCCGCCGATGCCCGACAGTGTCAGCTCTACGGGTTCGCGCGGCTGACCAGGACGGAATACGCAGCGAGTACAGGTGTAGATCGTGGGCATGCACTCGTTGCAGTGCACGCACGCCGACCGCGTCGACGCATCCGATTGGATGCGTCGCAACAGATTCGGTTCCCGCAGCAGCGCACGGCCCATGGCGACGAACTCGAAGCCTTCTGCCCGCGCGAGCCGCATCGTGTCCAGATTCGTGATGCCACCCAGCAGGATCAGCGGCATCGACAATTCCCTGCGGAAGTGCCGTGCGCGCTCGAGCAGATACGCCTCCCGGTACGGATACTCCTTCAGGAATGCCTTGCCGACCATACGGAATCCCCATCGCGCGGGCACCGGAAGAACGTCGCCGAAAGATTTCCGCGGGGCGTCACCGTGAAACAGCAGCATCGGGTTGAGCAGCGAGCTGCCCGCCGTCAGTTCCAGCGCGTCCAGGCTGCCGTCGGCTTCCAGCCACGCGGCGACCTGGATCGACTCGGGCACGGTGAGCCCGCCCCGCACTCCGTCTTCCATGTTCAGCTTCGCGGTCACCGCGAGCCTGCCGCCCACGGCTTCCCTTACCGCGGCGGCGATCTCACGCGCCAGCCGCGCCCGGTTCGCCAAGCTGCCGCCGTACCGGTCCGCGCGGCGGTTCAGTTTGGGGCTCAGGAACGAGCTGACCAGATAGTTGTGCCCGAAATGGATCTCCACCGCATCGAAACCCGCCTCCTCGGCCAGCTTCGCCGCGCCGGCATGAGCGGCCACGAGCTCGCGGATCCCGTTCTCGTCCGGGCTTCGCATCATCCGCATCGACAGCGGGCTGAACATCCGGCTCGGCGCCAGCGCCGGAACTCGGTTGGAGGCCGCGTTCGCCACCGGTCCGGCATGGCCGATCTGCGCGCTCACCGCGGCACCCGCACCGTGCACGGCTTCGGTGAGCCTCCGCAGCCCCGGCACCGCTTCCGGGCGTAGCCAAATCTGATGCCGGTCGGTCCGGCCGCCGGGAGCGACCGCGCAATAGGCCACGGTGGTCATCCCGACGCCACCGGCGGCGACCTCGCGATGGAACTCGATCAAGTCGTCGGTCACCAGCGCGTCCGGCGTGCGGCCCTCGAAGGTCGCGGCCTTGATCACCCGATTGCGCAGGGTGATCGGCCCGAGCTGGGCGGGTGCGAATACGTCGTTCATTGTTTCTCTCCTGTCGGAGCGGTCAATCCGGCCACCACGAATTCCCGGAGGGTGGCCACCGCCTCCTGCGACATCTCTCGGTGCTCCGCACTGCCGAATCGCATGATGAGGAGGTCGAACGCCAACATCCACCGGCGCCTGCTCTCGCGCTCGCTCAGGCCCGGCAACAGGCTCACCCACGCATCGATCCGGAACCACGGCTGCCGCCACTCGGTCACCTGCCTGCCGAGGACGAATTGCGCCAGCAGCCTCAGGTGCAACCGGCCCACCGGATCGGCGGCCAACTCGACGAACGGCTCGATCACCGCATCGACCACCTCGGCGATCGACCCGTGCCCACCGGTGACAGCGGCCAACCGGTCCGCCCACACCGGACCCAAACGCTCCTCGAGCAACGCGGCGACAAGGGCGTCCTTCGACCCGAAGTGGTAGTGCACCGCCGCCGGGTTCGCTCCTGCCTGCGCGCAGATACCCCGCACGGACACCTCGTCGTATCGGCCTTCCAGCAGCAGTCGCTCGGCGGCCGTCAGCAGACGATCGCGGGTGGTCGCGGCTTCGGAGACCGGTTTCGGCATGCGCCAAGTCAAGCACGTTTCCATCGTTGATTCAATCATTGATTGAAACTTGTTCACGCAAGAGCCGATACCGCGCCGAGCTGCGCCCTGGATACCAGAAGTGGTGGACGAAAGCCGATAGAACGCAGGGTTTCACTGCACGTCACCAGGTCGTCACACCCGGCCGCGAGCACCGCGCGAAGGTGTTACGCACAGCGGGCCGAGTCGATGAGCTTCGCGTCGACCTCGCACGCGGGCAGACGTGCGTCGGCACGGCGTCGGTCGAGCCAGGTCGCGGCAAGCGGTCCGGCGCTTTTGTCCGCACTTAATTCAAGCCGCTGGGCGGCCCTCGGATCAGCCGTGGCACATGATCGCCTCCGAATACGCCGATACCCGGGAGCAGTGCGAGCAGCACCGCCGCCCGTGTAGCGCAGCGTCTGGTATTCACACCGGCCGCGTCGCGGTCAGCGGACCGGATTCAGCCGCTTCGGCGTCAGCTGGTACGCGTGCCGAATGCACCCGGGCGAACACAGGGCGGACTCGGCGACACGGCCCGGCCACTCGGCGGTGGGCACGGCGTACGCCTCCGGTAGGCGGTCCGCTGCCTCGGCGTGCCTGTATCGAGGTACCGGATCCGAGTCCGATCACCGCGCTCTGGCGCCCCACAGCCGCGAACCAGGCGCCGCGGGCGGTTGCGGTCAGGAATGACCCGCGATGATGACCTCCGGGATACCGGTGCCGAGTGGGACCGGCCTGCACACCGGCGCCGGGCTGCCCGGATCCAGCAGGGTGAGCAGCAACTCCTGCACGAACGGGTCGTACACCATGTGGAAGTGCCCCGTGAGATCGGCGGGACACAGGTCTTGCAGGGCGATGTTCCGCGCGCCGGGCCCGCGCAGCGCGATGTTCTCGAACGGCTGGATCATCTCGTCGACGTGGCTGCCGACGGTCACGTACCGCACCCCGGGCACCGTGTCGCCACCCGCGTTGAGATCGAGCATGAGCGGCGACCCCTCGACCTGCTGGACGGCGGCGAGCGAAGTCACCTGAGCGAACGCCTGCAGAGCGCCCGGGATCGCCTCGGCGACCGGCACCAGCCCGTACATCACACCGCCGTAGCTGGGCGATGCGAGGCCGACCCATTGCTCGACCTTCGGCGCACCGCCCAGTTTGTTGACGTAGTAACGAGTCACGTTCGCGCCCTGCGAGAACCCGACCAGATCGATCTTGTCCGTGTGGGTCGCCGCGAGCACTCGATCGACGAACGCACCGACCTGGTAGGCACTGAGCACCAGATCCTCGGTGCCGTAGCTGTGCGCTCCGGGCTTGCCGCCGTAGTTCAGCGCGAACACGCAGAATCCGGCCGCGGTCAGCTGCGGCGCGATCCCCGACCAGTCGGAATAGGCTGTGGAGTCGGTCCCGTGCGCGAGCACCACCGGACGGGGATGCCGGGCGCTGGGCACGCAGCCGAAATCGTTGGTACCGCTGGGGACCGCGTTCGGATGACTCTTCTGATACCACGCGGCGGCCAGGTGGTCCGATTGCGGTGGAGCGGCGTACGTCGGCACGTCGGGCGGGCGGAAGCCGAGCGGCTCGGCCGACGCCACGCCCGGGCCGAGCGCGGCCACACCGGCCACCACGAAGGCCAGCACGGCATCACGCAAGTGTGAAACGCCCCAAGTTCCCGCTCGGATCGACTGTCGCATCTCACAATGATCCCTCTGATCGGCTCGAAATGCGCGCGGTATAGGGGTGTTTCGCGTCCCCTACTTCTCGGGGGTCTCGTCCTCGGCGAGGATGCGGTAAAGGGACTTGCGGGTCTCGGTGAGCAGCTCCGCCGCCCGCGCCGCCTGCTGCGGGGTGCCTGCCGCCGCGACCTGGGCCACCGCCCCCATCAGCTGTCCGACGAGTGCGCGCAGGTCCATCGCCTGTGCGCCGACGTCCTGTTGCACGTCCGCCCACGGATCGCCCAGCTCGTCCCGGTGCGCGGCGACGTACTCGGTGCCGGACTCGGTGAGCTTCGCGGTCTTGCGCCCGGCGACCTTCTCGATGAGGACCAGGCCCTCGTCCTCCAGTTGCGCCAGCGCGGGGTAGATCGATCCGGGGCTCGGCCGCCAGATGTCGTTGCTGCGCCCACGGATCTGCTGGATCAGTTCGTAACCGTGCATGGGCTGCTCGGCGAGCAGCAACAACACGGCGGCGCGTACGTCACCACGCCTACCCCGGCCGCCGCGTCCGCGTCCGCGTCCGAAATGCGGGCCGAAGCCTGGCCCGAAGCCGGGACCGAAGCCAGGCCCGAACTCCGGGCCGAAGCCGTGACGTCCGCCGCGGCGAAAGCGCCGCCCGTGCTCGAAGCCCTCGTGACCGGGCACCGGCCCGCGGCCACGCCGGCCGAATTCTCGATGTTCTCGGTGTTCCATGTCAGCCTCCCAAGGCTCTCGTGTTCTAATCATGCTATCGACGATATATCGGCAATGCATCGAATGCAAGGATCGGTTTCGGCATCCGCGCCCAGCTGGAGGTCAGCTCACCAGCGAATCGATCCAGCGCGACAGCCGCGCCCCTTCGGCGACCATCAGTCCGGGATCCCGAAAAGTATTGGTGAGCAGGGAAATTCCTTGATACGCCGCGACATAGGCGATCGCGAGCTCCTTCGCGTCCGCGCGTCCCATCGCGGCGAACTGCCGTTCAGCCCAATCCACCAGCACGCGCATCACCTCGGCGGCCGCGGTATCGAGCCCGTCCCCCCGCTTGTCCAATTCCGAGGACAAAGTGCCGAACGGGCAGCCGTAACGCACGGTCTGCTCACGATCTGCGACCCATCCCGCGATCAGGGCCTTCAGCCGCCCCGAAGGCGTCTCGTGCCGGTCGCTCGCGGCGATCACGGCATCGAGAATGCGCGCGTGCGAGCCGATCGCCGCCTCGATGAGCTGGTCTTTCGTCTTGAAGTAGTAGTAGACGTTGCCGACCGGAACGTCCGCGGCACGCGCGATGTCGGCGATCGTCGTCTTCTCCACGCCCTGCTGATAGAACACCCGCACCGCGGCTTCGACCAGCCGCTCCCGCTTGCCCGATCCGGCCTTCGCCTGTGAGTCAGTCACACAACTAACTGTAGACAGCGCGGCGATGACCGGCTACCGTCTTTTTAGTCAGCCAACTAACTAAGGAGTTACAATGATCGTGGTCACCGGAGCTACCGGGAATATCGGCGCGCCCCTCGTGCGGGCGCTGGCGGACGCCGGCGAGGAGGTGACAGCCGTCGCGCGGCATGCGGACCTTTCGCTGCCCGACGGAGTCCGCTCGGTTCGGGCCGATCTGGGCGAGCCGGAAAGCCTCTCCCCCGCCTTCGCGGGAGCCGACACCCTGTTTCTTCTGATCACCGGCGAGCAGTTGGTGGCGGGTCCGGAACCAGAGCAGGTGCTGAAAATCGCCGCCTCGGGAGGCGTGCGGCGCGTGGTCTTCGTGTCCTCGCAGGGCGTTGCCACTCGACCGGACGCGGCGGGATACGCCCGGCTCATCGCCTACGAACAGGCGATCAGGGACTCCGGGTTGGCCTGGACCTTCCTTCGGCCCACCGGATTCTTCTCCAACACCTACGCGTGGGCGGACGCGGTGCGCACGCAGCGCCTGGTCGCAGCACCGTTCGGCGACGTCGGTCTTCCCTCGATCGATCCGGCCGACATCGCCGCGGTCGCAGCGGCAGCATTGCGCGACGACCGGCACGACGGACAGGTCTACACCCTGACCGGGCCCGAGCTCGCTACCCCGCGCGCCCAAGCCGAAGCACTCGGCGCGGCAGTCGGCGAGCCGCTCCGATTCGTGGAATTGACTCGGGCACAGGCCCGTTCGGCGATGCTCGACTTCATGCCCGAGCCGGTGGCCGACCACACGCTGACCATCCTCGGCGAGCCGACACCCGCCGAGCAGCGGATCAGCCCCGACGTGCCGCGTGTGCTCGGGCGCCCGGCCACGAAATACGCCGACTGGGCGGCTCGCAATCGAGCGGCCTTCGCCTGAAGCTCGGCCGAGCGCTGCGCTGTCGCGAGATGATCGCAGGCTTCGGCGTTTCACTGGCCGGAAACGCCGAGGCGATCACGCTCACCCGGGTTGGGCAAGAACGAGGGCAGTCCACCCGGGTAGCGAAGCCTCCGGCAACGGGCGGCATAGACAGCCCCGGCGCGCGACGGGCTTGCCCAGTCGGCCATGAAGCGACGCGATCCGATCGCGGGTCCGTTGCGGCCGGTTCGCCGCGATATGCCGAGTGACGAGCGGACGACATCAGGTGCACCGAGCGGTCCCCCTCCTTCCCTCGGTCCGAGTACGCCGACCTCCTCACGACACAGCCCGGGTGCCCGGCGGCACTATCCCGGCCCCATGCCGACGAGGCAGCGGTGGACGCACTCCGGTAGCCGTCAGCCGATGTCGACCGGGTCGATTTGCACGCGCAGGGGGGCGTCCGAGCGGTGCGTGCTGCGAACCGCCTGAGCCGCGCGCAGGGCACGCGCGAGCGCCGCTCCGGAGCGCCGCTCGACCCGCAGCAGCAGGCGTTCGACTTCGGCGGGCGCATCGCCGGAGGAGAACGGTTTGCGGGCGCCGTCCGGCAGCGGCACTGGTCCAAGGCGGTCGACCGTATCCGGCAGGTCCGCCGCCGAGAGCAGTTCGGCGATCGTGTCGGCGGTGCCGTCGATCGCGGCGAGACGGACGGCAGGCGGGAAGCCGACCTCGGCCCGCGCCGCGACCTCCGCGCGCGCGGCGCCCACCGGATCCCATCGGACCAACGCCTGCACGGTGGGGATGGACGGCTCGGCCACGACGATGACCTGGCCGTGCGCGCGGACCAGCGCCGCGGCGGCCATCCAGCGGCGCAGCGCGTCCTCGGCGGCACGCAGGTCGGCTCGGCCGAGCAGCGCCCAGCCGTCGAGCAACAACGCGACGCCGTAGCCGCCGGGAACCACCGACTCGGCGCCGACCGTAGCGACGACCACTTGCGGGCCCGGCTCCACGGTGTCGAGCACGGTGCCGCCGCCGGAAGCACGGATCGGTACGCCGGGAAACGCACGGCCGAGCTCCTCCGCCGTGCGCGCCGCCCCGATCACCACGGCGCGCAGTGCGCGCGACCCGCAGGTGGTGCAACGAAACGCGGTCTCGGTGATCCCGCACCAACGGCAAGCGGGACTCTGCGCGGCCGCGCCGGGGTCGGCGGCCGATCCGCGCGGTCCCCGAGCTTCCGGCAGCGCGAGCGGTCCGCTGCAGTGTCGGCATCGAGCAGGAGTACGGCATTTCCCGCAGGCCAGGGCGGGAATGTACCCACGACGCGGCACCTGTACCAGCACCGGCGCGCCTTCCTTCAGCGCGGCGCGGGCAGCCGCGAAGGCGACGCCGGGAATTCGGACAGCACGGGCGACCGGATCGCGTTCCAGCGCGATATCGCTGTCGCCGGGGGCGCTGATGCGCGGCGCGGCCTTGCGCAGCACGGCACGATCGGCGACCAGATCGTGCGCCCAACCCGAATCGACCACCGCTTGGATCTCCGCGCTGCGCGCGAAACCCGCCGCGACGAAGGCCGCGCCGGTTTCGTGCGCCCGCAACATCGCCACCTCACGCGCGTGCGGATACGGCGCACGCGGTTCGGCGTAGGTGTCGTCACCGTCGTCCCACAACGCGATCAGCCCGAGGTCCAATGCCGGTGCGAACACGGCGCTGCGCGTGCCCACCACCACTCGCGCCGAACCGCGCAGCACCGCGAGCCACCGCCGGTACCGAGCCGCTGGACCGAGACCGGCGGACAACCCGACTGCCGAGTCCCCCACCAGCCCAACGCATTCCGCCAGGACCCGGTCGAGGTCGCGTTGGTCGGGGACCATGAGGATCGCGCTGCGCCCCTGCCGCGCCACCACGGCGGCGAGCTCCGCCAGCCGTCGTGGCCAGTCCTCACCGGGCAGTGCCTGCCAGGCCGCGCGTGCCCCTTTCCGCTGGCCGAGGGCGGCGACGAACGCCGCCCCGTGGACGTACCGTTCCCAAGGCGCGAGATCTATGGCCGGAAACTCCGAATCGACGGAGGCGGTTCGGTCTTCGGCGTCGCCGCTCGTCTCCCCTGCACCGCCCGAGTCCCCCGCGCCGGTTGGCCCGAGCTTCGGATGCGCACGTGCGGACGGCTCGGCATCGAGCTTCTCGTCGCTCTCCGGCGCGGGCACATGTCGGCCGACGCCAGGGCTATCGCGCTTCGAATCCGGTTCCGCCGCAGCACCACTTTTCGGAGCCGCGCTGCTCACATCGGCCGAATCGGCTTGCAGGTCAGAGGATTCCGGCGATGCAACGGGCAACTCTCCGGCAGACACGGAACTCGCCACGTCCGACCGCACGGGACCAATTGCGGTGGCGGGGTTCTCGTTCGCGGAATCGGCTCGGGCCGCAGCGGACTTCTTCCCGCCACCGGTCTCGGTGCGGGCGTGACGCGGTGGTATCGCCAGACGCAGGACATCGGCACGCGTCCCCGCATAACGGGCCGCGACCTTGCCGGCCAGCTCCAGGATTTCGGGAGTCAACACGCGTTCGCCGGAGACGACGCGTTCCAGCTTGACCAGCTTTCCGCCGTGGTCACTGTGCCGCGATCGAGCCAGGAGATAGCCGTCGACCAGCCGACCGGCGAAACGGACCCGCACCCGGACCCCCGGCTGGGCGAGTTCGTCCAGCTCGGGAGGCACCAAGTAGTCGAAGTCGCGGTCGAGATGCGCGGGCGAGAGCAGCGGAAGCACCCGGGCGATCGGCAACTCCACGCCCGCGGGACCCGCGGCCGGACGGTCCGCCTCGGTGGCGGGGGTGTCCGCCGCGGGTTCGTTCACTCGGACCTGATCGAGGTCAGAGTCCGACGGCGGCGCGCAACTTGTCGGCGCGGTCGGTGTGCTCCCACGGCAGGTCCACGTCGGTGCGGCCGAAGTGGCCGTACGCGGCGGTCGGCCCGTAGATCGGACGCAGCAGGTCCAGGTCGCGGATGATGGCGCCGGGACGCAGGTCGAAGACCTCGGTGATCGCGGTGCTGATGCGCGCCGGGTCGATCTTCTCGGTGCCGAAGGTCTCGACGAACAAACCGACCGGAGCCGCCTTGCCGATCGCGTAGGCCACCTGGACCTCGACGCGGTCGGCCAGATCGGCCGCGACGACGTTCTTCGCGACCCAGCGCATGGCGTAGGCGGCGGAGCGGTCCACCTTCGACGGGTCCTTGCCCGAGAAAGCGCCGCCGCCGTGGCGGGCCATGCCGCCGTAGGTGTCGACGATGATCTTGCGGCCGGTCAGGCCCGCGTCGCCCATCGGGCCGCCCAGCACGAACTTGCCGGTGGGGTTGACCAGCAGGCGAATATCCGAGATGTCCAGGCTGGGCAGCTCGAGGTCGGCGAGCACCGCGTCGAGGACCTTCTCGCGGATGTCGGGCGCGAGCAGGTTGTCCAGGTCGATATCGGCGGCGTGCTGGGTGGAGACGACCACCGTGTCCAAGCGGACCGGGCGATCACCGTCGTACTCGATGGTGACCTGGGTCTTGCCGTCCGGACGCAGGTAGGGCAGCACGCCGGTCTTGCGCACCTCGGTCAAGCGGCGCGACAACCGGTGCGCGAGCGCGATCGGAAGCGGCATCAGCTCGGGGGTGTCCTTGGTGGCGTAACCGAACATCAGGCCCTGATCGCCCGCACCCTGCCGCTCGATCTCGTCGTCGGAGCCGCCGATGCGCGCCTCGTGCGAGGTGTCCACACCCTGCGCGATATCCGGCGACTGCGCGCCGATCGCGATATTCACACCGCAGGAATTTCCGTCGAATCCCTTTGCCGACGAGTCATATCCGATTTCCAGGACCTTTTCCCGGACAATTCGGGGAATATCGGCGTACGCCGACGTGGTGACCTCACCCGCGACGTGGACCTGGCCGGTCGTCACGAGGGTTTCCACCGCGACCCGGCTGCGCGGATCCTCCGCGAGCAACGCGTCGAGAATGGAATCGCTGATGGCATCACAGATTTTGTCCGGATGACCTTCGGTCACGGACTCACTGGTGAAAAGCCGGCTCCCGGACGTGCGCACAGTTCTTCCCTCTCCCTCAACGGGTTACTCGTATCGGCTTGCGACAGTAACGCGATGTCGCGACTGCGCAACCCTTATATCTCAGCCTATTCCAAATCACCGACAGGGCGGACCTCAACGCCGCGGCCATCCCGGACAGCTGAACTCCCGGTGTCGTGCCGGTGCCGAATTGATGACGGCGTCGCGAACGACGGACCGGATCGCAATCCTGGCAGGGACGCGGCCCGGCTCAGCGCAGCAACACGCTCAGCGCGTCGAGCACACGGCTGGCCAGCAACGCCTTGGAGCCGTGATCGAGCGCCTGTTCGGTGCCGTCCGCGCCCAGCAGCCAGCCGTCGTTGGTGTCCACCTCGAACGCCTTGCCCTCGCCGACCGCGTTGACCACGAGCAGGTCGCACCCCTTGCGTGCGAGCTTGGCCCGCGCGTGGGTGAGAACATCGCCGTGCTCGTCACCGGTCTCGGCGGCGAAACCGACGATCGCGGTGCCGGGCAACTGTCCGTCGCGGCGCGCCTGCACCAAGCCGGCGAGGATGTCATCGGTCTTGGTCAGCGGAATGACGTCGGGCTCGCCTGCACCCTTCTTGATCTTGGCGGCGGCGACGTTGGTCGGCCGGAAATCGGCGACCGCCGCGGCCATGATCACCGCGTCGGCGCCGACGGCGTGCTTGTCGACGGCGGTCTTCAGCTGTTCGGCGGTGGTGATGTGCACCAGGTCGACGGCGGCGGGCGCCGCCATCTCGATCGTGTTGCCCGCGATCAACGTCACGTGAGCGCCGCGCTGGGCCGCGACCCGCGCGAGCGCGTAGCCCTGCTTGCCGGAGCTACGGTTGCCCAGGAAACGCACCGGATCCAGCGGCTCCCTGGTGCCTCCCGCCGTGATGACGACCCGGCGGCCCGCCAGATCCCGCGGGATCGCGTCGGCACGCTCCATGAGCAGCGACGCGAGGCCGAAGATCTCCTCGGGCTCGGGCAGCCGTCCAGGGCCGGTGTCGGCGCCGGTGAGCCGGCCCGCCGCGGGCTCCATGACGATCGCACCGCGGGCGCGCAAGGTCGCGACGTTGGCGACGGTCGCCGGATGCTCCCACATCTCGGTGTGCATCGCGGGCGCGAACAAGATCGGACATCGGGCCGTCAGCAGCGTGGCGGTGAGCAGGTCGTCGGCGCGGCCGGACGCGGCGCGGGCCATGAGGTCGGCGGTCGCCGGGGCGATGACCACGAGGTCCGCCTCCTGGCCCAGCCGAACATGCGGCACCTCGGGCACGTCGGAGAACACGCCGGTGTGCACCGGGTTCCCGGACAGTGCCTCGAAGGTCGCCTTGCCGACGAACTCCAGCGCCGAGGTGGTGGGGATCACCCGGACGTCATGTCCGGTCTCGGTGAATCGCCGGACCAGAGAGCACGCCTTGTAGGCGGCGATGCCTCCGGCTACACCGACGACGATCCTTGTGGTCACTACGCCTCCGGCCTAGTAGTGGTCACGGCGAACCGGGGTTCGCCTCACTCGCCTTCGGAGTGCTCGAGCAGGTCGGAGTGGATCTCGCGCAGGGCGACCGACAGCGGCTTCTCCTGCAGACCCGGCTCGACCAGCGGGCCGACGTACTCGAGGATGCCGTCGCCGAGCTGGTTGTAGTAATCGTTGATCTGCCTGGCCCGCTTGGCCGCGTAGATGACCAGGGCGTACTTGGACGACGTGCGCTCCAGCAACTCGTCGATCGGCGGGTTGGTGAGGCCGACCGGCGTGTCGTAAGCGGGCGCGGTCTTGGTGTCCGTCACTAGGAAGACTCCTGCTGTGGTCGGTCGGATGAACGAGGGGCCCTGCGAGTGCGGCGGCGTGCCGCCTCCGGGCCTGGTCACTCATGCCGGAGTGGATTGCGCATGCGCGAAGGCCCTACGTGAATACGCAGGCTACCTCCTCCGGGCCTGATCGCTCATGCGCAGGTGGGGGTCACGAACTCGAATTTGTGCTAACGAACAACGATACCAACTGCTCACAGGCGCTGGTCACCTCGTCGTTGACGATAACTATGTCGAACTCGTCACAGGCCGCCAGCTCGATCCTGGCCGTTTCCAAGCGACGCTCGATCACCTCGGGCGACTCGGTGCCGCGCGAGGTCAGTCGCGCCACCAACTCGTCCCAGCTCGGCGGGGCAAGGAAAACCAGAATCGCCTCGGGGATCGCCCGGCGCACCGATCGCGCGCCCTCGAGATCCACTTCGACCAGTACCGGAAGGCCCTCCGCCAGCGCGGCGCGCACCGGCCCGGCGGGGGTGCCCGAACGCTGCAACCCGCCGTGGATGTCCGCCCACTCGAGCAGTTCATCCGCCTCGATCATCGCGTCGAACTCCGCACGGGAGACGAAGTGGTAGTCGAGGCCGTCGACCTCCCCGGGCCGCGGGGCCCGGGTCGTTGCCGACACGCTGAAGACCAGGTAGGGCAGTCGTTCGCGGACACAGCGGACCACGGTGGACTTGCCCACGGCCGAGGGGCCGACCAGTACGACCAGTCGACCCTTCCGCGTGTGTTCGATCACCCTCGTCGTCAGGCGTCGAAGTCGAACCGGGCCAGCAGCGCCTTACGCTGCCGGTCGCCGAGTCCGCGCAGCCGCCGGGTGGGGGCGATCTCCAGCTCGCTCATGATCTCCGCCGCCTTGACCTTGCCCACCTTCGGCAGGGCCTCCAGCAGCGCCGACACCTTCATCTTGCCGAGGATCTCGTCGGTCTCGGCGTCGGTGAGCACCTGCTTCAGGTTGGTGCCGCCACGCTTCAAGCGCTCCTTGAGCTCCGCCCGAGCGCGGCGAGCGGCAGCCGCCTTCTCCAAAGCAGCGGCGCGCTGCTCGTCAGTCAGCTGGGGAAGGGCCACGGTTCCTCCGTCTCATCGTTCATTGCATTCAACTCCTGCCGGTAACCCGGCAGTCTCAGCGACCGTACCCACGACGTCCGCCGATTGCGAACCCACCCCCCAGGTCAGCGCATGATTCCGGATACGGACCGCACCACGGCGGCCCGGCGCCGGTGCCGCCCGCGCCATCGAGCGCATCGCGATACCGAATCAGCGAAATGTGCCGCCAGCAGGGCGTTTTCGACAAACCGAATGGTTTGCGGAAGGGTTGCGAGACGGCAGCGCATCTCTCCAGCAACCCCTCACGCGCCCTACCAGGAACTTTCTGGAAATTCTCCGCGTGTCGCGAGTTTTTTGCGCGTGTCGGGCGTCACATCCGAGCCGTTTCGGCCGCCATGACCGGCATCCGGTGCCGGAAACCGGCCCTGTACGTCGGTCCAGGAGCGTGTGCCCATCCGTGCACCGATCGGCCCCGAAATCAGCGCAGCAGCGCGCACAGGCCCCGCTAAAGGGCACGTGTGTGCGAACACCTGCACGCTCGAGGGACGGAAACGACGAAGGCCGGCGCGGATGCGCCGGCCTTTCGCGGTCATTTCTGGAGGAACGCGAACGCGTCTTGGAAACCGTGCACTCTGGCACGCAGTGCCGGAACGGTGGGCCCGTCCCTCAGCACCTCCCGCGAGACATTCGGCACGACGGCCGGGAGCATCGCCTCCGGGACCAGCTCCCTGATGGTTTCCGGGCCGCCGCCCTGGGCGCCGACCCCTGGCATGAGGATCGGGCCGTTGAGCGCGGAGAGATCGGGCGCCTCGCTGAGCGTGGCGCCGACCACAACGCCGACCGAACCGAACTCCCCGCCCGCGTTGCGCGCCGCCGCCTCGTCGACCATGGTCTGCGCGACCGTGCGGCCGTCCGCAGCGACCGCCCGCTGCACCTGCGCTCCCTCGGGGTTCGAGGTCGCCGCGAGCACGAAGACGCCGCGGTGGCCTGCCTCGGCGAGCGTCAGCGCCGGTGCCAGCGAACCGAAGCCCAGATACGGCGAGACCGTGACCGCGTCGGACCCGAGCGGGCCGTCGGCCAGCCAGGTCCGCGCGTAGGCGTCCATGGTGGACCCGATATCGCCGCGTTTGGCGTCGGCGAGCACCAAGGTTCCCGAGGCCCGCAGCACCTCGATGGTGCGCTCCAGGACCGCGATGCCCCCGGAGCCGTGGGCTTCGAAGAACGCGACCTGCGGCTTGACCAGTGCGACGAGGCCGTCGAACGCCTCCACGCAGATCTCGGCGAACCGCTCGAGTCCCTCGACGTCTTCGGTCAGTCCCCAGGACCGCAGCAGTTCCGGGTGCGGGTCGATGCCGACGCACACCGGCCCCAGTTGCCGCGTCGCGTGCCGCAGGCGGTCGCCGAAGGTCTTCATCGCACCCGTTCCGTCCGGTCGCGGCTCACCCACGCAGCACCGAGTGCAGTTCCTGCAGCGACCGCACGCCGATGCCACCGTTGATGCTGGCCTCGATGCCCTGCACCGCGGCCGCCGCACCCTGCACGGTGGTGATGCACGGGATGTTCACCCCGACCGCCGCGCTGCGGATCTCATAGCCGTCCACGCGAGGGCCGGAGTTGCCGTAAGGCGTGTTGAACACCATGTCGACCTCGCCGTCGCGGATCTGCTCCACGATCGTCGGCTCGTCGTCCGGCCCCACCTCGGAGTGCTTGCGCACCTGCTCGCACGGAATCCCGTTGCGGCGCAGCATTTCCGCCGTGCCCTCGGTGGCGAGGATGCGGAAGCCGAGGTCGTGCAGGCGCTTCACCGGGAAGACCATCGCGCGCTTGTCCCGGTTGGCGATCGAGACGAACACGGTGCCCTCGGTGGGCAGCGAGCCGTAGGCGGCGGTCTGACTCTTGGCGAAGGCGGTGCCGAAATCGGCGTCGATGCCCATCACCTCGCCGGTCGACTTCATCTCCGGCGAGAGCAGCGAATCCACGCCGCTGCCGTCGGCGCGCCGGAAGCGGTGGAACGGCAGCACGGCCTCCTTGACCGCGACCGGAGCGTCCAGCGCGACGTGCCCGCCGTCGCCCTCGCTCGGCAGCATGCCCTCCTTGCGGAGTTCGGCGATGGTGGCGCCCAGCATGATCCGCGCGGCGGCCTTGGCCAGCGGCACCGCGGTGGCCTTCGACACGAACGGAACCGTCCGGCTCGCGCGCGGATTGGCCTCCAGAACGTAGAGCACGTCGTCCTTGAGCGCGTACTGCACGTTGAGCAGGCCGCGGACGCCGATACCCTTGGCGAGCGCGACGGTCGAGCGGCGCACCGACTCGATATCGCTGCGGCCCAAGGTGATCGGGGGCAGCGCGCAGGCGGAGTCACCGGAGTGGATGCCCGCCTCCTCGATGTGCTCCATCACGCCGCCGAGGTAGACCTCCTCGCCGTCGCACAGCGCGTCGACGTCGATCTCGATCGCATCCTCCAGGAACCGGTCGACCAGCACCGGGTGCTCCGGGCTCAGCTCGGTCGCCCGGGAGATGTAGCCCTCCAAGGAATTCTCGTCGTAGACGATCTCCATACCCCGGCCGCCCAGCACGTAGGAGGGGCGCACCAGCACCGGGTAGCCGATGTCGGTGGCGATCTTGCGCGCCTGCGCGAAGGTGGTCGCGGTGCCGTACTTCGGCGCGGGCAGACCGGCCGCGACCAGCACGTCACCGAATTCGCCTCGGTCCTCGGCCAGGTCGATCGCGGCCGCGCTGGTACCGACCACCGGCACGCCCGCCGCGGTGAGCCGCTGCGCGAGGCCGAGCGGGGTCTGCCCGCCCAGCTGCACGATGACACCGGCGACGGTGCCGGACTCGCACTCGGAGTGGTAGACCTCGAGCACGTCTTCGAAAGTCAGCGGCTCGAAGTAGAGGCGATCGGCGGTGTCGTAGTCGGTGGAGACGGTCTCCGGGTTGCAGTTGACCATCACCGTCTCGTATCCGGCCTTCGACAGCGTCTGCGCCGCGTGCACACACGAGTAGTCGAACTCGATGCCCTGGCCGATGCGGTTGGGCCCGGACCCGAGAATGATCACCTTCTCGCGGTCGGGCTGCGGCGCCACCTCGGACTCGGCCGCGGGATCGAGTTCGTAGGCCGAGTAGTGGTACGGGGTCTTGGCCTCGAACTCGGCGGCGCAGGTGTCGACCGTCTTGAAGACCGGGCGGACCCCGAGCCGGTGGCGCAGGGCGCGCACACCGCTCTCCCCTGCCAGTTCGGGTCGCAGCGCGGCCAGCTGACGATCGGACAGGCCGTAGTGCTTGGCCCGCCGCAACAGCGGTTCGTCCAGCACGGGCGCGTCGAGGATCTCCTGGCGCAACTCGACCAGACCGGCCACCTCCGCGACGAACCACGGGTCGATGCCGGAGGCGGCGGCGACGTCCTCGATGCTCGCGCCCAGCCGCAGCGCCCGCTCCACCTGGTAGATGCGCCCTTCGGTGGGCGTGCGCAGGTCTTCGAGGATCGCTTCGACGTCGGTCCACGCGCCGTCGTCCTGGGTCCAGAAGCCCGCGGCTTTGGTCTCCAGCGAACGCAGCACCTTCCCGAGCGCCTCGGAGAAGTTGCGGCCGAGGGACATGGCCTCGCCGACGGACTTCATGGTGGTGGTCAGCGTGCCGTCGGCGCCGGGGAACTTCTCGAACGCGAACCGCGGGGCCTTGACGACCACGTAGTCGAGGGTCGGCTCGAAGCAGGCCGGGGTTTCCTTGGTGATGTCGTTGACGATCTCGTCGAGCGTGTAGCCGATGGCCAGCTTGGCGGCGATCTTCGCGATCGGGAAGCCGGTCGCCTTCGACGCCAGCGCAGACGAACGCGACACGCGCGGATTCATCTCGATGACGATCAGGCGGCCGTCGCGCGGGTCCACCGCGAACTGGATGTTGCAGCCGCCGGTGTCGACGCCGACCTCGCGCAGGATGGCGATGCCGAGATCACGCAACTTCTGGTACTCGCGGTCGGTGAGCGTCATCGCCGGGGCGACGGTCATCGAGTCGCCGGTGTGCACGCCCATCGGGTCGACGTTCTCGATCGAGCAGACCACCACGACGTTGTCGCGGCCGTCCCGCATCAGCTCGAGCTCGTATTCCTTCCAGCCGAGGATGGACTCCTCGATCAGGACGTTCGCGGTGGGCGAGGCGGCCAGGCCGCCGCCGGCGATGCGATCGAGGTCTTCCTCGTTGTAGGCCATGCCGGAACCGAGGCCGCCCATGGTGAACGACGGGCGCACCACCACGGGGTAGCCGAGTTCGGCGACCGTATCGCGGACCTCGTCCATGGTGAAGCAGACCCGGGAGCGGGCGCTCTCGCCGCCCACCTTGGCCACGATGTCCTTGAACTTCTGCCGGTCCTCACCGCGCTGGATGGCGTCGAAGTCGGCGCCGATGAGTTCCACGCCGTACTTCGCCAGCACTCCGCGCTCGTGCAGCGCGACCGCGGTGTTCAGCGCGGTCTGGCCACCGAGGGTGGCCAGGATGGCGTCCGGACGCTCCTTCTCGATCACCTTCTCCACGAACTCCGGCGTGATCGGCTCCACGTAGGTGGAGTCGGCGAACTCCGGATCGGTCATGATCGTCGCCGGGTTCGAGTTGACCAGCGACACCCGCAGGCCCTCGGCCCGCAGCACCCGGCACGCCTGCGTGCCGGAGTAGTCGAATTCGCACGCCTGGCCGATGACGATCGGGCCAGAACCGATCACCAGGATGTGCTCGAGATCCTCGCGGCGAGGCATCAGGCTCCTTCCATGAGACCGGCGAAACGGTCGAACAGGTACGCGGCGTCGTGGGGTCCGGCGGCGGCTTCCGGGTGGTACTGCACGGAGAAGGCGCGGCCGTCGACCAGCCGGACCCCCTCGACCGTGCCGTCGTTGGCGCAGACGTGACTCACCTCGGCCGTGCCGAAGGGGGTGTCGAACCGCTCGCCCCGCTCGCCCTCCAGCGCGAACCCGTGGTTCTGCGCGGTGATCGAGATCCGGCCGGTCTCGTGCTCCACCACCGGGATGTTGATGCCGCGGTGGCCGAACTTCATCTTGTAGGTGCCCCGGCCGAGCGCGCGGCCGAGGATCTGGTTGCCGAAGCAGATGCCGAACAGGGGCAGGCCCTCGCCCAGCACGCCACGGGTCAACTCGACCGCCGCGTCGGCGGTGGCCGGGTCGCCTGGACCGTTGGACAGGAAGACCCCGTCGGGCTTCAGCTCGAGGATCTGGTCCAGCGTGGTGTTCGAGGACACCACGTGCACCCGCATGCCGCGCTGCGCGAACATGCGCGGGGTGTTGGTCTTGATCCCGAGATCGACCGCGACGACCGTGCGGCGATGGTCGCCCTCCGGCTCGATCGTGTAGAGCGCGTCGGTGGTCACCTCGCCGGCGAGGTCGGCGCCCAGCATGGACGGCTGACCGTTCACTCGGTCCACCAGCTCGTCCGCGGCGGCGAGCGCGTCGCCGGAGAAGATGCCCGCCTTCATCGAACCGCGGGTGCGCAGATGACGTACCAGCGCGCGGGTGTCGATGCCCGCGATGCCGACGATCCGCTGACGTTCCAGCTCGTCCGGCAGCGTCCTGGTGGCGCGCCAGTTGGAGGCGCGCCGCGCCGGGTCGCGCACCGCGTACCCGGCGACCCAGATCTTCGTGGACTCGTCGTCCTCGTCGTTCCAGCCGGTGTTGCCGATCTGCGGCGCGGCGGCCACCACGATCTGGCGGTGGTAGGACGGGTCGGTGAGGGTCTCCTGGTACCCGGTCATCGCGGTGCAGAACACCGCCTCACCGAGCGTCTGGCCCACGGCGCCGTAGGCCTGGCCGCGGAACACCCGGCCGTCCTCCAGCACGAGTGCTGCTTCTCCTGTCATCCCTCGTCATCTCCCGTCATCGTCCCGCTCTGATCCGCCGCGGGAAGCCTGCGCCAAGCCGGGTAGACCGACTTGTCGTCGCCGCGGAAACCCGTATCGATCTCGGTTCCCGTCGGCAGCTTCCAGCGAATGACCAGCACACCATCTTCCGTCATCACTTTGCCCGCGTGCCCGCGTTCGGTGCGCACCGCGGTGATGGATTCGTCCGGAATCCAGATCACCGTCGCGCCGTCGCGTTCGAGCAGAATTCCCTTTTCGAACCGCGTGAGTTCCGCGGTGGCCCGGAAACCCAGATCGCCGACGGTGATCCGGTCCTGCCAGCTCGGCGCGATGGTGCTGCCCAAGTACAGGCCGGTGGTCGGCTCCAATACCTGCGCACCCAGTTCCGCAGGCACGGTGGGCAGCGCGCCGACGCGCTCGGCCTGGCGCGCCGCGCGATTGCGCCAGCCCCGGTACATCAGCCACAGGCAGGCCGCGAACAGGATCAGCAGCCCGACCACCCAGAGTGTTCTCTCCACTACGAACCTCCTCGAACGGCTGCGCCTCGGTTGCTCATCTACGCCTCCGCCCCGTCGACCAGCGCCTTGCCGTCCCTGGCGGTGACCCGGCCGCGCAGCAACGTCGCCGTCACCCGGGCCGGGAAGGTCATCGCCTCGAACGGCGTGTTGTTCGAGATGCTGGCCAGGTCCTTTCCACGCACCGTCCAGCTCGCCTCCGGGTCGACCAGCGTCAAGTTGGCCGGCTCGCCGACCTCGAGCGGTCTGCCGTGCTCGTCCAAGCCCACGATCGCGGCCGGTCGCTCGCTCATCACGCGAGCGACGCCGCGCCAGTCCAGCAGCCCGGGCTCGACCATGGTCCGCACGATGATCGACAGCGCCGTCTCCAAGCCGAGCATGCCGGGCCGCGCCGCGGCGAACTCGCAGCACTTGTCCTGCTCGGCGTGCGGCGCGTGGTCGGTGGCGACGCAATCGATGATGCCCTCGGCCAGCGCCTGCCGCAGCGCGGCGGCGTCGGACGACTCGCGCAGCGGCGGGTTGACCTTGTTGACGGCGTCGTAGGTCTCCAACCGGGAGTCGTCCAGCAGCAGGTGGTGCGGGGTCACTTCGGCGGTGATCGAAATACCCTGGGACTTGGCCCATCTCACCAGTTCCACGGTGCCCTCGGTGGAGGCGTGGCAGATGTGCACGCGGGCGCCCGCGTCGCGCGCCAGCAAGGCGTCGCGCGCCACGATCGACTCCTCGGCCGCGCGCGGCCAGCCGGCCAGCCCCAGCCGGGCCGCGCTCGGCCCCTCGTGCGCGACGGCGCCCTTGGTCAGCCTTGGCTCCTCCGCGTGCTGCGCGATCAGCACCCCCAGCGAGTTCGCGTACTCCAGGGCCCTGCGCATGATCAGCGGGTCGTAGACGCAGTGACCGTCGTCGGAGAACATGCGGACCGCCCCGACGCCCGCGGCCATGGTCCCCATCTCGGCGAGCTGCTTGCCCTCCAGGCCCACGGTGACCGCGCCGACCGGATAGACGTCGACCAGGCCGACCTCCCGGCCCCGCCGCCACACATGGTCGGTGACGACCACCGAGTCGGCGACCGGGTTGGTGTTGGCCATCGCGAACACCGCGGTGTAGCCGCCGAGCGCGGCGGCGGCGGAACCCGTCTCGATGGTCTCGGTGTCCTCGCGGCCCGGCTCACGCAGGTGGGTGTGCAGGTCGACGAAGCCGGGCAGCAGGATCTGGCCCTGCGCGTCGATGATTTCGGCGTCGACCACGCCCAGATCGGTGCCGATCTGACGGATCTCCCCGTCGGCGACGAGCACGTCGACCGGCTCGCCTTCGCCGTACAGCAGCGCGCCCTTGATCAGAACGATGGCGTCGTTCCTTCCACTCATGCCACTGCCTCCTGGGTTCCGACGAGCAGGCGGAACAGCACCGCCATCCGCACGTGCACCCCGTTGGTGACCTGTTGCAGCACAGCGGCTTTCGGCGAGTCCGCGACGGAGGACGCGATTTCCATGCCGCGCAGCATCGGGCCGGGGTGCAGCACGACCGCGTGGTCTTCCAGCAGGGCCAGCCTGCGTTCGGAGAGTCCGTAGGTGATCGAGTACTCGCGGGCCGACGGGAAGAACCCGCCGTTCATCCGCTCGGCCTGCACCCGCAACATCAGCACGGCGTCGGCGCCGATCAGCTCGGCGTCCAAGTGGTGTGAGACGCGGGCGGGCCAGCTCTCCACGCCGACCGGAAGCAGCGTGCGCGGAGCGACCAGCACGACCTCCGCGCCGAGTGTGGCCAGCAGGAAGACGTTCGATCGCGCGACCCGGCTGTGCAGGATGTCACCGACGATGACCACCCGCTTGCCCTCGATGTCGCCGAGCCGCTGCCGGAGGGTCAGCGCGTCCAGCAACGCCTGGGTCGGGTGCTCGTGCGTTCCGTCGCCCGCGTTGACGACCGCCGGGCCGGAGCCGCGCCCCGTGGAGACCGCCCACTCGTCCATCCAGCGCGCGATCTGGTGCGCGGCGCCGGAGGCCGGATGCCGCACGATCAGCGCGTCGGCTCCCGCGGCGTGCAAGGTGAGCGCGGTGTCGCGCAGCGACTCGCCCTTGGCGACCGAGGAGCTGCTCGCGCTCACGTTGATCACGTCCGCGCTCATCCACTTGCCCGCGACCTCGAACGAGACCCGGGTCCGGGTCGAGTTCTCGTAGAAGACCGTCATCACGGTGCGCCCGCGCAGCGTGGGCAGTTTGTGCACCTCGCGGCCGAGCAGCGCCTGTTCGAACCGCTCGGCCTCGTCGAGCAGCTCGTTCGCGGCGGCGCGATCGAGCGCGGCGACCGAAAGCAGATGCCTCACGCGCCTGCCTCCTGCCGCGAGCCGGCGTGTGGCAGCTTCATCACGCCTCCTCCTGGTGCAGGTAGACGCCGTCGCGGCCGTCGTGTTCGGTCAGCAGCACCGAGATGTCCTCGGAGCGGTTGGTCGGCACGTTCTTGCCGACGTAATCGGCACGGATCGGCAGTTCCCGGTGACCGCGGTCGATGAGCACCGCCAGCTGCACCGCGCGCGGGCGGCCGAGGTCGCGCAGACCGTCGAGCGCGGAGCGGACGGTGCGGCCGGAGAACAGGACGTCGTCGACCAGCACCACGAGCGCGTCCTCGATACCGCCTTCCGGAACGGAGGTGCGCTCCAGCGGCCGGTGCGGGCGGCTGCGCAGATCGTCCCGGTAGAGGGTGATGTCGAGCGAGCCCAGAGCCGGGCGGACGCCGGAGAATTCCTCGATCTTGCCGGTGAGCCGCGCGGCCAGGGTGGTGCCCCGGGTGGGGATGCCGATCAGCACCACGCGTGGCGCGCCCGGCTCACCCGCGTCCAGCGCGGTCTTCTCGATGATCTGGTGCGCGATGCGCGCGACGGTCCGCCCGACATCCGAAGCCGACAACAGCTCTCGTCCCGCCGCCACCCATTCCGGGGTATGTCGCTGCGATGTCTCGGCAGCGCCGGACTTGGCGGCCCGTTCTTCGGGCACGGCCATGCCGACCTCCTTCCCCGCCTCACCGGACGGTCCGTTAAAGGATGTCTTACGGCAAGCAGCGTAGCAGCGCCCCGACCCCCGGTTTCACCAGGCATATCGCGCTGTGAGCGGGGCCACTGAGCGCGGGGCAGCGGCCGCTGTCGGCGCACGGCGAGAAATACACCGAGATCGCGGCTGCCCAGGAGCGCGTGACGCTCCAGCGGCGCCACCAAGTCGTCCCAGGCCCGGAACTCGGTCCGCCATCCGTGCTCGGCGAGCCATTCTTCGGCGCCGGGTCCCAGCCCACTGGGCTCCCTCGGCCCGTCTCCCCCGGCCCGGACCAACCACCGCAACTCGGTGTACCGGTCGCTGTGCTGATCGGTGTCGAACTTGCCGACGCCGAAGCGACTTTCCGGCGCGGACAGCTCCGTCAGCGTGGTCACCACCCGGAGGGCGTCGGCACGCCGTAGATATCCGAGCACCCCTTCGTCGACCCAGTGGGTCGGGACGTCGGCGCGAAACCCCTCGACGCGCAGCGCGGCCGCCCAGTCGCCGCGCAGATCGGCCGCCACGACATGTCTCGCGCAGAGGGGACGGGCGTCGGCCGCGTCCAATACCGGCCCATGACCGAAAACCGCTAGCACATATGTTCGATCAGCGGTACGCTCGGCCGCATGTCCACACCGCTACAGGGATCGCTGCTCGACGGGTTCGGTGAGACCGAACTCGGGCCGCTGCGCGACGCGCGCCGTACGGTGCTCGACCACGACGCCTGGGTGGATCTGCTGCCCGGTTGGCTTTCGGGCGCGGACGCGCTGTTCGACCGACTGGTCGACGGCGTGCCATGGAAAGCCGAACGCAGGCCGATGTACGACCGCGTGGTAGACGTGCCCCGGCTGCTGCGGTTCTACGCGGAGCACGAACCGCTGCCGGATCCGGCACTCGCCGACGCGCGCACAGCACTGAGCGAGCACTATCGGCGCGAACTCGGCGAACCGTTCCGCACCGCGGGCCTGTGCTACTACCGGGACGGGCACGACAGCGTCGCCTGGCACGGCGACACCATCGGCCGCGGCGCCACCCACGACACCATGGTCGCGATCGTGTCGATCGGGGCGCCAAGGGCGCTGCTACTCCGGCCGCGCGGCGGTGGCCCGAGCATCAAATACGTTGTCGGACATGGCGACCTGCTGGTCATGGGCGGCTCTTGCCAGCGCACCTGGGAGCACGCCGTGCCCAAGACGCGCAGGCCCACCGGTCCGCGGATCAGCATCCAGTACCGTCCACGCGGCGTCCGCTGACCCTGCTCCCACGCACCGTTTCGAGCTGAACCATCGTCGAGGTCGGAAGTGATCGTCGTCCGCCACGTGTCCCCCGCTCCGGTTAGCCTGGCATTATGAGCAATCCAGGGGCGGGGGTCTTGGCCGTGATGCCGCTGCACACGATCAGCGAGGTCTACGGCGAGGCCGGGCTGCGCGAACGATTACTGCTGGAAATCGCCGAGTTGCCGGACACGCAACGCCTGGCCGCGGCGCTCGATCTCGCGGCCGATCTGCATCGCGACGATCGGTACGGCCGCGAGCCCTATCTCAGTCATCTTCTGCGCGTGTCAATTCGGATCATCAGCCATTACGAGGTTCGCGATCCGGACGTGGTCGCGGCGGGGCTGTTGCACGACGCGGTCGAGGACCACGCCGCCGAGCTGGCCGCCGATCGTCCCGGACCCACCGTCGACGCCGCACTGGGCGCGCTCACCGATCGGTTCGGTGCGCGAGTGGCCGATCTCGTGGCCGCGGTGACCAATCCCGAGCCGGATCCGGCCCGGGACCGGCAGGCGCAGTACCGCGAGCATGTCGCGACGAATCTGGACCGGGACCCGTGGGCCCGCGTCATCAAGCTCTCCGACTTCACCGACAACGGTGTGGGCATCCTCTACGCCACCGGCCCCGCGATGGCGAGACTCGCCGCCAAGTACCGCCCGCTCACCGACGTGTACCGCGATCTGGTCACCCGGCCGGACACGCCGCTGGCCGAGCACGTCCGGCAGCACATCCTCGATCAGCTCGACCGAGCCGACGAACGGTTCGAGGCCATTCTGTCGCGGGACTGATCGCCGCGCGAGGTGTGAGCGGATCGAAACCGCGTGCCGCACACGAACGGTCGAGCCGTAGACGGACCGACGCGCCGGTCGCGATGCCGCACGAGCGTCAGGGCGCGCGTAGCACCGATTCGACCAGCTCGCGGACTGCGGCCAGCAACCGTTCCGTCTCGCCCGCGCGGACCATGGCAGGCACCAGTTCGGCGCTCAGCGCGCCGAGCAGTAGCCGCCCGACCACTTCGGCGTCCAGGTCCGGACGCGCCTCGCGCAGCAACGTGGTGATGTGGCGGTCCCAGAACGCGTGGAATTCGGCGGTTCGCGGATGTGGCGGCTCGGTGCGATAGGCGACCATCAGCTCGGAATTGTTGATCACCAACCGTGCCATGGCGTCGAAGTAGGCGACCAGCCGGGCATCGGCGGGCGCACCGGGGCCGAGGGGTGGCGGGCCGCTGGTGACCGCGTCCATGAGCGCGACCGCGCTTTGCGCGACCATCTCGTGCAACAGCCCCGCCCGGCTGCCGAAGCGATGGAAGATCGTGCCCTTGCCCACTCCGGCGGCGGCCGCGACGCGGTCCATGGTGATCGCTTCGGCGCCGTGCTCGGCCAACAGGGCGAAGGTGGCGTCCACTATCGCCCGCCGGTTGCGCGCCGCGTCGGCCCGTTCCTTCGGCCGTCCGTCGCCCATCGCACCCACTTTCTAGACAAGTTGACCGACGGTCCATATCATCGGTGAGTCAATTGGACCGTCAGTCAACTTATGGAGTTCATATGCAGGCAATCGTAATGACGGCGCCGGGCAGCCCGGACGTGCTGGTCACCGCGGACGTCCCGGCGCCACGGGCAGACGCGGACGAGGTGGTGATCCGCGCCGAGGCGATCCCGGTGCTGTTCCCCGAGACCAAGCTGCGCTCCGGGGAGTTCCCGCTCGGCGCGCCGCTGCCGCTGGTTTTCGGTTTCCAAGCCGCAGGGGTCGTCACCGAGGTCGGCGCGCAAGTCGATCCGGCGCTGATCGGACGCCGGGTCGTCGTGTCGACCCAGGGTTCCGGCGCTTACGCCGAATTCGTCGCCGCCAACGCGGATTCCGTGGTTTCCATTCCGGACGGCCTGTCCTCCGTGGACGCCGCGGCGGTGCTGATGAACGGATCGGTGGCGATTCCACTGCTGGAGACCGCCGCGCTCACCGGCATCGAAACCGTCCTGATCGAAGCCGCCGCCACGGGCATCGGCAGCGCGCTGACCCAATTGGCGAGAGAATTCGGGGCGGCTCGCGTCATCGGGACCGCAGGTGGTCCCGACAAGGTCGCCCACGCGCGCAAACTGGGAGCCGACGAGGTGATCGACCACAACGATCCGGACTGGACCACCCGGCTGCGCGAAACACTCGACGGCGCGACGGTGGACGTGGTGTTCGATTCGATCGGCGGCGCGAGTGCCGTCGGCCTGCTCGATCTCCTGACACCCCTGCGCGGCCGGATGCTGGGCTACGGATGGTTGTCCGGAGCACCCGCGCAGGTGTCGGCGAGCGACCTGCTCATGCGCGGGCTCACCTTCGTCGGTTGCGCAGGACCGGACTGGCTGAACCGAGTAGCCCAAGCGCGCACCGCCGTTCTGGCCCGCGCGGCGGCGGGCGGCCTCGACCCGCTGGTCGAGGCCGTGCTGCCGCTGGACCAGGCGAGCCGCGCGCATCGCCTGTTGGAGGAAAGGACGGTACTGGGCAAGATCGTGCTGCGCCCGGGCTCCGCCGTGTCCGGATAACGCCGCGCGGCCCCCGGCGTAGCTAGGGTGGGCTGGTGCGGACTTCTGTGGAATCCCATGTCGGCGCCGCCAACGCGCTCACCGCACGGTGGTGCGCGGCGGCGGGCGAACGAGACTTCGTGGTGTCCGGCGCCGGGGTATGGCCGCTGCTCGCCCTGCTCGCTTCCGCGGCGGACGGTCCGGCTCGGGACGAACTGACGACCGCGACCGGCTTGCCCGCGGCGGACGGGCAAGCCGCGGCGCTCCGGCTGCTGGACGACCTCGAGCGCGCGGAGGCGGTGTCGGCCGCACTCGGAGTGTGGGTGCGCCGCGACCTTCCGTTGCACGAGCCGTGGTCGCAGTCGCTTCCCGAGAGCGTGCTCGCGCGGCTGGCCGGGCAGTCCGAGCTCGACAGCTGGGCGGCCCGGCACACCGATGGGCTCATCGAACGCTTTCCCCTCACGGTCGATCCCGAGACGCTGCTGATACTCGCCACCGCGCTGGTCGCGAAGACGAAGTGGCAGGCGCCCTTCGATGTCGGGACGCTGGCACCCGAGGACGGCCCGTGGCGGGGACATCGCGGACCCGGGTTGTCCCGCACGAGCCGCGACCTGACGAACGCCGCGATCCTGGACGCATCGGAACCGGTCACCCGCGTGGTCGTCGAAGGCGTCGCCGACCTCGACGTCCACCTTCTGCTCGGCACCGGGGCACCCGGCGCCGTGCTCGAAACGGGCCTGGCCGCGCTGTCCGGCAGTGTGCCGACCCGCTCCGACCTGCCGGTCGGCACGAAGGGACCGGGCCTGAACGTGCGTACCGAGCCGGTGGTACCCAACACTGGCCGACTGCGCGTCCAGCTACCGCCTTTCGAAGTCCGCTCCACCCACGATCTGCTCACCGCGCCGGGCTTGTTCGGCCTGACCGCCGCGACCGACTGCACCCACGGCCACTTCCCGGCGATCTCCCCGGAGCCACTGTGCGTCGGCCAGGGAGCGCAGGAAGTGCTCGCCCGGTTCGGCCACGAAGGTTTCGAGGCGGCCGCCGTGACGGCCTTCGCGTTGCGCGCGGCAGCGGCCGTCCTGCGGCACGACTACGCGCCTGTCGTCTCGGTGGTCTTCGACCGGCCCTTCGGTTTCCTCGCCGTGCACCGCCCGACGGGTCTGGCGGTCGTCGCGGGTTGGATCGCCACCGCGCCTACGTCCTCCCCCGACGTGCCGGCCTGAGCGCTACCGCCGCGCGAAGTGCGGGGCGTGCTCGGGCAAGACACCGCGAGCGATCAAGAAGGTCGGCACGCTGCGAATCACGGGGATGCGCCGCAGAATGCGGACCGGCAGCGGTGCGCGCGGGGAACTCGCGATGTCGACTCGTCCGTCGAGGGCGGGCGCGACCGCGACGGTGTGCAGGAGTCGCTGCATTCCCTGTGTCACCACGGTCGGGAATCGGCGCCGTCGCTGCACCTTCGCCAACTCCCTGGTGCCGAGCGTCCCCGAGAGCAGCGGCGGAGCAAGGATCCTGGCCGCGGCTACGGCGTCCTGCACGGCCAGGTTGATGCCGACGCCGCCGGCCGGGGACATGGCATGGGCGGCGTCGCCCAGACACAACAGGCCGTTGGTGTACCACTTGGTCAGCCGATCGAGTTTCACCTCCAGCAACTTGACCTCGTCCCAGCTGGTCAAGGCGTCGATCCGGTCGTAGAGCCAGGGAGCGGCCTCGGCCAGACTCCGCATGACGTCCCGCACCGGCCCGCGGCGGGCGGATTCGTCGGCGCCCTTGGCGATCAACGTCGCGCACTGCCAGTAGTCGCCGCGATCGAGCAGCACCGCCACCCGCCGGGCGCTGACGATCGGCAGCGCGCCCGCGGGATCGATCTCGGTGCGCGGCAGGCGGAACCACCAGACGTCCATGGGTGTCGACCACGTGCGGATCGGCAGTCCCGCGGCCGACCGCAGCAGTGAGCCGCGGCCGTCGCAGGCCACCGTGAGGTCGGCTTCGATCGCGCCGGTGGCGCCGTCGACGGTCCGGTAGGCGACGCCACCTACCCGGCCGTCGATCCAAACCAGGTCGGTGGCCTCGGTGTTCAGCCGCAGCCGGAAGGTGGGTTCGTCGGCCGCGGCACGCGCGAGCAGATCCAGCAGATCCCACTGCGGCACCATGGCGATGTACTTGTGCCTGCCCGGCAGATGCGTCAGCGTGGCGAGCGTCTGCAGGCCGCCCGAGATCGGCAGTTGCACTCGATCCACCTTGCGCGCGGGCAGTTTCGCGAACTCCGCGCCGAGACCCAGTTCGTCGAGCAGATCGAGGGTGGTGGGATGCACGGTGTCGCCGCGGAAGTCACGGAGGAAGTCCTTGTGCTTCTCCAGCACCGTGACCTCGACCCCGGCCCTGGCGAGCAGCAGCCCGAGGATCATTCCGGCCGGGCCCCCACCAACCACCAGGCAGGTCGTGCGCTCCATCGACTGTGTCTCCCTCGGTCACCACATCGCCGCAAGGTGTCGCCTGTTCGCGCAAATCCTAGTGTGGCGGGCGCGGCGCCGGACCCGGATCGGCGACGGCCGACCGGCTCAGCCGATATCCCGATGCAGCACGAAGAAATACGGTTCGGCCATACCACGCAAATCCATCACGCCGAGCAGGGTGTGCTCGTCGGCGCGCCGGAAATGATCGATGATCGGCAGGTGGTCGTAGACCATCGCGGCACTTGTCACACCGCGGTATTCGACCTCACGCAGACGCGCGGTGTGCTTGCGCGTGCGCAGCGCGGGACGCAGGACCGGCAGCAACTTGCGCAGGGCCCGCACACCGGGCAGCGGTACCCGCCCGGCCAACGCGACCGGGACGCGGCGCGGATCGACGGCGAACACCGCGCCGCCCGAGGTGAACAACAGCGGATGCACGCTGTCGGGGCCGTCGAACTGCTTGCCGTACCAGCCCGAAGCCACCAGCACACCGTCCATCGGATGACCGGTGTCCAGTTCTTCGCCTCGCCAGCGCCCGGTCGTGACGTCCTCGACCCGCGCCGCGGGGAGTCGGTCGAACAGCGCCCACGCCTCCTGTGCGGTACGGATGTCCGTCACGGTCAGCTCGTTCGCGGCCATGTCTCCCACTTCCCTCAGCGAGGCAACGTTGCGATAGCTACCCTATCTGTCTCTCAGAACGCCGCTGTCGACCAGGTCCGCACGGATGTTCAGTAGGTCGCCATGAGATAGATCCCGGCGATGATCATGACGCAGGCGACGACGCGTTTCGAGCTCACCGTGCGCCGCGGGAATCCCATCAGCCCGAAGTGGTCGATCGTGAGCGCACCGAACATCTGTCCCGCGATGATGAGGGCGTTGAACGTACCCGCGCCCACATCGGAGGCCACGGAGATCATCGCCAGGATCGCGGCCCCGCCGAGCAGGCCACCGAAGGGCGCCCAGCGGGGCATACTCCGGATGTCGGCCTTCGTCGGCCACGGCCGGTTCCTGGAAACCAGCAGCGCCACCGTGAGGAAGATCGCGAAGCCGGTGAATGCGACGGCGTAGGAGATCACGCCACACAGCCAGACGTTCTTCAATGCGAGCTTCAGCGAGTTCTGGCAACCGGCTTCTACGGAGCGCAGCGCGCCGCCGACCAGGATGAACGCGAAGATGAGTGCCATCGTGACGCGGGACAGGGCGGCACGGGGCTTTTCGGCGGTCTGAACCGTCATCGAGAATCCTCGGGAGAGTGCGAAGAGTGGATGGCTGGGACCGGCAGCGGTGGGCGTACTGCTGTCAGGTGACGCTGACCCTGGGCTCGTCGCCCGCGGGCTCATCGGCCATCAGGTATATCGCGAGCGTGATCAGCCCGCAGGCCACCAGACGCGGAACGCTGGCGGATCGTTCTTCGAATCCCATGAGTCCGAAGTGATCCATGATCACGGCGACCACCATCTCGCCGACGATCACCAGCGCGCTGAAGGTCGCCACGCCGACATGCCGGGCGACCGCGATCATCCCCATCACCGCCGCGCCGCCCAGCAGACCGCCGAACGGCGCCCACCACGGCATGTTCCGAACGTCGTCGAGCGTCGGCCACGGCGTCTTCGACGAGAGCGCCAGGAAGATCGAAAAGCCGGTCAGCGCAACGGCATACGAGATCACCGCGCAGAGCCACATGTTCTTCATGTGGTTCATCAACGTGTTCTGACAGCCGGCTTCGGCCGACCGTAGGCTGCCTCCGACCAGGATGAACAGAAATACCAGTCCGATGACGAGGCTCATGGGCAATACATCCTTGGCTCGACGGCGGACGAACACCGAGATTGCCTCGGACACAACGTTTTCCACCCGAAAACGGGATCGGTTGTGCCGGAACCGACGTCCGACCTATGTGACCCGCATAACGTACCATCGAATAACGGTACGTTCAATGGGTAAGCGAGGACTGCCGTGGCCCGTCTCGGCCGGGAAGGGACGCGAACGAAGGGCTGCCATGATGGCACTCGTGCCCGAACTGGTCGATTCCTCCACACGGAACCCACCCGCGACCACCTCCGAGCGGCGGCTCAGCGTCCTGGACCGGGTCCGGCTCGCCTTGCTGGCGGCCGGTCTGCTGTGCGTGCTCACCGGGCTCCTGCCCCGCGACGAGGCCGCCGCGAACATGCGCCGCATCGGCCCGTTACTGCTGTTTCTCGCAAGCGTGATCGTGCTGGCCGAGCTCACCCGGCAGGCGAAGGTCTTCGACGCCATCGCCCATCGCCTCGCGATCCTCGGTCGCGGCCATTACCCGGCGCTGTTCGGCCTCTGCGTGCTGTTCGCCTCCGCGACCACGGTGCTGCTGAACCTCGACACCACAGCCGTGCTCATCGCCCCGGTCATGCTGGCACTAGCCGCGCCCGCTCGGATCCCACCACTGCCGCTGGCCATGACCACCCTGTGGCTGGCGAACACCGCGAGCCTGCTGCTACCGGTCTCCAATCTCACGAATCTGCTCGCCGCCGACCGGGTGGCACTGACCGCGACCGGATTCGCGAGCAGAATGCTGGCGCCGCAGATGGTCTCGATCACCGCGACGACGGTGTGCCTGTGGGTGTGGTACTGGCGGCGCGGTCGCCGGGAAACCGACCGCTACGTGCCGCCCGAGCCGATCCGGCTCGTGAACTTCCGGGAGCGCTCGCTGTTCTACACGACAGCCGGGGCCTGTCTGTTGTTCATCGTCGCGATCCCCCTCGTCGGCGACCGGATCGGCGTCGCGGCGACGGTCGCGGCGCTCATCGCGTTGGCGGCGTTCGCCGTGTTCGATCGCGGCGCGTTGCGGCTTTCGCTCATCCCGTGGCAGCTGCTCGTGTTCGTGGTCGGATTGTTCCTGGTGGTGCCCACCCTGAGCCGATTCGGCCTCGGCGACTCGATGCATGCTCTGATCGGCACCGACTCGGGTGCGTCCGGCGCTTTCCGAGCCGCCGCGGCGGGTGCGGGTCTGTCCAATGTCGCGAACAATTTGCCCGCCTACACCGCGGGCGAGGCGGTGATCCCCGCGCAGAACAGCGATCAACTCCTCGCGTTGCTGATCGGCACCAATGTCGGCCCGATCGTCACGCCGTGGGGCTCGCTCGCCACACTGCTGTGCCTGGAGTTCTGCCGCATGCACGGCGTACGGGTACCCATGCGACGTTTCGTCCTGACCGGTGCCGCGCTCGCGACGGTCGCCACCGCAGGCGCGGTCACAGCGCTGCTGATGACGAGTTAGCCGCCGAGACACCCGCGAGTCAGCGCCTCGCTTGACCTCGAGTGCGGTCGAGGTACGAGGATACTGTCGAGACAGGATCGAGACGCACGTCCAGGTTCGGTCTCCGCGCGGAACCCAGGTTCCGGTGCTCCCGCTGGGCATCCGTACACCCACCAGCGGGAGCCATGCGCGGTCTGCGGTAGGAGTTGCACGGACGTCGCGTTGCCCGGCCTCACGCTGCCGCGCGGGAACACGAACCGAGCCGGGAAGCCCGCGCACGCTCCGACGGGCAGTCGAAGTCAGCTCGGCGCCGTGACTTCCCACTCGTAGATCGTGAGCTCCGAGGACCCGGTGGTGTGCACCGGATCGGTGAACACGATTTCCCTTGCGGCGTCGAGGGCTTCGGCGTAGATGATGTACGCGCCTCCGGTGCCGTCGGTGAAGCGGCCACTCTCCTGCAACTGCCCCAGATCCTGCAGCGACTGCAGGAACCGCCGGTGCGGCTCGATCACGGCGGTATCGAAGCGCGGTGTGCGCATCGCCAGGACGAGGTACTTGTTCACGCCTCGGGCTCCGGGCGGGGGGCCCTCGTCGCGGCAGCGGCGGCGCGCACCTGCGGCGCCACCAGGACGACCTGCCCCAGCACGCCGTTCAGGAAGGACGGGGAGTCGTCGGTGGACAGCTCCTTGGCCAGCTCCACCGCCTCGTCCACGGCGACGACCGGAGGCACGTCGCTCGCGTGGAACAGCTCCCAGACCGCGATGCGCAGGATCGCGCGATCCACGGCCGGGAGCCGCGACAAGGTCCAGTCCTGCAAGTACGACTCGATCGTTCCGTCCACCCGGTCGAGATCGTCGGCCACACCCTCGACCAATGTCCGGGTGTAGGCGTGCACCGGCGCGACCGACTGGTCGCGGGCGGCGAGCTCGGCGCGCTCGTCGAGCAGGTCGGCGGCGTCGACGTCCCTGGCCTCCGCCTCGAACAGCAGGTCGACCGCACGGCGGCGGGCCTTGTGCCGCGCGCCGAGCTTCTTGTACGTGGACTTCTTGTCCACGGGCTGGTCAGCCACGGTCACATCATTCCGGGATCGGCCGGCCCGCGGCTCAGGCGTTGACCCGGCCGAGGTAGCTGCCGTCGCGCGAGTCGATGCGCAGCTTGTCGCCGGTGTTGATGAACAGCGGGACCTGCACCTCGGCGCCGGTCTCCAGGGTGGCGGGCTTCGTGCCGCCGGTGGAGCGGTCACCCTGCAGGCCGATGTCGGTGTGCTGGACCACGAGTTCGATCGAGACCGGGAGCTCGACGTACAGCGGCGCGCCCTCGTGCGTGGCGACCTGCACGGTCATGTTCTCCAGCAGGAAGCGGGCGCCGTCGCCGATGGTCTCCTCGGCGATCGAGATCTGGTCGAAGGTCTCGCCGTCCATGAAGACGTAGTCGGTGCCGTCGTGGTACAGGTACGTCATGTCGCGGCGGTCGACGTTCGCGGTCTCCACCTTCACACCGGCGTTGAAGGTCTTGTCGACCACCTTGCCGGACACGACGTTCTTCAGCTTGGTCCGCACGAACGCGGGGCCCTTGCCCGGCTTGACGTGCTGGAATTCGGTGATCTGCTGGAGCTGACCGTCGATCTTCAGCACAAGGCCGTTCTTGAAGTCGCTGGTGTCCGCCACTGTCTTCGGATCTCCTCGTTCTACCGCTTGGTCTCGGGCAGACCGGCGTCAGTCGACGACGGTCAGGTCTTTGCTGGTGTGGGTGAGCAGCTCCGGGCCCCCTTCGCGCACCACGAGCGTGTCCTCGATCCGGACCCCGCCGCGGCCGGGAAAGTACACACCTGGTTCGACGGTCACCGCCACGCCAGTCAGAAGTGTACCGGTTCCGGTTTTCGCGATTCCGGGCGCTTCGTGGATCTGCAGACCGACCCCGTGGCCGAGGCCGTGCACGAACAACTTGCCGTGCCCTGCCGCCTCGATCACCGCCCGCGACGCGGCGTCCACGTCGGATACCGGGACCCCCGGGCGCAGCGCCTCCCGCCCGGCCCGCTGTGCCTCGGCGACCAGCGCGTACACCGCGCGCTGCCAGTCGGTCGGCGCGCCGAGCACGAAGGTGCGGGTCATGTCGGAGTGGTAACCGCCCACCACCGCGCCGAAGTCCAGTTTGACGAAATCACCCGCGGCCAGCACGGCGTCGGTCGGGCGGTGATGCGGGACAGCCGAGTTCACGCCGGTCGCCACGATGGTCTCGAACGAAACCGCTTCGGCGCCGTGTTCGAACATGGCCCATTCCAGTTCCCTGGCCACCTGACGCTCGGTGCGGCCCGGACGCAGTCCGCCCCGCTCCAGCAGCGCGGCCAGACCGGCATCGCCCGCCGCGCAGGCCGCCCGCAACTGATCCACTTCGTAGGCGTCCTTGACCATGCGCAACTGCTCCACCAGCCCGGGCGAGGCGACGAACTCCAGGCCGGTGCGCTGTTCGAGGAAACCGCGATGCTGGTCGACGGTGACCACATGGCTTTCGAAACCCACCCGGCCGACCTGCCACTCACCGGCCAGCTGCACGATCCGCCGGGCGGCGGCGCGCGCGATCTCGGCCCGCAGATCGGGAACCTGCTCGGCGACCTGGGTCCGATACCGGCCGTCGGTGCCGATCACGGTCCGGTCCTCGGCGGTGCGCGTGTCCCAGGAATGCACCAACAACGCCGCGTTGGAGCCGGTGAACCCGGTCAGATATCTGATATTCACCAGATCGGTGACCAGCAGGGCGTCCACCCCGTTCTCCACCAGCAGGCTGCGCAGCGCGCCACGCCGCGCCGCGTAATCCGGCACATGACCCTGGTGATCAGCACACATGAGTCAAAACTACCGCCGACACACCGCACACCGACAGCCAACGCGTGATCGGCATGGCCGTCCGCGGCTGTCGAATCATCGATTTTCGCCCGAAAACATTGCGGCCCAGCATTTCTCGACAGTCGGAGGACTACTGACCCATAGCCTGTTCACACCCGAACCGGTTGTGCACATTCCGGGCCGGAGCGGATGATCCGCGCCGGAACCGGGCGAAGGTGGAGCCATGACTCCACTCGCGTGCGCCGCGCTCACCGTCTGGTGCGCGGCACTGACGACGTTCGACCTGCGTGAAGGACGCCTCCCGAACCGGCTGACGGGCTCCGGAGCGCTGGTCGTGCTCGGATATGCCCTGCACACAAAGCATTTCACCGCCGCTCTGCTGGGCGCGCTGTTGCTTTCGGCGCCGTACCTGCTGGTGCACCTCGCCGCGCCCGCCGCGCTGGGCGCGGGCGACGTCAAGCTCGCGGTGATGCTGGGCGGGGCGACCGCCCTTGGCGGCGCCCGTCCGTGGGTTTGGGCGGCACTCGGAGCACCGGCGCTCACCGCATGCGTCGCGCTCGGAGCACTGGTCTGCCGACGCGCATTCGGCTCCCGCCCCGCCGACTCGGGCGACAGCGCGCTCACCGTGCCGCACGGCCCTGCGATGTGCCTGGCGACATTGCTGGCCCTACTGTCGCCGGTCTTCGACTCGACCTGAGTCCGCTCCGCCCGACGCCACCAGAATGCCGCCGGACCGCGCTGGACGCCGCACAAAGCCAGCAAATCAGTAGCAATTCATCGGTAGCATCAATCGCGGGCAACGACTTTCCGACCCGCCGCCACGTCAGCGCTCGAGATGCGGCGCCTCGGAGAAGTCGCCCCTCGAGTGCGCCAGTACCGCGGAAGCAGCGTCGAGAAGGAGCCGCCCAGTGAATCCGAGGCATCCGTCGCGGGGACCGATCGTCGTGGGAACCGACGGTTCGGAGCAATCGATCGTCGCGGTCCGCTGGGCGGCGCAGACCGCCGCGCTGCACGACGCTCCGCTGCACATCTCGCTCGTCGTGGAGTCCTCGCTCGGCTCCGACGACGACGATCCCCCGCGTCCGGCGGCGCTGCTGCGGGTGCGCGAGGCGGACGAGGCGATCGAGCGCGCGGCGGACGCCGCCGTGGCGGCCGCGCACACCGTGCGCGACATCACCATCGGCACCGAGATCCGCACGGCGCACATCGCCACCGCCCTCATCGAACGCTCCCGGAGCGCGGCGATGCTCGTGGTCGGCACCCGCGGGGTCGGCCGCGTCCAGCGTGTCCTCCTCGGCTCGGTCAGCACCGCCGTCTCCAGGGACGCCGAATGCCCCGTGGCGGTGGTGCCCGCCGAGACGCCGCTGTGGGACCGGGCGACCACCAACCCGGTGATCGTCGGCGTGGACGGCTCCACCGCCGAGCAGGCCGCCATCGGGGTCGCCGCGACCGAGGCGTCGCTCCGCGGGGTCGAACTGGTGGCCGTGCACACCTGGGGTGAGGTCGAGCCGCTGGCCGCGATCGGCACCGACTGGGCCGCCCTGCGCCGGACCGAGGAGGCGTTGCTCGCGACCAGCTTGGCCGGCTGGCAGGAGCAGTACCCGGAGCTGACCATCCGGCGCGAGGTCGTCCGCGACCGTCCGGAGCGAGGGTTGCTCGAACGCTCCCGCGACGGACAGCTGCTGGTGGTGGGCAACCGCGGCCGAGGAACTTTGCGGCGACTGCTGTTCGGCTCGGTCGGTGACGCGCTGCTCCGCTCGGTGGACCGCCCCATTGTCATAGCCCGCTGAGCGCCTCGGCCCGCGGTACCCTGGCTCCCCGGCGTGCGGTTCGTCACGGCGGGCCACGTTCCGGAGCACGGGCGTCGACATGGGAAGATGAACAATGTGCTGCGTTGGATAACTGCCGGAGAATCCCATGGTCCCGCTCTCGTCGCCCTCCTGGAGGGGATGGTGGCAGGCGTCGAGGTCACGTCCGACGAGATCTCCGCGCAGCTGGCCCGTCGCAGGCTCGGCTACGGTCGCGGCGCCCGGATGAAGTTCGAGGCCGACAAGGTCACCGTCATCGGCGGCGTGCGGCACGGGCGCACCATGGGCGGCCCGGTGGCCATCGAGGTGGCCAACTCCGAGTGGCCGAAGTGGACCACGGTGATGTCCGCCGATCCGGTCGATCCGGCCGAACTCGCCGACCTGGCCCGCAACGCACCCTTGACCAGGCCCCGGCCCGGGCACGCCGACTACTCCGGCATGCTCAAGTACAACTTCGACGACGCCCGTAACGTGCTCGAGCGCGCCAGCGCCAGGGAGACCGCCGCGCGCGTCGCGGCGGGCACCGTCGCGCGCAATTTCCTGCGCCAGGCGTTCGGCGCGGAGGTCGTCTCGCACGTCGTGTCGATCGGCGCGGCGCAGAACACTTCCGGCCTCGTGCCGAGCGCCGCCGATCTCGCCGCGGTGGACGAGAGCCCGGTGCGTGCCTTCGACAAGGACGCCGAAGCCGCGATGATCGCGGAGATCGAGGCCGCCAAGAAGGACGGCGACACCCTCGGTGGCGTTGTCGAGGTGGTCGTGGCGGGACTTCCGGTCGGCCTCGGCTCGTTCACCAGCGGCGAGAACCGGCTGGACGCGCGGCTCGCCGCCGCGCTGATGGGCATCCAGGCCATCAAGGGCGTCGAGGTCGGCGACGGTTTCGAGACCGCGCGCCGCCGCGGCAGCCAGGCGCACGACGAGATGCGCCCCGGCCCCGACGGCGTGCTGCGTTCCACCAACCGCGCCGGCGGACTGGAAGGCGGCATGACCAACGGCGAGGCGCTGCGCGTGCGCGCGGCCATGAAGCCGATCTCCACGGTGCCGCGCGCGCTGTCCACCGTCGACATGACCACCGGCGACGAGGCCGTCGCCATCCATCAGCGCTCGGACGTCTGCGCCGTGCCCGCCGCGGGCGTGGTCGCCGAATCCATGGTGGCGCTGGTCGTCGCGCAGGCCGCGCTGGAGAAGTTCGGCGGCGACTCGCTCACCGAGACCGTCGAGAACATCACCAGCTACGTCAAGCGCATCAGCACTCGCCCGCACGTGCCCGCGGACAGTCGGTCGCAATGATCGTGCAGACCGATCCGCGCGCCCCGCGCGTGGTGCTGGTCGGACCGCCGGGGGCGGGGAAATCCACGATCGGCCGCAAGCTCGCCAGGGAACTCGGCGTCGAGCTGTACGACACCGATGCCGGCATCGAGCGGGAGACCGGTCGCACGATCCCGGAGATATTCGCCGAAGACGGTGAGCCCGAATTCCGCAAGATCGAGGAGCGGGTGGTGCGCCGCGCCGTCCTCGCCGAACGCGGTGTGGTCTCGCTCGGCGGCGGTGCCGTGCTGTCCGAGCACACCAGGGCACTCCTGCGCGGCCGCACCGTCGTCTACCTGGAGATCAGTATCGCGGAGGGTCTTCGGCGCACCGGCGCGAGCACGCAGCGGCCGCTGCTCAACGGCGCCGACCCCGGCGCGAAGTACCGGGAACTGATGCGTACCCGTCGGCCGCTGTACCGGGAAGTGGCGACCGTCCGGGTTCGCACCGACGGCCGCAGTCCCGGCCGCGTGGTGCGGATGATCATGACCAAGCTCGGTATGGAGCCGGTCGAACCGGCCGAAACGGATCTCCGGCCACCGCCGAGCGGAATCCCGCAGGGCAGCAGCCGATCCCGGGCCCGCCGACGTGCGAGAGCAAGAGCGGCGGCGCGGCGCAAGACCGCCGATCAGTCCGAGACCACCGACACCGCGACCGGCGCCGCGGCGGAAGCGGCGGTGACCGCCACGGTGCGCTCCCGGCGCAGCCGCAGGAGCGTCACGAGCGAACCCGACGCCGAGGGCGGGGCAGGCAACGGGGAGACGGCGGCGGGCAGCCGATCCCGGCGCGCCCGCGCACGCCGCGCCCGCTCCCGGGCGCGGCAGCAGTCGACAACAGCAACAACAGAATCGGAGCAAGCCACGTGACAGAGCCGAGTCGTCTCGAAGTCCGGACCGCCGACCCGTACCAGGTGATCATCGGCCGCGGGTTGCTCGGCGAACTCGTCGAGTCCGTCCACAGCGCGACCAAAGGTGTGCGCACCGTGGCCGTCTTCCATCAGCCGCCGCTCACCGAGACCGCCGAAGTGGTGCGAAAGGCGCTGGCCGACACCGGTATCGACGCGCACCGGATCGAGATCCCGGACGCCGAGGCGGGCAAGGAACTCGCGGTCGCCGGCTTCTGCTGGGAGGTGCTGGGGCGTATCGGCCTGACCCGCAACGACGTCGTGGTCAGCCTCGGCGGCGGCGCGGCGACCGATCTGGCCGGTTTCGTCGCCGCCACCTGGATGCGCGGGGTGCGGATCGTGCACGTGCCGACCACGCTGCTGGCGATGGTCGATGCGGCGGTCGGCGGCAAGACCGGCATCAACACCGAGGCGGGCAAGAATCTCGTCGGCTGCTTCCACGAGCCGGCCGCCGTGCTGGTCGACCTGGCCACCCTGGAGACGGTGCCGCGCAACGAGATCGTCGCGGGCATGGCGGAGATCATCAAAGCCGGTTTCATCGCCGACCCGGTGATCCTGGAGCTGGTGGAGCGCGACCCGGAGGCCGCCCTCGACCCGTCCGGCGAGGTGCTGCCGGAGCTGATCCGTCGCGCGATCCAGGTGAAAGCCGACGTCGTCGCCGCCGATCTGAAGGAATCCAGCCTCCGCGAGATCCTGAACTACGGTCACACCCTGGGGCACGCGATCGAACGGCGGGAGCGTTACCGGTGGCGGCACGGCGCCGCGGTCTCCGTCGGACTGGTGTTCGCCGCCGAGCTCGGTCGTCTCGCGGGTCGTCTCGATGACGCCACCGCCGACCGTCATCGCGCGATCCTGTCCGCCGTCGGCCTGCCGACCAGCTACGACGCCGACGCGCTGCCTCAGCTGCTGGACGCCATGCAGACGGACAAGAAGACCCGCTCCGGCGTGCTGCGCTTCGTCGTGCTCGACGGCCTGGCCAAACCCGGACGCTTGGAAGGACCCGATCCCGCCCTGCTGGCCGCCGCTTACTCGGCGATCGCGCGGGAGGACAGTCCGAGCGGCGGCGCGGTGCTGCTCTAGCCCGCGGCGGCCGCGAGAGACGAAAACGGCGCGCCCGCTGCGGGCGCGCCGTTTTCTCGTGGAATCAGATCGCGCTGCCCGCGGCGGAGTACAGCGACGGCGGGGTGGAGCGCCCCTTGCCGTTCTGCCGCTCGGCCAGCATCCGGCCGACGCCGACACCGATCAGCGCGGGCACGAAGATCAGCAGGATGATGAACGCCGCGCCCGCCGTGAGTTCGAACAGCAGGCCGTTGTCACCGAGATCGAACCGGGGAGCCCAGTCCAGGATCCAGGACGCCAGGCCGCTGCCGACACCACCCACAACGGCGGCCTTCAGCCACATCATGGTCAGATCGGCGCCGCGTTCGGCGTCCCCGCTCTCGACGCGGTCCCTGCGACCGTCCAGCACACCCCAGGCCGCGATGGCCGCGACCAGCACGACCAGGCACAGGATGCGCATCAGTGCCCCGTGTGTCGGCCAGTACACCATCGCGAACCCGAGCCCGGCACGCAACGCCACCACCAGCGCGCCGAGCACGACGGCCCGCAACAACCAAGCATTCATGCGAAACACCATAGCCGTGTTTCTCGGCAGCGACTACGGCCCTGCGTGTCTCAGTTGGATGGAATCCAGAGGTCGTACCTACCGCTACCGTCGTTCCGCTGAATGCACTTCCCGTCTTTGTGCCACAGCGGCGCCTCTTTCATGCAGTTCGCCAGCGCGACGTTCGACGCCGCGGCAACACACTGGAACCCCCAAGTCGGCTGCGCCGATGCGCAGCCATCGGCTTTCGCCGCCGACTGTCCGGCGAAGACGAACGCGGATGCCGCGATCCCCATCGCGACGGTGACTCCGAGTCGAATCAACACAACGCTACCCCTCCCGTTGAAACGCGTTGGAGGACAGCATAACCGGCGATCACGGCAGCGGAAAGAGCAGATACGCACCGCTGGTGAGAAGGCTATCGACGCCCCTCGTCCAGCGCCGCCGCCATCTCCGCGCGCGGCGCTGCCTGCCCGGTGAACAGCTCGACCTGCCCATACGCCTGGTTCAGCAGCATCTGCAGACCACTGACCACCGTGTGCCCGGACCGGGCCACCGCCTCGGCCAGCGGGGTGGGCCAGGGGTTGTAGATCGCGTCGAGCACCACCGGCGCCTCGGCTACCGCGGGGGCGACCACCACCGCCGCCGTGGCGGGAATGGTGCTCACCACGGCTCCCGCGGCCGCGCAGATCGTACGCAGCGCCCCGGCATCGAAACCGGCCAGCGACGCGATCATCCCCAGCCGCTCGGCGAGTTCCAGCGCGCCGCGCGCCCGCCCGGCGTCCCGGGCGACCACGGTCACCGACTTCGCGCCCAGCTCCGACAACGCCAGCAGGGCGGGCCGCGCGGTGCCGCCCGCCCCCAGCACCACGCCCTCGGTCAGGTCGGTGACACCACCGCCGCGGAGCGCTCCGAGCACACCGTCCACGTCGGTGCAGTCGGCCAGCCAGCCCGCGTCGCGGCGGACCAAGGTGTTGGCCGATCCGACCAACACGGCCCGGTCGGTGCGCTCATCGGCGTAGGCCAGTGCCGCTTCCTTGCCGGGCATGGTCACCGAAAGCCCGACCCATTCCGGCCCGAGCCCGTCGACCAGCCCGGGCAGCTGCTCCGCCGAGCATTCGATGCGCTCGTAGCTCCAATCCAATCCGAGCGCGCGGTACGCGGCCAAGTGCAGCTGTGGCGATCGCGAGTGCGCGATCGGCTTCCCGAGCACCGCCGCCTTGCGATTACCGGCCACCGCTGTCCTTGGAACTGTCGAGGATGCCGCTGCGCTGCGCCCGTGCGATCAGGCGCAGATGCTCCTGATAGTCGTCGGTGAACAGGGTGGTGCCCTGCTTGTCGACGGTGACGAAGTACAGCCACGGCCCCTGCTCCGGATTCTCCATGGCACGCAGAGCGTTCAACGACGGCGCGGCGATCGGAGTCTTGGGCAGGCCACGCATCGCATAGGTGTTCCAGGCGGTTTCCTGGGCGCGGTCGGCGTCGGTGGTCGCCACCTCGGTGCGATCCAGGGTGTAGTTCACCGTCGAGTCGAACTGCAGCATCTGATCGACCCGCAGCCGGTTCACGATCACCCGTGCCACCTTGCCCATGTCCTGGGGCTTCGCCTCGCGTTCCACCAGCGAGGCGGCGACCAGCGTCTGGTACGGCGTCAGTTTCGTGTCGGCGCCGGACTGCAGCAGTCCGGTGGACTCATAGCTCTTGGCACTCGCGGTCACCAATTGCCGCAGGATCTCCGCAGGCGTCCCGCTCGGATCGAAATCCCATGTGCCGGCGGCGATCAGGCCCTCCAGCTGCCGTGTCCGGTCCGGGCAGTCCTTGACACCCTGGGTCGCCCATGCCGGCACTCCGAGCGCGGCCAGGTCCAGGCTCGCGCCCGCGGCATCGAGCTGTTCGTAGCTCACGCACTTCTGATTGGTGCCCGTGCCGATGCAGCTGGCCTCCGCGATCTTGCGGTAGATGCCGTCGTACCGCCCGCCGGTGCTCATGTCGTGTTGGTCGTGCAGCAGCCGTCCCTCGGAGACGACCAGATTGCCGACCCGCGAGGACTTGCTCACCAGCGCCGACACCGCCTCGGCGGCGGGGCTCTGGCTGGGGATCGCGTAGAAGCCGGGCTGCACCGTATTCATGTTCGAATTGCGCACGGCCGCTTGGAAGAACGCGCCCGAGCTCGCCACGACGCCGCGCTCGACCATCGTCGACGCGATCTGCTGGGAGGTGTCGCCCGGATGCACTTGCACCACCACCAGCGGTCCCCCTGGTCCCGCGAAGTCTTTCGGCGGAGCCATACTGGCGACCAACTTCATCCCGGCGAAGATCACGGCGCCGGCGAAGAGAAGGATGAAGACACCCGCGACGAACCATAGGTTGCGGCGGCGCTTCTTGCGCTCGGCGGCTTTGCGGGAGGCGACCCGGGATCGCTTGCCGCGCTGCGAGCGGCCGGAGCGCTCGGGCCGGGCACGTTTCGACTCCGCGCGCTTCGAGCGGCGCGGCTCCTCGACACGCGTCGTCCTGGGGCGCTGTCCGCCACGCCGTGGGGCCGGTGGCGGCGGCGCGGGCTCCGGCTCTTCCTCGTCGTCGACGTAGCGGGGGATGACGGTCGTGTCGTCGTCGTAGTCGTCGTACCGGTCGCCGTCGTACTCGCCCCAGGCCCGGTCGTCTCTCCGGTAACGCCGATCAGCTTCGCGCTGTCGGAACAGTTCCTCGGCCCGCGCCCACCGATCCGTCATGCATCGTCCCCGGACGACGCAGGACGTCCCGCTTCCACCGACCTCAACACCGCACTCCGTTCGTCCAACCATCCTTGCAGGATCGACACGGCCGCCGCCTGATCGATCACCTGCCGCTGGCCACGCGCGCGAACTCCACTGTCCCGCAATGCACGTGCAGCTGACACCGTAGTCAAACGTTCGTCGGAAAGCCGGACCGGCACCGGCACGACAGCAGCCCGCAATCGCTCAGCGAATGCGCTGGCCAGCGTAGCCGCAGTGCCTTTCTCCCCGCGTAATGTTCGCGGCAATCCGACGATTACCTCGACTGCCTCGTACTCCCGCACAATTTCGGCAATTCTTTCGATATCGGGTGCGGGAGCCGATCGCCGGGACGGTTTCGCGCGCGGCACGGTCTCCACCGGGGTGGCGAGGATGCCGTCGGGATCGCTCGCGGCGACCCCGATCCGGACACTGCCGACGTCGACGCCGATCCGCCTGCCCCGACCGGGGTCGGTGGCCGGATGCGGCCGGTCGGCGCCGCGGGGCGCCGACCGCTCCGGTTCCGCTGGGCCGCCCATCACCCGGCGAGTTCGGCCACCCGCGCGCGGACCGCGGTCAGGCCGGCCGGAATGCCGGACGGGTCCGAGCCCGCGCCCTGCGCCATCTCCGGCTTGCCGCCGCCTCGTCCCGCGATACTCGGGCCGAAGCAACCGACCAGATCGCCCGCCTTGATGCCGAGTTCCTGAGCGGGCTTGTTCACCGCGACCACGAACGGCACCTTGCCGTCGGCGTTGCCGAGCAGTACCACCACGGCGGGCTCGCTGCCGAACCGGCCGCGGATGTCGGTGGCCAGCGTGCGCAGATCGCCCGCGGACACGCCCTCCGGCGCGGCCACGGCGACCAGCAGCAGCCGGCCGATCCGCTCGGCCTTCTCGACGAACTCGCCCGCCGAGGACAGCACGGCGGCCATCTTCGTGCGCTCGAGCTCCTTCTCGGCCACCTTGAGCCGCTCCACCAGCTGCTCGACGCGAGCGGGCACCTCGTCGGAGGGCACCTTGAGCGCGGAGGCGACACCGGCCAGCAGCGCGCGCTCCTTGGCCAGGTACGCGTAGGAATCCAAGCCGACGAACGCCTCCACGCGACGCACGCCGGAGCCGACCGACGACTCGCCGAGCACCGTGATCGGGCCGATCTGCGAGGAATGCTGTACGTGCGTGCCACCGCACAGCTCCATCGAGAACGGGCCGCCGATCTCCACCACGCGCACTTCGTTGCCGTAGTTCTCGCCGAACAAGGCCAGCGCGCCCATCTGCTTGGCCTTCGGCAGATCGGTGACGAAGGTGTTCACCGGGAAGTCGGCGCCGACCGCGTCGTTGGAGACGGCCTCGATGTCGGCTTTCTGCTGCTCGGACAGCTGGCCCTGCCAGTTGAAGTCGAAACGCAGGTAGCCCGGCTTGTTCAGCGAACCGGCCTGCACGGCGTTCGGGCCGAGCACCTGCCGGAGGGCGGCATGCACCATGTGCGTACCGGAATGGCCCTGCGTGGCACCCCGCCGCCAGGACGGGTCGGCCTGCGCCAGCACGACGTCGCCCTCGGTGATCTGGCCGTGCTCCACCGTGGTCTTGTGCACCCACAGCTTCTTGGCGATCTTCTGCACGTCGTTCACGCGCAGCTTCAATCCCGACGAGGCGGTGATGGAGCCGCGGTCGGCGATCTGGCCGCCCGCCTCGGCGTAGAGCGGGCTGCGGTCCAGGATGACCTCGACGTCCTGCCCCACGGTCGCCGTCGGCACCCGCACACCGTCGGCGATCAGGGCGAGCACGGTGGCCTCGGAGGTGAGCTCGTCGAAGCCGGTGAACTCGGTGGCGCCGCGGTCGACCAGTTCCTTGTAGATCGTGAGGTCGGCGTGGGCGTGCTTGCGCGCCTGCGCGTCCTCCTTGGCCCGCTGACGCTGCTCGGACATGAGCGAGCGGAAGCCCTCTTCGTCGACCGACAGCCCGGCCTCCGCGGCCATCTCCAGCGTCAGATCGATCGGGAAGCCGTAGGTGTCGTGCAGGGTGAACGCGTCGGACCCGGCGATCGTGCTGCCGCCGTGGGCCTTCACCGCGGCGGCGGTGTTGTCGAACAGGGTGGAGCCCGTGTTCAGCGTCTTCAGGAACGCCGTCTCCTCGCCGACCGCGACGGTCTCGATGCGGCGGAAGTCGGTGGCCAGCTCCGGGTAGGACGGGGCCATCAGGTCGCTGACGACCTTCATGAACTCGCTCATCACCGGCTTCTCGGCGCCGAGCAGGCGGGCCGAGCGCACGATGCGGCGCAGCAGGCGGCGCAGCACGTACCCGCGGCCGTCGTTGCCCGGGTTCACGCCGTCGGCGATCAGCATGGCGGCGGTGCGAGCATGGTCGGCGATCACGCGGAAGCGGACGTCGTCCTCGTGCTGGACGCCGTAGGAGCGTCCGGTCAGTTCCTCGGCCTTGTCGATGATCGGGCGCAGCAGGTCGGTCTCGTAGACGTTGTCCACGCCCTGCAGCAGCAGCGCGATGCGCTCGACCCCCATGCCGGTGTCGATGTTCTTCTTCGGCAGCGACCCGACCGGCGAGTGCCCGAGTTTGGGGCTCAACTCACCGCGGATGTCCTGCATGAACACGAGGTTCCAGATCTCGAGGTAGCGGTCCTCGTCGGCGACCGGCCCGCCGTCGCGGCCGTACTCGGGGCCGCGGTCGTAGTAGATCTCCGAGCAGGGTCCGCCGGGGCCGGGCACGCCCATGTCCCAGTAGTTGTCCTTGCCGTCGCGGAACTGGATGCGCTCCTCGGGGATCCCCGCGACCCGCTTCCAGATCTCGGCGGCCTCCGGGTCGTCCTGGTACACGGTCACCCAGATCCGCTCGGGATCGAACCCGTAACCGCCGTCGTCCTGCGGCTTGGAGATCAGCTCCCAGGCGAGGGTGATCGCCCCCTCCTTGAAGTAATCACCGAAGGAGAAGTTGCCCGCCATCTGGAAGAAGGTGTTGTGCCGCGTGGTGACGCCGACCTCTTCGATATCGCCGGTTCGCACGCATTTCTGCACGCTGGTCGCCCGCGGGTAGGGCGGCGCCTCCTGACCCAGGAAGTACGGCTTGAACTGGACCATGCCCGCGTTGACGAACAGCAGGTTCGGGTCGGCCAGGATCAGCGAGGCACTCGGCACCTCGGTATGGCCGGCACGGAGGAAATGGTCCAGGAAACGCCGTCGAATCTCGTGGGTCTGCACGAATACCCAGCCTACCGGTGCCGCGCACGCGAATATTCATCGACCGGGCTCCGATCGCGTCCCCGCGACCGGTCAGCGAACCCAACCCCGCAACGGCTCGCTATCCAGCGTCATACACACCGGATCAGGCAGTTCGACAGTCTTCCCGAATGCCCGTCGCACAGTCTTGCTGTAGACACCGTCTTCCGGCTCGCTGAACACGACTGACTCGCAGCTGTCTCGGTCCACGAGAAGGTAGACCGGGATGCCGGTCTCGGCATACGCGCGCGGCTTCTCAACTCGATCCCGACGATCGGTGTCGGTGTCATACGACGTCACTTCCACGATCATGAGAACTTTCGCCGGGTCGGCCCATTCGCCCTCGCCTGCGAAACTTCCGTCAGGTGCCAATACCCCGTCCGGACGCACTCGCCCCTTTCGGTACGACTCGACCTGCAAACCGCGCTCCGGATACAGCCACATCTCCGGTCGTTGCAGAAGGAAATGGCGCGTCAACCAACGGATGACCTCGTCGTGGTCCCCCTCCGGCACAGCCTTGACCCCCACCCTCCCGAACACAAATTCCAGTCGCACCGTCTCACCGGCATTCTCGGCGAGTTCCTCGAACTCACTGACGAGCATCTGTGGCCTGTTCACTGGCGCCGCCACGGGAACCTCCAGTTCGTTCCGCCCCTTGTCGGATGCACCGATACCGACACAGTACGCCTCGTACCGGGCCGGTCAGCCTCGGACGATGCGGCGCAGCTTGTCGACTCTGGGGCCGATCTCGCGTTCGTGGCCGTGGTCGGTGGGGTGGTAGTAGTCGACGCCGACCAGCTCGTCGGGCGGGTACTGCTGGCCGAGCACGCCGTCCTTGTCGTCGTGCGGGTACTTGTAGCCCTGCGCGTTGCCGAGCGCCGCCGCGCCGGGGTAGTGACCGTCGCGCAGGTGGGGCGGAACCGGGCCCGCCTTGCCCGCCGCGACGTCGGCCATGGCGGCGCCGATCGCGGCCACGACGGCGCCGGACTTCGGGGCCGTGGCCAGGTGGATGGTGGCTTGGGCGAGCGCGAGGCGGCCTTCTGGCAGACCGACCAGCTGCACGACCTGCGCGGCGGCGGTCGCCGTCTGCAACGCCATCGGGTCGGCCATGCCGATGTCCTCGCTCGCGTGGATCATCAGCCGCCGGGCGATGAAGCGCGGGTCCTCCCCCGCGCTCAGCATGCGCGCCAGGTAGTGCAGCGCGGCGTCGACGTCCGAACCGCGGATGGACTTGATGAACGCGCTGATCACGTCGTAGTGCTGGTCGCCGGCGCGGTCATACCGGACGGCGGCCTTGTCCACGCTGGCTTCGACCAGGTCCACGTCGACGGTGCCGTCGAGCGAGGACTCCGCCGACGCTTCCAGAGCGGTCAACGCGCGGCGGGCGTCACCGCCCGCGATCCGGACGATGTGGTCGAGCGCGGCCTCGGTCACCGTATACGCGCCGTCGAGCCCGCGTGGATCGGTGATCGCGCGGGCGAGCACCTCGCGGATGTCGGTTTCCGTGAGCGACCGCAGTTGCAGCACCAGTGAGCGCGACAGCAGCGGCGACACCACCGAGAACGACGGGTTCTCGGTCGTCGCGCCGACGAGCAGGACGATGCGGTTCTCCACCGCGGCGAGCAGGGCGTCCTGCTGGGTCTTGGAGAAGCGGTGGACCTCGTCGATGAACAGCACGGTCTGCTCGCCCGTAGCCAACCTGCGCCGCGCCACATCGATGACCGCGCGCACCTCTTTGACCCCGGCCGAGAGCGCCGACAACGCTTCGAACCGGCGGCCGGTGGCCTGGGACAGGAGCGAGGCGAGCGTGGTCTTGCCGGTGCCGGGCGGGCCGTACAGCAATACCGACGCGGCGCCCGAACCCTCGATCAGCCTGCGCAGCGGCGAACCGGGACCGAGCAGATGTTGCTGTCCGACCACTTCCTCCAGCGTGGCCGGGCGCATGCGCACGGCCAGCGGCGCACCCGCGTCCCGGCGCACCACGGTGTCGATCGAATGCTCCGGAGGCACCGCGGCTCCGGGCACGTCGAACAAACCATCGCTCACGACAAGAACGTTACCGAGGCGCACCGACAGCACGACATGCCGTTCCCGGATGCGTCTCCGGTGCGGCCGCGCGGTCTCGACCGGCGCGGCGACAGACGGAGTTGCGTGTCGCCGGTACTTCGGATGGGATCGGTACCCGTGCCTGAAAACGTATCCGTTTCAGATCCCTCGTCCACCGCGCGCTTCGCTCGGCGCACTCTTTTCAAGGGCAGCGCGGCCGCCGCCACCGCCACCGCGGTGCTGGGCGGCGGTGACGCGGAAGCCGCGACACCGGTGTTCCGGCACGGCGTGGCCTCGGGGGACCCGCTTGCCGACGGCGTGATCGTCTGGACCCGCGTGACCGTCTCCGACGACGCGACGCCCGGCTCGGGCCTGGGCGACCCGGCGACCGTGCGGTGGGAGATCGCGGCGGACGAGCGGTTCGCCTCGGTCGCCGCGTCCGGCGCCGTGACGACCTCGGCTGACTCCGACCATACGGTCAAGGTCGACGTTTCCGGCCTGGCTCCCGGTGTCGAGTACTTCTATCGATTCACCGCCCTGGGCCAGACCTCTCCGGTGGGCCGCACCAAGACCGCGCCCGCCACGGCGGACACACCGGATCGCCTTCGGTTCGGCGTGGTGTCGTGCTCGAACTGGGAGGCGGGCTACTTCGGCGCCTACCGTCACCTGACCGCCCGCACCGACCTGGACGCGATCGTGCACTTGGGCGACTACATCTACGAGTACGGCCGCGGCAAGTACGGAGGCCGCAACGGCGCCGTACGCCCGCACGATCCGGCCAACGAGACCGTCAGCTTGACGGACTACCGCATCCGCCACGCCCAGTACAAGACCGACCCGGATCTGCTCGGCCTGCACGCCACCTTGCCGTTCATCTGCACCTGGGACGACCACGAATCCGCGGACAACTCCTGGTCCGGCGGCGCGAACAATCACGATCCCGCCACCGAGGGCAGCTGGGCCGACCGGCGCGCCGCCTCCGCGCAGGCCTATCTGGAGTGGATGCCGGTCCGGGCGTCCGGCTCCGGCGCCGACGTGCGGATCTACCGCAGGCTGCGCTTCGGCACCCTGGCCGAGCTCACCATGCTCGATCTGCGCAGCTACCGCGACCAGGAGGCGAAGCCGGGCGCGAACTGGCGCGAGGCCGACGACCCGGCGCGCACCATCACCGGCAAGGCGCAGATGGAATGGCTGACCGCGGGCTTGGCCTCCGCGCCGGTGCGGTGGAAGCTGGTCGGCAACTCGGTCATGATCGCCCCGCTGGTCTTCCCGCCGCTCGAGCCCGCCACCACGGCGGCGATCACCAGCACCATGGGCGTCCCGCAGTCCGGTCCGTCGCTGAACGGCGACCAGTGGGACGGCTACACCGCCGACCGCACCAGGCTGTTCCGCGCCATCATCGATCAGCAAATTTCCGACGTGCTGTTCCTGACCGGGGACATCCACTCCTCGTGGGCCGCCGATCTCCCCGTGGACGTGGCGAGCTACCCGGGCGGCGTGACGGCGGGCGCCGAGTTCGTGGTGCCGTCGGTGACCTCGACCAGCATCGGCGACATGGTCCACACGAATTCCGCTCCGATCGCCGAAGCGATCAAGACGGTCAACCGCCATCTGCGTTATGTGGAGTTGGACTCGCACGGCTACGGCGTGCTGGAGATCACCCCCGACCACGCGCAGATGGACTGGTACTACCTGCTGGATGTGGCGGACCCGAATTCCGATGTACGCTACGGCGCTTCGTTCGCGGTGCGCAGCGGGGGACGGATCGAGCCGCGGCAGGTCCCGCTCGGCTAGCGCGGGGCGGCCGCGCGCCGTCTCCGGAGGCAGCAGCCCCCGGGTGCGCGGCCTACTCGCCCCAGCGTTCTTCCAGCATCGCCGATACGTCCTCGGCGAAATCTCCCACGATGTCGTCACCCGTGCACCGCGCGTCTTCGGCGAGCGCGGCCCAGCGGTTGATCAGCGCCGCCGAGCGCGGCACCGACAGCCCGTGCTCCCTGGCAGCCGCGATACGGGTGTGATCGGCGGGCAGGAACCAGTAAGTGGACAGCCAGACCCAGATCAGCCGAGCTTCCAGGATGCGTTCGGCCAGCTGGTCGTCATCGGCCAGCGCGGGCCACACGCCCACGACCTCCGCGCGCCAGGCCTCGACCATCTGCCGCGCGCGCTCACGCGAGAGCTCGACATCGCACAGGCAGCCGGGGAAGGACACCAGCGCGTAGGCGATGTCCAAGGTGGCGTCGCGGAACCCGCCCCACTCGTAGTCGAGGAAGCGAGCACCCTCCTCGTTCAAGATCACATTGTCCGGGCAGAGGTCCGACGGGCTGAACGCGCGGAAACGGCCCGCGGAGTACAGCCGGTTGCCGCGCACGATGCGCTCGGCGATCTCGCCCGGCACCTCGATACCCAGTTCGCGCTGGAGCAGACCGGGCACCTCGGCGATCGCCGACTCGGCCTGCTGGGCGATGCCGTCCACCCGGTGCACCACGTCCACTCGGCGCAGCAGCGCGACGAAGTCCGCCTCGCGCCCGACGGTGGCGGCATGCATCCGGCCCAGCGCCTGAGCGAACGCCATCAGGGCGTTGCGGCCCGCGGGCTCGGCCCCGGAGCGGAGCACGGCGGTGAGCAGGGAGTTCTCACCCAGGTCACTGAGGATCAGCAGACGGTCGGGAAGGCTGTGCGCGACCAGGTACGCGCCCGGCCGGTGCTCCCGGCTCAACGCGGTGGTGAACTGATAGGACACCGTCTCGCGGAGGAACGCGGAATCGACGCTGGCCACCCCGGGCGCCAAGCCGCCGGTCCGGCGATCCTGCGCCGCGCCGCGGACCTGCTTGATGATCAGGGTTCGCGGCAATGAAAAGGCGTTCTCCGCTACACGCACGCGTAGGACCGTCGTCCTACCACTACCGCTGAGTTCGATCGGATCGCTCAGCTTTACCGGAGCACCCATTCGCTTTGTGAGCAACTGTTGCGCTGCGGACACGACTTCGGCGGCGCGTTCGGCCAATAGTGCGGTCATCGCCTCTCAAAGTACTCGCATGGGGTCACTTCTAGCGAGCGGTTACACAACCTTTCCGCGTCGCTCGGCGTGTCTCCGGCATGGCCGGACGGCGGCCGCAGGTCGCTTGACACCTCCGCACCCGTCGGGTTTTCTCATCGTCAACTGCCCTGCGCCACACCGCAAACCAGTTGAGTGGAAAGGTCTACGCATGACCGAGATCCCGCCCTCCGCACCCAAACAATCAGGTGGCGGCGCTCCCGTGCCGAACGATGACGAACGCTTCGCGGCCAGGCCCGGGCAGCACGAGAGCCCGAATCCGCAGGCTCCCGGCCCCGGGACCGGCCACGCCCGCCACGAGATGGCGGGTCCGGCCGGATATCCGCAGTTCGAAGGCCCCGGCGCGGCGCACTACGGCAACGAACCGCTGGAGCCGCCGCCGCCTGTGGGCGCTGGGCACCCCAGCTACGGACCGCAAGGCACCGGGCCGGGCTGGGCGCAGTCCGGCCCCGCGCCCGCGCAGGAGCCGATCTACGGCTACCAGCAGGTCTCCACCGGTCCCGGCAGACTGGACGTGGGCCGGGCGCTCAGTTACGGCTGGGCGCGACTCTGGGCAAATCCGGGGCCGTGGTTCGGGGTGACCGCGGTGGGCCTCGTCATCTACTTGGCGTTCGTGGTCGTCGTTCAGCTCACCGACCCGACGTCGATGCTGCCGCTGCTGCTGATCTTCTTGGCGGTCATGGCAGGCGTGTGGCTGCTGCAGGCGGCGATGGTGCGCGGCGCACTGTACGAAACCGACGGCACCCCACCGCCTTTCGGCGCATACTTTCGATTCGTGAACGCGGGCAACGTGTTGCTCACCGCGTTGCTGGCATTCACGCTGACCTTCCTCGGCGCGGCGCTCTGCTTGCTTCCCGGACTGATCGCCGGATGGCTGTGCATGTTCTCGTTGCACTTCGTCGTCGATCAGGACCAGGGTCCGTTCGAGGCGCTGAAGTCCAGTTTCACGCTGGTGGTCGCCAACGCCGTGCAGGTGCTGCTGCTCGCGCTGGCCGTGCTGGTGATCACGTTCCTGGGCACGCTGCTGTGCGGTCTCGGCCTGCTGATCGCGGGCCCGGTCTCCGTGATCGCGGTGACCTATGCCTACCGAGTGCTCACCGGAGGCACCGTCGCCGCGGCGTGAGGCCCGCTCACTTCTCGGCCGGTGCGCGCATGCCGATCCAGCGCTGCAACCGCTCCACCGGACCGGCCTCGCTGCCCGCGCGCGGCCGGAGCTGGAGCACGATGATCCCGGCCACGATGATGCCCGCCATGTTCACCGCCAGCTGGCCAGCGGACAGGAACGCCACCCGCCACTCCCCCAAGGTCGCCGCGACCACGGCGAATCCGGCCGCGGGCACGGTGGTCACCGAGATGAACACGCCGACCAGCGCGGCCGACTTCGCCGTCACGAGCGAGAGCATGCCGGCCGCGCCCGCCAATAGCGCGACGACCAGGGAGAACGGGCCCACCTGATAGATGAAGTCGACCTGCTCGACGCCGCTCACCCCGTCCATGGTGATCCAGCCGACCTGTTCCCACACCACCGTGGCCACCAACGTGACCACCATCGCCACCGGAAACCCCACCGCGAGCGCGAGGGCCGAGCGGCGGGCGAGGCCGAAGTCCCTGCGCACCAACGCGACCGCGAAAGCGGCGAGCGGACCGAACTCCGGGCCGACGACCATCGCGCCGACGATCGTCACCGGCGAATCGGTCGCGACGCCCACGGCCGCGAGCAGGCAGGCGATCGTCAGGAACGCGAGAAAAGTCGCGTTGAGGCTCGACTCCTCATGCGTCTGCGCGAGCAGTTCCTCCCACACCACCGCGTCGCTCGGATCACCGGGCGCCTCGTGTACCGCGCGCTCGCCCGCCTCCGACAGGACCGTCTCGACCGGCGTGAGCGTCATCCCGCCGGACCGGCAGACGCCCAGCGCGGTCAAGTCGTCGAGCACGTCGTTGGCGGCCTCACGAGCCACGTCCGCCTGGACGAGATCGCCCTTCGGCTCCAGCGCGGCACCGCGGGCCAGGGTCACGTGCGTGACCCCGGGATCGGCGGCGAGTACCGCGAGCACCTCGTCGGTGAGATCCGGCGGGCTGATCAGGCGCAAGTGCAGCAACGGGTTTCCTCGCGATCGGGCAGGCGTAACTGCCCAGAAGGTACCGTTCGCGCGAGCGCCCGCTACGAGGCGGTCTCGGCGCGCTCGCCCTTCTTCTGCTCCGGCTTGACGTCCAGACCCGCCTCTTTGCGCTGCAGCTCGCTGATCGGCGCGGGCGCGTCGGTCAGCGGGTCGACACCGCCGCCGGTCTTCGGGAACGCGATGACCTCGCGGATCGAGTCCTCCCCCGCCAGCAGTGCGGTGACCCGGTCCCAGCCGAAGGCGATGCCGCCGTGCGGCGGCGCGCCGAAGGCGAAGGCGTCCAGCAGGAAGCCGAACTGCTCCTGCGCCTCCTCCGGGCTGATGCCCATCACGTCGAAGACCCGTTCCTGCACGTCGCGACGGTGGATACGAATCGAGCCGCCGCCGATCTCGTTGCCGTTGCAGACGATGTCGTAGGCGTAGGCCAGCGCCGAGCCCGGGTCGGTGTCGAAGGTGTACAGCGACTCCGGCTTCGGCGAGGTGAAGGCGTGGTGCACCGCGGTCCAGGCGGAGTGGCCCACCGCCACGTCACCGCTGGCGGTCGCCTCGACGGTCGGCTCGAACAGCGGCGCGTCCACGATCCACACGAACGACCAGGCGTCCGCATCGATGAGACCGACTTTGCGGGCGATCTCCACCCGCGCCGCGCCGAGCAGCGCGCGCTGCGCCTTCGCTGCGCCCGCGGCGAAGAACACGCAGTCACCCGGAACCGCGCCGACGTGCTTGGCCAAGCCGTCGCGCTCGGCCTCGGTGAGGTTCTTCGCGACCGGGCCGCCCAGTGTGCCGTCCTCGTTCACCAGCACGTACGCCAGACCTTTGGCGCCGCGCTGCTTGGCCCATTCCTGCCAGGCGTCGAGCTGGCGTCGCGGCTGGCTCGCACCGCCCGGCATGACCACCGCGCCGACATAAGGCGCCTGGAACACCCGGAACGGGGTGTCCTTGAAGTAGTCGGTGCACTCGGTGATCTCCACGCCGAAACGCAGGTCGGGCTTGTCGCTACCGAACCGGCGCATGGCCTCGGCGTAGGTCATGTGCGGGATCGGGGTCTGGATCTCGTAGCCGACCAGCTTCCACAGCGCGACCAGGATCTCCTCGGCCAGCAGGATCACGTCCTCCTGGCGCACGAAGCTCATCTCGATGTCGAGCTGGGTGAACTCCGGCTGACGATCGGCGCGGAAGTCCTCGTCCCGGTAGCACCGCGCGATCTGGAAGTAGCGTTCGATGCCGCCGACCATGAGCAGCTGCTTGAACAGCTGCGGGCTCTGCGGAAGGGCATAGAAGTTGCCCGGCTGCAGGCGGGCTGGCACCACGAAGTCGCGCGCGCCCTCTGGCGTCGACCGGGTCAGCGTCGGGGTCTCCACCTCGACGAACTCGTGGCGGCCGAGCACCTCGCGGGCGGCCGCGTTGACTTTGGACCGCAGCCGGATGGCGTGTGCCGGGCCCTCGCGGCGCAGATCGAGGTAGCGGTGCTTCAGGCGCGCTTCCTCACCCGGCTGCTCGTCCAGCTGGAAGGGCAGCGGGGCGCTCTCGTTCAGCACCTCGAGCTCGGTGACGTTCACCTCGATGGCGCCGGTCGGCAGTTCCGGGTTCTCGTTGCCGCTCGGCCGCGGTTCCACGGTGCCGGTGACGCGCACGCAGTACTCCGCACGCAGCCGATGTGCCTGCTCGGCGGGTTCGCCCTCGCGGAAAACGGCTTGGGCCACACCGGACGCGTCGCGCAGATCGATGAAGATCACCCCACCGTGGTCACGCCGCCGCGCCACCCAGCCGGTGAGAGTGACGGTCTGACCGGCATGCTCGCTTCGCAGCGAACCAGCCAAGTGGGTGCGCAGCACGGGGTTCCTTTCGACGACTCTGGCACCGGCGCGGTGTGACCAAGTGCGAGTCCATCGTAGTGAGACACATTCGGTGAGTGAAAACCGATATCGACGCGCCCGTGCCAAGCTGTATCCGAGGGAGTGTGAACCGGGGTCGCCGACGACCGAGGGTTGGGTGACCCCGGGGACGAGCGAGAAAGCGACGACGATGACCTTCAACGAGGGCATGCAGATCGACCCCGACCGGGTTTCGTCCGGCGGTCCCGGCATGGGCGGCAAGCTCGCGCTCGGCGGCGGCGCGGGCGGGCTCATCGTGCTGGTGCTGGCGCTGCTACTGGGCGGCGACCCCGGATCCATCCTCGGCAACTTCACCGGCTCGCAGGACCAGAGCCAGACGCAGCCGGGCACGGCCGGCACGCCGAGCCATTGCAAGACCGGGGCGGATGCCAACAAATACGTCGACTGCCGGGTGGCGCTCACCGCGCAGAGCCTGGACGCGGTGTGGTCGGCCGAACTGCCGAAGCAGGCCGGAAAGCGCTACCAGCAGCCGAAGGTCGTGCTCTTCTCCGGAGCCACCTCGACCGGATGCGGCAACGCCACCAGCGCGGTGGGACCGTTCTACTGCCCGGCCGACCGGACCGCGTACTTCGACACCAGTTTCTTCCAGGAACTGGTGGATCGATTCGGTTCCAGCGGCGGCCCGCTGGCGCAGGAATACGTCGTGGCGCACGAGATCGGCCATCACATCCAGAACCTGCTCGGCGACATCGGCCGGGCCCAGCGCGATCCACGCGGCGCGGACTCCGACGCGGTGCGCACCGAATTGCAGGCCGACTGCTACGCGGGCATCTGGGCGCATTTCGCGGACAAGCAGCCCGCGCCCGGCAGCAACCAGCCGTTCTTGAAACCGTTGTCGGACAAGGATGTCAACGACGCGCTGTCGGCGGCCGCCGCGGTAGGCGACGACCGCATCCAGCGTGCCGCCCAGGGCCGGGTGAATCCCGAAGCGTGGACGCACGGTTCGTCCGAGCAGCGGCAGAAGTGGTTCCTCACCGGCTACAAGACCGGTCAGGTGAGGGCTTGCGACACGTACTCGGCTCCGGACCTGAACAACCCGTCCGGCCTGCGGTAGCGCCGGATCCGATCGATACAGCGCGCCGACTCCCGCCAGGGGTCGGCGCGCTGTCATGATCTACGGCAGTTCGTCTGTGCCGCAGACGGACACGGACAGCACCGGAAGATGGGATCGATGCGAGTAACGAAAGCCGTTCTGCTGGTTGTCACGCTGATCGTCGCGGTGGGCTCGGGCGCCGCCACGGCCGACCCGGCACTGGATCGCCCCAGTGCGCTACCGCCGATCGCCGCGCCGCTGGCACTGTTCACGCTGACCACCATTCCGGACGGTTGGCAGGCCCGGACGGATCTGCGCCCGCAGCTGGAGATCTTCGCCGACGGCCGTGCGGTGAGCAGCCCCGATGCGGTGGCCGCCGAGCGCCGTCCCGAGACCCCGCCGAAGCGGATCGACGGCCATATCCCGCCCGATGTGTTGAACGCGGCGCTGGCGGAGACCAAAGCGCTCGCCACGGTGGACCTCGGCGTGCCGAAAGCCACCGACCAGAGCAGCCGGATCATCGACTTCATGCCGCAGTCGCCGTCGGACGACGTCCATCTGGTGGTGTACTCGCCGGACACCACCGAGGGGCTCGGCGCCGAGCAGCAGGCCGCGCGTAAACGGTTCGCCGACCTCTACCGGAAACTGATCGACTCGTTCACGCAGGACAACTGAGACTCTGCACGTCACCCGGCCCGGCGCTGATCCGCTCGGGCCGGGTGCGGCGCGTCGCCTACCCGGCGTCCGTCAGAACTGGTCCTGCTCGTAGTCCGAGCTGATGATCTCGTCCGAGTGTGTCGCCCCGATGACGTCCGGCGTCGACTCGCCCAGCGGGCCGGTGAGGTCGTCGTTGCCGATGGGGCTCAGGTAGGGCTGCACCGTGCGGGAGTGTTCCTCGTCGTTGCCGCGCTGCCCCGCCGCGGCGCCGGGGCCGCCCATGAAGCTGCTCGATCCGGCGGATGTGGTGCTCGCGGGCGTGCCGGTACCGAGCGAAGTGCCCGGGACGCCGGCGACCGGCCGGATCGGTGCGACCGTGGCGCCGGGCAGGCCGGTGACTTTGGGCACCGACGACACGCTCGGGCTGCCGGGACGGCCGGGGCTGCTGCCGAGCAGGCTGCTCGGCGTGCCGTGGCTGGTGGTCGGGCTGTGCGAGGTGCTGTGCACCGACGACGGCGTGGTCGAGGGCGTCGATGTCGACGGCGTGGCGGAATCAAGGCCTGCCGCCTTGGTCGCGGTGTCCGACGCGGTCGACTGCGCCTGCTCCAGGATCGGCTGACCGACGTTCTCCGCCAGCGCCTGCGCGACCTCCTGCGGCGCGGGCCCGCCGCCCGGCGCGACCAGCTGCTGCACCATGCCGCTGAGCTCGGCGGTCTTACCGGCCAGGTCGCCGCGGGTGGCGTTGACCACGCCGACGGCTTGACCGAGGTGTTCGGTGGCCGAGGCCATCAGCGTCGCCTGGGCGGGCGGAGTGAGGATCACCGGCGCGAGCGCGGTCGCCTGGGTGGCGAACGACGACGCGATGCCGAGCAGTTGCGCGTTGCCCTGCTGCACCACCGTGGCAGCACGCTGCGTGAGCTCGGAGATGTCGATGCCCCGCTGGCTGGTCTCCTGTCCCTGCACGTTCGCCTGCTGGCTCGTGGCCTGTGCGTTGCGCGCGGCCTGGCTCTGCCACAGCTGCTCGACCGTGCTCATGCTGCCCTTGCCGACCTGCATGGCCATCTCGATGACCTTGGAGGACTGGCTGAGGATCGCGGTCGGATCGAACGCGCCGATGACGCCGGTGCCGAAGCTGCTCAGCAGGTCCAGGATCGGCTTCATCAAGACGTCGACGCCGGGCAGCGCGGGCACCGCGACACCCTGGAGCAGGGCGGCCACCGGATCGGCGGGCAAGGCGGGTAGCGATCCGGCCGCGGCCGCCGCCTGGTTCACCGCGCCGCTGATCGCGCTCGGCGCGGCGGCGAGCGCACCGTTCAGCACGCCGTTCGCCTGATCGAGCGCGGCTTCGACCGCGGGCGCACCGATCTGGCCGACCGCGGCGTTCGTGTCCCCGAGCAGCGCGGACGTATCGTGCGCGATCCCGTGCCCGTCCTCGGCGCTCGGTGTACCACCCAGTCCGGGCAGACCGGCGGGCACGGTGGCGGCCGACTGCTGATCCTCGGAGATCTTGCGGGACAGCACGAATGCGGGCGGCTCGATGGGCGGCAGATCTTCGGGCAACTGCGGCAGCGGCAGGTCGAGCACCGCCTGTGCCGGTGTCTGCTGCAATGCGTCCAGCACGGTCTGCTGGCCGATGGCGACGTTCTGTTCGGCCGCGTGCGCGACGGCGTGATCTTCCGGCGCGATGACGCCGCTGTCCAGCGGTCTCATACCGCGCCCCCGATCTGGCCCGCGATCGACCCGAGCGCGCCCGCGTTGGACCAATCGACCGCGTCGTAGGCCGCGGCCGCGCTGAACGCCGAGTCCGAGAGCTTGGCGTACTTGGCGGACAGATCGTTGATGTCCTTGGCCTGCAACACTTGCGCCGCGGCGAACATCGCCAGGTAATCGGCCCCGATCAAGCCGAACACCGGGACGAGCGCCGAAACGTTCTTCACCGCGTCGAAATTGCCCGCCCCCGCGAGATCACCGGCGATACCGGCGTTCGTGGCGGCGAACGCCCGGACCGCTTCGGTCTCTACCGAGAGATCACTCATCGAGATGCCCCCCAAATCGTCGTACAGATCAGCGTCATGCAGTTGTGGTGATCCGCCTGCTCCCTGCCGAATCGGCAAGGGCCGCTACGGTTGCGCTCAATATAGCGGACCGGACCGGCATGTTTCGAGCCCGAACGCGCCGCACACCGGGCAAACCCGGCAGAACTGGAACGTGTTGCAAATTAGAACAAGTTCTATATTCTCTGTCCCATGAAGGTCGCAGTGACCGGCGCAGCCGGCTACCTTGGCACGAATCTGCTCCGCCTCCTCACCGAGCGCGGTCACCAGGTCACGGCCATCGATCGGGCCGTTCCCGCCGAGCCGGCGGCACCCGGCGTCACCTGGCTGCGTGGCGACGTGCTCGACCCGGCGTCGATGCGCGCCGCGCTGGACGGCGCCGAGGTGGTCTACCACCTGGTCGCGGTGATCACCCTGGCCGAGAAGAACGATCTCGCCTGGCGGGTGAACACCGAGGGCGTGCGCGTGGTCGCCGAGGCGGCGCTGGCGGTCGGCGCGCGCCGGATGGTGCACGCCAGCTCGATCCACGCGTTCGACCAGTACAGCTGCGGCGGCCGGATCGATGAGAACGCGCCGCGGTCGACCGACCCGGCGCTGCCGGTCTACGACCGCTCGAAATGGGCGGGCGAGGTGGCGCTGCGCAAAGTGATCGACCAGGGACTCGACGCGGTACTGTGCAATCCCACCGGCGTCTTCGGCCCACTGGACCACAGCAAGCCGCTCTCGCGCATCAACCGGACGCTCAAGGACGCGGCCCTCGGGCGCGTGCCCGCCATGATCGGCGGCGGATTCGACCTGGTGGACGTGCGCGACGTCGCCGCGGGCCTGGTACTGGCGGGCGAGAAAGGCCGCACGGGCGAGAACTACCTGCTCGGCGGATCGATGATCTCGATGCTCGAACTGTGCCGCGTCGCCGCGACCCATGGCGGCAAGCGCGGCCCGAGGTTCGCCATCTCCCCCAAGCTCGTGTCCGGCGTCATCCCGGTGCTCGCGCCGATCGGCAAGCTGTTCAACTCCGACATCGTCTCCAAGGCGGCGCTGGGCGCGCTGATCTCCGCGCCGGTGGTCGACCACGGTAAGGCCGAGCGCGAGCTCGGCTACCGGCCGCGCCCGCTCGACGACACGGTGCGCGACCTGGTCACCTTCTTCGCCGACCCGGCCGCGCTGACACCGCCCGGCACCAAGCAGATCGCTTGACAGCTGCTAGAACACATGTTCGACTGAGAGGGTGCGGTGGCAAAGCCAGACCCTGGACGCCGAGGACGGCGCCTTGCCCGGGCTGTCCCGGGCCGGTCTGGTGCGCACCGTACGGACGCCGGAGTTCGAGGGCATCACATTCCACGAGGTGTTGTGCAAGAGCGCCCTGAACCGGGTGCCCGAGGGCGCGAACGTGCCGTTCCGATGGACCGTCAATCCCATGCGGGGTTGTTCGCACGCCTGCCGCTACTGTTTCGCGCGCGGCACGCACGAATATCTGGATCTGGACGCGGGCCGGGACTTCGATTCGCAGATCGTGGTGAAGACGAATGTCGCCGCGGTGCTGCGCAAGGAACTCGGCAGGCGGTCCTGGCGCCGCGAGCCGGTCGCGCTGGGCACCAACACCGATCCCTATCAGCGCGCCGAGGGACGCTATCGCCTGATGCCCGGCATCATTCGCGCGCTGACCGAATCCGGCACCCCGTTCTCCATCCTCACCAAAGGCACCCTGCTGCGACGGGACCTGCCGTTGCTCACCTCGGCCGCCCGCGAGGTGCCCGTGAGTATCGCGATGTCCATCGCGATACTGGACGAGGATCTGCACCACAGCCTGGAGCCGGGCACACCGTCACCACGAGCCCGCCTGGACCTGGTTCGCGCGCTCGCCGACGCGGGCTTCGCCGTCAACGTGCTGGTCGCACCGGTCATCCCCTGCCTCACCGACGGACGCGCCCACCTCGACGCGGTCTTCGGCGCGATCGCCGAGGCCGGGGCTCGATCGGCGGTCGCGTTCCCCATGCACCTGCGCGGCAGTACCAGGGGCTGGTTCCTGTCCTGGCTGGCCGAGCACCATCCGGCGCTGCTGCGCCGGTACCGCCAGCTGTACCGGCGCGGCGCCTACGTCACGCCGGAGTATTCCGCGTGGCTGCGCGCGCGGGTCGCTCCGCTGCTGGCGGAGCACGGTTTGACGGCGCGCGGACGGCCCGAACCGGAGACACGAGCCGAAACCGCGCACGCGAGCGACGCACAGCTGGCATTGTTCGCCTGACGCCCGCACCGCCGAATCTCGCCGGTCCGCGCGCTTCACGGGCGCGCACCGCGTTCGACGGAGTAGTTTGGCGATGGCACCTCTCAGCGACGAGGAAGTGAAGCAGGCATATGGTTTCACACCAAAACGATGTCGGCACAGCTAAATTGGAAAAGGTCGTCATTCGGTTCGCCGGGGACTCCGGCGACGGAATGCAGCTGACCGGCGATCGCTTCACCCACGAGGCCGCCGCCTTCGGCAACGACCTGGCCACCCAGCCCAACTTCCCCGCCGAGATCCGAGCGCCCCAGGGCACGCTGCCCGGCGTCTCGTCCTTCCAGATCCAGATCGCCGACTACGACATTCTCACCGCGGGTGACCAGCCCGACGTGCTGGTCGCGATGAACCCGGCCGCGCTCAAGGCGAATCTGGAGGATCTCCCGCGCGGCGCCACCGTCATCGTCAACACCGACGAGTTCACCAAGCGGACCCTCGCCAAGGTGGGTTACGCCGCCGATCCGCTGGCCGACGAGACACTGTCGGACTTCGTGGTCCACCGCGTCCCGATGACCTCGCTCACCCTCGGCGCCACCGAATCGACCGGACTCGGCAAGAAGGACGCCCAGCGTGCGAAGAACATGTTCGCCCTCGGCCTGCTGTCCTGGATGTACGGGCGCCCGATCGGCGGCACCGAGCAGTTCATGCGGGAGAAGTTCGCGACCAAGCCCGATATCGCCGAGGCCAACATCCTGGCGTTCCGGGCGGGCTGGAACTACGGCGAGACCACCGAGAGCTTCGCCACCACCTACGAGATCGCGCCCGCCGAACTCCCGCCGGGCACCTACCGCCAGATCACCGGCAACACCGCGCTCGCCTATGGCCTGATCACCGCCGGTCAGCTCGCCGGGCTGCCCGTCTTCCTCGGCACCTATCCCATCACTCCGGCCTCGGACATCCTGCACGAGCTGAGCAAGCACAAGAATTTCGGCGTCACCACCTTCCAGGCCGAGGACGAGATCGCCGGGATCGGCGCGGCGCTCGGCGCCGGGATCGGCGGTGCGCTCGGCGTCACCAGCACATCCGGCCCCGGGCTGGCGCTCAAGAGTGAGACCATCGGCCTGGCGGTGATGACGGAGCTGCCGCTGGTGGTGATCGATGTGCAGCGCGGCGGACCGTCGACCGGACTGCCGACCAAGACCGAACAGGCCGATCTGTTGCAGGCGCTCTACGGCCGCAACGGCGAATCACCGGTGGCGGTGCTCGCGCCGCGCTCCCCCGCCGACTGCTTCGCCACCGCGGTGGAAGCCGCGCGAATCGCCCTCACCTACCGCACTCCGGTGCTGCTGCTGTCCGATGGTGCGATCGCGAACGGCTCCGAACCGTGGTCCATCCCGCAGGTGACGGAGCTGGAGCCGATCGACCCGGCGTTCGAACCGGAAGGCGACGACACCGACCCGTTCCAGCCGTACGCACGCGATCCCGACACGCTCGCCCGGCCGCTCGCCGTCCCTGGCACGAAGGGCCGCGCCCACCGCATCGGCGGCCTCGAGAAGGCGGACGGCAGCGGCAACATCTCCTACGACCCGGCCAATCACGAACTCATGGTTCGCCTGCGTCAAGCCAAGATCGACGGCATCGAGGTGCCCGATCTCGTGGTGGACGATCCGGACGGCACCGCCGAGCTGTTGCTGATCGGCTGGGGCAGTTCCTACGGCCCGATCGGCGAGGCGTGCCGTCGCGCGCGGCGGCGCGGTGTGCCGGTCGCTCAGGCGCATCTACGGCATCTGAATCCGTTGCCCGCCAACCTCGGTGACGTACTGCGCCGTTATCGCGTCGTGGTCGCGCCCGAGATGAACGGCGGCCAGCTCGCCACGCTGCTACGGGCGAAGTACCTGGTCGACGTGCGACCGTGGACGAGGATCGCGGGCACCGCGTTCTCCGCCCAGGAGCTGGTCGGGGTCATCGACGCGGCGCTGGACGGGTCGATCGAGGAGCTGGAACAGAACAAGGTCTTCGCCGCACGGGCGCGGGCCACCTATAGAACACTGCCGGACGAAGGCCGTCCACAGCCCAGCGCAGGCGAGGCAGCCACATATCGGATGTCTGGGGGTATCGCATGACCATCGTGGAAACCTCACTGGTCGGCACCGATCTGGGACTCACCGGTGTATCCGGAGTGCCGTCCGCGGACGGACCGCAGAAGGTGAAGGACTTCACCTCCGATCAGGAAGTGCGCTGGTGCCCCGGCTGCGGCGACTACGTGATCCTGGCGACGGTGCGCGGCTTCCTGGCGGAACTCGGATTGCGCCGGGAGAACCTGATGTTCGTGTCCGGGATCGGCTGCTCCAGCCGCTTCCCGTATTACTTGGAGGCCTATGGCATCCATTCCATCCACGGTCGCGCGCCCGCGATCGCGACCGGATTGGCGGTCAGCAGGCCCGATCTGTCGGTCTGGGTGGTGACCGGTGACGGCGACGCGCTGTCCATCGGAGGCAACCACCTCATCCACGCGCTGCGCCGCAACGTGAACATGACGATCCTGCTGTTCAACAACCGGATCTACGGCTTGACGAAGGGCCAGTACTCGCCGACCTCGGAACAGGGCAAGATCACCAAGTCGACCCCGATGGGCTCGGTGGACCACCCGTTCAACACCCTGTCGGTGGCGCTGGGCGCGGAAGCGACCTTCGCCGCCCGCGCGCTCGACTCCGATCGTGCGGGACTCACCGAGGTGCTGCGCGCCGCCGCCGAACACCGGGGCACGTCGTTCGTGGAGATCCTGCAGGACTGCCCGATCTTCAACGACGGCTCGTTCGACGCGCTGCGCCGGGACAACGCCGCCGACCATCTCGTCCCGCTGCGGCACGGCGAGCCGATCCGATTCGGCACCGAGGGCGAATTCGCGGTGATACGACGGGGTTTCGGGCTCGCGGTGGCCCGGGCCGACAGCGTCGCGGAGTCCGATATCGTGGTGCACGACGCCTACGCCGACGACCCGGAGTACGCCTACGCGTTGTCGCGGCTGTCCGATCAAGGGCTCGAACACGTGGTCACAGGTATCTTCCGCAGCGTCTCTCGACCGACCTACGACGACGCGGTGCGCTACCAGATCGAGACGGCGCGGGAACGGAAGCCCGTCGGTCCCGAATCGCTGCAGTCCCTGCTCACCGGATCCGAAACCTGGACGGTCGGATAGCTGGCCGCGCCTGACCGGCTCTGCGGGGCGGACGCTCGCGGCGCCGGTCAGGCGCGCTTGGCGAAACCGAGGTCGACGACGGCGTCGCGCTCTTGCACCAACTCCGCGACCGACGCATCGATCCGGGGACGGGCCAGAGCATCGATCGCCAGGTCGGGCACGATGGTGTACTCGCCGTTCGCGCAGGTGACCGGGAACGAGCTGATCAGCCCGTCCGGTACGCCGTAGGAGCCGTCCGAGGCAACGGCCATGGAAACCCAGTCACCGTGCCGCGTGCCGCGCACCCAGTCGTGGATGTGGTCGATCGCGGCGCTGGCCGCACTCGCCGCCGAGGACGCGCCGCGGGCCTGGATGATGGCGGTGCCGCGCTGCTGCACGGTGGGCACGAACTGCTCGGTCAGCCACGCCGGATCGCCGATCAGGTCGAGGGCGGGACGTCCCGCGATGGTGGCGTGCGCGATGTCGGGGTACTGCGTCGCCGAGTGATTGCCCCAGATCGCGACCCGGGCGATGTCGGCGGCGGGCGCGCCGGTCTGCTTGGCCAGTTGCGCGATGGCGCGATTGTGGTCCAGCCGCGTCATGGCGGTGAAACGCTCGGCGGGCACGTCCGGTGCGTTGCTCATGGCGATGAAGGCGTTGGTGTTGGCCGGGTTGCCGATCACGAGCACCTTCACGTCGTCCGCGGCGCTGGCGTTGATCGCGGCGCCCTGCTCGGTGAAGATCGCGCCGTTGGCGGCGAGCAGATCCGAACGTTCCATCCCGGCGGTGCGCGGCCGCGCGCCGACCAGCAGGGCGATATCGGCGCCAGCGAAGCCGATCCACGGGTCGTCGCTGATGTCGATGGACTCCAGCAACGGGAACGCGCCGTCTTCCAGTTCCATCGCGACGCCCTCCAGCGACGCCACCGCGGCGGGGACTTCCAGCAGCCGTAGCCGCACGCGCGTGTCCGGGCCGAGCATCGCGCCGGAAGCGATCCGGAACAGCATGCCGTAGGCGATCTGGCCCGCGGCTCCGGTCACGGTGACGGTCACGGTCCCAGCGGCGGTGCTCACGACGAACTCCTTGCGGTAGGCGGACTTCTGTTGCCCACCCTAACCACTCTCACCGCCGCCGAAGGCCGACGGTGAGCTACGCGACAGTGACTCGTGCGCCGCCCGGCACCGGCCCCGGAGGAGAACCGCGGGGTCAGCTGAGTGTGGCGACCTCGCTGTCGGTCAGCACGATCGGCGAAACCGTGTCCTTGGCGCGCGCCAGCCGCACGGCGCGATACAGCGGCCGTTCCTCCAGCCCGGCGTCGCGCGCCTCGGCCCGCAACTGCCGCACCAGCATCTCGGAAACCGCTACGGCCGCGGCCAATCGACTGGCGGCGAGCGCGTCCGCGAGCCTGCGCAAACCGACCAGGTGCAATTCGCGGCCGCTGCCCACGTCGGTGTACATGGCCAGCGGAACGACCTGGGAGACCTCACCGGCGGTGACCCGCAGAGCGATCCGGCTCAACCGGGCCGGGAACACCAGGACCTCGACCCCGGTGGCCGCAGACATCTCCACCCGCCGTTCACCGAACAGTCTGCGGGCGTGGATCATCGTGCCGGTCAACCACATTCGCCGCCGACGCAGCGCGACGGCGTACAGGACGGTCGGCGCGCCGACGACGACGCCGACCGCCGCGGCGATCGGCCAGCTCACCACGGTCGCGGCCAGCAACGCCGCGCCGACCCCGATACCCGACGCGGCCAGCGCGAGGCGGCGCAACATCGGCGCGTACAACTCGGGCGCGACCAGATCGAGGCCCACCGGCGCGAGCGCCCGCTGGTCATCAGAATTCGTGGACACTACTCCGCCCTCTCGCGACTCCGGCGGCGGTGGTGTGCGCGCCGGTCACGCTACTGCTCCCGTCACCCGGCCGACGACGGGTTCGACGCACAGTACCGTGCGCGCGGCGGGCGCGTCGCGAAACTCGACGGGCAGCGCGCACCCGCCGCCCCGCTACCCGGCCAGCGACTCCCGGATCACGCCGACCGCCTCGGGCAGCGGAATCTGCCGTTGATCACCGGTCGCCATGTCCTTGAGCCCGATGGTGTTCTCCGCGAGGTCACGATCGCCGAGCACGAGGGTGAACTTCGCCCCGGAACGGTCGGCCGCCTTCATCGCGCCCTTCACACCGCGCCCGCCGTAGGCCAGATCGACCCGGACGCCCGCCGCGCGCAACTGCGCGGCGACCACCAGGAGCCGCTGCTTGGCGGCGTCGCCCAGCGGCACGCCGAACACCTCGCAGCGCGCCGGGTTGCCCGCCGACTTGCCCTCGGCCGCCAGCGCCAGCATGGTCCGGTCGACGCCGAGGCCGAATCCGATACCCGACAGCGGCTGCCCCCCGAGCTCGGCCATGAGACCGTCGTAACGGCCACCGCCGCCGATGCCGGACTGCGCACCCAGACCGTCGTGCACGAACTCGAACGTGGTCTTGGTGTAGTAGTCGAGGCCGCGCACCATGCGCGGGTTCACCACGTACGGCACGCCCAGCGCTTCGAGGTGGCCGAGTACCTGCTCGAAGTGCGCCTTGGCCGACTCCGACAGGTGATCGATCATCAGCGGCGCGTTCGCGGTCATCTCCCGTACCTCGGGCCGCTTGTCGTCCAGCACGCGCAGCGGGTTGAGCTGGGCGCGCCGCTTCGTCTCCTCGTCCAGCGGCAGTCCGAACAGGAAATCCTGCAGCAGTTCGCGGTACTGCGGGCGGCACGTCTCGTCACCCAGCGAGGTGACCTCGAGGCGGAATCCGTCCAGGCCCAGGCCGCGGAACCCGGCATCGGCGATCGCGATGACCTCCGCGTCGAGCGCCGGATCGTCGACGCCGATCGCCTCGATGCCCACCTGCTGCAACTGGCGGTACCGGCCCGCTTGCGGCCGCTCGTAGCGGAAGAAGGGACCCGCGTAGCACAGCTTCACCGGGAGCTGACCGCGATCGAGGCCGTGTTCGATGACCGCGCGCATCACGCCCGCCGTGCCCTCGGGACGCAGCGTGACGCTGCGGTCGCCGCGGTCGGGGAAGGTGTACATCTCCTTGGTGACCACGTCGGTGGACTCGCCGACGCCGCGGGCGAACAGGCCCGTGTCCTCGAAGACCGGCAGCTCGATATGCCCGTACCCGGCCAGTCGGGCGGCGCGGAGCAGGCCGTCGCGCACCGCGACGAACTCTGCCGAGCCGGGCGGCACGTAGTCCGGTACCCCCTTCGGGGCGGAGAAGCTGCTGGTCTTGGTCACGATGCTCCAGTTTCCACCACTACGGCACCGCAAGTCCAACCGGTTCCCCGAACCGACTCTCAGGAAGGTTGCGGAACAGTCTCAGGTAGAAATGGCACACTCTTATCCCGATGTAACCGGATACGGGAGGAACGTGGTAGTGCCGAGCAACGAACAGCGACGAGCAGCGGCGAAACGCAAGCTGGAACGTCAGCTCGCCAACCGGGCCGAGCGGGCGCGTAAGCGCAAGCAACTCACCATTGCCGGATCGGTACTCGGTGTCGTCGTCGTGGTCGCCGCCGTGACCGGGGTGTACTTCTTGACCCGCGGCGACGACAGCAACAGCTCCGATGCCGCCGACGCCTCGCTGTCCAGCACTCCCGCCGCGGCCGCCCCGCCCTCCGCGAAGGCCAAGCCCGCGACGGTCGACTGCACCTACAGCGACAGCGCCAAGCCCGCGGACAAGCCGGTGAACAAGCCGAAGGCCGGCCCCGTCCCAACCACCGGCGTCGACGCCAAGGTCAGCGTCAGCATGGACACCAGCCAGGGGCCGATCGGGCTGACCCTGAACAACGCCGATTCGCCGTGCACGGTGAACAGCTTCGTCAGTCTGGCGGCGCAGAACTACTTCGACGGCACCAGCTGTCACCGCATGACCGCGGGCGAGGGCCTGAAGGTCCTGCAGTGCGGCGACCCCACGGGTACCGGAATGGGTGGGCCCGGTTACGAGTTCGACAACGAATACCCGACCGACCAGTACGCTGCGAACGATCCGGCGGCGACTTCGGAGCCGATCTCGTACAAGCGTGGCGTGCTGGCCATGGCCAACGCGGGGCCGGGGACCAACGGCAGCCAGTTCTTCATCGTGTACTCCGATTCCCTGCTCCCGCCGCAGTACACGATCTTCGGCACCGTGGACGACAACAGCCTCGGCACGTTGGACAAGATCGCCGCGCTGGGCCAGGACGACTCCAACGGCCCCGGGGACGGGAAGCCCAAGCAGCCGGTCACGATCCAGTCGGTGCGCATCGACCGCTGAGTGCGGATCCGGGCCCGCGGCGTCTCGGCCGCGGGCCCGAGCCGTATCCACGTCCCTGCAGCCGAAGTGCGGATAGTGGAACCTTTCTTCGGTTAGGGTGCCCTCAGCCCGAAGATCATCCGGCGCGCCCGAAGACACGCCGGAAATGTGCGATATATGCTGATAAAGCAGCACGCTCGTGCGATTGTGCCGACCTTTGTCAGGTAACCTCGAAACAAGGAGTTCTTGCAGCGTAGTGCGGCCTCGGCCGGGCTATCCCCGGGCAGGAAGTGCCACGCCGCAAGTTCTTCGGGTGTCCACGTTTGCAGGCGGGACCCGCTGCACGGGACTACAGTTCGCGTGGCGGCGTCCGTAACGAAGCACCACCATCATCCATAGTGATCACCGCAGCATCGGGGAGCAGCCATGTCCGAGGAACTGGACGACATCGGCCGGGAAACCGCGGCCATGATGAGGACAATGTTGCAGCTTGCGACGCTCGTCGCCTTGCGTACCCGCGAGCGTGGTCAGAAGGAAGCCGAAGCGCGCGTCAAGCTCACCGAGGCCCGGATCAAAGAGGCCAAGGAACTGCAGTTGCGGGAGGCCAGGGACGCGAAGGCCAAGGACCCGCGCAACACCGAGCTGGCCCGGCTGATCGAGAAGCCGATCCCGGAAAAGGGTGTGTCCCTGGAGAAGGACCGCTTCTCCGCGCAGGCCGAGGCATCACGGATGGCGGCCAATGCCGCCGCCGCCAAGCCGGCCTTGCAGTACGACTCCCAGGAACGCCGGATGGCGATCGCGGCACATCTCGCGAAAATGGGTGTGGCGCCGGAACTCGCCGCGGTGCGGATGCTGATCGAAGTAGGGCAGGCACAGCCGCCGGGTGAGGCCGTACGCACCCGCCCCGGCGAGGCGCCCGCGGTTACCAGGGCAGGACGGGAACAGGATCCCCGCGGCTTGGAGCGCACGCGATAGCACGAGACGGACGAGTGCCCGCTGGATCATCCAGCGGGCACTCGTCCGTTCCGAACCCTTTCGGCGAGAATCGCCGTGACGCATCGCCACTACGGCGGGAAGTTACCGATCGTAGGGTCACTGAACATGCCGTTCTGCGGCGCCTTCGTCGGCAGCGGGTTGAGCATGTCCTTATGACCGTTGCGCACACTGCAATACTTGAACGGTCCCTTGGGATCGAACAATTTCGCCATATGCGGATCGGCATGATCCAGGAACCAGACGCTCAGTCCGGTCGCCCCGTCCTGGCGGTAGTGCTCCCAAGCGCGCCATAACGCGTCCAGCCGGGCAATTGCCTCCGCGTGCTGCCACCACTCCGGGCACCACACGGTGTCACTGAGATCGGTGACCTGCCGACGGTAGATCACGCTGAGATAGTTCTCGACGAACTCGACCACGTTCGCGTAGTGCATGTTCTGCTGCGGTTCGTTCACAGCGGCCGGACCTCCTCGACTTGGCCGTACTCCGGCGGTGGCGTCGACTTGCTCAGCGACGGCGAACCGATGACGTCCGCGATCTGCGTCTTGCGCTGCGGATCATGGTGCGAGATGGACTGTTTCACGTCGGAAGCGTACTCACCCTCCCACCACGGCACGGTACGGATGAGCACCGGTGGCGCACCGGACGGGAACAGGATGGCCCGCCCACGCGGCAGCGTCGCCAGACCGTTGACCGAGAACGTCTTGGACGAGCCCAGCGAGCGTGAGTAGCTCTTGCCGCCCTTGGACTCGGAGACCGACTGCGAGATCGCGTCGTACTCACCGAGCACGTCCGAACGCTCCTGCAGGAACTTCGTGTCGTCCACGCCGCTGCCGAGCACTTTGATGTTCGCCGCCGACCACAACGCGTTCATGCCGCTCTCGCCCCAGCAGCGGGCGCCCTGCGCCCAGGACTGCAGCACGGTCATCACGACGATGCCCCGGGAGCCGAAGTGGCTGTACTGCTTGGGCAGATCCTTCCAGCGCACCACGTTCGCCGCCTCGTCCAGCACCGCGAGCAGCGGGATCGCCAGGCGGCCACCGGCCGACTGCGACGCCTTGCGCATCGCCACGTCCACCACCGCCTCGGTGAGCGCGCTCACCAGCGGCGCGGCCGAACCGCGGCCCTCCAGCGACAAGCTGTAGAGCGTTCCGTTGTTCTCCAGGAACTCCAGCTCGTCGAATTCCCTGCGGTCGCCGCCGCGGGAGATCCACGGATGCACGTTCGACAGTTTCAGGCAGCGGATCATCTTCTTGGCCGTGCCGAAGATGCCGCTGCGCGTGCGCGGATCGGTGTTGTACTGCGAGGACAGGCCCGAGGCCGTGTAGTGATGGCGGGCAGCGCGCAGCAGCTCGATGGGCTCGGTGTCCTGCGGATTGGTCACCCACTCCCAAACCTGCACGATCGGCCTGCTGCCGTTGCGGTCGCCGACGGCGGCGGCGAGGAACAACCCGGCCAGCAGGTCCTCGGCCTCGGGATCGAAGAACGCGTCGGTCTTCGTGTCGCGGCCGTCGTCACCGTCGGCGAAGTGCCCCGCAAGCCGCGCCGCGCGCATCTCACAACCTTCGCGCTTGGCGTCCACCCAGGACAGCGGATCCCAGAACCAGGTCGGCTCTTCACCCGCGACACCCTGCGGGTCGAAGACGAAGGTGGGACTTCCCTTGGACTCCCGCACGTCTCGGGTGGCGTCCACCACGTCGCGCTTGTTCGAGGTGGCCAGCACCGGGCCGATCGCGCTGAGGATCGCCGGGATGACCCGGGAGGTCGACTTGCCCTGACGCGGACCCCAGATGTCCAGGTGCAGATCCTCGTACGAACCGTAGAGCATCACCCCGTCGGCCACACCAACGCCGATCGGCACGCCCGGAGCGTCGTCGTAGCCGAGTCTCACTCCCAGCTGCTCGGCCTTCTCCCGGACGCCCGCTTCGGTGAGCATCGAGATCGCGCCGCCGTTGCCCATCACGTCGGCCTTGTCGTCGACCGGCAACCTGCCTTTGGACCGGCGCTTCTGCAACTCCTTGCGGATCACCAGATACGCTACGACGCTGAGGATCACCAGCAGCACGATCGCCGTCGCCGCGCCCGGCCAGCGCAGCCTTCCTCGCGCCAGATCGGCCGCGATGGCGATCGGGTTGAACGGAACCTTCTGCGGGCTGCCCTCGAGCATGTTGCCCAGATGCAGCGCGAGCCAGAGGGTTCCGAAGATCGCGAAGCCGGCGTAGGTCAGTAGCAGGCTGACATCGGGTCCGGGGATGGCCGGATCCGTCACCTTTTTCTTCTTCGCCATGTGTCCCTCCTGGGTCGGCCGTCCGGTACGGAAAGCGAGTGGTCAGCGGAATGCGTCGAGCCGCCAGCCGTCGGGTGTGCGCACGACGGTGGCGATCACCGTCGCGGGCGGCAGCGGCTCCTTGCGTCCGTTCGGATGGACAACGGTCTGCTCGATCCCGATCTTGAACTGCTGGACGTTCGGATCACTGAGGGCAGGAGCCTTCTCGCCGGACGCGAAGGTGAACGCCTCCACATGCGCCCCTTCCCTCGCCCAATCCGCCCACTGCAGTGTCGACTTCGGCGTCTGCACCGCGGTCGGCGTCGCATCCAGCATACGAATCAGGCTGGGGCCGAGAAACTTCCGCGCTCGGCCCAGCGACTCGCCCTGGGTCTCGGTGGCGGGCTGCCAACTGTAGATTTCCCGCAACGCCGCGACCGCGACGCCGTCCGGCGTCACCGGGTCGGGGGCGGGCACGCCCTCCAGCAACCGGGGTGTGGACGTAGCGGAATGCGCCGCATCGGATCCCGAGTCCGCGCGGTCCGTCCGGCCACAGGCCGCACCCAGCACCGCGACGCTCACCACCAGCATCACCACCAGTTTCGCGCGTGCATTTGCTCTGTCCATCCAGGCTAACCGCACACCGGGGCGTCGCGGCAGTCCCGCCGCCGTGTGTTCGCGCCCGTGAACGCTCACAGCACCCTCCTCGCCCGTCCGTCTCCTGGCACCGCGACTTCCGAAACGCCGCCGCCGGATCGGACGTCCGCGCCGGGCACCGACTGGATCATCCGGCCGTTGCCCGCATAGACGCCGACCTGCGCGGGGCCACGCGCGCCGAACGAGCTGAACACCAGATCCCCGGGCTGCGCCTTGCTCATCGGCACCTCCGCGCCCGCCTCCCACTGCTGTTCGGCCGTGCGCGGCAACGTCACCGCGCCGGAGGACGCCGCGAACACCGCCGCCGCGGTCAGGCCCGGTCCGTCCAACCCCCCGCCGCTCGGTCCTTGGGGTCCCCCGCCGCCCCACACGTAGGGCGTGCCGAGCCACTCGTGCGCGGCTTGGACGATCTGGTCGCCGGCCGAACCCTGCCCAGGGGTGAACCGGCCGAGCGAACCCGGCGCTCGGTATTGCGCTTCCATGGTGAGAATGTTGCGCACGTATGGCTGGGTCTCGGCGTAGTGCGCAGCGAGCTGGTTCGGCATGCCGCCCGAGGCCAGCACCGCGCCTTCGCCGGCGTTGTACGCCGCCAGCGTCAAAGCGACGATGTCGCCCTGCACCCTGCCCTCGGCCTGCCACCGCTGGATCTGGTGCGCGATCGCGCACATGTAACGCCCCTGGCCGACGATCGCGTCCCCGTCGTCCCACACGCTGGCCACGCCGTTGCCGTCGGCATCGATCACGTACGGCTGACCGTCGTCGGGATCGATGCTCACCGCGGTGGTCGGCAGGAACTGGGCCAGGCCCTGCGCACCGGCGGGCGAGGTCGCGCCGCGCCGGAAACCGGATTCCTGCCTGCCCTGCGCGGCCAGTAGCGACGGCGTGATCTGCGGGCAGATCGAACCCGCACGGCGGTACCAGATCTCCAGTTCTTGTGGCACCTTGCCCGCGGCCAGCGCGCCACCGGCGGTGCCGAAACCGAGGCTGCAGCGTGGATCGCTGGAATACGCTCGCGCACCGCCGACATCCGGGGTCGGCGCACCGTCGAGCCAGGGCAGCGGATCGATCTGCCGTCCGCCGGTGAAACGGCCGCCCGGGACGATCTCGAAATGCAAGTGGGGCCCGCTGGATTCACCCGCCGACCCCACCGCGCCGATGTGCTGCCCTGCGGTCACCGTATCGCCCGGCCGGACCAGGACGCCGGAGTCCCACATGTGGCCGTAGACCGCCGAGTACGAACGGCCGTTGATGTCCACCGAGTCGACGACGATCCAGTTGCCGAATCCGGATGCCGGACCGGCGGCGACGACGCGGCCGTCGGAGACCGAGAAGATGGGCGTGCCGTCCGGCGCGGCCAGGTCGACGCCCTTGTGCGCGCCACCCCGCGCGCCGAACGTGTCCGACACCGTGAAGGTTCCGGTGGCCATCGGCAACGTGCGGCGTAGCGGGCCGACTCCCGCCGCGAGTGAGGGTGTGGCGGTCGCGGCCGGATTGGGTCGGCTCGCCCCGGAACCTGTTGTCGCGGCGGCGCGCCGATCGCCCGGCGGGTAACCGCCCAGCGGCGGAAGCGCCGACTGCGATCCGAGCACGGAGCCGCCCTCACAGGCGTCGTCGACGGCGGGCATGACGATGACCAGCACGATGGTCATCAGGCCGAGCACCGCGCCCAGCGCCGTCCACAAGACGGATTTGCCGCTCACCGCCGCACTCCGGCATCGTGCCGCGCGCAGCCCGGGTTCACGTGCGGCGCCGAGTCTCGTTGAGGGTGTCGGCCAGCGTGCGGTTCATCTCGGCGGCGGCAGCCAACTGCTGTTGCAGCAGTGCGACCTTGCGCCGCAGCGCGGTGGCGTCCATCCGCTCCAGACTGGGGCCTTCGGCCGCGCGCACCCAATTGCGCACCGAGTTCGTGTGCACACCGATCTGCTCGGCGACCACGCGGCATGCCTCCGATTCACTGCGCAGCTTGCCGGTCAGCGCGATGACCTGTTCGACCGCCGCTTGACGCACCTCCGGCGAGACGCGTCGGTAGGACCGGTGCGGCATCATGCGGCGCTCCCCGGTGAATCCGTTCCTCGCGAGATCGATTCGGTGAACTCGCTGAACCGCTGGTTGGTGTCGTGGATCCCGCTTTCCTTCTCCGACAGCGTGAATTCCATGTGGAAGGGGATACCGGGGCGGCGATCCTCACCGATTTTCAGCAGGAACTTACCGGTGCCGGGCGGGGAGGGCCGCTGCTGTCCCGGTTTGAGCGCCTCGCCGGTCAGCGCTTGCGGCGCGGACCATCCGGTCACCATCTCCTCCTCGGCCGAGGTGAACGGAACCGTGCTGTCGAGCCGTTTGATCTCCTCGGCCGGAAGCGCGCCGAAGATCTTGGCGCGCGCCCGCTCGAGGAAACCGAGCGCCTTCGCGATGGCGGCTTCCGATCCGAGCGCCTGCAGGTCCTTGATGGTGTGGCTGATCATGATCAGCGCGGTGGCGATGCCGCGCTGCAAGCGGGTGAGCTCGTCGACGCGGTCGACCATGAAGTCACCGAGGCCGAGCACCTGCCACAGCTCGTCCATCACCACTTGGAAATAGCGCTGCGGACCGAGTTTCGCGTCGGCGAGCACGTGCGCGGCCTCGACCGAGGCGAACCCGTCGGCCCAGCAGGCCAGCATGACCGCGGCTTTGAGCTTCTTGTCGCCGGTCGGGATGTGTGAGACGTCCATGCACACCGCGACCGCGCTGGTATCGATCGGCACGGTGGTCTGGCCGTTGAAGACCGCGCCGAACGGTCCCTGGGTGAGCGCGCGTAGGGAGCGGCGCAGCCCCTTGATCGCCTCCTGGTACTCCGCGGTGTCGTCGGCGCCCGCGTCCAGCATCAAGTCCTCGCCGCCGCCGACGATCACCTCGAGCAGGTTCTCCATGATCGGCGGCTGGTCCGGCGTGTACCCGCTGCCCGGCCGGTAGAGTATGCGCAGCGCGGTGGCGATCAGGGTCTCCTCGTAATCGCGGACACGATCGCCGCGTACCAGTTCCACCAGGCCCGCGATCAACGTCACCTGCCTGGCCCGCAGGTCCTGCAACACCTGCAGCTGCAACGCCGGGAACTCTTCCAGTCGCGGGACGACCGCGCCGAGCACGCCCGCCGCGAGCGGGTTGAGCTTGCCGTGCCCGTAGCCCAGGTCGATCACCTGGCCGCCGACGAGCTCGACCATCTTCCGGTAGTCCGGTTTGACGTCGGCGAGGATCAACGGCGTGATCCCTTGCGCGATGCCACCGAGCACGATGCGGCGGACCAGCGAGGACTTGCCGAAACCGTTGAGGCCGAGAACGAACAGGCTGGGCGCGGTGATGAAGCTGCCGCGCATGAACCAGTTCATCGGGTCGAAGCAGACCGGCGCGCCGGTGTGCAGATGCGAACCGAGGGGCGTGCCGATCAGCGGCGCGCCCGCGCCGACCGACCAGGGCCACAGACCGGCGACCTGGGCCGTGGTGGCACGGTACTCGACCGGGCGGCCGACCACGTTCATCCGGCCGCCGCCCGCGCCCGCGTAGCCGCGGTCGGTGAGTTGCGCTGTGCTGCGGTCGAATCCGTCCTCGATCGTCTGCTCCGCGCGGGCCGCGTAGTTGCGGCGGCGGATGTCGTCGGTGCGGACCCGGAACTGCGCCCATGCCGCCCGCAAGCCATTGCCCTCCCGGGCGAGCATCTCCAGCTTGGCACGGGTGGCGTCGTCGAGCAGCGGTGGCCCGGATTGCTTGCGCCGATCGGCTTTCGCCTTCGCGCGACGGGCCGCCTTGTCCGTGTACGGGCTGCCCATCGCGCGGTCGGCGGTGTAGTCGACCTTCGCGGGCCGTGCCACGCGACCGTTCCTGGCGCCGCTGCGCTCCGGCCGCGCGGCGATGCGCTCGGTGACCGCGTCGCGGGACATGCGGGGGTTCCGTTCGGCCCGGGAGCGTTCGTTGTGCCCCCGGTCGGCGCGCACGCCGTCGGACCGGCCCGCGCCCGGTCGAGCGCGACGCTCGCCCGCTCGCCGGTCGGTCGTGTCCACGCCCAGCCGGTCCTCGCCGTTCACCCGCGCCGAGTCCCGTGTGGGGCGCCGCCGTTCCGGCCGCTGTCCCCACTCGTCCCGGCCGGATTGTTCGAGCCGCCTGCGGCGTGCGTCCTCGTCCCGTTCCCGCACGGGTGGCTCGTAGTCGCGTGCCATGAATCGCTCACCCCGCCAGTGCCTTCGGAATTGTCGCGTGTTCCGGCAGGATCACCCCGCAACCGAGCGAGGCCGCGAAGGCCGCCGCCTGGTAGCGGTAGCACCGCCGAATCTTCAAGCGCGCCTGGGTCGACAGGTCGCGCGTGATGGCTTCGATGCGCGGCAGGTCACCGCGCAAGGGCTCGGTGATGGTCACCAGCGCCCCGAAGCGGGTCACACCGTGACCCCTGGCCTGCTCCTCGCGGGCCTGCTGAGTCGCGCCCACCCGCAGCGTCGCCGCCGCGGACACGACTCCGCGTTCGCTCTGTTGGGCCACCAACGCGTTCTTGAAATCGTCGTCGACGATCTCGGCGGCGTCGGCGGCCGAGTGCGGACGGTACACGATCGCGATACGTTTGCGCGGCACTTCGGGATTCGGCGCGAGCAGCCGCTGCAGCACCCGCTCGTCGACCGCGCCCTCGGGGGCGGCATCCATTTCCCAGGTGACCGACCGGCCACCGTCGTGCACCAAGTAATCCCACTTCTCGTCGTGGGACACCGGGCCCGCGTCCGCCCAGTCCAGGCCGTGCCCTTCGGGTTCGCCCGCGGCCACCTCCAGGTCGGCCTGCGAGGCGGGATCGTAACTGCGGCGGATGAACGAGATCACCTCGTCCGCCGACATCGGCTGAGCGCGCACACCGGCTTCCGCCAGCGCGGCGCAGATGCCGGGCAGGCGCCGGCCGATCTCCACGGCTTCTTCGGCCGGGTTCTTGCGGCGCTCGGCGGTGGTGGCCTTGAACGTGATCGCCACCCGCGGCAGCAACTGCACGCGCTCCTGCGGCAGTTCGGTGGCCAACTCGTACATCACCTGCTGGGCCAGTTCGGGCGCCTCGGGCCTGGTGATCGTGGAAACCTCGGTGAGCAAACGGTTTCCGGTCTCCGGCACGGTGTCGATCACCGGCACCACGGCGACGATGTCGCTGGTCTGTCCGACCGAGGCCAGGAAGGTTCCCCACGCCGACACCCACCGGTCGATCACGGGCTGGTCCACGGCCTCATGACCTTGCGGCCACGCGCGCAGCACCACGGTGTACTGGGCGAACTGCGGCAAGTGGATCATGCCGAAGCTGTAGCCACCCGCGTCGATGCCCTCATACAACTTGGAGGGCGCGAGCAGGCCCGGCAAACGGGTGACGCCGCCGGGGATCCGGGAGAAGCGGCCACCGCGGTACACGTGCTCGCCACGACTGCGCGAGCGCATCCAGTTGAACATCATCAATCCCGTCTCGTAGCCCGAACGACCTCCGGTCCGCCACACCAGTGGGACCATCACGACGACACCGACGCCGCCGACGATCACACCCCACTGGAAGCCGCCGACCATCGCGGTGATCAGCGCCGTGATCACGACCGCGAAGCCGAGCACGGTTTCCTCCCAGCGCAAGCCGAAAAGGCCTGCGCTGCGCGGCTTCTGCCAAAGCCCGTACGAGCGGCGCTCGTAGGTGTCGGTGATTGTCATCGCGGAATGGTGCTCCTCCCGAGGTCGGGTGAACGGTTCGTCCAGCGATCGCCCGCGACGTCACCCATGGCTTGGTCGGCCCGGCTCAGCCCACCGCTCGCGGCGCGCGCCGCGCCGATCCGGCCTGCCGTCCTGGCCGCTCCGGACGCTACCCCGGCCGCGCCCGCAGGTCCGGAGGCGCGCGGAGCCGCGCCGCCCTGGGGGCCGCCGCCCCCACGCGGCGGCGTCGGCCGAGGTGCGCCGCCGCCACCTCGCGGTCCGCCCGCGCCGCCCGGGCGCGGTCCGGTGCCGCTGCCGCTCACATAGCCTGCCCGGCCCGGCGCCGCAGTGCCCTTCACGCCGACCGCCTTGGTGCCCATGGCGCCGAGAGCAGCCACACCGACCAAGGTGCCGCCCGCCGCGGTGAAACCCGAACCGCCGCTGCCGACGATCGCGACGGCCGGAGTGACCAGTCGCATCAGCGCGGGCAACACGAATGCCACGCTGCACAACAGCACGATCGCCACCAGCATGCGCTGGGCCTGCTCACCGTCGGGCAAGCCGCTGGTCGGAGTGAGCGAGTCGACGTGGCCCGCCGTGGTGAACGCGATCATGTAGACGATCGCCGCCACCGGTTTCCACAGCATGAAGGCGATGATCCAGCCGATGAGCTTCTGATAGGACTGCTTGCCGATGTTCATGCCGGAGGCCGCCGCGGCCAGCGGGAGCACACCGGCCGCGATCACCAGCAGTCCCTGCCGGACGATGGCGAGCACGATCTGCGCGAGCGCGCCGAGCAGGCCCACGATCGCGATGATCAGCACCAGGCCGGGCGAAAAAGCCTGCAGCTTGCTGGTTTTCACCATCAGCTCGGCGAGGTCCTTGGCATTGCCGTTGGTCGAGTCGTCGATGATCCACTCCGCGAAGCGGTCCGACGCCTGCGTGCCCGCGACGATGACCGCGCCCAGCATCCAGGAGCTGAACACGACACGGGTGAACATCCGGAACGATTCGGCCGCCTCGTTCATCGCGGCCCCGCGTCTGGCTTCGGCCAATCGCGCCCCGGACAGGATCACCGACGCTATCAGCAGCAGGATCTGCGCTTGATAGGTGTAGTCGTTGATCTTCGTGAACAACGAACCGGAATCGCTGACCGCCTCGTTGGGCACCTTCATCCAGAAGGTCAACGCCAGGATGATGGCCTCGCCGAGACCGTTCATCAGCGAATCGACCACCTTGCCGAAGGTGGAGTCCCAGGCCTTGTCCTTCACCGCCGTCGCAGCCTGGTTGGGATGCGAGGCGGCATTGCCCGCCTTGCACGCGGCGGACGCGGCGTCACCGAGGGTGAAGCCGGGCAGCCCGAGGCCGTCGAGGCTGTCGTGGATCTCGTTGCACGTATCGTCGAAGCCGTACGTCTGGCCGTAGGCCACGGTCGGAGTCGCGATCATCACAGTGAAGATGACCGCGAGGATTGTGACTAGCCGCCTCACCATTGTGTCCACCCATCGATCGAACCGATCGTTTCGAGCGGCTGCGCGTCGCCCGCGGACGACTTCAATCTCCAGCCACCGTCACGCCATACCACGTTGAGTCTCATGGCCACCCAACTTCGCCCGCCGTGCAGGAACTCACGGGTCTTGCGGGCGACACGAACAACAGCGAAATCGTCACCATAGCTTTCGATTCGAAATGCGTCGGACGCGTACAGCAGCGGTTTGACGCTCTCCGGCAAGACGTCGGGCACTTTGCCCTCGGCGATCTTGCGCTCCCGGTCGGCGAGTTCCTCGGGCGTGAGGATCACCAACCGCTGCCACAGCGTGTGGTCGGTGGGCCGCGCCACGGTCCGCCAGTAGATCTGCTCGGCGGCCAGGGCGGCGCCCTGCGGGGTCTTGGCGAACCCCGTCGGCACACCGTTGTCGACGCGCGCGGGTCCATCGGTCGTCGAGAACGGAACCACGGGGCCGCCGTACACCTGTTGCCAACCGCCCGGCTGGTTCGTCCCGCCCGGCGCGCCGGTCTGCCACTCCGGATCGGTCGGCGTCCGTGGCGCGCCCGACTGCGAGAGCGCCTGCCCGGCGGGGTCTTTCGGGATATCGAAACGATGGCCGAACGAGTCCGCACCCGTTCCAGCGAAGGACGACCCCGGACCGGGTGCGCCGGAAAGGTCGGCCGATGCCGTCGTCTGCGACACCTGGCCGGCTGCCGCGTCGTCGTCCCGGACCGCGAACACGGTGACGACCGCGGCCACCGCCACGGCCAGTACCGCTCCCGCGCCCAGCACGGCAGGCGGCATGCGATCGGAAGACCTCCTACGACTCACCATCGCGTCCACCCCTGCAACGACTCGACGTACTCGGTCTGGGCGTTGTTGGTGGTCGTGGGCTTCAGGCGCCAATCGCCCGCGTCCCACACCATGGCCAGACGCGTCGCCGCCCACAGTTGTTTGCCGTCGATCACCGGGCCCCTGGTGGCCAACCGGACGATGGCGAGATCGTCGGCGTAGTCATCCACTTTGAACGCGTCCGAGGCGACGAAGTAGCGGGTCACCTTTTCCGGCTGCTGCTTCGGCAGCCGGGAGTCGGCCAGCGCCTTGTCGTAGGCGGCGATCTGCTGGGCGGAGACCCGGACCTGGCGCACGTACAGGTCACGGTCGGCGGGCCGGGCGTTGAGCCGGTAGGTGATCTGCGCCGCGGCCAGCACCGCGCCCTGCGGGGTGTGCGAGTACCCGACGGCCAAGTCGTCCTCGATCCGGGTCGGCCCGTCGGAGGTGGAGAACGGGACGGACGCGCCGTACACCCGCTGCCAGCCATGTGGTTCGGCGGTACCCTCCGGCGCGGCGGTCAGCCAGTCCGCGTCGCTGGGCTTGCGCTGCCGGGAGGGGTCCTGCGCGAGCGGTTGCCCGGCAGCGTTGTTCGGGATGTCGACCCGCCTGCCGAGGATGTCCAGCTCGGGGCTCGCGAAGCCGGTTCCGCCGGAGCCTTCGGCGACGGCGGGCGCGCCTGCGACCGGCTCGTCGTCACGGCTGACGAAAACGAAGATGCCGACCACCACGATGAGCGCCAGCACGGCGGCGGATGCGACGATCCCGAAGGAGACACGGTCGCGCGCGTACGACTCCCTGTCGCTCACGTCGGTGCCTCCACTTTCACGATGTCGGTAGGTAATGCGTCGATCGAATCGATCGGTCGCACGGTCGAATCCGGATCCGGCAGCCGTAATCTCCAGTCGTCGCCGAACCACTCCACGGCCGTGTGGTGCACTGCCTTCGACCTGTCGGAGTACTCCGTATACACGTCCACGGTGGACCGCGACTCCGAGTAGCCGGTGATCTTGTAGCCGAGCAAACGGGGCGCGAACTCCGGGCCCGCCGGGCCGGTGATCGACAGCTGCACCCGGTTGATCGCCCATTCGTCCTTGGCCGGACCCGGAACGAGCTCCGCGGCAGCGACTTTCGCCCATTGAGTATCGGCCGCCACGGCCAGCCGCACGGAGTGGGTCAGCGCGGCGATGGCCGCGCCGCGCGGCGAGTGCTCGAAACCGGTCGCCGCGCCGTCGGCCGTCGACCGCGGTCCCTGGCCGGTGTGCGGCAGCGGCACCCCTTGGAACGGCTGCCACCGCACATCGGTGGGAGCGGCCGAGAGGTCCGGCCCCACCGAGTCCGCGCCACCGCCGCAGCCGACCGCCGCGAACAGCAGCGCGGCGCCGACGACTCCGGCCGCGGGGCGGCGGATGTCACGCCGCCACGCCGCGGTGTCCGCCGGCCGCAGTACTGTCGAATTCATTCCCGCGTCGTCCCCGTCCCGCTCCGGCGGCTCACGCGGGCAGGAACGCCAGGGCGATCCCCGACGCCGTGCTCGCCACCACAGCACCCAGCAGGCTCATCAGAACGCCGTGCGAGGCATCGTTCATGGCCAGGTCACTGCGAAAGACCAGCCACAGCTTCCCCGCGGAGACGATCATCCAGGCCAGGCACACCAGAAGGACGAACCACAGCAGCCAGTTCAGCAGCTGCATCAGCGGTGCGAGGACGTCGGCGGGCATCTGCTTGTAGGCCAGCGACCCGGCCGCGAGCATGTATACGGTACCCATCGCCGACATCAGGTCCCGATGACCGCGTTCATGATGGTGCCCGCGCTGGTGGCGACCACGCCGCCGATCATCGCGCCCGCCACCATCTTCGGCGACTCCAGACCACCACCGGTCCACTTCTCCCAGGCGAACTTGCCGCCCGCGTAGACGATGCCGCAGATCCCGGACAACAGGACGAACCACGTGAGATACCGCACCAGCTGCAGGATCTTCTCCGAACCGGGCGGCGCCTCGGGCGTCGGATTACCGACTTGCGCGAGTACGGTGCCGTACGTGTCCTGCACGGCGAGGAGGAGCGTGCTCATCGGGTGCCTTTCTCGAATAGTGGGTGGTGGTCGCCGATGCGATGCGGACGTTCACTCATCGGACGGCTTGCGAAGATCCGGAGACCCGCGGTCGTAGCCGACCTCCTCCAGTGCCGTCCGAGCTGCCGCCACGATGTCGGCGCCGAGCTCCCGGACATCGAGCGGGACTTCCTCCAGCAGATCGAGCTTGCGTTTCCGCGGTGGCACCAGGTCACCGGGCGACCACACCGGCAGCTGCTCCGGTTCGACCAGCGTCCACTCCTCGTACCACGGCACCTGCCACACCTGTCCGGCCAGGGAGCCGACCACGTCTCGGTAGCGCCGGATCTCGGGAGCCATCCGTCCTGGCCTGGCGGCGACGGTGATCAGGCCGAGCACGTCGGAAGGACCGGCGAAACCCGAAAGATGTTGGCGCAGAAGGTCGTGCGCGCGAGACAGACCGGCGATGGTCTCCCTGGCGACGAGGACGACGAACGGGCTTTCGCGGTCGAAGACGCCGGGCCAGCGGCGGCCCGAATCCGCCGCGGGCGCAAGCACATGCGCGAGGGTACTGGCTCCCGCTCCGCCGTGCACACCCAGCAGCCAGACCAGCGGCGCACGGCCGACACCCGGTACGGGACGGTCCCAGACGGCGGCACGGCGGGACTCCGGCGGGGCGATCACACCGGCGGGCGCGGGATCGGGCTGACGCGGAAAAATCATGGCGGCGGTCATGATGCCACCCCGGCGAGCAGGCGCCCATACGCCCGGCGCGTCTCGTCCGCCAAGGAGGAGTGCCGCACGAGTTCACCACGGGCCAGATGCGGATCGTAGGGAATCTCCCTGATATCGCGAACCCAGCCGGACAGGTGCTGGCGCAAATGATCCGCTACCCGGGAGTCGTCGCCGGGATACTGGTGCGAGATGACGATGGTGGTGTCGCCGACGATGCCGCCGCCATGTCCTTCCTCGGCGTCACCGAACTGGTCGTCGAGCCATTCCAGGGCGACCCGCAGCCGGTTGGCCGCGTCGTTGCGCGCCGGAATGGCAAGTACCAGAGCGACTTCCGCGTCGTCGAGCAAGGGAAGCAGTTGCCGGGCGGCAATCGGATGCCCCCCGTCGTAGACGCCGGTGTATCCGGCGTCGCGCACCGCGCGGGCGACCGTGAGGTAGGTCGCACGCCTGCGCAGCGGCGCGGCATCGCGCCACAGCAGGCCGACGCCCGAGGTCGCCCGCGACAGGCACTCCTTCAACGGCGCGGGCTCGTCGTCACCGCGTCCGTACAACCAGGACTGCAAACTGATCGGGTGCAGATGCTCGTCCGCGCCACGCAGCGCGAGATCACTGCCCGCCGAAGTGGCGTCCACCGCGACTGTCGGCGTTCCACCCGTGCCCATCTCACCCGCCAAACCCAATGCCGTCGTCGTGGTACCCGCACCACCGCATCCACCGACCACCAGGATCGGCCGCTGCGCCGGACGATCCGCGTCGGAACCGTCACCCTTGCCGCGCCGCAGCCGCACTACCGGAGCCTTCGAACGCACCGGCCGGCTCGACGCCGCGCCCTCCCCGGGCGCATCGTCGAGCCAGCGGCTCCAGTCCTCTCCCATCGCCTCTGCTCTCCTTTATCCGGCCGTGATACCCGTGATCAGGGTGCGGCCGTCGATCACCGCGGTGGTGACCGTCTGCCTGTTGTACGTGGCGGGCGCGCCGCCGGGCCGGTACTCGGTGACCTCCACCGAATACCGGTTGTCCGCGACCGTCACGATCCGGACGCAGTGCGTCGTGCCGATCGGGACGGAGTCGATGCCCCGCTGGATGACCCAGGCGGGCTGGACGTCGGCGGCCGGAGCGACGGCCGCGCGGGCGCGGTCCCCCGAACGTTCGACGTAGTACGCGTACTGGAACGACAGCACCGCGTCGGGCCCGGAGCCCGTGCCGCCCGGCTCCGCGCTGCGCACGATCGCGTCACTGCGCTCGGTCGGGCAGGCGCCCGCGCTCACCGCGCGCGGGTCACCGCCCGCGTGCACACCGCCGACGGTGAGCTGCACCGACGCGGACCCATGTGAGTCCTTGGGCAGCGCGGCGCGACCGGCGGCGGAGCGCAGCAGCAGCAGCACGCACACCGCGGCGACGGCGATGATCAGCACCGCCGCGATCCCGATGAGCAGCAGCCGGGCTCGGCGCACCGCCGGATGGTCGCGGGCGGCTTGGCGCAGTGCACGCGACGCCGCAGGGCGCGGCCGCTCGACCGGCTCGGGTATGTCGTCGTCGGCCCACGGCAACTTGACCGGATCGGCCTGCCGCGGCGCGACGTAGTCGTCGTCGGGGCCGGGCGCCCGGCCGGTCACCACCCAATCCGACCAACCGCCGGTGAATTCGCTGCGCTGCGCGGGCAGATCCGACGGGACCTCCTCGGGCTTGCGCTGCCACGGCTCGGTGTCGTCGCGGATGTAGTCCGGATAGCGCGAAGGCGCGTCGTCGTCTGCCGGGGCGATGGTGTCCGCCTCATCCGGCTTGCCCGCCTCTGGCGTTCCGACCGCCGGCTCGAGAGCGCCGTACCAGCGGGAAAGCTGTTTGTACGACTTCAACATTCCCCCATTCCCGCAGAGCAGGGCACGCAGTATCGCATCGTCGGACCCTCTCGGCGATCAGTTCGTGGAGAACGGGTAGGTGTTGGGTGTGCCGGTTCGGTCGGTGGGCGGAATCGACGTCACGCCGCTGGATGAGGCGCCGTCGGCTCCTGTCCCGAACGGAAATTGTCCCGTACCGGACGAACTCGGCGTGGGAGACGCGCCGGAGCCGTCCCCGAAGAATCCGGTCGGCTGCTTCTCCAGCACGGCCCTCGGCTCGGCCTTGCTGCCGAACGCGTCGGCGATGTCGCGAGCGATCGCCGCGAACCAGTCGGCCACGAACTGGGTGGGAGCGTCACCGTTCGCCGAGACGGTCGCGCTGGTGTAAGCGGTGTGACGCTGCACGGTGTCCCAGTAGCGCACCCACGTGGTCGTGTTCAGCAGCTCGCTGTTGTCGGTGATGTTCTGCACCACCGCGTCGAACGCCTGGGTGACCAGACGTACGCCGGTGGTCGGCGGGATCAGCTGCGGAATAGCGCCGAGCAGCTTGACGCCGAGCGACAGCAGGGCGGCGGGCGGATTCGCCAGGCCCGCGGTGGCGAGCTCGGCGATGTTCGCCGGGGCGATCACCGTCCGGACCACCGCGATCACCGAGTTCAAACCGATCATGCCGACTTTCAGCAGCGCCTGCAGCGCGGCGGGCAGATTCAGCGGAGTTCGTGGATCCGAGGCGTCGGCGAGGCGCTGCGAGATCGACTTCTGCGGCGAGATCGACAGGGTGGCCAGCGAATTGCCCTGGACGTCGCCGTTGACCACTTCGGTCGCGGTCTTGATGGAGGTGAACGCCAGCGCCTGCGCGATCGATACCAGTGAGGCGATCGGGTCGCCGCCGCTGAGCTTGGACTGGCCCGCCACGTTGGCGACCGCCTTCAGGATGGGCGCGCCGTCCGGGGCGTCGCAGGCGAGATCCCCCGCCGCGCAGAAACTCGCCACCCGGCCGGTGAGCGCCCCGAAATTCGCGGCCTTGTCTCGTTCCGGGCCGATGCCGCCGCCGGTGGCGGGCGCCTGCGGCAGTGCGGCGATGGACACCAGCCGGTCCCCCGAGGTTCCCGGCGCGGGGTCCGGCGTCGCCTTGCCGGGCGCGCCGGGAAAAAGCGGCGCACCGGGATTGCGGGTCGGGTCGCCGAACAACGCGACCGCGGCCACCTTTTCGGCGGGCAGCGCACCGTGCCCCTGGCCGACCTCCTGGGCGAACATCGAGGCGACGTGCGCGCCCTGCGAATAACCGACGACCGCGAACCGGCTGTTCGGGCAAGCCTCGGCAACGGTCCCGGCCATGCTCCGCAGACGGGCCAGGCCGCCGGCCACGGATTCCGAATACGGCGCCGCACCACCGGCTGTCGCACCGCCGAAGCCGGATTCGTATGGCACGTAAGCCCGATCGACGAGTCCGGTGTCCGGAGCTTTCGCCATCATCGGGCGGAACACGGTGGAAAGCATTCCGGTGTCGGTGGTGGGCGCGGCATCCGGCGACGATTCACCGGTGCCTTGAATGCCCAAGGCGTACAACGCGGGACAGGTCGTGAGACGGATATTCGTGGACGGGCCAACAGGATTCGACGGCTCCGCCGCGGCGACACCGGCGGTCGCCACAGCCACGGCGAGTGCTACCAGCATCCCCGAGAGTCTTGCCGAGTATCCAGTCATAGCGATCCGCAATCAAGTCGTCAGCCGCAGCTACCTCAACGCCATGAAACGCAATAGACCGTAACAGATTACGGCTATTACTGCCGCATCGACGGAAAACTTCCACGACACACCGAGTTGAACGCGACACGCAGTGGCGCGTTCCGGGGAAGGGTCCGACAAGTTTCCGGCATCGCGCCCCGAATGGCAACCCCTGGAGCCGAGTTGGCGACAAGCGGAAACCCTTGCGATAAGAGCTAATTGACAGCTACTCGAAGGATTCGCGCGCGTCAGGCCGCGGAGGTGACGCGGTAGACGTCGTAGACGCCCTCCACGTTGCGCACCACGTTCAGCAAGTGCCCCAAGTGTTTCGGATCGCCCATCTCGAAGGTGAACTTGCTGATCGCCACCCGGTCGCCGTGCGTGGCCACCGAGGCGGACAGGATGTTGACCTTCTCATCGGCCAGCACCTTGGTCACGTCGGACAGCAGCCGCGTGCGGTCGAGCGCCTCGATCTGGATGGCGACCAGGAACACCGAGGACGGCGACGGGGCCCAGGACACATCGATGATCCGTTCGGCCTGCTCACGCAGGGAGCCGGCGTTGGTGCAGTCGGTACGGTGCACGCTCACCGCGCCACCGCGGGTCACGAAGCCCATGATCTCGTCGCCGGGCACCGGAGTGCAGCACTTCGCGAGCTTGGCGACCGTGCCGGGAGCGCCGGGGATCAGCACGCCCGCGTCGCCGGTGACCCGCTGCCTGCTCGGTGTCGTCGACGGGGTGGAGCGTTCGGCCAGCTCGTTCTCCACGTCGCCGATGCCGCCGAGCTGCGCCATCAGCCGCTGCACCACGTGGTGCGCGGAGACCTGGTGCTCGCCGACGGCGGTATAGAGCGTGGAGATGTCGGTGTAGTGCAGTTCGTGGGCGACGGCGGTCATCGCGTCGACGCTCATCAACCGCTGCAGCGGCAGCCCGACGCGACGGACTTCCTTGGAGATCTGCTCCTTGCCGCTCTCCAGCGCCTCCTCGCGACGCTCCTTGGCGAACCATTGGCGAATCTTGGCCTTGGCGCGCGGCGACACCACGAAGTTCTGCCAGTCGCGGCTGGGTCCCGCGTTCTGCGCCTTCGAGGTGAACACCTCGACGACCTCGCCGTTCTCCAGCTGACGCTCCAGCGCGACCAGGCGCCCGTTCACCCTGGCGCCGATGCAACGGTGCCCCACCTCGGTGTGCACGGCGTAGGCGAAGTCCACCGGCGTCGACTTCTGCGGCAGCGTGATCACGTCACCCTTCGGCGTGAACACGAAGATCTCCGGCGATTTCAGGTCGAAGCGCAGCGACTCCAGGAACTCGGCGGGGTCGGCGGCCTCGCGCTGCCAGTCCAACAGCTGGCGCATCCACGCCATGTCGTCGACCTCGGCGGTGTCGTTGGAGTGTTTACCCCTGGTCTCCTTGTAGCGCCAGTGCGCGGCGATGCCGAACTCCGCGGTGCGGTGCATGTCCTGGGTGCGGATCTGCACCTCCAGCGGCTTGCCGTCCGGCCCGACCACGGTGGTGTGCAGCGACTGGTAGACGCCGTAGCGCGGCTGGGCGATGTAGTCCTTGAACCGTCCCGCCATGGGTTGCCACAGCGAGTGCACCACGCCGACGGCCGCGTAGCAGTCGCGCACCTCGTCGCACAGGATGCGGATGCCGACCAGGTCGTGGATGTCGTCGAAGTCCTTACCCTTGACGATCATCTTCTGGTAGATCGACCAGTAGTGCTTCGGGCGGCCCTCGACGATCGCGTTGATCCGGGACGCGGCCAGCGTGTTGACGATCTCGGCTCGCACCTTCGCCAGGTAGGTGTCGCGCGAGGGCGCGCGGTCGGCGACCAGCCGGACGATCTCGTCGTATTTCTTCGGGTGCAGGATCGCGAAGGCGAGGTCCTCCAGCTCCCACTTCACCGTGGCCATGCCGAGGCGATGGGCGAGCGGTGCGATGACTTCCAGCGTTTCCTTGGCCTTCTTGGCCTGCTTCTCCGGCGGCAGGAAACGCATGGTGCGCATGTTGTGCAGCCGGTCGGCCACCTTGATCACCAGCACACGCGGGTCGCGGGCCATCGCGATGATCATCTTGCGGATCGTCTCGGCCTCGGCGGCCGCGCCCAGGTTGACCTTGTCCAGCTTGGTGACGCCGTCGACGAGGTGCGCGACCTCGGAGCCGAAGTCCTGGGTGAGCTGTTCGAGGCTGTAGCCGGTGTCTTCGACCGTGTCGTGCAGCAGCGCGGCCACCAGCGTGGTGGTGTCCATGCCGAGTTCGGCGAGAATGTTCGCCACGGCGAGCGGATGGGTGATGTAGGGGTCACCCGATTTGCGGAACTGATGCTTGTGCCGCTCGTCGGCCACATCGAACGCGCGTTGCAGCAGCGTCAGGTTCGCCTTCGGGTACAGCTCGCGGTGCACGGTGGCCAGCGGCTCCAGCACCGGCTTGACCGCCGCGATACCGCGCTGCCCGGTCATGCGGCGGGCCAGACGGGCTCGCACCCGGCGCGAAGCCGAGGTCGGAACGGCGGAAGAGGTGCCGGGCTGACGCGGCGGGGTCGCGTTCGCCGACTCCGGCGATTTCGGGGTCTGCGCGGCGTCGGTGGCGCCCGCACCGTTCGACCGCGGGCCCGACGTCGATTGCTCGACCTTCGCCTCGCCCAGATGCTGAGTCATGCCACCACCTCTCCGCGCCTCGATCGGACCACCCTATCCGACCGGTGCAACCTCCCGGACCACCAACTTTAGTCCGGGCGGAGCACCCACGTCCGCTCTGCTGAGGAAGGATGCGCGCCGGAGTGCCGGGACGACGAACCGGCGCGGGCGCGCAGGGGTCCCGGCCACCCTCTTCCACCGTCGTATTTCGGACACATACGGAGCGCGGCGCTCGGTAGCCTCCCTGCGCACGCGGCGCTCTCCGCAGCGAGATTCATTCACTTGACCAGCGCTTTTACCCCATGAGGCGTGATACCCGAACCGCTGGGGCGAGAACTACGAGCCGAGGCGAGACAGGCGCGGTCAGCGAATGGCGGCGGGCTGGGATCCGGCGAACGGCGTCCGGTCGGAGCCGGGCTCGGAACGAAGCGAGCGACCGTCGAGATCGGCGGCGGGAGCGACGTCGAGCAGGTCGAGCACGGTCGGGGTGATGTCGACCAGGGTGGCTCGGGTACTGGTGGCGCCGGGCCGGAAGTCCGGGCCGCGAGCGATGACGAAGTTGGTCGTCTCGTCCGAGGACTGGCCGCCGTGCCCGCCTTCGGGGGTGTGGCCGTGGTCGGCGGTGACCAGGACGGTCCACCGCTCGGCGGGGTGGGCGGCGGCGCGGGCGTCCACCGCGGCGACGATGCGTCCGACCAGGACATCGATGCGCCGCACCGCGTCGAGGTAGGCGCGCGAGGCGCCACCCGCGCCGTGACCGGCGTGGTCCACCTGGTCCAGGTGGGTGAACAGCAGGTCGGGCGCGAACCTGCCGATCACGGACGCCACGGCGTCGGCGGTGGCGGCGTCGGTGCGCGACTCGTCCGGATCGTCCGGCACGGGCGCGGTGGAGACGACGACGTCGGCGCGCGGGCTGCCGCTGCCGGTCATCGTGGCGATCTGGTCCCAGGTGGCGATGGACTGGGTCTTCGACGCGGGCCGAGCGCGTTCGAGTTGGGTGAACACCGTGGGGTAACGCGCGAACGGCGCGGCGGTGAACTGGTTGTCCGTGATGCCGTGCTTGCGATCCCACACGCCGGTCAGCACGGTGGCCCAGGACGGACCGGAGATGGTGATGTGCGGGGCGATGGACGAACGGCTGAGCAAGCCCTCGCCGCTCAGCCGCAGCAGATTAGGCGCCTGCGCGTGCTCGACCTTGCCGTACATCAAGCCGTCCAACCCGATCACGACCACTTTGGCCGCGGGCGCCTCGCCCTGCGCGACTCCGGCCGCGGCGGAGAGTGGGAGGAACACAGCCGCCGCGGTGGCAACGACTTTCGACAGCAGTTGCGCTCCGCTCATATCGCGACCATGCGGGAGCGACCGGCGCGCGCGATAGTCCGACGCGGCAGTGTTCATGGACGTTTCATCGGACGCCACACTGCCCGTAGTCTCACTGAACAGCCCTTGAACAAGGAATAGCCAACAGCTATATACCGATCTCACGGCGGGTCGCTGCCGGGTGAACGCCGAGTTTCCTGCTTCGCCCCGGTCGGCCGTCGCGGACGTGCTTCGCGCCGTCGCTTGACACGCCCTTCGCCGGTATGGCTGGCTGGCCGTTGTGACCCCAGCGCGCACCGCCGAGCGCATTCGCGTCGCGGCCGTCGGCGACCTGCATATGCACGCGGCCGTGGCCGGGCGTTTTCGTCCGGACTTCCTGCGCCTGCCCGATGCCGCGGATGTCCTTTGCTCGCAGGCGATCTCACCGATGGCGGCACCCGCTCGCAAGCCGATCTGCTGTGCGCGGAACTCGAAAGTCTTCCCGTGCCGGTGGTCGCCGTACTCGGCAATCACGACCATGACGACGAATCGGGCGACCTGATCGCGGCACGGCTCACCGCGGTGGGCGTCCATGTACTCGACGGCACTTCGATCTATCTCGAGATCAACGGCATTCGGCTCGGCGTCGCCGGAGTCATGGGCGGCAGCGGTGGCTTCCCCGGCCATCCCGGCACACCGGACGAGGGGTCCGCCGAACGCCGCGCTCGCATGCGGCGCGGTCCGGTCGACGCCCTTCGCCTACGCCGGGCACTCGGCCGGATCGACTGCGAAACTCGCATCGCGCTCACGCATTTCGCGCCGGTCGTCGACACCCTGGCCGGGGAACCGCCGAAGATCTACCCCGGCCTGGGTTGCCAGGATCTGGCCGAGGCGGTCGACGCGGGCGGGGCGGTGCTCGCCATCCACGGGCATGCCCATGGCGGTACCGAATTCGGCCGCACCCAGGGCGGCGTGCCGGTACGCAACGTCTCCTACCCGGTACTGCGGCGCGCCTACGCCGTCTACGAGGTCGGGCCGGGCTCGCGACGTCCGGCGGACCACGAGCAAGTACCGTCCCCGCCATGATCGTCGCCCGTTCACTGCTGCTGTTCGCCCTCGCCGCGCTCGCCGAAATCGGCGGTGCCTGGCTGGTGTGGCAGGGCTGGCGAGAACAGCGCGGCGTCGTCTGGATCGCCGCGGGCGTGCTCGCGCTCGGCGTCTACGGATTTGTCGCCACCTTCCAGCCGGACCCGAACTTCGGCCGCATCCTGGCCGCCTACGGCGGTGTCTTCGTCGCGGGCTCGCTGGCCTGGGGCATGCTGGTGGACAAGTTCCGCCCCGATCGCTGGGACTACCTCGGCGCGGCGATCTGCCTGGTCGGCGTCACGGTCATCATGTACGCGCCGCGCCGCTGACCGGAGTATCGCGGCGCCCTCGATCGTTGTCTCGCAAATCCGGTGCACGCCCTCGAGGAACGACCGCGCGAGCGTCCCGCGGGCGGGTGCTCCGATTCACTCGGGTGCGCCGAACGCCCACACCGCCGCAGGCCGGCCGGTCGCTTTGACCCGACGCCGTTCGGCGGTGCGCGCCAGTCCCGGGATGGCCGCCGGCGTCCGGTTCAGGTTCGCCGCACCGGGACGGGCTCCGGACAGCGCCGTGGCGGCCTCCACCGCCGGACTTCGGTCAGTCCGCGGCGTCTGTGGCTTCGAGCACTCCCCCGATCAGCATCGTTCCCGGCGCTTGCCTGCCACCGGGTCCGGAAAGCCACCGGACATTGTCCGCGGTGAGCGACCCACCGCACTCCCGGCACACCACCACGCCCGAGGTTAGCCGCCCGCACTCGCGATGGACCACTACGGCGGGCGGGCCTTCCGGGCCCGCGAGCCATTTGTCACCCCAGGTGAGCAGCATCGCGAGGACCGGATACAGGTCACGGCCACGTTCGGTGAGCAGATACTCGTAGCGGGCCGGATTCGATTGGTACGCCCGCTTTTCCACGATGCCGTGCTCACGCAGCACCTCCAGACGAGCGGCGAGCACATTGGAAGCGATGCCGAGGTCGCGACGCAGATCCTCGAAGCGGGTCAGGCCGACGAACAGATCGCGCAGGATCAACGGCGTCCAGCGCTCGCCGATCGCGTCGACCGTGCGCGCGATCGAGCAAACGATGTCGGAGAAAGCGGCCTTGGGCATTTGCCCAGTCTAGTCCATTGCTTTTTGCAAGTGACTTGAACTAGGTTCGGAATCAGCGACGAGCGAAGGGGTTGACCAGCATGTCCGACGCCATCACCGAGTTCCGATCCGCGACCGAAAGCGGCGACATGGATGCGCTGACACGGGTACTCGCGCCCGATGCCGAATTGATCTCACCGCTGTCCGGCCGACTGGTCTTCCGCGGCCGGGACGACCTGCGCGTGCTGCTCTCCGCCGCGTACGGCAGTCTCACCGGCTTGCGGTGGACCGAGGAGATCGGCGACGGCGCGCGGCGCGTCCTGCTGGCCGAAGCCGGGATCGGACCGTTCCGGCTGACCGAAGCGCTGGTGCTGCGGCTCGACGACCAAGGCCGCATCCGCACGTTGCAGCCACACCTACGTCCGTGGCTGACGCTCACCTACCTCGCGGTGCGCCTGGCGCTCGGCCTGTCCAAGCATCCCGGCCTCATGCGGCGTGCGGCCAAGGCCACATAGACTCCCACTCGTGGACCCGCTCGCCCGAATCCGCGCGATCTGCCTGGATCTGCCGGAAAGCACCGAACGGCCCAGCCACGGCTCCCCCACCTTCTTCGTGGCGGCGAAGAAGGCGTTCGTGTACTACCCCGAGGACCGGCACCGGGAGCCGGGTACGACGATCTGGTGCCCGGCTCCCCTAGGCGTGCAGGCCGAAATGGTCGCCGCCGAGCCCACCCGGTTCTTCGTGCCGCCCTACGTCGGGCACCGCGGCTGGATCGGCGTCCGGCTGGACGTGGAACCCGACTGGGACGAAGTCGCCGAGATCGTCCGGGACGGTTACCGACACGTCGCCCCGAAGCGGCTCTCGGCGCTGCTGACCTGACGGCGGGTCAGGTCACCAGCGTCTCCGTCAATCCCGCCGCGGTGAGTTCCAGACGCCGGGTCACCCCGATCTCGTAGAGGAAGCGCGGATCGTGGCTGACCACGATCAGCGCGCCCTCGAAGCCGGCCAGCGCCTGGGTGAGGTGCTCCAGGCTGGGCAGGTCGAGGTTGTTGGTCGGCTCGTCCAGTAGCAGCAGGCGCGGCGCGGGGTCGGCCAGCAGCAGCATCGCCAGCGCCGCGCGCAACCGTTCACCGCCGGACAGCGCCGCCGCCGCGACGTCGGCGTCCGCGCCGCGGAACAGGAAGCGGGCCAGCTGCGCCCGGATCCGCTCCGCGGAGGCGTGCGGCGCGGTGGAGGCGACATTCTCGAATACCGTCTTCCGCTCGTCGAAGACGTCCAAGCGCTGCGGCAGCATCCGCCACGGCACCTTCGGCCCCTCCTCGACGATGCGCCGCAGCAGCGTCGTCTTGCCGACGCCGTTGCGGCCGGTCAACGCGATCCGCTCCGGACCGGACACCCGCAACGCCACCGTCGGCCCGCACGCCAGCTCGACTCCGTCCAGCTCGATGACGTCCTGACCGGGATACAGCCGCGTGTCGGGCAACTCCACCCGGATCTCCCGATCGTCGCGCAACAACTCCTTGGCCTGCTCGAGCTGTTCCTTGGCGGAGTCCAACTTTTCGATGTGGTTGTTGCGCAACTTGCCCGCGGACACCTGCGCCTGCCGTTTGCGTTCGCCCATCACGATTTTCGGCTCCCGCTTCTGGTCCCACATCTTCTGCCCGTACCGCTGCCTGCGGTCCAGTTTGATGCGCGCCTCGACGAGTTCGCGTGCCTGCTTGCGGACATCGCTGCGCGCGTCCCGGATCGCGGCGCGGGCGGCCTCCTGCTCGGCGGCGACGATCCGCTCGTATTCGCTGAAATTGCCGCCGAACAACCGGAGTTCGCCGTGGCGCAGCTCCGCGATGGTCGCCATCCGATCCAGGAGCGCACGGTCGTGGCTGACCGTGAGCACCGTGCCGGAGAATTGGCCGATCACCTCGTAGAGCCGCGCGCGAGCCACCCGATCCAGGTTGTTCGTCGGTTCGTCCAGCAACAGCACGTCGGGCTCGGCGAGCAGCTCGGCGACCAGTCCGAGCAGCACCGTCTCGCCGCCGGACAGGGTGTCGAGCGTGCGATCGAGATGCTCCACCGAGTCGGCGACATAGTGCAGGCCGAGCCGGGCCAGCAGCGCCAACGCCCGCTCCTCGACATCCCACTGGTTGCCGACCGAGTCGAAGTCGGCCTCGCTGCCGACTCCGGATTCGATGCGGTGCAAGGCTTTTCGCACCTCCGCGATGCCCAGCACCGCGTCGACGCGCTGCCCCAAGCCCAGACCGAGGTCCTGGCGCAGATACCCGAGATGCCCGGCGACCGTGACGGACCCGCGAACGGGCTTCAACTCCCCCGCGATCAACCGCAGCAAAGTGGATTTACCCGCACCGTTCCCGCCGACCAGGCCGATGTGACCGGGGCCGAGCACGGCGTCGAGGCCCTCGAAAACGGGGGTGCCGTCCGGCCAGCCGAAAGTGAGATCGGAAAAAGACAGATTGGTCATGCCAGCTCCCAGAGGTTGCGACGAGACACGGCGCGCGAATGCGGGCCGCACGGTGGCTACCTCAAATGAGCAACGGCAGAACTCCGATCAACGGAAATAAGACCTCTACAGGTTAATCACAACTTCGGCAGATGCGCCAGTGCGATTCGGATCACACGGTTCGTCAGGACGACGCGCCGATGGCGGCGGCGACGGCCGCGGGCAACGGATAGGGGCGCTCCTCGGGAAGGGCCCGAGTCGCCGCCTCCAGCTTCCCGTCCGCTACCAACTGCCGCAGCTGCCGCGCTTCCCCGGTGACATCGCGGATCCCGGTGATCCAGCGGTCGAGGAAATGCCCCACGGCGATACCGCCCAAGCCCACTTGCAGGGAGCGGTACGCCAGCGGACGATGCGCGAGGTCACGTTCCGGATCCCACTGGACGCGTACCGGACTCGCCCGCAACCGCTCGGCCCACACCTCACGATCCGGGTGGAGCTTCCGGTCGTAATGGCTGAGGCAGGCATGCGCCAGTGCCCATTCGAACCCGGCACGGGTGATCGTCACCGCCAAGACCCGCTCCTGGCCGGGCTTGCTCGCCCACCCGCAGCGATACATCATCCACAGGAACGAGGGCTTGATCCACGTCATCCGCTCCCGGCGAAACGGCTCGACGAAAGTCCCAGCGGCAACGGCGGGTTCGGCGATCTCCGGGGAGTAGGCCTGATAGACGACGATCGTCCGCTCGTCGTAGACCGCCCGGATCCGGCGCGGCGGCTCCTCAGGTCGCATGCCGCGATCCTGACAGTCGCCGCGGTGGCGAGCAACAGAATTAGGCTGCGAGCGGCTCCCCGCGGGCGGCCCCCGCGCACGGCCGGTGTCGGCTCAGAGCTGAACGATCGAGGTCAGCGGGTAGTCGCCCTGCCGGGCGCGCCCGCCAAGGAAGCCGAGTTCCAGCACCACCGCGGCGGCGGCCACTTCGGCGCCCGCCTGCTTGAAGAGCTCGGCCGCGGCGGCGAGCGTGCCGCCGGTGGCGAGGACGTCGTCCAGCAACAGAACGCGACGGCCGGTCAGGTCGAGGCCGTCCGCGGGAATCTCCAGCGCGGCGGTGCCGTATTCGAGGCTGTACTCGCGGCTGATCACCGGCGGCGGCAGTTTGCCCGCTTTGCGGACGGCGAGCACGCCGGTGCCGAGGGACGCGGCGACACCCGCACCGAGCAGGAAGCCACGGGCGTCGACGCCGGCAACCAGATCGGCGTCGGGCGCGCACGCGGCCAGGCAATCGACCACGGCGCGGAAGCCCTCGGCGTCGGCGAACACCGGGGTGAGATCCGCGAAACGTACACCGGGCGTGGGGAAGTCGTCGTGCCAACGGGTCAAACGGTCGACCACCTCGGCGGCTCTGGTGGTCCGTTCGGCGGCTACATTCTCGGACTCGATCGCCGCGTGCTTGCTCATCGACACCTCTCCATGATCACATCACCCACACCGTCTATCACCGCTCGAGCACCCACCGGTCCATGTTCCAGCCGGTTCCGGCCTGGTTGGGGGCGGCGATCCCGTTGCGCAACCCCTTACCGAAGGCGATCGTGCGCGGGGTGGCGAACAACGGAATGCTCGGCAGCTCCGCCCACAGCAGGTTCTCGGCCTCGGTGAGCAGATTCAGCTGTGCGGCCGAACTGTCGTCGGCCCCGAGCTGATCGGTGATCGCATCGTAACGGCCGTTGCCGTACCGTCCGAAATTGAGACCGTTACCGGTGCGCAACGCGCTGGTCGCGGCCACTCCCCCGATCGAGCCCGCCGGACCGGGGGCCGACGCGGTGCTGCCGAGGACGGCGTCGACCTTGCCCTCGGTGAGCCGGGCGGGAGTGAAATCGGGGGCTCCGGCGTCCACCACGGTGATGCCCGCCGGTTTGCAGGCCTCGGCGATCATGGTGACCGTCTGCGCGCGCCGGTCGTCCGGACCCGCGTAGCCGATCCGGACGGTGGGATTCGGTGCGCCGGAGGCGGCGACGGCCCTGGTCGCGTTCGCCACGTCACCGCCCGAGTACTTGTTCGACGCGCCGATGACCGCCGGGTAGAGCAGGGAATCCTGTTGCAGGATATGCGCGTTCAGCGGTCCGGAGCCGAGCCCGGCCTTGGGTGCGTCCGGCACCTTCCCGAGCTTGTCGAACAGCGTCTGGCGCGGCAGGCACAGCGCGAACGCCCGGCGCGCCTCGACCGAGGCGAACACCCCGCCGGTGGACAGCGTCAACTGCTCGGCGCCACGGCCGGGCAGGGTCTGCACCGAGAAGCCGTTCAGATTCAGGTCCTTCACCGAGTGCGCGCCGACGTCGAGCACGCCGACGGCGTTGTCGCCGACCTTCTTCTTCAAGTCGAAGGTCTTCGGCCACACCACGATCCGCCCGGTCGCCGGTTTGTTTCCCCACCAGCGCTCGTTGGCCACCAGCACCAAACCGTCTTCGCTGCCGAAGGATTCGATGCGGTAGGGCCCCGACGAGGGGAACCGCGACAGGTCGAGCCGTCCGTCGGCCGGAATGGTCCATCCGGTGTTCCAGAACTCCGCGATCCTGCCGAGGGCGTTCGGATCGCCGGTCTGCAACGCCGACACCACGTTGGGCACGTTCGCCACTTGGGCCGCGACGTGCGCGGGCATCAGCTCACCAGCTGCGAACAGGTTGCGCCACGGCAGGTACCGCCTGCCGGGCCGGAACACCACCGTGGCATCCCGCGAGCCGGGCTGGCAGTCGACCCGCTCGATGGCGTCGTAGCCGCTGGTGCTCGCGGCGTCGAACAGCGGAACGGGGCCCCGATCACCGGGTTTGGTGTACCGCCCGCTGCGGGCGGCCCAAGCAAGGACCAAGTCGTCGCAGGAGGTCGGCACACCGTCGGAGTACACGCCGTCGGGATTGAGGCGGTACTGGATGGTCTGCGACTCGCCCGGCACCTCCTTGGCGGTCCCGAAGTCGGTGTCGGCGACCTGCTGGCCGTCCGGACCGGTGTAGAAGAAGCCGGTCAGTACCCGGGAGAACACCGCGGAGGACCCGGAACTCGCCCCGAGCGAGCTGGCGCCGTTATAGGTGGCGATGGTGGCATCGGTCGCGTAGCCGATGGAGGGCACCTGATTCTTGCTGGAGCAGCCGACCATCAGCCCGGCGGCCAGCGTCCCCGCAGCGAGCGCTCCGATCAGTCGTACCGCACTGCGTGGCTGTCGCATGAAACCCCTTGCCTGGTGTCAGTTCCGCCTCTTGTGCCGTTTGCCGCTCGGGCGCGCGCCGGGTCGCGGCGCCTGCCCGGCCGCGCGCTGCTTGCGCGGCGCCTCTTCGTAGTCCCGCCCGGCTGCCACGCTCGCGCGGCGCTCCGCCGCGACGCCCGCACGGGCGCTCGCCGCGCCGGCCCGCTTGGCCAGAACCTTCTTCGTGTGCGCCGCCACAGGCCCCCAGCGTTCCTTGATCGAGACCAGCAGCGGAGTAGCGAAGAAGATCGAGGAGTACGTGCCGACCAGCAGACCCACCAGCTGTACCAGCGCCAAATCCTTCAGGGTGCCGACGCCCAGCATCCACACCGCGATCACCATCAGCCCGACGATCGGCAGGATGCCGATCAAGGCGGTGTTGATCGAGCGCATGAGCGTCTGGTTCACCGCGAGGTTGGCCTGTTCGCCGTAGGTGCGCCGAGTCAGGTGCAGGATACCGTGGGTGTTCTCCTCAACCTTGTCGAACACGACGACGGAGTCGTAGAGCGAGAAGCCGAGAATGGTCAGGATGCCGATCACGGTCGCCGGGGTGACCTCGAACCCGACCAGTGAGTACACGCCCGCGGTGACCGTGACGTCGAAGGCCAGCGCCGCCAGCGCCGCGATGGCCATGTGCGCCTCGTAGCGGATCGCGATATAGCCCGCGACGAGCACGAGGAACACCGCGAGCGCGATGATCGCCTTGCGCGTGATCTGGCTGCCCCAGGTCTCGCTGACGTCGGAGGTGCTGATCGCGGCCCGGCTCGGGTTGCCGGACTTGTCCTTCGGCTGGAACTCGGCGAACAGCGCGCTGTTGAGCGCCTCGACCTGCTTCTGGTTCAGCGCCTCGGACCGGATCAGCATGGTGGCCGATCCGCCCGCGCCGACGGTCTGCACCGAGACCGGGTCAGTGCCGATCGCGCCGCGGTAGACATCCTCCACCGCGCTGGTGGTCGCGTTCCCCGCCGGGAACTGGATGCGCGAACCGCCCTCGAAGTCGATGCCGAAGTTGAAGCCGCGGAAGATGATGCTGCCCAGCGAGACGAGCACGATCGCGGCGGTGATGATGTACCACATCCGGCGTTTGCCGATCACGTCGATCGCGCCGGTGCCGGTGTAGAGGCGGTTGAAGAAGCCGTGCTTGGGGGTCTGCGCGTCGCCGACCGCCGCGAACACGTCGGTGATCTCGGTGGCGCTCGTCTTGTCGAGCGACGGGGTGGTGTGGCTGTTGGTCATCGTCCTCACGCCTTCCCGAGTGCGGCCTCGGCCGCCTTCCGCTCGCGGGCGACCTGCTGGATCGCGCCGAGGCCGTTCACCGACGGCTTGGACCAGAACGCCGTCCGCGAAGCGAGCAGCACCAGCGGCGAGGTGACCAGGAACACCACGACCACGTCGAGGATCGTGGTGAGACCGAGGGTGAACGCGAAGCCCTTGACCTGTCCGACGGCCAGGATGTAGAGCACCGCCGCGGCGATGAAGCTGACCGCGTTGCCGGACAGGATGGTCCGGCGGGCACGCTGCCAGCCGCGCGGAGCGGCGGAACGGAAGCTGCGGCCCTCGCGCATCTCGTCCTTGATGCGCTCGAAGAACACCACGAACGAGTCGGCGGTCATACCGATACCGATGATCAGACCGGCGATGCCCGCGAGGTCGAGCGTGAACCCGATCCAGCGCCCGAGCAGCACCATGATGCCGTACACCGCGAATCCCGATGCCACCAGCGACAGACCGGTGACGAATCCGAGCATCCGGTAGTACAGGAGGCAGTACAGCAGCACCACCAGCAGGCCGACCGCGCCGGCGAGCAGGCCCGCTTTCAGCGAGGACAGGCCGAGCGTGGCGGACACCGTCTCGGCTTCCGAGGTCTGGAACGACAGCGGCAGCGAGCCGTACTTCAGCGTGTTCGCCAGTTCCTTCGCCGACGTCGCGGTGAAGTTGCCGGAGATCTGGGTGCGGCCACCCTGCTGCGGGCCCTGCTGCACGACTGGTGCGCTGACCACCTTCGAGTCGAGCACGAACGCGACCCGCTTGTAGACGTACTCACCGGTGAGCGACGCCCACGCGTCACTGCCGCCGGACTTGAAGTCCAAGTAGACCTCGTGCCTGGCCTGCTGCTGGTTCAGGCCCGAGGTGGCGTCCTTGATCTCCTGGCCGTCGATGCGGCTCTTGTCCAGCAGGAAGACCTCGGTGCCGTCGGTCGAGCAGGTCACCAGCGGAAGGGCCGGGTCGTCGTTGCCCGCGAGCGGATCGGCCTTTCCACAGTCCATGGTGGCCAGCGCGGCCTGCTGCACCGACTGGTCGGTGCTCTGGCGCAGGGCCTTGGCCGCCTGGATCTCCTTGGTCGACTCTTCGGTGGGCTCCAGACCGGGATTCGTGGGTGGCTGCGTCGGCTGCTGAGCGGGGAACACGCGCTGCTGCGGGGCGGGCGCGGGCTCGGTGGTCTCCGGCGCGGCGGGCTGCGTGGTCTCCGGCGTCGTCGGCTGCGCGGCGGGCGCGGGCTGGGTGCCCGGCGCGGTCTGCGGGGTGGCTCCGCGTCCCGCCGCGGGCACGGCCTGCAGCACGGGACGGATGTAGAGCTTGGCCGTGGTCGCCAGCGCGCGCGCCTGCTGCCCGTCGTCGCCGGGCACGGTGATCACGATATTGTCGCCGTCGATGACGACCTCGGATCCGCCGACACCGAGGCCGTTGACCCGGTTCTCGATGATGTCCTGCGCCTTCTTCAGGCTGTCCTGGCTCGGCTTGCTGCCGTCCGGCGTGCGCGCGGACAGCGTGACGCGGGTGCCGCCCTGCAGGTCTATACCGAGCTTGGGTGTCGGGGACTTGTCACCGGTGAAGAACACCAGCGCATAGATCACGGCCAGCAGCGCGGCATAGACACCGAGCAGCCGCAGCGGGTGCGCCGATCCCTGGGAAGGTGGCACAGTACGTCATCTCCTAGGCGGGAAGTCGAGGATGGAACATGCGGACGTGCACCAGCGCCGCCGGGTGCGCGGACGGACGGCCGCGGCGACATCCGGCGAGCCGGGGCACAACCGGAACGATCAGTCCTTGGTCAGGCGGGTCTCGGTCTGCTCGGCGGATTCCTCGACGGCCTCGGTGGTGTCCGAGCCGGTGGTCTCCGAGCCGGTCTCCTCGGTGCTCACCTGGTCGTCGGTGCGCACCTCACGGATGGCCTGGCGCAGCCACGTGGTGACCACGTCCTCGGCGATCTCGAGGTCGACCGTGGTGTCGTCGAGTTCGACCACGGTGCCGTACAGACCCGACGTGGTGACGACCTGATCGCCGATCTTCAGGCTGTCCTGCATCTGGGTGACCTTCTCGGCTTCCCGCTTCTGACGGCGGACACCGAGGAACATCGGCACGAGCAGGGCTACCAGTAGCAGCGGAAACAGCAGTTCCATCGTCGAAGTCAGTCCCTAGTGTCGTGGGTGGGATGGGCAAGTACCCACACAGTCTGCCAGTTCGCTGCGCGGGTGCCACACCCGCACGCCCGCTGGGCAGCTACAACGGCCCAGATCGCACACCGGCTCGCCCGCCGGGACACGCTCCGGCGGGCGAGCCGAGGTAACGGTGTCAGGCGGTCTTGCCGTAGACGTAGTCCTCCAGCGGGAAGGCGACCGCTTCGCGATGGGCGCTCAGTGTGCTGGTGGGCCGCAGCAGGGCGGCCTCACCGTGCTGGTTGAAGTAGTAGCTGCGCGCGGTGGCGCAGTCGCCGCCGTAGAAGACCGAGGAGCCCAGCTTGTCGGTCACCCGGTCCAGGAACGCGGCGTTGGCCTGCTCGCTGACCTCGAAGGTGGTCTCGCCCCTGCGGCGCAACTCGCCGAACAATCTGCCCATGTGCTTCATCTGGGCTTCGATGGTGGTGAAGTAGGACAGGCCGCTGTAGGAGTACGGGCTGTTGAGGCTGAGGAAGTTGGGGAACTTCGGCACCGTGATGCCCTCGTAGGCTTGGAAACGGTTGTCCCGCCAGAACTTTCCGAGGTTCACCCCGTCCCGGCCGATGATCTCGATGGCCGGGAAGTTCACGTCCCACAGATTGAAGCCGGTGGCCAGGATCAGGGTGTCGATCTCGGTCTTGTGCCCGTCGGCGGTCACGATGCCGTCCGGCTCGATGTGGTCGATCGAATTCGTCTCCAGGCGCACGTGCGGCTGGTTGAACGTGGTGAAGTAGTGGTTGGAGAAGGTCGGCCGCTTGCACCCGAAATCGTAGTGCGGTGTCAGCTGCCTGCGCGTCTCCTTGTCGCGCACGGACGCCCGCAGGTGCGCCTTGGCCAGCGCTCCCGCCCCCTTGTTCAGCAGCTTGGCCTGCTTGAAGTGCAGCACCCCGACCACCATCAGCGCCTCCAGCAGGCTGGTGTTGACCAGCCGCGCGGCCTTCTGCGTGGCGGGAACCCGTTCGAACAGCTTGCGCACCGGGGCGGGAATCGCGGTGTCGACCTTCGGCACCACCCAGATCGGGGTGCGCTGGAACACCGTGAGCGCCCGCGCCTTCTTGGCCACCTCGGGCACCAGCTGCACGGCGGTGGCGCCGGTGCCGATGATCGCGGCCGTGCGGCCGGTGAGGTCGAAGTCGTCCTCCCACGCGGTGGTGTGGATGATCTTGCCCGCGAACGAGTCGATGCCGGGGAACGGCGGGGTATAGGGCTGGGACAGGAATCCCGTCGCCGTCAGCAGGTATCGGCCGGTGACGGTTTCCCCGCCCGCGATCGAGACCACCCAGTGTTGCCGCTCTTCGTCCCAGCGCGCGCCGTCGACGACGGTGCCGAAGCGCATGCGGCGGCGCAGGCCGTACTTGTCGGCGACGTGCGCGGCGTACTTCTTCAGCTCCTCGCCCGGCGCGAACAGCCGCGACCAGTGCGGATTCGGTTCGAACGAGTAGGAGTAGGTGACCGAGGCGATGTCGACCGCGAGACCCGGATAGTGGTTGACGTGCCAGGTGCCGCCCAGGTCGTCCTCGCGTTCGAGGATGACGTAATTGCTCAGGCCGAGCCGATCGAGCTGAATACCGGCCCCCATACCGCCGAACCCCGCACCGACCACGACCGCGTCGTATTGAGGCGCCACACCGAACCTCCTGCTAGCTGAACCACATATCACGGAATGACACATCATTCCGTTTGTGATGACTGTATCATCGGGAAGGTGACGAAGCCATCCACGCGTGCCGAGCGACGGAAAGCCGAACTGCGCCAAGAGATCATCGACACCGCCTTCGTCTGTTTCGCGGAGAAGGGCTATCACGCCACCGGCATCGCCGACATCGCGGGACAGCTCGGCATCGGTCACGGCACCTTCTACCGCTACTTCAGCAACAAGCGCGAGATCATCGACCACGTCATCGATGACCTCGCCGCGCGCATCATCGCCGCCCTCGGCACCGAGAACGCCCCGGACGCCGCCGCCACCCTCGACGAATACCGCGCCCAGATCGACCGGATCGGGGTGGCCCTCACCGAAATCCTGCTGACCGATCGCCGGGTCGCCCAGCTGTTGCTGTTCCACGCCACCGGCATCGATGACGAACTCACCCAGCGGCTGTACGGACTGCTCGACACCGCCGACGCGCTGACCGCGGGCTATCTCGACCACGGTGTCGAGCAGGGCTACCTGCGCGCCGACCTGGACACGTCGAACACCGCGCGCGCGGTGACCGGCATGCTGATCGGGGGCATCGTCTACTCACTGCGCGAACCCGACGAGGCCGCGATCGCGGGGCTGAACCAGGCGATCCGCCGCCTGCTCGTGGACGGCGTGCGCAAGGACTGAGCACCTCGGCAATCCCCCTGACACCGCCACCGGCGCTAGGGTGAGGCGCACTGATCCGACGCTTTCGCCAGGGGGACGGCCCTTGTTCGCAAAAGGCCAGGGAATCGCGAAGTTTCCCTTCCGATCGGCCGGACGCGCCGAGCCTGACAGAATGTCGCCCGTGACTCCGGAGGACGTGCGCCGCACCCGTTTCGCGACCCCGACGCTCGGGCATCGCGGCTATCACGCGGACGAGGTGGATGCCTTCCTCGAACTCGTCGCCGCGACGCTGGCCGGGCACGGCGTTCTCGCCGCCGACGATCTGCGGCATGTCGGTTTCGGCGCGCCCCGGCTCGGCCAGCGCGGCTACCGCGCCGACCAGGTCGACGAGTATCTCGACCAACTGCGCGCGGAACTGGAGTTCCGGCAGCGCGGCGTCCGTCCGGTGCCCGCCGCGAACGGCAACGGCCACGCCATGCTCACCTTCGACGATGTGCAGCGCATGCGATTCAGCCAGGCCCCGGTGGGCAGGCGCGGATACAACGAGGAAGAGGTCGGCGCGTTCCTCGATCTGGTCGCCGCGACCCTCGCGCACGGCGGGCCGGGCAGCCTCACCCTCACCGACGTCGAGGCCGTCCGCTTCACCGAGGCCCGCCTCGGCACTCGCGGCTACCAGCGCGACGAGGTCGACGCTTTCCGCGACTTGGTCGCCGCCGCCCTGCGCCATCGCCGCTGACCCGCCACCGCGGCGGCGATCACCCGAGCGCGCGGCTCATTCGAACAGGTCGAGCGTGGGGTGCGGCTCGCGACCGCGCACTTCGATGGAACCGAACACCAGGTCGGGCGGCGGAACGAGACCGAGATGCTCCCACGCGGCGGCGGTGGCGACCCGGCCGCGGGGTGTGCGCGCGACCATGCCCGCGCGAACCAGGAACGGTTCGCAGACCTCTTCCACGGTCGCGGCCTCCTCCCCGACCGCCACAGCCAAGGTGGACACCCCCACCGGGCCACCGCCGAAACTGCGCACGAGCGCGCCGAGCACCGCGCGGTCGAGCCGGTCGAGACCGAGCACGTCCACGTCGTAGACCTCCAGCGCGGCCTGGGCGATGGGGCGGGTGATCCGGCCGTCGGCACGCACCTCCGCGTAGTCGCGCACACGGCGCAGCAAGCGATTGGCGATACGGGGCGTGCCGCGTGAGCGGCCCGCGATCTCGGCCGCCGCCTCCTCCTCGATGACGACACCGAGGATGTGTGCCGACCGTTGCAAGATGCGCAGCAATTCGCCGGGTTCGTAGAAGTCCATGTGCCCGGTGAAACCGAAACGGTCGCGCAGCGGACCGGTCAGCGCTCCGGATCTGGTGGTGGCCCCGACCAGGGTGAACGGTGCGATATCCAGGGGAATGGAGGTCGCCCCCGGCCCCTTGCCGACGACGACGTCCACCCGGAAGTCCTCCATCGCCAGGTAGAGCATCTCCTCGGCGGGGCGCGCCATCCGGTGGATCTCGTCGATGAACAGCACGTCGCCCTCGACCAGGTTGCTGAGCATGGCGGCGAGGTCTCCGGCCCGCTCCAGCGCGGGACCCGACGTGATCCGCAGCGCGGTGCCGAGCTCGGCCGCGATGATCATCGCCATGCTGGTCTTGCCCAGACCCGGCGGCCCGGACAGCAGGACGTGATCCGGTGTGCCGCCGCGCTGTTTCGCGCCGCGCAACACCAGCGCGAGCTGTTCGCGGACACGGGGTTGCCCGATAAAGTCGTCCAGCGACTTCGGGCGCAGACTCGCCTCGATCTCGCCGTCGGACTTCAGATAGTTTGCGCTGACCTGCGATTCGGCGGGTTCCTCAGGATGATCCATGACGCCTTACCGGTTCTTGCCGAGCAGGCCGAGCGCCGCCCGGAGGGCGGCGGAGGTGTCGGCGGCGGGCTGTTCCGCCAGCACCGCGTCGATCGCCTGTTCGGCCTGTCTGACGGCGAAACCGAGGCCGACGAGCGCTTCGGTGACCTGGTCACGCACGGGGGTGACCACCGCGGCGGGCGCGGATCCGGGCGGGCCGGCAGGCACGGGAACGAGACTCACCTTGTCGCGCAGCTCCACCACCATGCGCTCGGCGCCGCGCTTGCCGATGCCGGGGACCCGGGTCAGTGCCGCCACGTTGCTCTCGGCCAGCGCTTTGCGCAGCGCTTCGGGTTCGAGTACGGCCAGCACCGCCATGGCCAGGCGAGGCCCGACGCCCGAAACGGTCTGCAACAGGCCGAACAGGTCGCGGGCCTCGGTGTCGGCGAAACCGTAGAGCGTCATCGAGTCCTCGCGGACGATCATCGCGGTGTAGAGCCGGGTTTCCTCGCCTCGGGTGAGCCCGGCCAGGGTGGACGGAGTGGCATTGAGCCGGTAGCCGACGCCTGCCGCCTCGATCACCGTGTGGTCGAGGGCGATTTCCAGCACTTCACCGCGTACCGACGCGATCACCCGTGCACCGCCTTCCGTTGTTCGGCCAGCCGCTCCCGGTATCGGCGCTGCGCCGCGGCCGCCTTGGCCTCCGCCGCCGCCATCCGCTCCAGCAGCGGCGCTCGCCAACAATGGCAGATCGCCAGCGCCAGCGCATCCGCCGCGTCCGCCGGTTTCGGCGCGGACGGCAGCCCGAGGATACGGGTGACCATGGCGGTCACCTGCCTCTTGTCCGCGGTGCCGTTGCCGGTCACCGCGGCCTTCACCTCGCTGGGTGTGTGGAACGCGACCGGGATTCCCCGGCGCGCGGCGGCCAGCGCGATCACGCCGCCCGCCTGCGCGGTGCCCATGGCGGTACGGACATTGTGCTGAGCGAAGACGCGTTCGATGGCGACGGCCCCCGGCTCGTGGATGTCCATCCAGCGTTCGGCTGCGTCCGCGACCGCGAGCAGGCGCTGCGCCAGATCCATATCGCCGGGAGTGCGGACCACGTCGACGTCCACGGCGGTGACCTTCCGCCCCGATCCGCCCTCCACGATGCTGAGGCCGCAGCGAGTGAGTCCGGGGTCGACGCCCATCACCCGCACGACGACCCCTCTCGCAGACACGAACAACTGTTCGAGAGTCTAGCGGAGGCTTCGCCTTTCGCCGTCCAGCGACACAGCCCCGGCTATTCGCCGACAACCGCCGCTTCCCGCGCGGCGCCCGGCAACCCCAGCAACTCCGGACGGTTCGCGCGTGCCGCCCACTGCCGCGCGGGATCGGCCACGAGGCGCCGCGCCGCCAGATCGAGCAAGCCACTGACATTGGTCACCGTCGCGGCCACCACGCCGTCGGCGCGGGTCAGGACGTGCTCGACACGATAGGTCTTGCCGTCTCCCCACTGCCAGGCGCACGAGACGTCCACGGTGTCGCCACCGCGGAGTTCGCGCTGGAAGCGGAGCACGGTCTCCAAGTTGACCGGCCCGAGCCCGGAGGCGATCAGCTCGTCCACCGACACGCCCGCCGCCTGAACACAGGCGAAACGGGCGTGATCGGCGAATTGGTGGTAGGCCGCGCCGGTGACGTGCAACTGGGGATCCAGGTCGGAGACCCGGATTTCGATGCGAGTACTGAACGACACGCGCCGACTATGTCAGCGGGGACCGACAAGTTCGGCCCACCGGTGCTGCGGACCTGCCGTACCCGTGACGACACGGCGGCTGCCGGCGCAGGAGGTCTCAAGTCCCGCAGACCTGCCGCGCGAACGCACCGTGAGCCCGTTCGTCGAAGAGAACGAATCGCGCCTCCGATACCGCCGTCTCGGTCGTACGAACCGTGTCGACAGCGATTCGCGCCCCGTCGTCCATCGGCCAGCCGAAGATCCCGGTCGAGATCGCCGGGAAGGCGACCGTGCGCGCCCCCAATTCGTCCGCCACACGCAGGGATTCGCGATAACAGGAGGCCAGCAGAGCCGAGCGGTCCTCGACGTCCGACCACACCGGCCCGACGGTGTGGATGACCCACCGCGCGGGAAGCCGACCCGCCGTGGTGGCCACCGCCGCTCCGGTGGCAAGTCCCGCGCCGTAGTGGGACGCCCGCAATCGGCGGCATTCCGCCAGGATTTCCGGGCCGCCGCGCCGGTGGATCGCTCCGTCCACTCCCCCGCCGCCGAGCAGCGACGAATTCGCCGCGTTGACCACCGCGTCGACCTCCTGTTCGGTGATGTCGCCGCGCACCAGCACCAGTTCGACCATGCTCGCATTCTCCTCGCGCACCCCGGACGGCACGACAACATTTCGGGCCGGTCGCACAGGAGGACCTGAGCCGATTCACAGCGTCTCTCGAGCAACCGCCTGCACAATGCCGGACGTGCCGATACTCGCCGCGCCCACGTCTCCGGCGCCACCGCAGGTTCCCCCGGCGAGTCCGGCCTCGAACCAGCAGCACACCTTCCACCACGGGATCTCACTGCTGCACGGCTGGCTGCCGGTGACCGTCGCGCTCCTCGCCGCGGTGGTCGTGCTGCTCGCCGTCGCTCGGCGCGGCAGACAGTGGTGGCTGATCCAGCTGCCGGTTTGCGTGGCGCTCGGCGTCGCGGGAGCGCTGGGCGCCGCGTGGTACGTGGCCGACGAGGGATTGGCCTCCGATCCGGCGCCCACCCGATTGTGGGCGTGGGTCGGCGCGACCGCCGTCGCCAGCGCCGTCGCGGTCGTCGGCTGGCCGGGCGCACGCTGGTGGCGGCGTGGGATCGCGGTCCTCGCCATCCCGCTGACCCTGGTGAGCACCGGAATCGTGCTGAACCAGTGGGTCGGCTACTACCCCACCGTGCAGGCCGCCTGGGGCGCGGTCACCGCGGGTCCGCTCCCGCACGAAACCGACCTCTCGGCGTTGCCCGGCCTGCGGAACACCGCCGTTGCCGACGGCAAACTGGTGCCGGTGCGCATTCCCGACGCGGGCAGCGGATTCCCGCACCGCACCGAATACGTCTACCTGCCACCCGCGTGGTTCGCCGGACCGACCCCGCCCGCTCTGCCGGTGGTGATGATGATCGGCGGCGAGTTCAACACGCCGGCGGACTGGATCCGCAGTGGCCAGATCATGCCCGCCCTGGACAGCTTCACCAAGGCCAACGGCGGACGCGCGCCGATCCTCGTCTTCGTCGACTCCAGCGGCAGCTTCAACAACGACACCGAATGCGTCGACGGCCCTCGCGGCGACGCCGCCGACCATCTGACCGAGGACGTGCCCGCCTATGTCGAATCGCGTTTCGGCGCCGCGGCCGATCCCGCGAATTGGGCGGTGGTCGGCTGGTCCATGGGCGGCACCTGCGCGGTGGACCTCGCGGTCATGCACCCCGATCTGGTCCACACCTTCGTCGACATCGCCGGTGACCTCGGGCCGTCGTCCGGCACAAAGGAGCAGACCATCGCCCGGCTCTTCGGCGGTGACTCCGCCGCATGGGCCGCGTTCGACCCGCTGACCGTCATGGCCGCGCACGGTCCCTATAGCGGCGTCGCCGGCCTGTTCGACGACCTCGTCCCCGCACAACGCTCCGGCGGGGGGACGAGGCGCGCGCCCGTTCCAGACGACGACCGCGCGGGCCTCGGCGGCCGCGACGGGATACCCGATTCCGGTGAGGTCGGAGCCGCCGACAAACTCTGCGCCGCGGGACGCGCGGTCGGCATCGATTGCACCGTCTACACCACCCAGGGCGGCCACACCTGGCAGTTCGCTTCGGCAGCGTTCACCTCGTCGCTGCCGTGGATCGCAGGCCGCGTGGGTCTGTCCGTCACGGCCGCCGACTGAACCGGTCGGCGCACCGGCGTTCAGCTCGCCGCGGCGCCTGCTCGTGCACGGAACGTACGCCGATAAGCCTGCGGTGACACGCCGATCGCGTCGGCCAGATGTTGACGCAACGAAGTCCCGGTGGCGAAGCCGACCTCGCCCGCGATGCGATCGACGGTCAGGTCGGTGGTTTCCAGCAGGTGCCTGGCGCGGAAGACCCGCTGCTGGATCAGCCACCGTCCCGGGCTCATGCCGACCTCGTCACGGAAGCGCCGGGCGAAGGTTCGTTTACTCATCCGGGCGCGGGCCGCCAGTTCATCGACGGTCAGCGGATGGCGCAGGTTCTCCAGGGCCCATTGCCGGACCGCGGCGGTCCCAGCCGACGTCTCGGGCGGCACGGGTTGCTCGATGTATTGCGCTTGGCCGCCGTCGCGCCACGGGGGAACGACGCAACGGCGCGCGACCGCGTTCGCGACGGCGCTGCCGTGATCGCGCCGCACCAGATGCAGGCAGACGTCCAGTCCTGCCGCGGCGCCCGCCGACGTGAGGACGTCCCCGTCATCGACATAGAGCACGTCCGGGTCGAGGCGGACCCGCGGGAAGGTGCGCCGGAACAGACCGGCCTGATTCCAGTGCGTCGTGGCCGGTCGATCATCGAGCAGCCCTGCGGCCGCGGCGATGAAGGCACCGGTGCAGATCGCGACGATCCTGGCCCCCGCCGGAATCAGCGCGAACGCGTCGAGCACCGGCTGCGGCAGCGTGCCGGTGAGAGCCGTCGTGATGTCGCAGGCGGGCAGCACCACGGTGTCCGCGTTCCGCAAGGCGCGGCTGTCGTGGGCCACCGCGATGTCGAAATCGGCGGCGCTGCGCACCGGACGACCGTCGACCGAGCAGGTGATCACCTCGTATCTACCTGCCGCACTGCCGAACACCCGATTCGGGATACCGAGTTCGAAGGGGTAGACCCCCGCCAGCGCCAACACCACCACTCGATGAGGCGCCGTCGAATCCATGGCATGATCATATCGAAGAATGGCAATCGTGCCATTTTCTTTGCCGTCGGATACCGGCAGGCTGACAGCCGTGACCGAAATCGACAGCACCGCGACCATGCGCGCGATCAGCCAGCAGACCCTCGGCGGACCCGAGGTGCTCACCGAAGTGAAACTGCCGCAGCCGGTGGCCGGCCCCGGCCAGATCCTGGTCCGGGTCCGCGCGGCCGGGCTCAACCCGACCGACTGGCGCCACCGCGCCACCGCGGGACTGTTCCTTCCCGAGCCGCCGTTCGTCCTCGGCTGGGACGTCTCCGGCGAGGTCGCGGCCACCGGCATCGGCGTCACCCTGTTCCGCCCCGGCGACGAGGTGTTCGGCATGCTCCCTTACCCGTACGGCCACGGTTCCTGCGCCGAATACGTCGTCGGCCCCGCCCGCGCCTTCGCCCCCAAACCGGCCGCGCTCGACCACACACAGGCGGCGGCGATCCCGCTCGCCGCGCTCACCGCCTGGCAGGCGCTGGTCGACACCGCCGGGATCAGCCCCGGGCAACGCGTACTGATCCATGCGGCAGCGGGCGGCGTCGGCCACTTCGCGGTTCAGATCGCCAAAGCGCGCGGGGCGTACGTCATCGGCACCGCCAGCGCGCCGAACCACGCGTTCCTGCGCGATATCGGCGCCGACGAGGTGATCGACTATCGCGACACCGACGTCGCCGAGGCGGTCCGCGACGTCGACGTGGTGCTGGACTCGATCGACGACGACAACAGCATCCGGTCCCTGCGCACCCTGCGTCCAGGCGGACTGCTGGTGACGTTGCGGGCCTTCGGCGCGGTCGACTTGGCAGTCGAGGCGGAGGCGCTGGGCGTGCGCGCGATCCGGATGCTGGTGGAGCACGATCACGCGGGCATGCTCGCTCTCGCCGGACTCGTCGAATCCGGCGCGTTGCGCCCGGCGGTCGCCCGGTCGTTCCCGCTGTCCGCGGCAGCCGAGGCGCACGCACTCGGCGAGACCGGGCGAACCGTCGGCAAATTGGTACTCACCGTGCCATGAAATATGCCACGATCAGGACCTTCGCGCTTCTACCATCCCAGGATGAGCAAAGGCGCAAAAGCAGTCCTCGAAGGCGGGCCGCACGATCTGCCCTCGCGCATCGTCCCGATCACCCCACCCGGCGTGGAATTGAAGGTGCCGTTCCGCGGCGGATACGAGCACTTCAAGGTCAGTCAGCGGGAGCAGGACACGCCTGAAGGGCGGCTGCGCGTGTACGAGTGGTGCGACCGCACCGAGATCGCGGAGTGAGTCCGGCCCCACCTCCCCGGCGGCCGCAGCGCCGACCGGAAGGTGGGGGCGCGGCCGCCGAGCGGTGCGCTGGGAACCAGGAATGAACCCACTCGGGGCGGCCCGTACACAGACCGGCCGCCCCGATTTCGCGCTCAGCATCCCGCCGTGCGGGAGTACGGCGCGCGGTCGATCGACTAGTCCTCGAGCTCGGCGAGCACGTCGTCCGGGATGTCGACGTTGGTGTAGACGTTCTGCACGTCGTCGCTGTCCTCGAGGGCATCCACGAGTTTGATCACCTTGCGGGCGCCGTCGACGTCCACCGCGACCGACACCGACGGCTGGAAGCCGGATTCGGCGGAGTCGTAGTCGATACCGGCGCCCTGCAGCGCGGAGCGGACCGCGATCAGATCGCCCGGCTCGCTGACGATCTCGAACGACTCGCCGAGATCGTTGACCTCCTCGGCGCCCGCGTCGAGCACGGCCAGCAACACGTCGTCCTCGGACAGCCCGTTCTTCTCCAGGGTGACGATGCCCTTGCGATGGAACAGGTAGGCCACCGAGCCAGGGTCGGCCATGTTGCCGCCGTTGCGCGTCATCGCGACCCGCACCTCGCCCGCGGCCCGGTTGCGATTGTCGGTGAGGCACTCGATCAGCACGGCGACGCCGTTGGGACCGTAGCCCTCGTACATGATCGTCTGCCAGTCGGCGCCGCCGGCTTCCTCGCCGCCGCCGCGCTTGCGGGCGCGCTCGATGTTGTCGTTGGGGACCGACGACTTCTTCGCCTTCTGGATGGCGTCGTACAGCGTCGGGTTGCCTTCCGGGTCACCGCCACCGGTCCGGGCCGCCACCTCGATGTTCTTGATCAACTTCGCGAACAGCTTGCCGCGCTTCGCGTCGATCGCAGCCTTCTTGTGCTTGGTGGTGGCCCATTTGGAGTGGCCGCTCATTCCCTACTTCCTTCAGGTCGGTGGCACGTCTGGTGGTGTGTACGGTACCGGCACCGCCGGGCGGACAACTTCTCCAGCCTACTCGGGCCTCCACCACGGCCGTACAGAGCGGCCCCGACTACGCGGCGGCCGAACGGACGATCTCCACGAACATGCGGTGCACCCGCAGATCGCCGGTGACCTCGGGATGGAACGACGTCGCCAGGACGTTGCCCTGCCGCACCGCGACGATCCGGCCCGTGGCGGGGCCATCCGGCACCGTGGCCAGCACCTCGACGCCCGCACCCGCCCGCTCGACCCACGGTGCGCGGATGAACACCGCTCGCACCGGACCGTCGGTCAGGCCGGAGAACGGCAGGTCGATCTCGAACGAGTCGACCTGACGGCCGAACGCGTTGCGCCGCACCGTCATATCGATGCCGGACAGATGCTGGGCGTCCGGGCGGGTGTCGAGCACCTCCGAGGCGAGCAGGATCATGCCCGCACAGGAACCGAACGCGGGCATACCGTCGCGCAGCCGCGCGCGCAGCGGCTCCAGCAGGTCGAAGGCCTGCAGCAGCTTGCTGATCGCGGTCGACTCGCCACCGGGCAGCACGAGCGCGTCCACGGCCGCGAGCTCCGCCTCGCGCCGGACCAGCACCGGCTCGGCGCCGCAGTGCGCGAGCGCGGCGACGTGCTCCCGGACGTCGCCTTGCAGCGCGAGCACGCCGATCATGGGACGGGACCGCGCCTGTCCGGTGTCGGCGGCGGGTGCGGTGACCGAGGAAGCGTTCACGCCGGAAAGCTTACGAGCCGTACCGATGTGGGCCCGCTCACGGTCGGCCGCATCCGCGTCGCGATGGCCCGCCGGGTCAGTCCTCCCGCAGCCTGCGGATGAGGCCTTCCTGCACCACGGCCGCGACCAGCGTGCCTTCTCGGGTGAAGATCTTGCCGCCGGTCAGCCCCCGGCCGAAAGCCGCTGACGGCGAGGACTGGTCGTAGAGCAGCCATTCGTCGGCGCGGAACGGGCGCAGGAACCACATCGCGTGGTCGAGCGAGGCATTCTGGGTCGGCTCGTCGGGATGGATGACCTTCGAGGAACCCAGCAGCGTCATATCGCTCATGTAGGCGAGGGTGCACACGTGCACCAGCGGATCGTCGGGCAGCAGGTGCCGGTAGCGGAACCACACCTGCTGCTGGGAGACCACACCATCGCGGCGGGACACGTTCTCGTGCGGGACCATGCGTATGTCCCAGTGTTCCCACTCCCGCATCGCCCATAGCCGTTCTGGCGTCATCGTGGTGCTGGCGTCGGGCAGATCCTCCGGCATCGGGACATCGGGCATGACATCTTGATGCTCGGGCCCCTCGTCGCCGACGTGGAACGAGGCCGACATGGTGAATATCGCGGCGCCGTCCTGGATGCCGGTCACCCGGCGGGTGCAGAACGACCGCCCGTCCCGGATGCGCTCGACCTGGTAGACCGTCGGCTCCTGCGGATTACCCGGACGGAGGAAATAGCCGTGCAGGGAGTGCACCTGAAATCGCGGTTCCACCGTCCGGACCGCGGACACGAGCGCCTGGCCGGCAACCTGGCCGCCGAACGTGCGCGCGAGCTGGGTCTTGGTGGACGCGCCACGGAAGATGTCCCGCTCCAGCCGCTCTATTTCCAGCGCCTCTTCGATTGTCGCCATGCGCAGAGATTATCCCGGCCGCTCACGGCGTCGCCGTTCGGCCGCCGGTGAACGCCTGGCTACGCCCACGCCGCACCGGCCGTCGCACTTTGCTGAGATGGATGGGTGCCGCGCTTCCTGCCCATCACGCCCGACGCCCTCGTCACGCAGGTGATCCAGCCCCTGCTGACCGCGACCGCACACACGGTGATCGCCGTCGACGGCGCGGACGCCGCACAGCCGGTGGCGCTCGCCGACCGGATCGTGGAGGCGCTGCGCGACGCGGGCCGGTCGGCCCACGTGGTCTCCTTGCATGACTACGTGCGTCCCGCCTCGCTGCGCATGGAGTTCGGCCGCACCGACGAGATGTCCTATCGCACCGCGTGGTTCGACTACGCCGCGCTGCGCCGCGAAGTCGTGGAGGCGCTGCGCGAGCACGGCCGGTGGCTGCCCGCGTTGTGGGATGAAGCCGCCGACCGCTCCGCGCGCGCCGCGATCCGCACGGCGCCGCCCGCGACCACCGTTGTCGTCGCGGGCCCGATGCTCGCGGGCCGCCACCTCGACGCCGACCTGATCCTCCGACTGGAGCTGTCCGAGGCCGCGCTCCGCCGCCGCACCCCGCCCGAGGCGCAATGGACCATCCCGGCCCTGCTGCGGCACGATGCCGATAACCCCTACACGCCGACCTTCTTCGTGCGCTGGGACCACCCGGATCGTCCGGCGCTTCGAGTCGACCAGGACCGGGCCGACTAGGTTCCCGGGTCCTTGTCGATTACCGCTCGAGCTCGGCTTCTGTGGTGAGGCACAATCCCATGATCAGATGCGCATAACCGCGTAGCCATATGGGTTTCCCGCCGCCCAGCGGTCAGACCAGCCGATGCCCGCCGTCCACGTGCAGGACCGTGCCGGTGATGAAGGGATTGCGCATCACGCCCAGCATCGCCTGCGCGATATCGGAAGGGCGGCCGATGCGCCCGACGGGCAGGCGTGCGGCGAGCTGCTGGTGGCGTTCGGTTTTCGCGGGCCCGGCGATGGTGTCCCAGATCGGTGTGTCGACCCACCCCGGCGAGACCACGTTGACGCGGACCGGGCCGAGCTCCAGGGCCAGCGCGTAGGCCAGCGAGGCGAGCGCGCCGTTGACCGCCGCCACCATGGCGCCGCCCGGCGCGGGCCGATACGCCGCGACGCCGGAAGTGAACGTCACCGAGCCGCCCGGTACGACCCGGGCGTGCTTGGCGAGCAGCATGGGGCCGATCAATTTGGCGGAAACGAGGTTCCGAGCCAGGTCGGCGTCGAACCGATCCAGCTGCTGATAGGCGCCGGTGACATCGGCGGCGGTGGTGACGACATGATCGACCGGCTCCGATTCGGCGAACAAACGCTCGAGGTCGGCTTCGCGGGTGATGTCCGCGACCACCGAGCGCACCGTGCCCGGCCCCACGGACAAGATGCGCTCCGCCGCGGCGAGCCGTTCGGCGGAACGGCCCGCGATGGTGACCTGCGCGCCCGTATCGATCAGCGATGCCGCCAGCGCGAGTCCCATGCCGGAGCTGCCGCCCACGATGACGACGCGTTCGGGTGTTGTGCTGCTTGCTGTCATGACTCCACCCGACCATCGCCGCGGTCGAGTGTCCATGTCGCACTGTCGAATACGCCTTAGGCACGGGCTAACACCGCAGGCCGTGGACCGATTCGGTGCACGGACCGCGGTGGGTGGAGCCGACGCCGGTCACGACGAAACGAACGTCACCGCCCGCGCGCCGGGCCGGCTCCGGTCATCAGGCGGTGCAGGCCGGGGATTGCTGGTTCAGGTTGGCCAGCGCCTGGCAGGCCCAGGCCTTCTGGACCTTCCACTTGCCGTCTTCGAGGACGAACGGAACGTCGACCTGGTTCGCCTGCCCGTTGACGGTGAACGTGGCCTGGGCGGTGACCGTGTCACCGAAGGCGGTGACGCCCGTGACCACTGCCGTGGCGTTGGCCTGCTGAAACGCCTGGGCCAAGCGGTTGGGCAGGCTCGGATCGGCCTCGATGCCCTGCACGAGGTCGAGCTTCTCCTCGTTCGGCACCGCGGGGTCGAGCGCACGCTGCAGGTTGGCGTTGAGTTCTTCTTTGGTGGGAGGGGCAGGTACCTTCGCGGTCGCCGAAGCGGCGGCGGTGGTGGTGTGGGTGGAGTTGTGCGAATCGCTCTTGTCGTCGCTGCCGCAGGCGGCCAGGCCGAGGGCGGCCACAAGGGCCAGGCCCGCTGCTGCGATGCGTCCGGTCTTGAGAAGCTTCAACTGTTCGTCCTTTGCGCTCGGATCGATCCGACGGTGATAGGGCGCGATATGGCCGGGACGGCCATCGAATGGCGAAGCTACTGAGCGTGATTGTGAGAACCATGAGACGACCTTCTGGCCGCCGTAAGAAGTGAACCTAGCATCGGAAGCGGTACCGGCGGGCTCATTCCGGCGACAGTTCGGACGCCAGTGCCGCGAGCAGCGCCGCGACGGCCGGATCGCGCACCGCCGCGCGCCAGGCGATCGCATAGGTCACCCGCAGGGGCGCGCCACGTAACGGCCGCCAAACCAGACCGGCCAGTCCGTTTACGCGCGACGAGCTGAGCCCGATCGCGTCGGGACGTGACGGCAGCACGGCCAGCATCTGCGCATGGCCCATCGCGCTGTCGCTCAGCCGTACCGCCGCGCCGTGGTCGGCGAGCGTACGCAACAGCGAATCATGCAGGCCCGCGGCGGATTCGCGGGAAAACAAGATCAACTCGTGCCCATCCAGCTCGGCCGGGTCCAGCGGCGCCGCCGCCCCGGCGAGCGGATGCCGCTCGGACATCACGACGCCCAGCTCCTCGCGGGCAACCGGACGTTGCGCGAAGCGTTCGGGCAGCTCCACCGGGGCGCGGACCAACGCGAGATCGACTTCGTCGTCATCGAGAAAACGCACCTGATCGGCGGTGGTCCCACCGGTGAGCACCATCCGGGCATCGGGTAGCACGGCGGTGAGCAGGCCGCCGATGTGGGCGGGCAGCCAGGGCGGGACGCCGTTCAACAGCCCGAGACGCAGCACCGGGGCACCGGCGGCGGCAGCGCGCCTGGTCTCGCGCATCGCCTCGTCCATCGCGCGCAGCACGTTCCTACCGGAGCGCAGCAGCACCGCGCCCGCGGCCGTCAGCTCCACCCGCGGCTCCCGGACCAGCAAGGGGCCGCCCAGCTCCCGCTCCAGCACCTTGATCTGCTGGCTGAGCGTCGGCGTCGAGATGAACAATCGCTCCGCGGCCCGGCGGAAGTGCAATTCCTCCGCCAGAACCACGAAGTACCGCAGCTGCCGCAACTCCACGCGGCCGACGCTACCGGCCCGAGCTCACCAGCCGCGCTCGGCCAGGCGGTGCGGCTGGGCGATCTCTTCGACATTGATGCCGACCATGGCCTCGCCGAGCCCGCGCGACACCTTCGCCAGCACGTCCGGGTCGTCGTAGAACGTGGTGGCCTTGACGATGGCGGCGGCACGCTGCGCCGGGTTGCCGGACTTGAAGATGCCCGACCCCACGAACACGCCCTCGGCCCCGAGCTGCATCATCATCGCGGCGTCGGCGGGAGTGGCGATGCCGCCCGCGGTGAACAGCACGACAGGCAGCTTGCCCGTCTCGGCGATCTCACGGACCAGCTCGTAGGGCGCCTGCAACTCCTTGGCCGCGACGAACAACTCGTCCTCGGGCAGCGACGACAGGCGACGGATCTCCTGGCGGATCTTGCGCATGTGCGTGGTCGCGTTGGACACGTCACCGGTACCGGCCTCGCCCTTGGAGCGAATCATCGCCGCGCCCTCGGTGATTCGGCGCAACGCCTCGCCGAGGTTGGTGGCGCCGCAGACGAACGGCACGGTGAAGTTCCACTTGTCGATGTGGTTGGCGTAATCCGCGGGGGTGAGCACCTCGGACTCATCGATGTAGTCGACACCGAGGCTCTGCAGGATCTGCGCCTCGACGAAGTGGCCGATGCGTGCCTTCGCCATGACCGGGATGGAGACAGCGTTGATGATGCCGTCGATCATGTCCGGGTCGCTCATCCGGGAGACCCCGCCCTGGGCACGGATGTCGGCGGGGACCCGTTCCAGCGCCATCACCGCGACCGCACCGGCGTCCTCGGCGATCTTGGCCTGCTCCGGCGTGACGACATCCATGATCACCCCACCCTTGAGCATCTCGGCCATGCCGCGCTTCACGCGGGCGGTACCGACGGTCTGGGTGGTCTCGGGGGTGGTCACGGCAAACTCCTCCAGGCATGTGCGCCAAATCGATCACTCGCATACGAACGCCACGATTCTAGGTGGGCGCAAAAGGCCACTTGATAGCCAGTTGGAGTGCACTGGCCTGGTGTGATCTCGGTAATGGCGCCTTACGCCGGGAAGGCTCGGCCGCAGTGCCGTCCCGGCGCCGCACTGGCCTGCCCGGTTCGCGCCGGGCGCCCGATCACAGCGGGCCGACCACCAGCAACTGCGCCCAGTACTCCGCGGCCGCGGGACCGATCAGCGGCAACAGGAAATCGAACAGCAGGTACGACATGAACCAACTACCTCCACAACCGAACAGGAACAGCCCCGCCGTCAGCGGGACCACGACACCGAAAGCACATGCGTCCCCGACAGCAATACCCTCCGGCGCCCTGGATCATCGCGACGCTATCACGATCGTGAAACACATCACACGTGTTCCGTGGCCGGTCAGCGGATGGAGCGGACCTCCGGATCGCCGGTGCCCGACGCGGCCTGAGCTGCTTCGGCCAGCAGTTCGTCCAGGTGATACGGGTAGACGGTTTCGCCGGAGCGGTCCAGCGTGACGATGTCGGCGGCGGTGCACCATCGGTGCCCGGTGATGGAGCGGCGTTCGATCGCGGTCAGGTTCGCCGGTTGCGGGTCGAAACCACGCACCCGCAGGGCGAAGAACAACTCCTCGCTCCGGATCAGCTCCCCGTTGAAGGGGAATACCGCTACCCGCCGCCAGATCGGACCGCGCAGGGCGGCCGGATCCCCGCGATATCCGGTCTCCTCGTACAGTTCCCGTACCGCCGCCGCGCGCAGGCTCTCCCCCGGCTCCACGCCGCCGCCGACGGTGAACCAGAACGACACCTGCGGCGTCTTCGGATCGTTGCCGCGCATCAGCAGAGTCCGGTCGTTCTCGTCGAACAGCACCACCCGCGCGGTGGTGCGGATGGTGTCCACCGCGAGGCCGGTGGACGCGGCCGGGGTAGCGCGCTCGGTGATCTCGAAGTAGGACGGCAGCGGCGCGGTACCCCCCAGGTGCAGGACGCGGACCGGGCGGCGCGTGCGCAGCGCCAGCGTGTCGCGTACGGCGTCGTTGTGGAAGCGGCGTGCGATCAGCACCCTGGCCTCGGCGTCGGCCAGTTCGGCGACGAGTTGCGGGCGCAGCGTGCCGATATCGACCGCCGACAGCGCGGTGGACAAGCGGTTCTCCACGGTCTCGCGCTCGGCGCGACCGGCGCGCTCGGCCCGGTCCGCCAGCGCTGCCAGTTGTCCGGCCTGCTCCGACAGAGCCGGATCGGACACCGGACCCGCGATCGCCATGGCGACCGACCTGGCCACCACCGCCCGGCGGGCCAGCGCCGCGTCGAGCGCCTGCCAGGACTGATCCGAGCGCACGTGCAGCCGGTCGAGCCGGTTGGCGGTGGAGTACGCCCACAGACCGATCGCGACAACAACCGCCGCGATCAGCGCGAGGACGAGAACGGTCGTCGCGGAGAAGGTGATCATCCGGCGGCCCGCACTCTCGTGTCGCCCACGGTCACCGTCTCGTAGACGCGCAGGATCTGTTCGGCCACCACCGGCCAGTCGTACTCGCCGACGACCTGGGTCGCGGTGTGCACGAGCCCCTCCCTGCGCACCTCATCGGTGAGTACGGCATGCAGCGCGGTGGCCAGCGCCGCCGAGTCGCCGACCGGGACCAGCATGCCCGCCGAACCGTCCCGCAGTACCCGGCGGAAGGCGTCCAATTCACTGGCCACGACCGCGGTGCCCGCCGCCATCGCCTCGATCAGGATGATGCCGAAGCTCTCGCCGCCCAGGTTGGGCGCCACGTACACGTCGGCGCTCCGCATCGCGGAAGCCTTTTCCTCGTCGGACACCTGGCCGAGGAAACGCAAGTGGCCGGACAGGTCGCCCGCTTCCCGGCGCAACCGGTCCTCGTCGCCGCGGCCGACGATCAGGATCTCGACGTCGGGATGTTCGCGCACCAGCTCGGGCAGCGCGCCGAGCAGGACCTCCATGCCCTTGCGCGGCTCGTCGTAGCGCCCCAGGAACAGCACCGTCCCGCCGGGGCGCGGATAACCCGGCAACATCGGCGCGCGCGCGAACGCAGGGACGTCGACGCCGTTGGGGATCTCCACCGCGTCCGAGCCGAGCGCCTCGACCTGCCAGCGGCGCGCGAGCTCGGACACCGCGATACGACCGGAGATCTTCTCGTGATACGGCCGCAGCACACCCTGAAAAGTGCTCAGCACCAGCGATTTCGTCGTAGAGGTGTGGAAGGTCGCCACGATCGGGCCCTCGGCGATCTTCAGCGCGAGCATGGACAGGCTCGGCGCGTTCGGCTCGTGGATGTGCAGCACGTCGAAGTCGTTGCCCTCGATCCACCGGCGGATCCTGGTGTAGGCCATGGGCCCGAACGACAGCCGCGCCACCGACCCGTTGTACGGGATGGCCACGGCGCGCCCCGCCGACACCACGAACTCCGGCAGCGGGGTGCCCTCGGACGCGGGCGCAAGGACGCTCACCTTGTGCCCGCGTTCGATGAACACTCGCGCCAGTTCGACCACATGCGCCTGCACCCCGCCGGGGACGTCGAACGAATAGGGGCAGACCATGCCGATCTTCATGGCGATACGTCCCCCTGTTCGGCTTTGATGCTCGCCTGCGCGGTGGCGATCCTGGCACGCCGCTGCGGCGAGAGATCGCTCTCCCACAATGGTTGCAGCATGTGCCAATCCGCGGGGTGCTCGGCGATATTCGCCGCGAAAGTTTCCGCCAACGCCTGGGTGGCCGCCGCCACGCCATCGGAAACATTCAGCGGTGCTTCGACTTTCAGGCCCCAGTCCTCTCGGCCATCGGCGTCGACCTCGAACCAGGCGTGCACCGGCAGCAATGCCGCGCCGGTCTCGATCGCCAGTTTCGCCGCACCCGCCGGCATCCAGGTGCGCTCGCCGAAGAACTGCACGGGCACGCCCTTGCCGGTGAGGTCGCGTTCACCCAGCAGGCACACGATCTTGTTCTGTCGCAGTCGGGCCGCCAGCAGACCGAACGGCGGCTGCTCACCGCCGGTCAGCGGGATCACCTCGAAGCCGAGGCTCTCCCGATAAGCGACGAACCGCTCGAACAGCGACTCCGGCTTCAGCCGCTCGGCCACGGTGGTGGGGCCGCCGTAGTGCTGCACCAGCCAGACGCCCGCAATGTCCCAGTTGCCGGAATGCGGCAGCACCAAGAGCACGCCTCGGCCCTTCGCAATCGCGGCATCCAGATGCTCCAGCCCGCCGACGTCATAGTCGATCGCTGCATGGTCCATCGTGGGCAGCCGGAACGCCTCCCGCCAGTACCGCGCGTAGGACCGCATGCTGGCGACGATCAGTTCGTCCGGCACGTCGGCGGGAAGCACGCCGAGCACGCGCGCCAGATTGCGCCGCAACTGGTTCGGCGCGCCGCCCGCGTGGAATTCCCGATTGGCGCGACGGGCGATCCGGTCGGCGCCCCACTCGAACAGTCGTCGTGCCGTCGTCTCCGGCAGCGCACGCACCAGTCGCCAGCCCGCCGCGTATCCGGCGGCGCCGAGCTGTTCCCCGATCGTCATCCGAGCCCCCGAGCCGCAGGTCCGCAATTCATCGTGACGGATACCCGGACGCCACCGTCGATCGGTTCGCGCCCGGCATCGGGTGAGGTCACGTCGGAAGCCCCGAGGCGTCGGCGGTGCCCGCGCCAGGGCGCTGCGACTGCCCGGTCGGGATCACGGTGCGCGCTCCCGGCGAGTTGCGTACGGCCAGCACCCGCTGAACGACGGTGACGATGCTGAGCACGGCGAGGATCCACATGGCCACGTGCACGGCGTACGTCAGCCATTCGATCCCCCAGTAGCCACCGATGCCGGTGAATCCGGCGCCGACCAGCACGATGATCAGCCGGTCCGGCCGCTCGATGAGGCCGCCGTCCGCGGACAGCCCACTGGCCTCGGCGCGCGCCTTCGCATAGGAGATCACCTGCGAGGTCACCAAGACGACCAGCGTCGCGGCGAACAAGGGCTTGTGCTGCTCGTGGAAGACCGCCCACCAGGCCAGCCCGCCGAAGATCGCCCCGTCGGCCAGCCGGTCACAGGTGGCGTCCAGCACCGCGCCGTACTTCGTGCCGCCACCGCGTGCCCGCGCCATCGCCCCGTCGAGCATGTCGAACATGACGAACAACCAGATCACCATGGTTCCCCAGAACAGGTGTCCGGTCGGGAAGAGCGTGACCGCGGCGACGATGGAGGCGGTGGTGCCGATCAGCGTCATCGCGTCCGGCGTCAGTCCGGTGCCGACCAGCGCGCGGCCCAGTGGAGCAGTCGCCTTGGCGAACGTCTCGCGGCCGAAGAAACTCAGCACGGCCGACCCGCCCGGTCGCTCATCTACGCCTCCTTCCAGGCCGCCGACAGCAGCGCCCTGGTCTCCCGCAGCAGTTGCGGCATCACCTTCGCCCCGCCGATGACCGTGATGAAGTTCGCGTCGCCACCCCAGCGCGGGACGATGTGCTGGTGCAGGTGGTCGGCCAGCGACCCACCGGCCACCCCGCCGAGATTCAGCCCCACGTTGAAGCCGTGCGGCCGGGACACCTTCTTCATCACCCGGATCGCCTGCTGGGTGAAGGCCATCAACTCGGCGCTCTCCGCCTCGGTGAGATCCTCCAGGTTCGCCACCTTGCGGTACGGCACCACCATCATGTGTCCCGGGTTGTACGGGTACAGGTTGAGCACGGCGTACACCAACTCGCCCCTGGCGACGACCAATCCGTCCTCGTCGGACATCTTCGGGATGTCGGTGAAGGGGTGGCCGGTCGAATCCTTGGGACCGGTGGCCGCCTCCGCGATGTAGGACATGCGATACGGCGTCCACAGGCGCTGCAGCCGATCCGGTTCGCCGGCGCCGGTGTCCACGATGCTGCCCGGCTCGGCCGAGGTCGCGGTCCCGTCCAGATCCGCGAGCCCCTCCGGCACCGTCCGCTCGGTCATGCCCCACCCTTGTTCGCTGATCGGATTTCGAAACCCTCGGCCGTCGGCGACGCGTTCTCCCGGTGGGCGATCCACGCGACGATGGTGGCCACCGCGTCGTCGACCGGCACGCCGTTGACCTGGGTACCGTCGCGGAAGCGGAAGCTCACGGCGTTCGCGTTCACGTCGCGCTCACCGGCGAGCAGCATGAACGGCACCTTCTGGGCGGTGTTGTTGAAGATCTTCTTCTGCATCCGGTCGTCGCTGCGGTCCACCTGTGCCCGGATGCCCTCGTCCTGCAACCGTTCGATCACCCGATCCAGGTGCGGGGCAAAGGTATCCGCGACCGGGATGCCGACGACCTGCACCGGAGACAACCAGGCCGGGAACGCGCCCGCGTAGTGCTCGGTGAGCACACCGAAGAAGCGCTCGATCGACCCGAACAGCGCGCGGTGGATCATGACCGGTCGCTGCTTGGTGCCGTCCGACGCGGTGTACTCCAGGTCGAAGCGCTCGGGCAGGTTGAAGTCGAGTTGGATGGTCGACATCTGCCAGGTGCGCCCCAGCGCGTCCTTGGCCTGCACGGAGATCTTCGGACCGTAGAAGGCGGCGCCGCCGGGATCGGGTACCAGCTCGAGACCGGAGGCCGAGGCGACCTTGGACAAGGTCTCGGTGGCCTCCTCCCAGATCTCGTCGGAACCGACGAACTTCTTCGGGTCCTTGGTGGACAGCTCGAGGTAGAAGTCGTCGAGGCCGTAGTCCTTCAGCAGATCCAGCACGAACCGCAGCGTGTCGGTCAGTTCGCTGTGCATCTGCTCTTTGGTGCAGTAGATGTGCGCGTCGTCCTGAGTCATGCCGCGCACCCGGGTCAGGCCGTGCACCACGCCGGACTTCTCGTAGCGGTAGACCGAGCCGAACTCGAACAGCCGCAGTGGCAGCTCCCGATACGACCGGCCGCGGGCACGGAAGATCAGGTTGTGCATCGGGCAGTTCATCGGCTTGACGTAGTAGTCCTGGCCGGGCTTGCGGACCGTGCCGTCCTCGTTGAGTTCGGCGTCCAGGTGCATCGCGGGGAACATGCCGTCGCGGTACCAGTCCAGGTGGCCGGAGACCTCGAACAGGTGGCCCTTGGTGATGTGCGGGGTGTTGACGAACTCGTAGCCCGCCGCGACGTGCCTGCGGCGCGAGTACTCCTCCAGTTCCTTGCGGATGATGCCGCCCTTGGGGTGGAACACCGGGAGACCGGAACCGAGCTCGTCGGGGAAGCTGAACAGGTCCAGTTCCAGGCCGAGCTTGCGGTGATCGCGGCGCTCCGCCTCGGCGAGCAGGTGCAGGTGCTCGTCGAGCGCCTCCTGGGACTCCCACGCGGTGCCGTAGACGCGCTGCAGGTCCTCCCGGCTCTGGTCACCGCGCCAGTAGGCGGCCGAGCTGCGGGTCAGTTTGAAGGCCGGGATGAACTTGGTGGTCGGGATGTGCGGGCCGCGGCACAGATCGCCCCAGATCTTCTCGCCGGTGCGCGGATCCAGATTGTCGTAGATGGTCAGCTCTTTGCCGCCGACCTCCATGACCTCTGGATCATCGATCCCGGACTTGTCGCTGATCAGCTCCAGTTTGAACGGCTCACCGGCCAGCTCGACCCTGGCCTCGTCGACCTCGACCACCCGGCGGGAGAAACGCTGCGCGCCCTTGACGATCTTCTTCATCCGGGATTCCAGCTTGGCCAGATCCTCCGGGGTGAACGGCCGCTCGACCCGGAAGTCGTAGTAGAACCCGTCCTTGATGTAGGGACCGATGCCCAGCTTGGCCTCGGGGAATTCCTGCTGCACCGCTTGGGCGAGCACATGCGCGGCGGAGTGCCGGATGACGTTGCGGCCGTCGGGGGTGTTCGCCGCGACCGGCTCCACGTCGACGTCCTCGTCCGGGGTCCAGGACAGATCCTTGAGTTCGCCGTCCAGCCGGACGACGACGACGGTCTCCGGCCCCTTGGTGGACAGTCCGGCCTCGCGCACCGCGGCGCCCGCCGTCGTCCCGGCCGGCACCCGGACGAGGGCGACTGGGCTGATGGCGGCTGAGGTGGTCACGGCTGCGCTCTCCTTGGCGTTTCTCGTGCGCGGGCGGGGTCCCGCTGGATGGTGGCCGATCGCAAGTTCGTCCGGCGCGACCATGCTACTGTCCCGCCGCTTCGGCCCGCCCCTCCGGGTTTTGGGCCGTAGCGGTCGGGTGGCGCGAGATTTGCGTTCGGGTCTCTCTCCGGGTGACGCCGGAGTTCCTGGCGTTCCCGTCGAGTTGTCGCGCGCCGGATGGTCAGCCCTCGGCGGCCAGGTCCGCGAGCAGTGCGATGCGTTCGGCGGCAGAACGTTTCGGGCAGCTGGTGCACATCTCGCAGCCGGGGACCTCGAACACCAGGCAGCAGGAGATGCGCCGCACGAAGGTGCGTCCGCCGATCTCGACGAAACGCGGAACCGGAAGTTTGCCGCCGACCTCGGCGGCCAGCCGCGCGCCCGCGTCCGGCGACCCGGCATCCAGTGCCCGATTGCCGATCGCGTCGGCCACGATCGCCCACAACGCGGGGACGCCTGCGCCCGACACCCGGGCGACCGGCGGGATGACGGTCGCCAGCGTCTCGCACAGCGCCGATGCGCTACCGGAAGCCCGGGCGCCGTCCACCGGGATGCGCGCCCGTTCGATGCCGCCGTCGGGGCGCACTTCGCATTCCAGCCGGTCCAGCGCGGCCTCGGGGGCGTCCGCGTCGTGCGCGTACGCCCGCGCGATCTGCTCCACCAGCGCGGACGCGGCCATGCACCACCACAGCGTGCCCGCGATACGCAGCGACGTGGTCCCCCAGGAATGGCCCATCTCCGCGATACGCGCGGCCAGCCATTCCGGTTGGGTGAGCATGCGCCCCGGAACGGTGGTCACCGTTACAGGGGGCTGCGCAGCCATTCCCATTCGACTCCGATCCAACTACCCACAAGCCCGAAGGTTCCCAACACCCACAGCGTCGCCACGACCAGCGCGGCGGTGCCGACCGCACCGGCCACCTGCACGGCCAGACCTTGCCGGGAGTACCAGTCCATCAACTGCCGATACCGGTCCCGCAGCCAGGTCAAGACCCGGTGCGCCCAAGCGAATTCGGTGGCGAGGATGCCCAGCCCGGCGAACACGATCGCCCAGCCGGGACCGGGATAGGGAATCGCGAGCACACCGGCCGCGAGCACGGCTACACCGACCACCGCGACCACGATCCGGTAGCCGAGGTACAGCGTAGGTCGTCGTTCGAGCCCGGCGCGGAAGGCGCGCCAGCGGGTCGGCCGATCGTCCGAGCTCGTTTCGAGGTCTGCCGTCACGTTTCCCAGGGTACGAGGGTCCGGCACAGCGAATCGCGATCCCACTCGCCCGGACAACGGTGACCCCGCCCGAGCAGGCCGCCCGGGCGGGATCACCCATCCCCGTCCGATCAGACGAGTTCGGGAGCGGGCTGATGGCCCGCGTCATCGATGTGCGCGATCCCGTTCTCGGTCACCTCGACCACCCGGGCACTGGCGATGTCGAAGAACAGGCCCGACACCTTGACGCCGCGCTCGGCGACCGCCTTGCGCACCGCTGGGTGCCGGTGCAGCAACTCGAGCTGCACCGCGACGTTCACCATGGCCAGCTGATCGACCTCGCCGAAACCGGCCTCCCGCGCGGCACTCGCCACCGGGTGGCCCGCGTGGAACCGCTCCAGGCTCGGTCGCGCATGGGCGAGCCAGGCGTCCACGCCGGGGACCTGGGCCCCGGCGTGCAACGCCTTCATCGCACCGCACGAGGAATGCCCGCAGACCACGATCGAGCGGACGTTCAGCTGCTCGAGCGCGAACACCAGCGCGGCCTCCACCGACGCGTCACCCTCGGCGGGCGCCAGGTTGCCCACGTTGCGCACCGTGAACAGATCGCCCGGCCCGCTGTTGGTGATGATGTTCGGCACGATCCGCGAGTCCGAGCAGGTCAGGAAGAACGAATCCGGGTCCTGCGTGTCGCGCAACTCGTCCAGATGCGGCCGGACGACGTGCGCGTGGCTGCGGTGGAAGGCCGCCACACCCGCCGCGACCGGATTCTCGTGCCGCTCGTCGCGCCGCCAAGGGCCGAGGATGTCGTCCCAGACCGAGCGGGCGAAGCTGCGCGCGGGCGGCTGCGCCGCGGCGTGGGCCATCCTGGCGCCGCCGATCTCCACGAAATCGACGTTGCCGCCGTGGTTCACCTGCTGGCGGGCGAATTCCTCGATGGCCTCGAACGCCGCGTGATCGAGGAAGTCGACGGTCATCTCCACCGTGACGTCGGCTCCCGGAGGGATCTTCGCGAATTGCGCCGACAGTTTCGGCAGCGCGAGGAAGGTGGCCGATCCGTCGATGGTGACCAGCCAGCGCTGCGTGCCGGGTACCTGTCGGGCCTCGATCGCCACGCGCACCACCCGCCACAGCAGCAGGCCGAAGGCCAGGCCCAGACCGATCAGCACGCCCTCGAGCAGGTTCGCGAACACCACGCCGAGCACCGTCACGGCGTAGACCAGCAGGTCGCCGGTGCGCCGCGCCAGTTTGATGTGGGCCAGCTTCACCAATTGGATGCCGATCACGATGAGCAGACCGGCCAGCGCGGCCTTCGGGATCTGCTCCACCACGGAGACCAGGGCCACCGAGAACACCAGCACCCAGACCCCGTGCAGGATCGCGGAGGCGCGGCTGTGCGCGCCCGCCTGCACGTTGGTGGCGCTACGCACGATCACGCCGGTGACCGGCAGGCCGCCGAGCAGACCGGACAGCACGTTCGCCGAGCCCTGGCCGATCAGTTCCCGGTCGAAGTCGGTGCGCTTGCGCGAGTGCATCTTGTCCACGGCCACCGCGGACAGCAGGCTCTCCACGCTGGCGATCAACGCGATGGTGACGACTGCCAGCGCCAGACCCGACCAGTCGCCGCGAGGCAGCGCGGGCAGGCCGATGGCGTCGAACAGCGAGCCGTTCAGCACGATGCGCACCGCGTCGAGCGGAAGCATCAGCGACAGCGCCGTACCCACGAGCACCGCGACCAGCGGACCAGGCACGACGCGGACCCTGGCGGGCAGGTACTTCCAGCCGAGCATGATCGCGATCACGACCACGCCGATCAGCGTGCCACCGCCGTGCAGGGACAACAGCTGCCCGGGCAGCTCGACGATGTTCCGCCAGGCCGAGCTGTGCGAGGAACCGCCGAGCAGCACATGGATCTGCTGCAGCGCGATGGTGATGCCGATACCGGCGAGCATCGCGTGCACCACCACGGGCGCCACGGCGAGCGCCGCCCTGGCCACGCGGCTCAGGCCGAGCAGGATTTGCAGCACACCGGCGGCGAAGACGATGAAACACGTTGTGCGCCAACCGAATTGATTGATCGTCTCGGCGACCACGACGGTGAGGCCCGCGGCGGGGCCGCTCACCTGCAGGACCGAACCACCGAGGCTGGCGGCGACGACACCGCCGATCACGGCGGCGATGAGCCCGGCGGCGACGGGGGCTCCGGAGGCGATCGCGATGCCGAGCGAAAGCGGCAGCGCGACAAGGAAAACCACGATCGATGCGGGCACATCGTGGCGCAGGATTTCGGTGAAGCGATCGGACAGCGGTCCGGAACTGCGGCTCGAGCCCGCCGGTGCGGGCTTCGACGGTGGCGGGGCCAAATCGTGATCGATAGCCATGACTCTCCTTCGCCGACTCGGCTGTTTCGCCGAGGTCGGTTGACGATCAACATGTCCAGCAGGGCACAAGACCGCGAACCGGCATCTCGCGGTGAAGCAGTCCCGACACAGCGATGAGTCGAGATGTAAACGAGTGCAAGTCTATTGGTAAAGACTTAGCAAAGCCTGAGAAGTTCGCCGATTGTGTGCGATTCCCCACTATCCGGTCGTCGTCCATCAGCATGATCCACCGCACAATGCCTGGTCAGACGGGTTCCGCCGCGATACCGCGCCGCTCGTCGCCGAACTCCGCGATGCCGCCGGCCATGACCTCGATCACCCGGGCCGTGGCGAGGTCGAAGAACAATCCCGACACCGCCACGCCCCGCTCCTCGATCCCCCGGCGCACGACCGGGTGCGCGTGCAGCGTCTCCAGCTGCACGGCGACGTTCACCATGCCCAGCTGATCCACCGGGCCGAATCCCGCGACGGCCGCCGCGGCGGCGACCGGATGCCCCAGCCGGTAGCGCTCCAGGCTCGGCCGGGCGTGCGCCAGCCAGTCGCCGAGCCCCGCCCCGGCCCGCACCTCGCGATGCAGCGCCTCCATGGCACCGCAGCCGGAGTGGCCGCAGACCACGACCGCGCGCACGTCCAGCCGCTCCAACGCGTAGATCAGCGCCGCCTCCACCGAGACGTCCCCACCGCGCGTAGGCACCAGATTGCCCACGTTGCGCACGGTGAACAGGTCGCCAGGGCCGCTGTTGGTGATGACGTTCGGCACGATTCTGGCGTCCGCACAGGTGAGGAAGAACGAGTCGGCGTCGTGCCGATGGCGCAACTTGTCCAGGTGCGGGCGCAGCAGGTGGGCGTGGCCGCGGTGGTAGGCGGCGATGCCCGCCGCGATGCGGTCCTCCCGGTCGCCCGTGCGCCGCCACGGTCCGATGACCTGGTCGACGACCTGCCTGAAGTGCCCGCGCTCGGGCGGTCCGGCCAAGGCGGTTGCCATCCTTTCGCCGCCGAGTTCGACGAATTCCACTGCACTACCGTGCGTTTCGCGCTCGCGAGCCCATTCGGTGAGGAACTCGTGCGTAGCGTGGTCCAGGAAGTCGACGGCCATCTCGACGGTCACCTCGGCGTCGGCCGGGACCTTCGCCAGTTCCGCGGTGAGCTTCGGCAAGGCCAGGAAGGTGCACGTGCCGTCGATAGCGACCACCCACCGGCGCGAGCCGGGTACGGGAGCCGCGACGATCAGGACGCGCACCACCCGCCACAGCAGCAGCGCGAACGCGAGCACGAGACCGATCAGCATGCCCTGCAAGAGATTCAGGAACACCACACCCAGCACCGTCGCCAGGTAGACGTACATTTCACCGGCCCGCCTGGCCAGCCGGATGTGCGCCAGCTTGATCAGCTGCGCGCCGACGAAGATGAGCAGTCCGGCCAGCGCGGCGGTCGGGATCTGCCGCACGAGGCCGGCCAGGGCCACCGCGAACAGCAGGATCCAGACTCCGTGCAGCACGGTCGCCGCCCTGCTGCGAGCGCCTGCGTTCGCGTTGGTGATGCTGCGCACGATGACGGCCGCGATCGGCAGGCCGCCGAGCAGGCCGGAGACGACGTTGGCCGATCCCTGCCCGATCAGCTCCCGGTCGAAATCGGTGCGGTGACCAGGCCGCATCTTGTCCACCGCGACCGCCGACAGCAGGCTTTCGACGCTGGCGATGAGCGCGATCGTGATCACGGTCGAGGCGACGGCCGCCGGGCCGCCGGAGGGGATGGCGGGCAGGCCCAGGGACTCCAGCAACGACTCGTTCAGCACGAGGTGCTCGACCCGCGTGGGCAGGACGAGCGCCAGCAGCGTGGCGGTGACCACGGCGACGAGCGGTGCGGGGAGCACGCGCACCCGCCGTGGCGCGAAGCGCCAAGCGACCAGGATGCCGATGACGACCAGGCCCACGCACAGGTCGCCGGTGCGCACCGACAAAAGCTGCCGCGGTAACCCCACCAGCGCGGCGAACGACGAACTCAGCGAGCTGCCCCCGAGCAGCACGTGCACCTGTTGCAGCGCGATCACCACGCCGATGCCCGCCAGCATGCCGTGCACGACCACCGGGGCGATGGCCAGCGCGGCGCGCGCGACCCGGCTCAGCCCGAACAGGATCTGCAGCACACCCGCTCCGACGGTGATGAAGCACGTTGCCGCCCAGCCGAATTGGTGCACACTCTCGGCGACGACCACGGTGAGGCTCGCGGTGGGCCCGCTCACCTGGATCGCGGAACCACCCAGCAATCCGGCCACCACACCGCCGACGACGGCTGCGATGAGTCCTGCCGCCACCGGAGCGCCGGAGGCCACCGCCACACCGAGCGAAAGGGGAAGCGCGACCAGGAAAACCACGATCGAGGCAGGTAGATCGGCACGGCCGACGCTGGTCAGGCGACCGGCGAGGTGTGCGCGCGGCGACGTCCGTGGTGCGGAATCGGTGTCGGTGGACATATTTTCTCCTTCGCCGGGGTGGCCCCGGTTCATCGGTCAAACATGTTCTTGGCATCGAAAGCGAGCGGCGGGCGAAGCTCGGGCCGTTCCTCCGTCGGTCGAGGCGACCCCGTGACACAGTGATCGAAACGATAGTAAAGAGTTCGCAAAGGGTGTGGAAAGGTTCCCGGTTCCCAGAAAGGCAACCGCTACCATAATGTGACTCAGGTCACAGCGCAACAAAGAACGTCGACGGCTGCCGATTCGAGGAGCTTCGCAGCGACAGGACGCTCGACTGGACGGATGGCCAAGGAGACAGCCCGCTCACCGGCGAACGACGTCGAAGACGAATCCCTCGATCGTGACTCCCGGTGCGAATGAGAACGCCCACGCCACCAGCCCAGTGGAGCACGCGATACTTCGCCCACCGGACGTTCAGCCTGACGCTCACGAAGAGCGTCTCCCACTTGCCGCAGTACGCGGGCCGAGGCAGTCGACGAGGTTCGAACGATCGGATACGCAAAATCCCCCCGAACTGGCAATCTGTCGAGGGGAATCGAGTGGTCCCAGCTGGGATCGAACCAGCGACCTTCCGCGTGTGAGGCGGACGCTCTCCCGCTGAGCTATGAGACCTGACGGGTTCCGGCGGCGCGTGGCGCCCTCCGGACGAGACGAAACATTAGCACGCGCCACCGGTGGTTCACCAAATCGCCGTCCGGACAGGGATGGTTCGGCGCGGAGCCACCGCTCGCGAGCAGTTCCTCTCGATCTTGCGCGAACTCTAGGTGGCGGACAAGCGGGGTCGCGACCACGCCGGCTGCGGTCGCAGATTCGGTGCGGCTCGACCATCGAGAGGACCACCGAGCGCCTCGACTCCCCCATCCACCACATGAGCCACCGGCGTCACAGCGCCCACTTTCCAGATTTCCGCCGTTCTACCAGCGGATTTGTACCTTTCACCGAGCGTCCGCTAATGTTCTGTCTCGCACCACGGAGGCCGGAAACGAGCCCCGGGGAGGCAGAATGCGGATGTAGCGCAGCTGGTAGCGCATCACCTTGCCAAGGTGAGGGTCGCGGGTTCGAATCCCGTCATCCGCTCGAGAGGTAGGGCCAGGCAACATTACGCCGTCCCCCTTTGCGCGGTGGAGTGGCCGAGTGGTGAGGCAACGGCCTGCAAAGCCGTGCACACGGGTTCGATTCCCGTCTCCACCTCGCGCGATTAGCTCAGCGGGAGAGCGCTTCCCTGACACGGAAGAGGTCACTGGTTCAATCCCAGTATCGCGCACCACCGTCTCACGAGGTCAGACCCGGTTTTCACCGGGTCTGATTTTGTTTGTGCCCCGCACGCGGATCGAGTTCCCACTGGCCATTCGTCGCGGTCCGGCTCGAGAACACGTAGTCGGCTACCCGTGAGCAGTCCGGTACCTACTGGCAGCGTTCTCCCTGATCACGAGTAGTCGAGTTGGGAGTTCCGATGCGCTCTCCGATCAGCCCCGGTCCAGGAGCTACGAGAGCCGCTCGGTTCGCCACGTGTGCGCCGCACCTGATCGAGCGCGCCGACTGCCAGGGAACGACTGCTGTCGCCGGCGACCAGGATGGGGCCGCGTGTCGGTGGGTAGGGATACGCTGTGGCGCACAGTGCCGGAGCCGAGTCAGGGGGTTGTCGCGTGACGATCAGCGCGGAGGTCGCGCAAGGCGCGGCGCCGGATGACGACGATCCCGAGTCACTCGACCTGCGCGACGACATCTCGTTCGAACTCGAAGAGGTCAACGAGGTGCTCGGGGAGCTGATCGCGCTGCGCGCCGACCAGAAGGCCAAGGACGGCGACCTGCTGACGGCTCGGCTGGGAGTCGGTGGCGAGAAGCCCGAGACACTCGCCCGGATCGGCGCTCGTTACGACCTTTCCCGCGACCGGGTGCGGCAACTGCACACCAAAGCGGTCGGGCAGATGATCCGGATGGCGCAGCTTTCCGGACATCGGGCCGCCGCGGTCCTGTCCGCGCGCTACCCCCTCGACGCCATGGACCGGCAGCTCACACGCGCGCTGCTGGTGGAGACGTACGCGACCGACACCGATATCGCCGCGACCGAGCTGTCGTATCTCAAACTCCGGCTGGCCGGGCACGCCGCCGAGGACGCCAAGCGAATCGCCGGATTCGTCACCCAGCGCATCGCGGCGTGGCAGAAGAAGACCAACCGGCGCCTGGCGAAACTACACGACGCCGAGCCGCGCGCCACGAGTCAGCTGAATACCTGGTTGGGGCAGGTCGACTGGCCCCACGCAGGCGCCGCGGCCGCGATCCCGACCTCGTCCGCGCGCACCGTGGACAGCGACGACGACGGCCGGGGGCGCTTCTATCTGGACAAGGTCGGTCGCAACGTGCCGTTCGACTCCGGTCTCGAGGCCAGGCTGCTGCGGATCCTCAACGCCGGCGATCTCGTCGAGACCTTCCTGGAGCAGCCCGCGGCGGTCGTCTACGAACTCGACGGCGCGGAGCGGGTGCACTATCCGAGCATCGTCGCGCGGCTCACCGACGGCCGCACCGTACTGATCGACGTCACGCCGCTGGGCCATGTCGGCTTCCACGTGAACGTCGTGAAATCCGCCGCCGCTCGGGCATACGCGCACGCCAACGGCTGGGGCTGGCTGGTCTGGACCGGCAGCCGCGTCGGCGTCCCGGATCTGCGCGCCCGCCCTGTCGACGCCGCGGGTGAGCGGATGCTGCGCGACCTCGTCGAGCGCGGCCCCGTGCACTGGGCCGCGCTCCGCGAGGTGCGCGCGAAGACCGGCCTGGAACTGCTGGACTTCCTCGCGCTGGTGCTGCGCCACGAATGGCGGTGGGACCGGGCGCCGTTCCGGCTCAGCGCACCACCATCGCCCCCGCCAGGAAAGTGACGATCAGCAGCATCGCGCAGATGGTGATCAGCTGCCAGCGGCCGATGGTCACCTCGAGCTTGGCGATCGTGTTGCGCAGGGCCTTGTCGAGCCGGTCGTGATCGGCGATCGTGCGCTGGGCGGCGGCGAGCGCGTCGGCCCGTTCCTGCGCGGCCTGCTCCGCGCGCTCCAGTCGCGTGGTCATCTTCAGCAGATGTTTCTGCTTGTCGCGCAAGGCTTTCCGGGCCACCGCCAGCGACGTGCGCTGGTTGACCAGCTCCTGGCGCTGCCGGGCGATGACCGTGGCCTGCGTCTTCGTGTGGTACTCCCAGTCGGTCACGGTCGCCCAGCCTCCTGTCCTCTCGTCCCGATGGCCCCAGACGTACTCGCCGCTCACCCAGCCCGCGATGAACTCGCGCAGCTCGACCGGCTCACGCCGCGGCGCCGCCATCGCGTGCTCGGTGTCGAGCACGCCGGTGACCGCGCGATAATCACAGGCGGCGGGCGCGAAGTCCGCGATGCCCAGGGCGTGCAGGTACGGCACCCAGTAGCCGGGTGGGCACAGCCACAACACGTCCGTACAACCCTCGGCGCGCAGCCGTTCGGTGTGCTCCTGAGCCAGTCCACGCTCCAGCGGACCGCTACGCACCTCGATCGCGTATATCCGGTCGCCCTTGCGCCAGTACACGTCCACCGGCAAGGTCCCGATGCGCTGATCCACTTCGGCCTCGTCGGCTCCGTAGGCGAGCAGCCTGCCGCACAACCAGTATTTGAGCCGCCGCATATCCCACTGGGCGGCGGCACATTCCGGGCACCCGCAGGCGTAACCGGTCTTCGATCCACGGATACGGCCGGAGGCCTCTCCGATACCCAACTCGGCGAGCATCGCTCGGCGCCCGCAGGCGATCTCCGCCCGCTGCTTCGTTCTCACGCGACCACTCCCCTGCACAAACCACCGCAGGCCCGGCGACCTACGCCATAGATCAAGAGTGCGTCAGACTCGGCTACCTCGCCAGCCCCGTTCACCCCGCGCTCGGGTGTGCCACACACGTGGCCTGCCGACGAGATCTGCGTTGTACTCTGCGGCACAAGGGCTTTCATCATGCCACGGGACGGCATCGGCCACTGCGGGAACGCTGAATTGACAGTTGCCGCCATCCCACGACGCGCCCGGCCGCTCGCAACCCTGGCCCCGCGGCAACCGGCACGGCCTTCGCGCAGCCACCCCTGGGCGTGAACTCGCGCAGGACGCGCTTCGGGCGGATAATGACCGATCAGATGCGTCGGCCCGTTTCCGGACAAACCGGGTCGCCGCGTAATCCGCCTGCAGGGGGCTGATTCCGGGGGCCTAGGCTGCTTCGATCAGGTCTTGATTCGGCGGTGCACCGCCGAATCTTTCGCGAGCCGCGGATGTCCAACTGGGCGGATAGAATCGTCCGGCCGAGTGCGAGCTGGGCCGATACGGGGAAGTGGGTACTGGATGGAGCACGGTCAGCAGACCGGCGAGTCGGTCGGCACGATGTTGGCGAGTATCGCGTCGGCTCTCCGAGAGGTCAGCGAGAAGCTCGACGCGGTGGCGGCCCGGATCGACGGTGCGCAGACCGTGGTGAGCGAACCGACCGTCGAGGGGCGGTTGGCCGAGCTCGAGGCGTGGGCTTTCCGTGCCGGACAGGACATCTCGAGTCTCGATGCCAGGGTGGAGCGCCTGGAATCCGGTGACGACCCAGCGCAGGAGGACCAGCGAACTGCGCAACGCCCGCTACCCCGGGCAGCCGCGGGACGATCGAACGCGCGCGGACCGCAGCACGGCGGCGCCGAAGCCACTGCGCAGAAGAGCGATTCCCGCGAGCCGGCCGGTGCCACGAACGGTGTGCGCCCGCAGCGCACGCAGCGAGAGCCGGTGCACGCGGCGGTCGAACCGAGTTCTACTGCGCAGACGAGTTTCACACCGCCGCGCGAGCCCACGCCGACCGTGCTCGATACGAACGCCACGTCCGGGCAGAACTTCACCACGCCCCGCGACCCGGCGGCGAGCTTCACCGCCCCGCCGTCCCGTGAGCCGGCTTTCACCACTCCGGTCCAACGGGAGCCCGTATCGCCTTTCACCGCGCCGACACCGCGCGACCCGAGCCCGGGACAGCAGGAGGCGTTCATCGCCTCGCGCGAACCCGCCACCTCGTACTCCCCCGGTGAGAACGCCGCGTACGAAAGCATCGTCGCGTCCGCCCCGAGCACGACGCACAACGGCGCGGAGAACGGCACAGCCCCCGGCACCCCGGGACTCACCGGAGCGCACCGCGCCGGCGACGACGACCGCACCCCGGTCGAGAACACGCACGTGGACAAGCTGCAAGCCATGCTGGACGAACTCAAGCGCACGGCGGCGGCTCCGCTGGGCCGCTCCGACCTCTTCGGGCCGGCGCCGGGCGAGTCGACGACGAATGGCTATCAGTCCGACCGCACCGACGCGCAACGCCGACCGGCCGACTACCGGCTATCCAGCCCGCCCCCGATGTCCTGAAGGGCCTTGACGCGCCGCCGCTTCGGCGGAGGCGCCGCCGCGAACGAACGCAACAGGATCTGCTGGACGAGATCGCGCAGCCAGCGATGCCCCCCGTCGGCGGTGTTGCGCGGATGCCAGGCCATCCCGATGGCGACTTCGGGCAACGGCAGGGGTATCTCGAACGTGCTCAATCCGATCGCGGGTAGGGTAGCGGCGCTCAGCAAGGCAGGTGCGGGGCAGACCAGGTCGCTGCCGCGCACCGCGAACAGCGCGCTGGTCAGCGTGGGCACGGTGGCCACCACCCGCCGGGTGCGGCCGTGCAGGGCGAGCCGGTCGTCGATCGGGCCGTGCGAACGGCCGGTGCGCGAAATGCTCAGGTGCGGCGCGGCGGCGTACGCGGCGACGGTGACGCGATCGGTGACCAGCGGATGGTCGGTGGCGGCGACTCCGATCACCCGGTCGGTGAGCACTCTGCGCACAGTGGTCTCCGGGTCGGTGTGGTCGATCACGCCGACCTCCAGGTCGACGCGTCCATCCCGCATCGCCCCGGTGCCCTCGGCGATGTCGGGCAGGAAGCGCAGCGTCACGCCAGGCGCTTGGGCGCGCACCGCGGACAGCAGGGGCCCGGCCAGTTCGGTGAGCACCATGTCGCCCGCCTGTATCGCGAACGTCCGGCGCAGCGCGGCCGGGTCGAGGTCGTCGCGCGGCGTCAGCAGTGCGCGTCCCTGCTCGACCAGCGTGCTGACCTCGTATCGCAATTCCAGTGCGCGCGGCGTCGGCACCAGGTTGCGACCGGCACGCACGAGCAGCGGGTCGCCCAGTACGTCGCGCAATCTGGCCAGCGTCCGGCTCATCGCGGGCGGCGAGGTGTGTAGGCGCTCCGCGGCCAAGGTGACGCTGTTGGTGTCCAGCAGTGCGTCGAGGGCCACGAGGAGATTCATGTCCAGCGCTTCCACCCTTGGATTATCGCCAACGCAAACAGCGGCCCCCGGTATTGCGCGCGGGATAACTCGCGGCGAGTCCGAACCGAGCGGTTCCACCGGACAGTCGGAGGCGGAACCGTCCGTGCTCGAGCGGGCCGCCGCCGCGTGCACGGCACCGTTGCGAGCATCCGGCTGGCCGGTGAGCTGGGGATACGCCCCGCACAGGCCAGCTGGGCGGCGGCGCGACAGTCCTCATCGAGCGCGCCGGACCCAGAAAGCAGCACCGCAGACCGATCGGCCATCGGACGGCCCGGCACGATTTGCCGCATGACAGCCGCCGGTTCGGCAGTCGATGCAAGTGTGCGCACGCGGTCGCCCACCCCGCGGCCCGGACCGATCGGAGAACTCGCTGACCGAGTGGACCGGCGCTACCCGGGTCCGCCCCGATGTTCTAGTGGCTGACCCGGCCGCTGTCGCCCTCGTACGGAAGCAGCTCAGCCTCGATCGGCACCGCCGGGCGTGCCACCGGCCCTGGCCCCGGCTTGCGACGGTTGGCCAGTCCGCGGTAGGACTCCGGCCTGATCCGGCGGAACACCTGCGCCACGCGCGTGTGCAGCGGCAGGCGGAACTTCAGGTCGACGAGCATCTCGTCGATGTTCTGGATGGAGAACGGGACGACCGCGGTGCCGTGCGCGTGGTGGCCGTGCGTGCGTTCCTCCATCCAGCGCAGCCGGGCGTCGATCTCCTCGTCGAGTTTCTCGGCGGGCGGCAGGACGAGCCCGCCGTTGAGCAGCGCGGCGGTCCAGTGCGCGGCGACCTCGGCGTTCAGCGTGCTGATCACCGAGGAGTTGTAGCCGGCGAAGGTCAGATTCGGGACCTCCAACGGCAGGATCTGACGGTGCAAGCGGAAATTGCCGTGCTCATCGGTCAGCCTGCGCTGGATGTACGGCGTGAGGAACGGCACGCGCTGCTGGAAGCCGGTCGCGCAGATCACGACGTCCGCCTGCAGCACCTGCCCGGTGGACAGCCGGATCCCGGGCGCCGCCTTCGGGCCACCGCCCATCTCGGTGATCGTGGTGTCCCGGTGCACCGTGATACGTCCGTTGGCGACCTGCTCGTAGAAGCCTTCGCTCACCAGGCTGACGGTGCTCTCGGCGATCTGCTCGAACCGCCCCTCGGGCACCAGACCGAGTTCACGCAGCTGCGAGTGCTTGGTGACCAGTTCCTGGATCAGATCGAAATTGCTGATCCGTACCGATTCGCCGGGGCCGTCGAGGAACCGGTCCATCCAGCGGGGCCGCAGGTAGTGGAAGTGCGCCTCGCCGAAGCGGGTCAGCATCAACCGCTCGTAGTCGATCACCCGCGCCAGCTTGCGCGGCATCTTCCAGAACAGCCGCCGGGCCACCACCGAGGTGGACGCCGCCACCTCGCTCACCGCGGTGGCGATGTCACAGGCGGACTTGCCGTAGCCGACCACGACGACCGACTTGCCGCGCACCGACTCCAGATCGGTGAACTCCGAGGAGTGGCACAAGCGCCCGCCCGCCGCGCGGAACCAGTCGGCGCCGCGGTACTCCGGCATCGCGGGTTCGCTGAAAACACCGTTGGCGATGACCAGGTGATCGCACGAGGCGCGATGGACTCCGCTCGAATCGCGAATCTCCAGCAACCAGCCGCTGTCCACCGGATCGGCGGCGACCACCTCGGTGCCCAACCGCAGGTGCTCGGTCAGCCCGAAGTGCTCGGCGTAGGCGGCCAGATAGGCCTGCATGTGCTGCCCGTCGAGGACGCGCGGGTAGTCGGCAGGCATGGGGAAGTCGGAGAAGTGATATGTGTCCTTGGAGTTCTGCGTCTGCAGTCCCGGGTATCGCCGGGTCGCGCTCCACACACCACCGACATCGGGTGCACGGTCGAAAACCTCGACCGGAAAACCCGCCTGTTTCAGCACTTTCGCGCAGGCGAGACCTGCGATACCCGCACCGACGATCCCGATGCGGCTTCCGCTTGTCATGCGCGAGAGATTACGTCGCCAGCGGCGCACAGCAAAGTCGGTCGACCGAATCCGCTCTTCAGCGCACTACGGGCGTACCCACCGGGACCACCGGAAGCTCGAGCAGCCCACGGATCAGAATGCTCTCCCGCCACCGCAGGTCCGCGTCGTCGACGGCGGGCCGCAGCTGCGGATAGCGCCGCACCAGCCGGGTCAGCGCGATGCGGGCCTCCAGCCTGGCCAGCGCCGCTCCGAGGCAGTAGTGGATGCCGTGGCCGAAGGCCAGGTGCCCGTTCGTGCCGCGGTCCGGGTCGAACGCCGCGGGCGAGGCGAAGTGCCGTTCGTCACGGTTGGCCGACGCCACCGAGACCAGCACCAGCTCCCCTTCCGGGATGACGCCGCTCGCCAGGTGGACCGGCGCGGTGGTGTAACGCAGGGTCGCCACGTTGACCGGGCCGTTGTGGCGCAGCGTTTCCTCCACCAGCGGTGTGACGCCCGCCGGGTCGTCGCGCAGGGCCAGGTAGCGGGCGGGATCGGCGAGCAGTTCCAGCACGGAGTTACCGATCAGGTTCACCGTGGTCTCGTGACCCGCGACCAGGATCAGGAAGGCCATGGAGATCAGCTCGTCGTGACTGAGCCGGTCCCCTTCCTCGGTGGCGAGCAGCAGCTGGGAGATCAGATCCTCACCCAAGCCCTCCGCGCGCCGCCGGGCGACCAGGTCGTCGAAGTAGTCGACGATGGCGTCGGTCGCGGCACGGATGCCCTCCGGCGTGGACATGGGCGTGTCGACCACCGCCGCCGACCACTCTCGGAAGCGCGCGCGGTCCTCGACCGGCACGCCGAGCAGTTCGCAGATCACCGTGATCGGCAGCGGGAACGCGTACTCCGCGAGCAGGTCGACCGGACCGGCACCCGTCGCACGATCGATCGCGTCGAGCAGATCGTCCGCGATCGCCACGATCCGCGGTGCGAGGGCCTCCATCCGCGCGGGCGCGAACGCCGGTGTGACGAGTTTGCGCAGCCGCGAGTGCCGCGGCGGGTCGGAATTGAGCAGATGCAGGCTCAGGCGCGGGTTGACCGCCGTGACGCCGCTGCCACCTGCGGCTGATCGCCGCGCCTGGGCGCCCCTCGGAGCGTGCGGGTCCTTGTGGACGTCGGGATGGCGCAGCACCTCCTTGGCGGCGTCGTAGTCGACCACAAGCCAGGCGCGCACACCGGTGCGCAACCGGACCTGATGCACCGGCCCCTCGGCGCGCAACTGCTGGTAGAAGGCATGCGGCGTGCGAAAGAAATCCGCGGGCAGCTCTCTCATCCGATCGGTTCCCCCTGATTCGTGAGTATCGTTGCGGCCCTTCGATGGTGACACCGATCACGGATCTCGGCCAGGCCGCGCGACCGGACCATCCTGTGAGCAGCGTTGCCCTCGTCGCGGCCCGGCCCGGCGCGCGTCGTCGTCAGGGTCCGGCTACCCTGCGCCAATGAGTTCGATCGCGCCCGTCCTGCGGCGTGCCCGGATCGCGAACTCGTTCGCGTTCGGCGCACAGGGCTTCTTCCTCGCCGTCGTGCTGACCGAGTTGCCGCAGCAGAAGGAGCGTTTCGGGCTATCGGACGGCGTGATCGCGGTCTCGGTGGTGCTGATCTCGTTGCTGGCGGGCGGCGGCAGCGTCCTCGCGGAGCGGCTGGCGCTGCGCTGGTCCAGCCGCGCGGCGGTGCGGATCGGGCTGCTGCTCGTGGCCGTCACCGGATCGGCGGCGGCGTTCGCGCCGAACACGCCGCTGCTGGTGGCCGCACTCGGCTGCTACGGGATCGCGGTCGGCATCGTCGACGCGAGCACCAACATGCAGGCCGTGTTCATCCAGCACGGCTATGGGACCTTCATCCTGTCGTCGTTCTACGCCGCGTGGAGCGCCGGAACGATAGCCGGGGCATTGTTCGTATCCGGGTGCGAGGCGCTGGAGGTGACGCTGCGCGAATCGCTGCTCGCGGCCGCCGCGATCGTGCTGCTGCTCGGCTGGGCGCTCGGACGAGGACTGCTCGGCGTGCGGGACGCGGAGACGAGTCCCGTCGAGACCGCTGCGTCCGGTCCCACCGTCGCGCTGCGCGCGTATGTCGGGTTCGGGGTCGCGATGGCGTTCGTCTTCGCGGTCGACCTCGCGGTGGGCAACTGGTCGGCTTTATACCTGACCGACGACCTGCTCGCCGGTTCGGCGACGGCGGCGCTCGCCTTCGCCGCGTATCAAGGCACGTCGTTGGTCTCCCGGATCGCCGGGGATTCGCTGGTGCGCCGTTTCGGTCCGCGCCCTGTGGTGCGGGCCGCCGCGGGCACCGGAGTCCTCGGTCTGGCTCTCGTGGTGGCCGCGCCGAGTCCGGCGGTCGCGATCGCCGGGTTCCTCGTCGCGGGCGCGGGCCTGCCCGTGATCGCGCCGCTGTGCTTCAGCGCGGCCGGGCAACTCGCGACCGGACGGGAGCTCGACGCACTGATCGCGCGTCTCAACCTGTTCAACTACGCGGGGACACTGCTCGGCGGCGGTGTGGTCGGCGCGATCGCGGCGAGCGTCGGTCACCGCGTGGGATTCGTGATCCCGCTGCTGTTCGCCGTGGCCCTGATCGGGCTCTCCCGCGTCTTCCGCTCCCATCGGGTCGCGAGCGCGCCTCCTACGCGGAAACTGGACCAGCCCACCGAACTCGGGCCTGCCACCGGCTAGTGCGACCAGCGGTGCACAACCGGACGTCGGCCGGCGCCAAGGTCTCCGAGCGCAATCGCCGCAATCGGCCGATCAGCCGATTCGCCAGCCACGGCGACAACAGGAAGGCCGGCGCGGTGGCGCCCGACACCGCGGCGCCGGTCAGCAGCGAGTCGCGTGACCGCCCCGCCGCGGTGTCCGCGGCCTGCTGGTTCTGGTCGCCCCAGAGCGCCACCACTTCGCTGTTCACCTGATCCGCGACCGATCGCCAGTCCGCGATGCTCACCGGCGGCGCGGGCGCGGGGCCCGACTTCGCGGGCACCGGGCGGATGACGGCCTCCTCCATGGCGCTCGCCTGCTGCCAGGCGCGCGACGAGGTGAGCGCCCTGAGCCGCGCCGCTGACGCGTTGTCGATATGCTCTGATGTAGCCATGAGCAACCTCTCCGTCGTCGTCGACCGCGCCGGGCTGTGGGACGCGGAAGCGCTCAGTGATGTTGCCGCCGCGACTTTTCCACTGGCGTGCCCGCCCGAGGCGACGCCCGACGATATCGCGGTGTTCGTCGGCGAGGTCCTGTCGGGCGAACGGTTCGGCGAATATCTGAGCGATCCGGCTCGGATCGTGCTCAAGGCTGTCGCGGACGACGACATCGTCGGTTACGCGATGCTGGTCACGGGCGGCCCAGCGGACCCTGCGGTGGCCGAGCCGGTCGGGCCGCACCCGATGGTGGAGCTCAGCAAGTTGTACGTGCTGCCCGGCCGGCACGGCACCGGGGTGTCCACCGCGCTGATGAACGCCGCGCTGGACTGGGCGCGCGCCGAGGGATATCCGGGCGTATGGCTCGGCGTCAACCAGGAGAACGTCCGCGCTCGGCGCTTCTACGCCAAACACGGTTTCACCGAGGCCGGCACCAGGACGTTCACCGTCGGCGCCCAGGTGCATCACGACTACGTGCTGCGGCTGGTCTTCTGATCCCGCCTCAGCGCAGGAAATCGACGAGTGCGGTGTGGAACGCGGGGTTCAGCACCGCCATCAGGTGATCGCCGGGCACCACGGCCAGTTCACCGTTCGGCAGCGCGGCGGCGAGTCGCTCCGGTTCGGCGGCGAAGGGGTCGTCCTCGCCCGCCAGCACCAGCGCGGGCACGGTGATGTCCGCCAGCGTCTCGATGGGACGATCGTCCAGACCCGTCGCCACGGCGTGGATGGCTTGCACGTCGGCCTGTACCGCGTCGGCCAGCACCCGGAACATCTTCGCGGTCGGCGACGCGTCCGCGCCGTCTCCGGTCATCGCGGCCTGCAGATCCGGCAGGTCGATCACGCGGCGATCGACGCCACCGCAGTCCAGCACACCCGACCCGATGCCGCCGACGGCCAGCCGCCGCACCCGCCGGTCGGTCGCGGCCACCATCAGCGAGATCACCCCGCCCATCGAGTACCCGACCTGCGCGACCTCCTCGAATTCGAGCTCGTCGTAGAGGGCGCGTACGTCACGCGCCATCGCCTGCCACGAGTACCGCGCCGCGTCGTGCGGCTTGCCGGAACGGCCGTGACCGCGCGCGTCCAGGGACACCACGGTGTGCCCGGCGGACTGCAGTGCGGCGACCACACCGGTGCTCATCCAGTTCGCGTTGGTATCCGCGACCACTCCGTGCTGCAGCACGACCGGGATGCCCTCGCCCTCCCACACCCGGTAATTGAGTTCCAGGCCGTCCCATGTCTCAAACTTCGCCATGCCGGGATCGTAGTGCACGGCACGCCACCGAAACTGCCGAAGCGGACGTATCGGGCCGGGTGCCGCGCTCAGGCCAGCAGTCGGTCCCGCAAGGCCGCGATATCGGCGTCGGTGAGTCCCATGCCGTCGCGGACATACGCGTCGAAACTTCCGTAGGTCCGATCCACCTGGTCGAAGGCGGCGTCGAGCCAGGATCCCTGAACGCCGTTGAGCGGGTCGTTCTCGCTGGCGTTGCGGAATCGGTTGGACAGCAGATAGTCCTCGGTGACCGTGGCACGATCGACGCCGAGCAGCGTGAGCAGCACGGCCGCCGTCCAGCCGGTGCGGTCCTTGCCCGCGGTGCAGTGGAACAACACCGCGCCGTCGGCGCCGATGAGGTCGCGCAGCACCGAAGCGAACGCCTCGTTCGCGCCGGGCGCGGTGATGAACGCGCGATACAGGCCGTCGCCTCCGGTGAGCGTGGTGGCGATGACCTCCGGCGGAGCTTGGCCGATCACGTCGGCCCAGTGCGCCGTCGCGCCCGCGGGCAGCCGGTCCGGACCGAGTGCGCGCTCGTAGACCGTGCGCAGGTCGTGCACGGAGCGCACGCGGCGGCCGGTCAGCGCGGCCAGATCCTCCGGCGTCGCGTTGTTCAGCTGCCCGGTCCGATACACCAGACCGGTGCGCACGATCCGGCCGTCGGTGGTGCGATACCCGCCGATGTCCCGCGCGTTCTGCACCCCTTGCAGGTGCAGGGAGGGATCGGCGACGACGGCCGCAGGCGGGTCGGCCTGCGCGATGACGACTACCGGCCCGAAGGCGACCGCCAGGCCGGCCGCCATCGCGACCGGGACGCGGAAACGAGTGGCCATTCGGCTGCTCCAATCATCGGGTCTGTGGGTCTGCCCACGTTCTCTCGCCGGCCGCCGAGGCCGGGCAGGCAGCGCTAGGCCGCGACCTCGAACCGCGAAAGCGCGAGCAAGCGGGAGATGGCGCGCAGGTACTTCTTGCGGTAGCCGCCCTCCAGCATCTCGGCGGAGAAGATCTCGTCCAGTTTCGCGCCGGACACCGTCACCGGCACGCTCGCGTCGTAGAGCCGGTCGGCCAGCACCACGATGCGCAGCGCCACGGCCTGATCGGTGACCGGATGCACGCCGGAGACGAACACCGACGACACCCCGGAGATCAGCGCGCCGTACTTCGACGGATGCAGGGTGCTGAGGTGCTTCAGCAGCGCGTCGAACTCGTCGAGCGTGGAATTCGGTGTGCTCGCCGCCCGTTCGGCCAGGACCGCGGCGGCGGTGGGCTCCGGCGCGGGGGGCAGATCGCGGTGGCGGTAGTCCGGCCCGTCCACGCGCACCGCCTCGAAGATGGCGCCCAGCTTCTTGATCTCGCGCATGAAATCCTGTGCGGCGAAACGGCCTTCGCCGAGCTGCCCCGGCAAGGTGTTCGACGTGGCCGCGATCGAGACACCGGCCGCGGACAGTTCGGTCAGCAGGCGCGAGACCAGCATCGTGTCGCCGGGATCGTCGAGCTCGAATTCGTCGATGCACAGCACGCTGTTGCCCGAGAGCCGCTCGAGGGCATTGGCGAAGCCGAGCGCGCCGACCAGGTTGGTCAGCTCGCCGAACGTACCGAACGACTTGGGCGCGGGCGAGCTGTGGAAGATCGAGGCCAGCAGGTGGGTCTTGCCGACGCCGAATCCGCCGTCCAGATACAGGCCCGCGCCGCTGACCTGCTTCTTCTTACCGAAGAAGCTCTTCTTGCCCGCGGCCTTGCTGATCTTGGCGACCTGCCCGGCGAACTCCTCGGCCTTGCCGACCGCGGCCGCCTGGCTCGGTTCCTTCGGATCGGGAATGTAGGAGGCGAAGCTCACCTCGTCGAACATGGGCGGCGGCACCATTTGGGCGACGAGCTGATCGGCCGGGACCTCCGGGTGACGATCGACGAGGCGTTCTTGCATGGACGAAGCCTAAAGACGTGGTGAGATCTGATTTCATGCAGCGTAGCCAGAATGCGATCCAGCTCACAGCACTCGGCCCGGACGACCTCGCGCAGATGTACGCCTTCCCCGCCGCGCTCGACGCGCCTTGGGTCCGCGCCAATTTCGTCTCCAGCATCGACGGCGCCGCCACCAGCGGCAACCTGACCGAAGGGCTGGGCACCCCGGCCGACCGAACGGTGTTCATGTTGCTGCGCGAACTGGCGGAGGTGATCGTCGTCGGCGCGGGCACGGCGCGTGCGGAGAACTACGGCGGGGCGCGCACCGACCCGGCGCGCCGCCGCGCGTTCCACGAGCGCGGCATCGGCGGGCATCCCGACGGCGCGCCGCCGCCGATCGCGGTCGTCACGGCGAGCGCGGCGATCGACCCCGGCGCGCGCCTGCTCACCGATACCCAGGTGCCGCCGCTGATCATCACGACGACCACCGCGCCCGCCGACCGCAAGCAGCGGCTGGCGGACGCGGGCGCCGAGGTGATCGAAGCGGGTGGCATCGCGGTGACGCCCAGCGGCTTGCTGCGGGTGCTCGCCGAGCGCGGCCTGCTGCGGGTACTCACCGAAGGCGGCCCGCATCTGTTCGGCGAACTGCTGGAGGCGGATGTGGTCGACGAGCTGTGCCTGACCACCGCGCCGCTGCTGGTCGGCGGCGCGGCGCGGCGAATCTCGCTGTCGGCGCACGAATTCCGCGTCCGCATGACGCGCGCGCACGTGTTGCTGGACGACGACGGCACCATGCTCACCCGGTGGGCCCGTCGATGAAAGAACCGTCCGAACCTGGCAGGCTGTAGCAATGCGCTGGACTCGGGCCGCCGTGCTTGCCGCCACCCTCTCGATCGTGACCGCCGGTTGCGGCGCGGGACCGTCGGATCGTCCCGGTGTCGCGGTGCAGCGCCCGCCGGTCGCTGGCACCGCGACCACCTCCGCCGCGCCCGCTCCTCTGCCCAAGGCCGAGCTGCCCAGAACCGACCTCAGTTGGCGCGAGTGCACCCAGCCGACCTTGGATCAGTTCGGACTCGGCCCCGCGCCCGCCGGGTTGGTGCTCGACTGCGCCGAGTACGCCACCCCGATCGACTCGACGGGCACGGTGCTGGGCAGTTTCCGCGCGGCCGCGTTGCGGGCCAGGCTGGCGCAGACCCCGGCCGACGCGCCGCCGCTGGTGCTCACCTCGGGCTCGGATCGCTCCTCCTCCGCCACTCTGGCCGGGTTGGCCGCTGGCCCCGCCTCCGTGCTGCTGGCCGCCCGCCCGATCGTCGCGGTGGACCGGCGCGGCATCGGCGGCTCGCAGCCGATCGATTGCCTGCCCACGGAGATCCGCCGTGGCCTGGCCGACAACGCCCAGTCCGGTCCCGGTGCGGGCGACCCGGTGGCCCGCATGACGAAGTTGAGCCAGGACGGCACCATCGCCTGCCGCGACTTCCTGCAGCCGTACGAAGGCACCTTCGACGCGCCGCACGCCGCCGACGACATCGAGCAGTTGCGCAGGCAATGGCAGGTGGACCACATCGCGCTGCTGGGCACGGGCAACGGCGCGAAGGTCGCGCTCAGCTACGCCCGCAAGTACGGCGATCACGTCGCCAGGCTGGTGCTCGACTCCCCGGAACCGGTCGGCACCGACGCCGTGACCCGCGCCGAACAGGCCGTGCAGGGCGCCGAGGCGGCGCTGACGGCCTTCGCACAGCGTTGCGTCGGCGTCGGCTGCTCACTCGGGGCCGATCCGCGCGCCGCGGTCACCGATCTGGTGAACCGTGCCGCGGGCGGCGAACTCGGCGACATCTCGGCGAACGCGTTGCTGACCGCGGTGTCGGGCTTCCTCGGCAGCCCGCGCGCCGACCAGGCCTCTCGGGTCACCGAGCTGTCCGACACGCTGGCCGCGGCCGGACGCGGCGACCGCGGGCCGCTGAGCAACCTGATCAGGCAGGAGGCCGCGGCCACCGCGAGCGACGGCCAGTTCGTCAACCGCTGCACCGACACACAGCTGCCGCCGACGCCGGCCAAAGCGAACGAACTCGCGGGCACATGGGCGGGCAAGTATCCGGTTTTCGGCAAGGCGGCGGCCATCGGCCTGATGGAGTGCGCTGCCTGGCCGGTGTCGACCGCGCCTCCGCTGCCCGAAAAGCTGGGTATTCCGGTGTTCGTGCTGGGCGGGGTGGCCGATCCGGTGGTCGGTAGCGGCGGTCAGTCCTCGGTGACCGGCGCGATAGGTTCGGCGGGCGCCCGGCACGCGGCGCTGTCCTGGCAGGGCTTCGGGCATCCGGTGTCCACGCATTCCGGCTGCGCGCAGCGGGCGGTGCTCGACTATCTGAAGGAGGGCAAACTTCCCGCAGATGGCACCGCATGCCCGGCGTAGCCCGGGCGTGCGGAGCCGTTCGAGCGGCGCGTCCGACAGGTCCGGCCAACCGCCGGTAACCCATCCGGTGTACCGTGCCCCAGTGTTCCTTCGACAGCTCGAGCCCAGGACCGCTCGCACCACCGCCGAGGTGATCAAGTTCGCACTCTGGCCCCTGGCGGTCATGACCGTGCTGAACCGGGTTTTCATCAAGGCTGTCAACGGCTTCATCACCGACGACTACCGGCCTGTCTACCAGGCGTCGTTCGACTTCCTGAACGGGCGGCCGGTCTACACCGCGAATTTCGACTCGGTGGACCCGCACTACCTGTACCCGCCCAGCGGCACCCTGCTGATCGCGCCGATCGCCGCCATCGACTACGAGAAGTCGCGCTGGCTGTTCATCGCCCTCAACGCGATCGCGATTCTCATCGCCTGGTACCTGTTGCTGCGACTGTTCCGGTACACCCTGCATTCGGTCGCCGCGCCCGCGCTGCTGCTGGCGATGTTCTCCTCCGAGACCGTGATCAACACGCTGGTGTTCACCAACGTCAACGGCTGCGTGCTGCTGGCGGAGCTGATCTTCATCCATCTGCTGCTGAAGCGGCGAGACCTCTGGGCGGGCGCCGCGCTCGGATTGAGTATCGCGGTCAAACCGACACTGGCTCCGTTGCTTTTGATCGCGCTCGTGCGCGGGCAGTGGAAAGTCTTCGTGACGGCCCTCGGCGTGCCGCTCGCGCTCACCGCGATCGCCTGGCCGCTGGTGAAGGACCCCGAGAAGTTCATCACCCGCACCGCGCCCTACCTCTTCGAATCCCGCGACTACTTCAACAGCGCCATCGTCGGCAACGGCGAGTACTACGGACTGCCGCCGTGGCTGACCTGGGGCATGCGCGTGGCGCTCGGCGTGCTCGTGCTGATCTCGCTGTGGCTGCTGTACCGCTACTACCGCGAGGACGAACTGTTCTTCGTCTGCACCTCCTCCGGCGTGCTGCTGACGGCCTCGTTCCTGCTCAGCTCGCTGGGGCAGATGTACTACTCGATGATGCTGTTCCCCTTCCTGATGACCGTCGTGCTGCGCAACTCGGTGCTGCGCAACTGGCCGGCCTGGCTGGCGATCTTCGGGTTCATGAGCTACGACAAGTGGCTATCGGACCGCTGGCAGCACATCGGCCGCAACCTGGAGTACCTGCGCATCACCTTCGGCTGGGGCCTGCTGCTCATCGTCGTGTTCTGCGTGCTCGGCGACCGCTATCTGGCCGCGCGGCGGGCAGGCAGGCTGCCGTTCGGCATCGATCCCGCGTGGATGAGTTCCGCCCCGGACCCGCGCGGCGAACAGCCGCAGCCGCCGGTCGCCGCGGCTCTCCCGGCGGAAACCCACAGACCACAAAACGGTTCGACGCCCGCGGAGCAGAATCGTATTAGCGTGGAGCCATGAGTTCCGAAGCCGACACGTCCCTGCCCGCGCCGCGCATCCAGCTCTCGCCGCAGGAATGGCGGTCGAAGCTGAACCCCGAGGAGTACTCGGTGCTGCGCGAGGCGGCTACCGAGCGGCCGTTCACCGGCGAGTACACCGACACCAAAACCGAAGGCGTCTACGTGTGCCGGGCCTGCGGCGCCGAACTGTTCCGCAGCACCGAGAAGTTCGACTCGCACTGCGGCTGGCCGTCCTTCTTCGATCCGGCCGCGTCCGACGCGGTGATTCTCCGGTCGGACGACTCGCTCGGCATGCATCGGGTCGAAGTGCTGTGCGCGAACTGCCACAGCCACCTCGGCCACGTGTTCGAGGGCGAGGGGTACAACACGCCCACCGACAAGCGCTACTGCATCAACTCCATCGCCCTGCGACTGCACCCCTCGGACAGCGCAGCGGAGTAACCAGCCCGACGCTCACGGGCAGCGTACGAAGCCCCGGCGCTCGGCGCATGCCCCGAAAACTTCGGGCAAGCGTTTGCCTGCACCGGGGCAGGGCGCATCAGGGCAGAGCGGCGATCAGCTGCTCGATCTCCACGCGGGGGCCGGTGAAGAACGGGATCTCTTCGCGCACGTGCCGACGGGCGTCGGTGGCCCGCAGGTCACGCATCAGATCGACGATCCGGTGCAATTCGGGCGCCTCGAAGGCCAGGATCCACTCGTAGTCGCCGAGCGCGAACGAACTGACGGTGTTCGCCCGCACGTCCGGGTAGCCACGCGCGGCCTTGCCGTGTTCGGCCAGCATCCGGCGGCGCTCCTCGTCGGGCAGCAGGTACCACTCGTAGGACCGGACGAACGGGTACACGCAGATGTAGGCGCCCGCCTCCTCGCCGGCCAGGAAGGCCGGGATGTGGCTCTTGTTGAACTCGGCGGGGCGGTGCAGCGCCGCGTTGCTCCAGACCGGCGCGCTGGCCCGTCCCAGCTCGGTGGTGCGGCGGAAATCGGCGTACGCGGCTTGCAGGTCCTCGACGCGTTCGGCGTGGGTCCAGATCATGAAATCGGCGTCGGCGCGCATCCCGGCCACGTCGTAGATGCCGCGGACCACGACGTCGCGGTCGGCCAGACCGTCGAAGAATGCCTTGGCCTCCTTGGTCGCAGCGTCCCGGTCCTCGCCCAGCACTCCCGGCTGCACCTGGAAGACCGAGAACATCAGGTAGCGGATGGTGGAGTTGAGAGCCTGATAGTCGAGTCGCGCCATAGCACTATCGTGCCACTCGCTCGGGAGCGCCCGCGTCGCCGGGCGTGAACTGCTCGATGTGCACGCGGGCGTCGGGGATACCGAGGGCGCGCAACTGGCGTTGCATCTCGCCCAGGAACCCGGATGGACCACAGACATATATGTCGGCGTCCTCGGGCACGTTCAGCACCGAGAGATCGGCCCGGCCGTGCCGGGCGCCGGGAGTCGGTTCCTCGTACCAGATCTCGACCTCGGCTTGTACGAGCCGGGCAGTGAGTCCCAGCAGCCGATCGCGCAGCGGATGGGTGCGCGGCGCACGGTCGGCGTGCACGACCAGCGTGCGACGGCCCGGGTCGTGGGCGGCGAGATAGTCCAGAACGCCGATCGTCGGGGTCACACCGATGCCGGCGGAAATCAGCACCAGCGGTGTCGCCGCCGCGGTATCGAGGACGACGTCACCGAACGGAAGGGTGATCTGCAGTGGGTCACCCGGGCGCAACTGCTCGTGCAGCCAGGAGGACACCTCGCCCGCCGGGCAGCCGGCGGCCGCCTCGACCCGCTTGACGGCGAACGACAGCGCGCCGTCGCACGGCCTGCCCACCAGGCTGTACTGCCGCAACTGGCGCGCACCGTCGGGAAGCCGGACGCCGACCGAAACATACTGTCCCGGAATGAATCCCGGTAGCCGCGCAGCCGGGTCGGCGGACTCGACGGTGAAGACCGCGACGCCCGAGGGGTCGTCGTCGCGAGCCACGACACGGACGTCCCGGAACACGTCGCCGGAATCCACGCCCGCCTCGGCGTAGAGCCCCTTCTCTTGATCCATCAACGTGTCGGCCATCATCCAGTAGACCCGATCCCAGGCCGCCGCGACCGCGTCGTTGACCACGTCGGCGCCGAGTACTTCCACGATGGCCGCGAACAGATTTTCGTGCACGATCCGGTACTGCTCCGGAGTCACCCCGAGTGAGGCGTGCTTGTGCGCGATCCGCGACAACATGGTGGCCGGGTGCGGCAATTCGGGGTCGACCAGGTACGTGGCGAAGGTGGCTATGGAGGCGGCCAGCGCCCGCTGCTGACTACCCTGTGCCTGATTGCCCCGGTTGAACGTGTCGCGCAGCAGCCGCGGGTGAGCGTCGAACATCGTGCGGTAGAACACGGCCGTGATGCGGTCGATGTTCGCCGCCACCAGCGGTAGGGTCGCGCGGACGACCTCGGCGTGCCGCGGTTCGAGTTCCGGTTCGGCACGGACGACGCTGTCGAGGTTCATGAAACTTCCTTCATCTCAGGGGTGACACTCGCCGTGGAGCGGACGAGTAAATGCAGCAACCCGGTTGTCGACGAGGTGACCAAATCCTCTATCGAATAACGGTCGAGTTCGGTATAGAAAGCCTTCTTCGCGTCGGCGAGAATTCGACGCAATCGGCACCCGCCGAGTAACGGACACGGATTCGGTTCCCCGCACTCCACCACGTCGCGGTTGTCTTCCAATTCCCGGACGAGCTCACCCACCGACGCGGCGCGACCTGCCGCGGTGATGAACAATCCGCCGGATCGTCCGCGGTGCGCCTCGACGAGGCCCAGTTCGGCCAGCCGCGAAACCGCCCTGGCCACATGCTTTTCGGACGCGCCGACCTGTCGCGCGATGAGTTTGGTGGTGACCCGGGAATTCTTCTCGTCCTCCACCGCGAGCCGCATGATGATGCGCAAACCGATATCGGTGAAGTGCGAGAGCTGCATGGTGCTCACGGTACCGGCGAATTCCACCGATTCCGCATTCCGGCGGGGTGTCCTTAATTACGCCGATCGGTGCGCATTTTGATGCGCCGCACATTGTCCGACAGGCCGGAACAGTGCCGCATAATTGTGGTCACAGGAAACCGCGTGCGCGGTGCCGCGACGAATCTCGTCGGTGCGGGCACGCCCGGCGAACGGTCAGCGTACGGTGCCCGCACCGACCTCCGCCGCGATGCGCTGTGCGGCGGCCGCGCCGGAGGCGACGCACGCGGGCACACCGACGCCGTGCAGGTACGCGCCCGCCACCGCCAGCCCGTCCAGCGCCGCGACCTCGGCTTCGACGGCCGCGATGCGGGCCGGATGGCCGGGCGCGTACTGGGCGAGGCCACCCGGCCAGCGCTGTACGACGGCCTCGACCGGCTCGATCGCGACCCCGGTGACGGTAGCCAGGTCCGCGGTGGCGGCGGCGACGAGTTCGGCGTCGGGCCAGGACAGCGGGGAGTCGTCGCCGAACTTGCCGAAAGAGACGCGGACGAGCGCCGTTTCACGTTGTGCGAGATGTGTCCATTTGCGGCTGGACAGGGTGAAGGCTTTGGCCCGCAGCGGCTCTCCGGTGGCCACCAGGATGCCGGAGTTCTGTGGCAGGGCGGTCTCGCGGGGCAGCGCCAGCGCGACCACCGCCGACGAGGAGAGTTCGACACCGGCCAGTTCCGCGGCGGCGACCGGGGCGACGGCGGCCAGCAGTCGCGCGGTCACCGGCGCCGGAGTGGCGAGCACCACCGCGTCGACGGCGCCGATCGGGTCGACCACCCAACCGCGCAGCCCTCTGGCCAGACGCGTGCCCGGCGTCGTGGTGACGAACCGCGCCCCGGAACGTTCGGCGAGCGCCTCGAGCAGCACCCGGTAGCCGTCCCGGATGCCACCGAAGACCGGCGCGTTCGAGGGCGGCGGCAGCGCGGCGCCGACGGCGGCGGTGAGACTGGGCGCGCCGTCGTCCAGCGCGGCGGCGAGCGTGGGCAGCGCGGCGCGGACACCGATGGAGCGGGAGCTGCCCGCGTACACGCCGCCGAGCAGCGGATCCACGCTGCGCTCGGCGACCTGCGCGCCGAAGCGGTCGGCGACCAGTCGGTAGACGTCGGTGTCCGAGCCGGGCTCCCAGGCCAGCGGCCGGTCGGGTTCGGCGGCGATGCGTGCCAGTGTCTCGGCGTCGACCAGCCCGCGCATCGACTCCGCGTTCGCCGGGACACCCATCAAGGTGCCCTCCGGCAGCGGGTGCGCGGTGCCGGCGGACCACACCAACGGCCGCAGACCCGCCGGGGTCACCAACTGCGACTCGAGCCCGAGTTCCCGCAGCAGCGCGGGTACCTCCGGCCGTCGCCCGACGAACGCCTCCGCGCCGAGATCCAGTGGCTCCCCGCCCAGTTCGCCCGTGTAGAGGATGCCGCCGATCCGTTCGGCGCGATCGAGCACGAGTACGTCGGCATCCGGCCCGAGCGACATCCGCAACCGATACGCGGCCACCAGCCCGCTGATCCCACCGCCGACCACCGCGATACGCATGCCTCGACCGTATCGCGTACCGCGATGGCGGCCGTCCGACGGTAGGCGCCCGGATGACTCGGAACACACTGTGTCCACGATGTCCGCGGCGATGACGGATACGTCGGCCGGACTCGACTCGGCCGATGGCAGCCTGAACCGCCTCGGCCGCTCGCGGATGGCTGCCGGGCGTCGGCGCGTGGTACGCGGGTCGACCTGGCGGCCGGGTACGCCGACACGGGCGCCGCGACCACAGCGGGCAGATCCTGACTCAGCGCTCGACGCAGCCGCCGCACTCGCTGCCGTGGCGGCCTACCCGCGTTCGCCCGCGCTACAACTCGTGGACGAGTTCCACCAAGGCGGTCAGCACGCCCGGATCGGTGTCCGGAAGCACCCCGTGGCCCAAGTTGAAGATGTGCCCGGCGGCGCCGAGCGTGATCGCCTCGTCCGCTTCGCGCGCGATCCGCCGGGCCTGCTCCTCGATCGCTTCCGGTCCGGCGAACAGTACGGCGGGATCGAGGTTGCCCTGCAACGCTTTTCCGGGCCCGACGCGGCGGACGGCCTCGGTGAGCGGCACCCGCCAATCGACGCCGACCACGTCGGCGCCCGCCTCGCTCATGGCGCCGAGCAGCTCTCCGGTCCCCACACCGAAGTGGATGCGCGGCACGCCCGCCTCGGCGATCTCGGCGAACACCCGCTCCGAATGCGGGAGCACGAAATTGCGGTAGTCGGCCAGCGAGAGGGCGCCCGCCCAGGAGTCGAACAATTGCACCGCGTCGACGCCCGCCGCCAACTGCGCCTGCAGGAACGCGATGGTGATGTCGGTGAGCACGCCCAGCAGCTCGTGCCAGGTCTGCGGATCGGCGTACATCATCGCCTTGGTGCGCTCGTGGTTCTTGCTCGGACCGCCCTCGACCAGGTAGGAGGCGAGGGTGAACGGCGCGCCCGCGAACCCGATCAGCGGCGTCTCCCCCAGCGCGTCGACCAGCAGGCGCACGCCGTCGGTCACCGCCCCGACCTCCTCGGGGCGCAGCCGGGGCAGACCGCGCACGTCGCCGACCGTCCGCACCGGCGCGGCGACCACCGGCCCCACGCCCGGCACGATGTCCAGGTCGATCCCCGCCGCTTTCAGCGGAACGACGATGTCGGAGAACAGGATCGCGGCGTCGACGCCGTGCCTGCGAATCGGCTGCAAGGTGATCTCGCACACCAGCTCGGGATCGAAGCAGGATTCGAGCATCCCGATGCCCGCCCGCACCTCGCGGTACTCGGGCAGCGAGCGTCCGGCCTGGCGCATGAACCACACCGGACGCCTGCTGGGCGTCGCGCCGGTAGCGGCGGCCAGGAACGGGGCATCGGTCAACCGGCGGCGGGTATGAGTGCTCATCACGGCTATCGTATGCGGGCCCGGCGGGAGGGGCGGACGCGGAGGCGGCAGCGATGACCGCACGGACGCCGCATGGCCCGTAGCGGCGCGCCTCCGACTGCGCCGGGTGCACAAGGTCTACCGTCAGCATTCGTGACACCGCTCGACTTCCGCGACGGCGCCGCACCGACCGAAGGACCTCATGGCGAGCCAGCTCAGTTTCGCGCCGCGGTCGAGGCGATGGGCACCGCTACCGTGCACCCTCGGATCGAGCTCGCGCCCATCCGGCCCCCGCAACGACTCGCACCGTTCTCCTACGCCATCGGCGCGGAGGTCGCTCATCCGGAAACCCCTGTCGTACCGGCCGATTCCGAAGGCGACGCGTTCGGCAGGCTGATCCTGCTGCACGATCCGGACGGCGACGACACCTGGCACGGCACCTTGCGCCTGGTCGCCTACATCCAGGCCGACATCGACGCCGCGCTCGCCACCGATCCTCTGCTGCCCGAGGTGGCGTGGAGCTGGCTGGTGGACGCGCTGGAGTCGCGCACCGAGCCGTTCACCGCGCTCGGCGGCACGGTGACCTCGACCAGCTCGGTGCGCTACGGAGACATCGCCGGTCCGCCGCGCGCCCATCAGCTGGAGATACGCGCGTCGTGGACGCCGGTCACCACCGACATGCGCCCGCATCTGGAGGCGTTCTGCGAGGTACTGGCCTACGCGGCGGGGTTGCCGCCGGCCGGGGTGACCCAGCTGCAGATCCGGCCCGGCCTGTCCGGCGATCACCCCTGAGCACGCCCGTCGGCGTGCCGTGACCTGCGCCGGAGCCCCTCGTTCTGTGTGCGGGGCACATCGCGCCCGATTCGCCGACACACTTATGCGCCGATAGGACGGCGGCGCCGTGGCGTCGGCACGTAAAGTTCAACACCATGTCCGTACCAGACGAATCCGAACCCTCGGCCGCGACGCCGCTGCTCGCGCCGGTGGAGGGCGTGCCACCGGTACTGGACACCGCCGCCGAGATCAGCGCAGCCGCCGCCCGGCTGGTCGCGGGCACCGGCCCGCTGGCCGTGGACGCCGAACGCGCCTCCGGGTTCCGCTATTCGGCGCGCGCGTATCTGATCCAGCTGCGCCGTGCGGGCGCGGGCACGTTCCTCATCGACCCGATCCCGGTCACCGAAGCCCTCGGCCCGCTGGCCGACGCGATCAACGGACTGGAGTGGGTCCTGCACTCCGCGGACCAGGATCTTCCCGGCCTGGCCGAACTGGGTTTGCGCCCGGCCAGGCTGTTCGACACCGAACTCGGCGGACGTCTGGCTGGTTTCGAGCGCGTCGGGCTCGCCGCGATGGTGGAGCGGCTGTTGGGCCACGCGCTGCGCAAGGGGCACGGGGCGGCCGACTGGTCCACCCGGCCGCTGCCCGCCGACTGGCTGAACTACGCCGCCCTGGACGTGGAACTGCTGCTCGAACTGCGCGACGCCGTGGCCGACGCACTCGATGCGCAGGGCAAAACGGATTGGGCGATACAGGAATTCGAACACATTCGCACCTTGGACCCGCCCGCGCCGAAGGCCGAGCGGTGGCGGCGTACCTCGGGCATCCACACGCTGCGCCGCACCAGGCAACTGGCGGTGGTGCGCGAACTGTGGACCGCGCGGGACGCGCTGGCCCGTGCCCGCGACGTGGCGCCCGCCCGCATCCTCCCGGACGCCGCGATCATCGCCGCGGCGGCCGCGGAACCCAGGTCCATCGCGCAGTTGCGCACCTTGCCGGTGTTCGGCGGTCCGCGCCAGCGCCGGTACTCCCGCGAATGGCTCGCCGCGATCGAGCGCGGCCGTACGTTGCCCGACAGCGACCTCCCGCCGCTCACCCAGCCGTTCGACGGCCCGCCGCCGGTCAACCGCTGGGAGCGCCGCGACCCGGCCGCGGCGGCGCGCCTGACCCGGGCACGAGCCGCCATGGCCGACCTGTCGGCGCAGCACGCGATCCCGGTGGAGAACCTGCTCGCGCCGGATCTGGTTCGCCGCCTGTGCTGGGACGGACTGCCCGACTACGAGGCGGTGGACCCCTCCGCCGTCGACGGATTCCTGAAGTCCGGCGGCGCCCGGCCGTGGCAGCGGGAACTCGACGTCCCGCGACTTGCCGCGGCGCTGCCGCCGTCGGACTAGCGCCCGCTCCGTCGGCTCGCCCGTGGCTGCGGCGTCAGCGAGCGGCCAGCCACCCGCTGATCCGGCGGGCGATGTCCGGGCCGGTGAGGCCGAGTTCGGCGTGGACCTCACCGCGCGAGGCATGGTCCAGGAACTGTTGCGGCACACCGAGATCGCGGGTCGGGATGTCCAGCCCGGAGTTGCGCAGCCGGGCCGACACCGTGGAACCGATGCCGCCGTGCAGGCCACCGTCTTCCAGCGTGACCACGAGCCGGTAGTTCTCCGCGAGTTTCAGCAGCGCGTCGGAGACCGGCAGCACCCAGCGCGGGTCGATGACGGTGACCGAGACGCCTTCGGAATCCAGCAGATTCGCCGCCTCCAGCGCCGTGCCCGCGAACGAGCCCACCGCGACGAGCAGCACGTCGCCGTGCACCGCCTGCACCGATCCGCCGTCCGGCTCGGCCATCCGCAGCACGTCGATGCCGTCCAGCCGTTCGACCGCGGAGATATCCTCGGCGACACTGCCTTTCGGGAAACGCAGCGCGGTCGGTCCGTCGTTGACGGCCAGCGCCTCGGCCAGTTCCTCCCGCAGCGTCGCGGCGTCGCGCGGCGCTGCGACCCGGATGCCGGGGATGATCCCGAGGACCGACAGATCCCACATGCCGTTGTGGCTGGCGCCGTCGGAGCCGGTGATGCCCGCGCGGTCCAGTACCACGGTGACCGGCTGCTTCAGCAGCGCCACGTCCATCAGCAGCTGGTCGAAGGCGCGATTGAGGAAGGTCGAGTAGATCGCCACCACCGGGTGCATGCCGCCGAGCGCGAGGCCCGCGGCGGAGGCCATGGCGTGCTGCTCGGCGATGCCGACGTCGAACATCCGGTCCGGGAAGCGCTCCCCGAACGCCGCCAGTCCGGTCGGGCCCGGCATCGCCGCGGTGATGGCGACGATGTCGGCGCGGCGCTCGGCGTGCGCGATCAACTCCTCGGAGAACACCGAGGTCCATCCGCGCGCCTTCGGACCACCGACCGGGACGCCGGTGAGCGGGTCGATGGGATCGCAGGCATGCATCTGGTCGGCGACATGGTTCTCGGCGGGCGCGTAGCCGCGGCCCTTCTGCGTCACCGCGTGCACCACGACGGGGCCGCCGAAGTCCTTGGCCCGGCGCAGCGCGGCCTCGAGCGCGACGACGTCGTGGCCGTCCACCGGCCCGACGTACTTCAAGCCGAGGTCGCTGAACAGTTCCTGGGGGCTGACCGCGTCCTTGATGCCCGCCTTCACCGCGTGCACCATCGAGTACGCCGATTCGCCCACCCTGGGGATGCTCTTGAGGATCCGCTTGCCCGCGTCCAGGGCGTGCTCGTAGGCGGGCTGGGTGCGCAGCGCGGTCAGCCGCTCGGCCAGACCGCCGATGGTGGGCGCGTAGGAGCGGCCGTTGTCGTTCACCACGACGACCACCGGACGGTCGGATGCGGCGATGTTGTTCAGCGCCTCCCAGCACATGCCGCCGGTGAGCGCGCCGTCGCCGACGATGGCGACCACGTGCCGGTCCTGCCCGCTCAGCGCGAACGCCTTCGCCAGGCCGTCCGCGTAGGACAGCGCCGCCGAGGCGTGTGAGGACTCCACCCAGTCGTGCGCGCTCTCGGCCCGGCTCGGGTAGCCGGACAGGCCGCCCTGTTTGCGCAGCGAGTCGAACTGGTCTTTGCGCCCGGTCAGGATCTTGTGCACATAGGCCTGGTGGCCGGTGTCGAAGATCAACGGGTCGGCCGGCGAGTCGAAGATCCGGTGCAGGGCGATGGTGAGTTCGACCACACCGAGGTTCGGGCCGAGGTGCCCGCCGGTCGCGGCGACTTTGCGCACCAGGAACTCGCGGACCTCCTCCGCCAGCTCGCGCACCTGCGGCACGGTCAGCCGGCGCAGATCATCGGGCGTGTCGACCCGGGAAAGCACTCCCACCTGAACTAGCTCCCTCCGGATAGCGCATCTGATCCGATCAGTCTACGGAGCGGCGGCCGGTGCTCCCGCACGAGAACGGTCACACCAACCGACATGGCGTCGAAATGTGAGCCTCGACATACGGTACCCGGCCTAGAGTGACAGGGTGGCCCGGCCCGAGCAAGTGGTCTCCCGGACAATCGAACCCGGCGTGGTGGCACGGATCGTCGACGACGTCCACCGGCGTTGCCGGGACGACCGCTCCGGAACGTTGGCGGACTACATCCCGGAACTCGCCGCGGTGCAACCGGATTCGTTCGCTATCTGCCTGGCCACCGCCGACGGCCGGATCTACGGCGCGGGCGATGTCCGGACCGAATTCACCATCCAGTCCATCTCCAAGCCGTTCACCTACGCCCTCGCGCTGGCCGACCGGGGGCAGGCCGCGGTCGCCCAGCACATCGACGTCGAGCCCTCCGGTGAGCCGTTCAACGAGATCAGCCTGGATCCGGTGACCGCGCGGCCGCGCAACCCGATGATCAACGCGGGCGCGATCACCGCCGCCTCGCTGATCGACGGCCGCGACCCCGCCGACCGCTTCGAGCGGATCCGGCGCTGCTACTCGAGCTTCGCCGGGCGCGAGCTCACTGTGAACGAGGCGGTCTACGCCTCCGAGGCGCGCACCGGGTACCGCAATCGCGCCATCGGCTACATGCTGCGCTCGTTCGGCATCCTCGACGCCGACCCGGACGAGGCGGTCGATCGCTATTTCCGCCAGTGCGCGGTTACCGTGACCTGCGAGGATATGGCCCTGATGGCCGCATCGCTGGCGAACAACGGGCGCAATCCGGTCACCGGAGAGCAGGCGGCCTCGGCGGCGCTGACGGAGCAGGTGCTCAGTGTCATGACCACCTGCGGCATGTACAACGCGGCGGGCGACTGGGTGACTACTGTCGGCCTGCCCGCCAAGAGTGGCGTCGGGGGCGGGATCGTGGCGGTGCTGCCCGGACAGGTCGGGATCGCGGTGTACTCGCCGCGGCTGGACGGGCACGGCAACAGCGTGCGCGGCGTTGCCGCCTGCCGTGAACTGTCGCGGCGACTCGAGCTGCACTTCCTGCACGTGACCCGAGCGGCGCGAGCCGCGATCCGGGCGGCGTACTCGGTGGCCGAGGTGCCCTCGCGGCTACGCCGCCCGACCGAGGAGATCGCGGTGCTCGCCGCGCACGGGCATCGCGCGTGTGTCTACGAGCTGCACGGCGACCTGCTGTTCGCGGGCGCGGAGCGCACGGTGCGCACCATCGAGGAGCAGGCGGGCGAGCTGGAAGCGCTGGCCATCGACGTGCGCAGGGTCGGCGAGGTGAGCGCGATCGCGGTGCGGATGATCGACGACCTGCGACTCGAGCAGTTGTCGGCGGGTGTCCGAGTGGCGCTGGTCGATCCCGACGCGCGACTGCGGTCCCCGGATTCCGGCATCGATCCCGACGATCCGAGGGGGCCGGTGTTCATCGATCGCGACACCGCGACCGAGTGGTGCGAGAACATCGTGCTCGCGAACCATCGCCCCGCCGGCGAGGCCGCCCGCGCGTCGTTCGGCATCGAGAGTCACCCGGCGTTGGCCGGCCTCGCCGCGGACGAGCGATCCCGCCTGGCGGAGCAGTTCCGGGTGCGCACGTTCGCGCGCGGGGCGGTGATCGCCGAACGCGGCAGCGCGCGCTCGGGTCTCTACCTGATCCTCGACGGCCGCGTGCGCCTGACGGTCGAAGGCACCGACGGACGCACGCATCGGCTGCTCAGCCTGTCGGCCGGGATGTCGTTCGGGGAGATTCCGATGCTGGTCGGAACGCCGTTCGGGAACGAGGTACTGGCGGAGACCGAGACGTGCGTCGCGGTGCTGACCCCCGAACGGTTCGATCGGCTCACCCCGCAAGCGCCCGGGCTGAAGCTCGCGCTGCTCGAACAGCTGGCCGCCGAAGCCTTCGCGCAGATCGACGCGGCTGTGCGGGCGATCGCGGCCCGCGGCGGCGACTACTGAAGCGGGCACGATGGTGCGGTGCGGATCGACAGCGATCGACGAGGAGGCTCAGTGGGCACGAACACCGATTCGCGGGCAGGCACCGTCACCACCTACGGACACGGCACCGCCCGCGCCGTCCCCGATCTGATGCGGGTGACGATCTCCGTCGAATCGCGCGCGAGCAAGGTCGCGCTCGCCTACAGCCGGGCCGGTGAGCGCGTGGCCGCGGTCGCGCGATCGCTGCGCTCCGACGGGGTCGACGGCGCGGACATCGCCACCAGCGGACTGTCGGTACAGACCGAGACGGTGTGGACCGAGGGACAGGGCAACCGCATCACGGGATACCTCGCGAGCACATCGCTGACGGTCGCGTTGCGCGATATCGGCGAGCAGGCCGATCCCGGCCCGGGCACGATCATCGCCAACTGCGTCGAGGCGGGCGGTGACGACGTGCGCCTCGGTGGTCTGACCCTCACCTTCGCCGACCTGGAGTCCCTGCTCACCCGCGCCCGCGACGCCGCGTGGGACAACGCCCTCGCCAAGGGCGAGCAGTACGCCCGGCGGGCACGGCGCTCGCTCGGCGACGTCGTGCAGATCACCGAGGACACCGCCGCCGCGCCTCCGGTTCCGCGCGCACAGGCGATGTCCGCTCCGATGGAGGCCTACCGTGCCGTCGCCATCCCGGTCGAGCTGGGCGAGAGCGAGATCTCCGCGGACGTCCGCGTCACTTGGCAGCTGGACTGACGGCGGCTTGCCGGTTCACGACCCGTGACCGAGACCCCGCACCAGCAGGGTGACCGTGTCCGCTCCGGCGTGCCGATCCTTCGAGATCTCCTGGTACTCCGGCGATTCGGCCCAGGCGCGGAAGGACGGCTCGTCCGGGAAGGAGATCAGCACCACCTTCTCGCGATCGGTGACGCCCTCGATGGTCTGCGGGGACTCGTCCGCGGCCAGCAGCGTACCGGAGTAGCGGACGAAGACGTCGAGGAAGCGCGCCTGGTAGCGATCGTAGGCGGCGCGGTCGGTGAATCTCAGTTGCGCGATTGCGTACACGGTCATGGCGGTGACTCTAATTGGGCGGTCCGGCGACCCGACCCGGATCCGGCGGGGCCGAGCGCGATTCACCGCTGCGCCGCGCCCGGCGTGCCTATATTGAGGTTGTCACCGCTCAGGAGGTCGCATGTCGTTCGTGCTCATCGACAAACCACGGCCCCATATCGCCCTGGTGACGCTCAATCGGCCCGAACGGATGAACGCGATGGCGTTCGACGTGATGATCCCGCTGCGCGAGGCGCTGGAGGGTGTGCGCGCCGACAACGACGTGCGGGTCGTCGTGCTGACCGGGGCGGGACACGGTTTCTGCTCGGGAGCCGACCTGACCGGCGCGGGAAAGGTGCCGAACGTCGACGGGCTGACCGTCACCAGTGTCGCGCGCCGGTCGATGGATCTGCTCAACGACGTGCTGATCACGTTGCGGCGGATGCACCAGCCGGTGATCGCGGCGGTCAACGGCGCGGCCATCGGCGGCGGGCTGTGCCTGGCCGTCGGCGCCGACATCCGGATCGCCGCCGAGGACGCGTACTTCCGCGCCGCGGGCATCAACAACGGCCTCACCTCCACCGAACTGGGCCTCAGCTATCTGCTGCCCCGCGCGGTCGGCGCGTCGAGGGCGTTCGAGATCATGTTGTCCGGCCGCGACGTCGACGCGACCGAAGCCGAGCGAATCGGCCTGGTATCCCGCACGGTTCCGGCGGCGAAACTGCTGGACACCTGCTATGACCTCGCCGAGCGCATCATCGGCTTCAGCCGGGTGGGCACCGAGCTCACCAAGCGCATGTTGTGGAGCGGCATGGAGGCGGGCGGATTCGAATCGCACATGCAGCACGAGGGCACGGCCCAGTTGTACGTCCGCCTCACCACCGGCAATTTCGACGAAGCGATCCGCGCCCGTAAGGACCGCAGGCCCCCGGTCTACGAGGACTGACCGCTCAACGCTGTAGCAGCGCGAGGCTTTCCACGTGGTGCGTCGCGGGGAAGGCGTCGAAGGCGCGCAGATCGGCGAGCCGGTAGCCCGCCGCCTGATACAGGCCGAGATCGCGGGCGAACGCGGCGGGATCGCAGCCTACGTGGATGATCCGCGTCGGCCCGCTGGCGGTGACCGCGCCGACCACCTCTTTGCCCGCCCCCGCGCGCGGCGGATCGAGCACGACGACGTCCGGGGCGGCCGCACCGACGTGCTCGAGCACCCAGCGCTCCACCCGCTGGGCCCGCAGTTCCACCCAGGGCAGGTCGCGCAACGCGGCGGCGCCGTCCGCGACGGCGGGCCGCGCGGATTCCACCGCGAGCACCACTCCGGTCCGCCCGGTCCGCTCGGCGAGCCGCGCGGCGAACACCCCGGCGCCGCTGTAGAGATCCCACGCCCGGCCGCCGGGGCCGAGTTCCGACCATTCCGCGATCAGGTCCGAATACCGTTGCGCCGCACCGTGATGCGCTTGCCAGAAGCCCGTCGCCGCGACCTCCCACCGGCGCCCGGCCACGTACTCGACCGCGCGCCCGCTGCCCTCGAACACCCACTCGTCGCGTGCCGCGTGCGCCGCGGCGCGTCGTGCGGATGCCGCGCGCCGGTCGTCGCTGCGAGCGGACTCCGCGGCGGGCCACTGTGCCCCGCGCCGATCCCGGCCGTGCGGCCGATCGCGGCGACCACCTCCGCCGCCCGCACGCCGATCCCGGCTCCCCGGCTCCGTTCGCCGTCCACTCCCGCCGGGACCGCGCCGACCGGGCTCGTGGCCGACCGGTTCGGACTCGGCAGCGGGCGCCAGCTCGACGACGTGCCGTATCCCATCACCGTCCACCGCGATCACCAGATCGGCGCCGGGCGTCCACCGCCGGTCCGCGATCCCGTCCAAAGCCCCCGCGACCGGTTGCGGGCACCGCAGATCCGTGATCACGTCGGTGCTGCGATAGCGGTGCACGCCCGCACGTCCGTGGGCGTCGACCGCGAGGCGCACGCGGGTGCGCCACCCGCCCATCGCGTCGCCGGGCCCGATCGGCTCCACCACCACTTCCCGCTCGATCCCGGCCAGCCGCCGCAACTGTTCGGCCACCACCGTGGCCTTCAGCGCGCGCTGGGCCACCGGCGTGGCGAAGGAGAAATCGCAGCAGCCCGCGCCACCGGGGCCGGACACCGGACAGGTGGCCCGCACCCGATCCGGGGACGCCTCGAGCACCTCGACCGCGTCGGCACGGCAGAACGAGCCGCCGCGATCCTCGGTGACCCGGACCCGCACCAGCTCGCCGGGCAGGCCGTGCCGGACGAACACCACACGTCCCTCGTGCCGTGCGACACAGAAGCCGCCGTGACCCGGCGGCCCGAGCCGCACTTCGAACGTGGCGGTCGGCCGATCGCTCATCCCGAACGCTCCATGGACGTCACATCCGATCCTCGTACCCGCGCCGCACCGCGCCCGGCGCGTTCACCACCCCGGGGGTCCGCGCCCGCGCGGACGAACTCAACTGCCACGGCACGCTGGTCACCATCACGCCCGGCACGAACAGCAGCCTGCCCTTCAACCGCAGCGCGCTCTGGTTGTGCAGCACCTGTTCCCACCAATGGCCCACCACGTACTCCGGGATGAACACGGTCACCACGTCACGCGGAGCGTCCTTGCGCACGCGCTTCACATAGTCCAGCACCGGCTTGGTGATCTCGCGATAGGGCGATTCGATCACCTTGAGCGGCACCGTGATGTCGCTGTTCTCCCACTCCCGCACCAGCGCCCTGGTGTCGGCCTCGTCGACGTTCACCGTCACCGCCTCCAGCGTGTCCGGGCGGCTGGCGCGGGCGTAGGCGAGGGCGCGGCGGGTCGGCAGATGCAGCCGGGAAACCAGCACGATGGAGTGCGAGCGGCTGGGCAGCACACCGTCCCACTCGTGCTCGTCCAGCTCGCGCGCGACCGAATCGTAATGCCTGCGAATCATCTTCATCACGACGAAGATCGCCACCATGGTGAAGATGGCGATGTAGGCGCCCGCGAAGAACTTGGTGATCAGCACGATGACCAGCACCGCTCCGGTCGCGCTGAGACCGACCGCGTTGATCACCCGCGAGCGCTTCATCCGCGCGCGCTGCGCCGGGTCGGTCTCGGTGCGCAGCAAGCGGGTCCAGTGCCGCAGCATGCCGGTCTGGCTGAGCACGAACGAGACGAACACGCCGACGATGTACAGCTGGATCAGCTTGGTCACCTCGGCGCCGAACAGCACCACGAACGCGATGGCCGCGCCGGAGAGGAACAGGATGCCGTTGCTGAACGCCAGCCGATCGCCCCTGGTGTGCAGCTGGCGCGGCAGGTAGCGGTCCTGCGCCAGGATCGAGCCGAGCACGGGGAACCCGTTGAACGCGGTGTTGGCGGCCAGCACCAGGATCAGCGCGGTCACCGTCGTGATGAAGAAGAAGCCGAGCGGGAAACCCTCGAACACGGTCTCGGCGAGCTGCGCGATCAGCGTCTTCTGGTGGTAGTCCGACGGTGCGCCGGTCAGGTCCTCGACGTTGTGCGCGTACACCACCCCGATCTTCTGGGCGAGGATGATGATGCCCATCAGCAACACGATCGCGATCGTGCCCAGCATCAGCAAAGTGGTGGCGGCATTGCGCGACTTGGGTTTGCGGAACGCGGGCACACCGTTGCTGATCGCCTCCACACCGGTCAGCGCGGCACACCCGGAAGAGAACGAGCGCGCGATGAGGAAGGCGAACGCCAGCCCGTAGAGGTGCTCGTGCTCGGCGATCAATCCGAAACCGGCCGATTCGGCCCGCAACTCCTCGCCGAGCACGAAGATCCGGAACAGGCCCCAGCTCAGCATGAGGAACATGCCGATGATGAACGCGTAGGTCGGAATCGCGAACGCCGTGCCGGACTCCCGCACACCGCGCAGATTCATCGCGGTCAACAGAGCGATGGCGACGACGGCGAACAGCACCTTGTGTGTCGCGACGAACGGGATGGCCGAGCCGATGTTGGACGCGGCCGAGGAGATCGACACCGCGACGGTGAGCACGTAGTCGACCAGCAGCGCGCTGCCGACGGTCAGGCCCGCGTTCGGCCCCAGATTGGTGGTGGCCACCTCGTAGTCGCCGCCGCCGGACGGGTAGGCGTGCACGTTCTGCCGGTAGCTGGCCACCACGACAGCCATGACGAAGGCGACGGCCAATCCGACCCATGGGGCGTACAGGTAGGCCGTGACCCCGGCGGCCGAAAGAACGAGGAAGATCTCCTCGGGGGCGTAGGCGACCGATGACATGGCATCGGAAGCGAACACCGGGAGCGCGATTCGCTTCGGCAGCAGCGTGTGGCCGAGCGAGTCACTACGGAAAGGCCTGCCCAGCAGCACTCGCTTCGCTGCCGTCGTCAACTTGGACACTGGAGCGAGCATAGGCCCCCGCACAGTGGATCGCGCGCGTGGCTCGCAGGTTTGCTCGCCGGCTGGAGGGGGAACGTGGCCGGTGGAATCATTCGGCGGGTAGCGTTCGACCGAACAGCGAAGCAGACCGAACACCACGGTTCCAGGAACGAGGTTGCACGGTGTACGTAGTGATCATGGGGTGCGGGCGCGTGGGCTCGTCGCTGGCCCATGCCCTGGTCCGCGTAGGTCACGAAGTCACCGTGATCGACCGGGACTCCAGTGCCTTTCTACGCCTGGGATCCGACTTTCCCGGCGAGCAGGTGACCGGCGTCGGTTTCGATCGAGATGTGCTGATAAAGGCGGGGATCGAACGGGCGGACGCGTTCGCGGCGGTCTCCTCCGGCGACAACTCCAACATCATCTCCGCCCGGGTGGCGCGGGAGATGTTCGGGGTGGAGCGGGTCGTCGCCCGCATCTACGACGCCAAGCGCGCCGCGGTCTACGAGCGGCTCGGCATCCCGACCATCGCCACGGTCCCGTGGACCACCGACCGCTTCCTGCGCGCGCTCGTCGGCGACACCGGCACCACCACCTGGCGCGACCCCACCGGAACTGTCGCTGTGACCCAGCTGACGCTGCACGAAGAGTGGTACGGCCGCACCGTGCGCGATCTGGAGCAGACCGTCGCGGCACGGGTCGCGTTCATCATCCGGTTCGGCCAGGCAGTGCTCCCCGACAGCAAGACCATCATCCAGGCCGACGACATCGTCTATGTGGCCGCAGCATCCGGCGCCGTGGGCGAAACCGTCGCCCTGGCCGGGAAGCCCCCCGCGAGCGAGGACTGAACATGAAAGTGGCCATCGCCGGAGCAGGCGCCGTGGGCCGATCGATCGCCAGGGAACTCCTGCGCGGCGGGCATCGGGTCATGCTGCTCGAGCGTGAGCTCGAGCACATCGATGCGGCCGCGATCCCCGACGCGGTCTGGGTGCACGCCGACGCGTGCGAACTGGCCCTGCTGGAGCAGGCCGGTCTGGAGACCTACGAGGTGGTGATCGCGGCCACCGGCGACGACAAGGCGAACCTGGTGCACAGCCTGCTGGCCAAGACCGAGTTCGGGGTGCGCCGGGTGGTGGCCCGGGTCAACGATCCGCGCAATGAATGGCTCTTCGACGGTTCCTGGGGTGTCGACGTCGCGGTGTCCACACCCCGGCTGCTGGCCTCCCTGGTCGAGGAGGCGGTCTCCGTCGGAGATCTGGTGCGACTGATGACGCTGCGCCAGGGCCAGGCGAATCTGGTGGAGATGACGCTGCCCGCGGACACCGTGCTGGCCGGTAAACCGGTGCGCACGCTCACCCTGCCGCGCGACGCCGCACTGGTGACCATCCTGCGCGGCGGGCGCGTGATCGTGCCGCAGCCGGACGACGCGCTGGAAGGCGACGACGAGCTACTGTTCGTGACTTCGGTGGAGGCCGAGGAGGACCTCCGGCTGGAACTCGCCAACCACGGCATCAGACCGTAACTCCCCGTGACACGGCCGGACGCGCGTTCTCGGCGAAGCGCTGCCGGAAACCCTACGCGGCCAGCTTCAGCTCCGCGCGCAGCTTGTTCAGCGCGCGGTGCTGCATCACCCGCACCACACCCGGGCTGGTGCCGATGGCCTCGGCGGTCTCAGCGGCCGACCAGCCGAGCACGATGCGCATCACCAGCACCTCACGGTGCGCCGGGGCCAGCACTTTCATGAGTTCCCTTGTGGCGGCGCGGCGTTCGGAGGCCAGCGCCCACTCCTCGGGACCGGCGGCCGAGGACGCGGAGTCCGGGACGTCGGCCACCGGGTAGGCGGGGTGCTGCTGCGAGCGGCGGAACGCGTCGGCGACCTTGTTGGCCGCGATGCCGTAGACGAAGGCCAGGAACGACTTGCCCTGGTCGCGGTAGCGCGGGATGGCGTTGACGGTGGCCAGCAGGATCTCCTGGACCACGTCGTCGGCGGTGACCTGCAGATGGGCCGTGTTGCCCAGGCGCGCGCCGCAGTAACGCCGCACCAGCGGATGAACGATCCGGATGATCTCCGAGACCGCCCGGCGATCGCCTCCGGCCGCCGGACCGATCAGCTTGTCCAGCTCGGCCGAGATCCGCCGGCTCTCCGAGAGCGCGGGGTTGTGGTTGACGGGCAGCGCCGCGGTGTTGTGCTCGGTAGCCACGTCCGAGTCCTTTCTTGCCGATCAATGCGTGTTTTCGGTACGCATAGATCGTCTGATGAACTCGGAGGACCAACCAGGCACCCCAGGGTGGGGAAGCACCCACCTCGGCGGTGGCGATCTCCCCACCCCTGTGGTTTTCGCCGGATAGCGGCGGAAGGTTAACGGCTCAGGCCGGTTCGGGCGCGCACCGACTTGGCGGGCAGGTGACCGGCCCGGCGCACAGCCCAGATCGTGACGGCCAGCGCCACCGCGGTCAGCGGCCAGCCCATCGCGATGCGGGCGAAGGCGAGCCAGCCGGTGCGGTCGGTGTCGTAGAGCTGCGACTGCACCAGGTAGCGCGCCCCGAACACGAGGATCCAGGTGGTGGTGGCCAGGTCGTAGAGGCGCACCGAGCGCGGGTCGGACCGCCAGTCGGAGCCGTGGCCGTTCAGCACGCCCCAGATCACGCCGACCAGCGGCCTGCGGATCAGGATGGACGCGAGGAACACCGCGGCGTAGACGAGGCTGGTGTAGATGCCGAAGAGGAAGAACCCTTTGGCCTCGCCCATCCGGTAGGCGATGAAAGCGCAGATGCCGACGCCGAAGAAGCCCGAGATGGCGGGCTGGATGGGATCGCGCCGCACCAGGCGCCACAGGAGGATGGCGGCCGCCACCCCCAGGGCCGACCAGATCGCGGCGGCCAGCCCGGCGACACTGTTCACGGGAACGAACACGACAACGGGAAGCGTCGAGTAGATCAGGCCGCTGAAGCCGCCCAGTTGTTCGAGGAGGGTCTGCTCGGCACGTTCCTCGTCACGGTCGGGCGAGGGGAGCCCGGTGCGGTCGTCCGATCCTGCGTTGTCGTCGCTCAAAGGCATACGTCAGCTGTTCCCGCGCAATTCGTAGTAGGGGTTGAAGATCACTTTGCGGCCGTCGCGGTCGCCGACCCGGCCACGGACGAGGATGCGCCTGCCCGGCTCGATGCCGGGAATGCGCCTGCGCCCGATCCAGACCAGCGTAATCGCGTCGGTGCCGTCGAAGAACTCGGCCTGGACGCTGGCGCCCGCCGACTTGGGACACGCTTCGACGCTACGGAGCCTACCGAGCATGGTCGCCTCGTCACCGCGCCGACACTCCGACGCGCGGCACGCGCCCGATGCTTCGGACGTCTCGGCCAGCTCTTCGGCATCCAGCTGATCGATGTCTTCGGTCAGCCTGCGGCCCAGACGTCGAAAATACCCTGAGGCTGCGGATGACATTGTGCACGCTCTCCTGCATAGAGCAGATGGCATGGGTCGCACACCATCGTGAGGGATCCGATCCGCACGGCCTGCGGCGGCCGTACAACGCCACTGTAGATGGGCCGGGCCACCCCCGCTACGCTCGGACCGATGTTCGACTCCCCACACCCCGCTCGTGTCGTGGCACTGCCCGGCACCGGGTCCGACGCCGATTTCGCCAGGCGCGCCTTCGGTCCCGCGAGCGCCGCACGCGGCCTGGATTTCGTCGCGGTGGAACCCGACCCGCGCCGGGTGGTGGCGAGCTGCCGCGCAGCGCTGGATGCGGCGGCGGATTCGGGCCCGGTGCTGGTGGCGGGCATTTCCCTGGGCGCGGCGATCGCACTGGAGTGGGCCGCCGAGCACCCCCGACGCGTCGTGGGGGTCGTGGCGGCACTGCCCGCCTGGACCGGGCCCGACACCGCGGCCTGCCCCGCCACGCTGAGCGCGGCGGCCACCGCGGCGCAGCTGCGCGTGGACGGTCTGGACACGGTGATCGACCGGATGCGGGCGAGCAGCCCGCGGTGGCTGGCTGACGCGCTGACCCAGTCCTGGCGGGCACAGTGGCCGGAACTGCCGCGGGCGCTCGAGGAGGCCGCGGACTACAAGTGGCCCGATGCCGAGCTGCTGTCGGCATTCGAGCTGCCGCTCGCGGTGGTCACCGCGGTCGACGACCCGGTGCACCCGCGTGCGGTCGCCGAGGAATGGGCGGCGCTGGCCCCGCGCGCGCACCTGTACCGGATCACGCTGGACGAACTCGGCGCCGACCCCGCGATCCTGGGACACACGGGTATCGGCGCCTTCGCGTGAGATCTTCCGCTCAGTTCAGGCCGAGTTGCTGCATGGCCGACCCGTCCGCGCCCCGGCGCGGGCCCTGCGGCATGCGCGGCACCACCGGTTGCGCACCGGTCTGCGCCGCTACCTGCGCGGCCATCGCCTGCTGCTGAGCCTCCACCTGCTGCTGATGGGCCGCGGCGAGTTGCTCGGCCAGCTCCTGCGGCAGCACCACCGGAAGCGGGTCCCGCACCGGCAGCGGGTCCTCGCCGCGCCGCACCACGGTCTCGCTCAGGATCGCCCGCGCCGCCTTGACCAGGGGGCTGCCGTCGTTCGCCGCGCCCGAGGGGCCCGCCGCGACCAGCCGCACCATCCAGCGATAGCCGTCCACGCCGATGAAACGCAGGTCCGCGCCTTCGGTCAGGGCCAGCAGTTCTCGGCCCCACGGCCCGTTCTCGACCGACACCCGGGCGCCGTCCTTGCGCAGCGAGTCGGCGAGATCCGCGGCGACCAGCCGCCACTGGCCGGAGGTCTTGGGCGCGGCGTAGGCCGCGACGGTGATCCGGCCGTGCTCCGTGGCCAGGTGCACCGCCTGCGGCTGGCCTTCCGGGGTCATCTCGACTTGCAGCTGACCGCCCGGCGGGACCGGCAACAACACCGACCCGAGATCCAGCCGCTGCTCGGACACCGAATCCAGCAGCTCGGCGACCTCGTCGTAGTCGTAGGGTCCGGGCCGTCCGTTGGGCCGGTCGACGTCCAGATCCACGCCCTCATACGAGCGCTCGTCGGTGGGGGCGTCGTCGTAGAAATCGTCGTCGTACTCGCCCTCGTAGGCGGACTCGTAGTCGGCGTAGTCGCCCGCCTCTTCGTACCGGTCGTCCGCGGCCCGGCTCGAGTTCTTTCTCTTTCCGAACATTCCCGTCATGCCTCCTCGCCGGTAGCCCGGCCCACCCCGTTCGTCTGTGCGGTCAAACTCGCGTGACCGCCGCTGGAGCCATAGCCACCCGCTCCCCTGGTGGTCTCGTCGAGCGAGTCGACCTCCACGAAATCCACCAGCTCCACCCGCTGTACCAGCAGTTGCGCGATCCGATCACCGCGCCGCAACTCGATCGGCGTGCGCGGATCGTGGTTGATCAGGCACACCTTGATCTCGCCCCGGTACCCCGCGTCGACCGTGCCGGGGGTGTTCACCACCGACAGCCCGGCCTTGGCCGCCAGACCCGAGCGCGGATGGATCAGGCCGACGGTGCCGACCGGTAGCGCGACGGCGACGCCGGTGCCGACCAGCACCCGCTCCCCCGGCTCCAGGATGACGTCTTGCGTGGTGCACAGATCCACGCCCGCGTCACCCGCATGGGCGCGCGTGGGCAGAGGGATGCCGGGGTCGAGCCGCAGCAAGGGTATGGGTGAAAGTGCGCTCACGTTGGACGAGCCTACGCGTAGGCTGTTTGCCCTCGTGACTTAGTGTTGACTCGTGTCGGACCAGCCCAACCCCATGACCGCGGACGAGAAAGCGCAGCCTGCGCACCGATACCGGGAGCGCCTGTGGGTGCCGCTGTGGTGGTGGCCGGTGGCGTTCGCCGTCACCGGACTGCTCGCGGCGGAGATCCATATGGGCGCGCCGGGACTGCGTGCCTGGCTGCCCTATGTGCTGCTGTTCCCCGTGCCGGTCTGGGTGCTGCTGTGGCTGAGCCGCCACCGCGTCGAAGTGGCGCCGGACGCGAACGGCACACCGGAGTTGCGCGCCGATCGCGCGCATCTGCCGGTGAATTTCGTTGCTCGCGCGGCCGCCGTCGCCCCCACCGCGAAAAGCGCGGCGCTGGGTCGCCAGCTCGACCCCGCCGCCTATGTCCAGCATCGCCCCTGGATCGGGCCGATGGTCTTGCTCGTGCTCGACGACCCGGACGATCCGACGCCGTACTGGCTGGTCAGTACGCGGCGGCCCGAACGGGTCCTCGCCGCGCTCGGTCTACCGAGCGCGGGCTGACACTGTTGTTCGATCTCGTCGAGATCAGGCGGCGCAATCCATGCAGATCATCTGACCGCCCTTGTCACTGGCCAGCCTGCTCCGGTGATGGACCAGGAAACAGCTGGAACAGGTGAACTCGTCGGCCTGCTTCGGGATCACCCGAACCGTCAGCACTTCCTCGGACAGGTCGGCGCCGGGAAGCTCGAACGACTCCGCGGTATCGGATTCGTCGATATCCACGACGGCGGACTGTGCCTCGTTACGACGAGCCTTCAGCTCCTCCAGCGAATCCTCCGACACATCGTCGGATTCGGTGCGCCTCGGTGCGTCATAGTCGGTTGCCATGTCGTCTTCCCCTCGTCCTAACTCCGTATATCCCGGACCGGTCCGCTCACACCCGATTCCTGCCGGAATCGCCGCGACCGGTACCGCCCCGCCGGTGGTGCACGTCACACGTACACCGGTCGCCTATCAGGGCGGATCATGCCGATCCACTCCTGATAGCGCTGGGTAAACGCAGGACATGCCCTTCTTGTTCCCGCGACCGACCACTGATTTCCGCACCGGTGATTCGATCTGGGCCGCCAGACAATAGCGGACCCCGGAGCAAAAGTCGCAATCAAAACACAGCCGAGTCGAAAATGAGGGGCAATCGACACCGTCCGTGGAACGCACCGAGACCTTGCGACGCGACCGCCCCACATTTTCGTAGAGTGTGCTGGTGGTTTCACTGATCACCGAAGGCACCGCGACGGATTCGCAAGGGCAACCGTACGTGCGCCGCCGCCCCCAGCCCTGGCTCATCATGCTCGGCGTTCTCGCCCTGATCTGCGGGATCGTCTGGGTCAAAGCCCTCACGACGCACGATACCGACCACACCGCGATGGCGTGCAACTCACCGAGTCCGGCCTCGGATCCCGGTGCGCCGCAACCGACTCCGCTCGGCCAGCGGGTCGGCGCAGGCCGGCTGCAGGACGTGGAACCCGCACCGCTGGCGGCGAGCAAGGTGCGCGTGCTGAACGCGAACAACCAGCGCGGCCAGGCCGCGCACGTCGCCGCCCAGCTCGGCGACCTCGGATTCGCGAGCGCTCCCGGAACGCAATACGGCAACGATTCGGTATACGTCAACGGCGACCTGGAATGCACCGGGCAGGTCCGCTTCGGCGTCAACGGCCGTCCGGCCGCGGCCGCCGTACAGCTGGTCGCGCCGTGCGCCGAGCTGATCGAGGATCAGCGCGGCGACGACACCGTCGATCTCGTGCTCGGCTCGCTGTTCCGGGACATCCACCCCAGCAACGACGCCGAGGAAGTGCTGCGTTCGCTCAAGAACCCGGCGCCGGGCAACTCCACCTCCATCGACATCAAGCTGCTCGACGCCGCACGGCAGGCCCGCTGCTGATCAGCGGTCCGGAATCGGCTCGGTAGCGCCGACCCGGGCCAGCAGCTCCCCCAGCTCGTCGGCGATGCCGGGCGCGGCGGCCACCACCAGGTCGCCGTCGGCGCCCGGCGCCGTCGCGGGCGGCAGCGTAAGGCGCGCACCCGCCTCGGCGGCGATCAGCGCGCCCGCGCCCCAGTCCCAGGCGTTCAAGCCGTGCTCGAAGTAGGCGTCCACACGGCCTGCTGCGACATGACACAGATCCAGTGCCGCCGCACCGAAACGGCGGATGTCGCGCACGTGCGGCAGCACCTGCGCGATCAATTCCGCCTGCCTGCTCCTGCGGTGCCTGCCGTAGGCGAATCCGGTGGAGACCAGCGACATCGCCACCGACTCGACGGGCGTGCAACTCAAGTGCTCCACCGCGCCGTCGGCGTCGACACGCAGCGCGCCGAGTCCGAGCGCGGCGCTGTAGGTGGCTGCCCGCGCGACGTCCACCACGGCGCCCGCGACCGGACGGCCGCCGCGCAGCGCGGCCACCGATACGGCGTAGCCGGGAATGCCGTAGAGGAAGTTGACGGTGCCGTCGATCGGATCAACCACCCAGTGGACGGTGTCCGCGCTCGCGTCATCGATGCTGCCGCCGCCCTCCTCGCCGAGGATCGGGTCGCCGGGGCGTTGTTCGGCGAGCAGTCTTCGGATCAGCTCTTCGGTCTCGGTGTCCACGATGGTGACCGGGTCGGTCTCGTGGCTCTTGGACCGCACGGCGCCTTCGGCGTGCACGCCCGCGGGCCCGAACACCTCGGGACGACGGGCACGGACATGGGCGGCGGCCGTCTCGGCGAGGTCGACCGCGACACGGCGCAGGTCGGCTTCGTCGCCACGCGCGACGATCGAGACGAACGAGTCGGGGGTGTAGTCGGACACTGACGATGAGGTTTCCGGCACGCCCACCATCGCATCACACATCCTCGCCGAACGCCCAGCCTCGTGGTCCCATTACTCTTGTCGTGCACGACACAGCGCCGTCGTCGGGCATCCCATTCGCACGCCCGCCATGGGCGTCCCGGGCCCCGTGCAGCGCTGTCATCACACCGGCCAGCACAGGGAAACGAGGGGTTAGTCATGTCCGCTCGGGGGCACGCATTCGGCATCGACATCGGCGGCAGCGGCGTCAAAGGCGCCACGGTCGATCTGGCCACCGGCGAGTTGGTCCACGAGCGGATCAAGATCGCGACGCCGCACCCGGCGACACCGTTCGCCGTGGCGGAGGCGGTCGCCGAACTGGTCGACAAGGCCAAGTGGACCGGGCCGGTCGGCCTCACCCTGCCCTCGGTGGTGATCGGCGGCGTGGCGCGCACCGCGGCGAACATCGACAAGTCCTGGATCGGCACCGACGCGCGGGCGCTGTTCTCCGCCGCGCTCGGCGGCCGTCCGGTCACCGTGCTCAACGACGCGGACGCCGCGGGCATGGCCGAGGACCACTTCGGCGCGGCGCGCAATTTCGCGGGCTTGGTCATGCTGCTGACCTTCGGCACCGGCATCGGCTCGGCGTTGCTCTACCACGGCACACTGGTGCCCAACACCGAACTGGGTCACCTGGAGATCCAGGGGATGGAGAGCGAGCACCGCGCGGCGGCCTCGATCAAGGAACGCGACGGCCTGAGCTACGAGCAGTGGGCAGCGCAGGTCAGCCTGGTGCTGACGGGGCTGGAGAACCTGTTCTTCCCGGTCGTCTTCGTCGCGGGCGGGGGCATCAGCAGGGAGGCCGAGCAGTGGATTCCCCTGCTCACCAACCGGACTCCGGTCATCCCGGCCCGCCTGCGCAACACCGCGGGCATCGTCGGCGCCGCCATGGCGATCGCGGGGGGCGTCGCACCGTGAGGCGCGCGGGAACCGCGAGGATGCCGTTCCCGGCATCGTGCCGTAGGTACCCTGGTTAGATCGTTACAATGGAACGTGCCCGGCTGAGCCGGAGAAACCCCGACCGGCCCTCCGCCGGTGCAACCCGACAGATCGCTCCGCCGGAAACCCACTCTGGCGTGACGCCGCACGAGACCGTCACGAAAGGGCGTACGTGGTAGCCACGAATACCCGTCAGACCGCCGAATCGGCCGATGCCGACTCCGCAGATGTAACCGCAGCACGGCCGGTCCGTAAGGCTGCCGCGAAGAAGGCTCCGGCGAAGAAGGCCGCCGCCAAGAAGGCGCCTGCCAAGAAGGCGGCCAAGGCTCCCGCGAAGAAAGCCACCACCAAGAAGGCGGGCCCCGACGGCGAGCCCGGCGCCGACGAGGCGATCGAGGACGAGTCGCTCGATCTCGACGATCTCGGCGATCTGGAAGTCTCCGAGGAGGACCTCGCCGACGGCGACGAACTGGTCGACGTCGCCGAGGACACCGAAACCGAGGAAGCCGAGAGCGAGGCCGACGAGCCGACGGCGGCCGACAAGGCCTCCGGCGATTTCGTCTGGGACGAAGAGGAGTCCGAGGCGCTGCGCCAGGCCCGCAAGGACGCCGAGCTCACCGCCTCGGCCGACTCGGTCCGCGCCTACCTCAAGCAGATCGGTAAGGTCGCGCTGCTCAACGCCGAGGAGGAGGTCGAACTCGCCAAGCGGATCGAGGCGGGCCTCTACGCCGCGGAGAAGGTGCGCGAATTCGCCGAGCAGGGCGAGAAGCTGCCGGTCGCCATGCGCCGCGACTTCAACTGGATCGTCCGCGACGGCAACCGGGCCAAGAACCACCTGCTCGAGGCCAACCTGCGCCTGGTCGTCTCGCTGGCCAAGCGCTACACCGGCCGCGGCATGGCGTTCCTGGACCTGATCCAGGAGGGCAACCTCGGTCTGATCCGCGCGGTGGAGAAGTTCGACTACACCAAGGGCTACAAGTTCTCCACGTACGCCACCTGGTGGATCCGGCAGGCCATCACCCGCGCCATGGCCGACCAGGCCCGCACCATCCGCATCCCGGTGCACATGGTGGAGGTCATCAACAAGCTCGGCCGCATCCAGCGCGAGCTGCTCCAGGATCTCGGCCGCGAGCCGACGCCGGAGGAGCTGGCCAAGGAAATGGACATCACGCCGGAGAAGGTGCTGGAGATCCAGCAGTACGCGCGTGAGCCCATCTCGCTGGACCAGACCATCGGCGACGAGGGCGACAGCCAGCTCGGCGATTTCATCGAGGACTCCGAGGCCGTGGTCGCGGTGGACGCGGTGAGCTTCACGCTGCTGCAGGATCAGCTGCAGTCGGTGCTGGAGACGCTGTCGGAGCGGGAGGCGGGCGTGGTCCGGCTGCGCTTCGGCCTCACCGACGGCCAGCCGCGCACCCTCGACGAGATCGGCCAGGTCTACGGGGTCACCCGCGAACGCATCCGCCAGATCGAGTCCAAGACCATGAGCAAGCTGCGCCACCCCAGCCGCTCGCAGGTCCTGCGCGACTACCTCGACTAGGTCGCATCGCCTCGACGCCCGCATTCGTCGTCCGCTCGATTCCTCCAGCGGCCGGTGAATGCGGGTGTCGCGCTTTTCCGCGCCAGGCCGCAGACGCGCCGGAGGAAACAGCGCCACGACGGGGGCACTTCGCCGCGCGCAGCTCGCGCCCGGCAGACTTGCGGGGTGGTTGCCTCGACCTCGACTTCGAGCTGGCTGCGGTCACCGTGGACGCAGACCGTCGACCTGCGCGCCGAGTGGCGCGACGTGCAAGCCTGGCTGCGCCGTCCCGGGCTGCCGCGGCGGCTCCTGCCCGCGATCCGCGCGCACCTGGGAGCCGCCCCCGCCAGCACCGCCTACGCGTTCACGCTGTTCGTCACCTGGTGGACGCTGCGCGGGGTCGGTGACTCGGTGGAGCGCAGATTGATCTTCTCGGCGTCGACCAACCTCTACAACATGCGGCACAACCCGGTTCAGGTGCTGGTCGCCTCGGCGTTCTGGACCGACGGCGGCTTTCCCTGGACGACCATCGCCGGTTTCCTGATCGTCATGGCATATGCCGAGCGCTGGCTTGGCACCGCGCGCTGGATCCTGCTGTTCGCGACCGGGCACATCGGGGCGACGCTGCTGACCGTCACCGGCATCTCACACGCCATCGACCGTGGCCTCATCCCGCTGCGGGTGGCCGTCGCCGCGGATGTCGGTACCAGCTACGGCTTTTCGGCCGTGCTGGCGGCGCTGGCATTCCGGTTCCGCGGCAGGGTGCGGCTGGTGTGGGCCGGTGCGCTGCTCCTGACGCTCGGCGTGGCGCTGTGGATCGAGCCGACATTCACCGACTACGGCCATCTCTGCGCCGCCGTGATCGGGCTGGCGGTCGGGGCGATCGCGAGCCTGTTCTGGCATCGGCTGGAACGGACCGCGGGCCGCAGAGCCCGCACGGCCCAGGACTGATCAGTAGACCTGGGGCTCGCGGCGGCCGCGGTCGGGCAGCAAACCGACCATCGGCTCGACCACTCGCGCCGCGATCGGGCCCAGCACCGCCATCAGCAGGACGTAGGTCGAGGCGAGCGCCGTGAGCTGACCGTCCATCGCGCCCGCGCTCACGGCCAATCCCGCGATGACGATGGAGAACTCGCCCCGCGCGACGAGCGCCGCGCCCGCTCTGGCCCGGCCCATCCGCCGGATGCCCTCGCGTGCGGCGGCCCACCACCCGGTCGCCACCTTCGTAACGACCGTGACCGCCGCCAGCGCGATCGCCCAGCCCAGCACCGGCGGGATCGCCCGCAGGTCGGTGTTCAACCCGAAGGCCACGAAGAAGATGGCCGCGAACAGGTCGCGCAGCGGTTCGAGCATCTTCGCCGCCGCGTGCGCGGTCGAGCCGGAGATCGCGATGCCGAGCAGGAACGCTCCGACCGCCGCCGACACGCTCAGCGCCGAGGAGACGCCCGCGACCAGCAACGCCGCGCCGAGCAGCGTGAGCAGGAAGACCTCACGGTCGGCGCTGTCCACGACCGCCGAGACGTACCGCCCGTAACGCAGCGCCACCACGAGCACCAGCGTGATGGTGATCAGCGCTACCGCCAGGGCGCGCAGCCCGCTGAGCCAGCTGAGCCCCGCCAGCACCGTGGTGAGGATCGGCAGGTAGACCGCCATCGCCAGGTCCTCGAATACCAGGATGGACAGGATCACCGGCGTCTCCCGGTTGCCCAGGCGTCCGAGGTCGTCGAGGACCTTCGCCACGATGCCCGAGGAGGAGATGTAGGTGACGCCTGCCATCGTGATCGCGCCGTCGACACCCCAGCCCAGCATCAGCGCGACCACTGCCCCCGGTGACGCGTTGACCACGATGTCCACCACACCGGCCGCCCAGGAACGACGCAGGCCGGTCACCAGCTCCGCCGCCGTGTACTCCAAGCCGAGCAGCAAGAGCAGCAGCACCACCCCGATCTCGCCCGCGATATGGCCGAAGTCGTGGGCGGCCCGGAGTTCGATGAGACCACCTTGGCCGAAGGCGACACCGCCGAGCAGGTACAGCGGAATGGGCGACATACCGACACGGCCTGCGACACGCCCCAGCATGCCGAGAACGAAGAGAACCGCTCCGAGCTCGATCAGGGCGAGCGCGGTGTCCGTCACGGCTCAGCCGTGCGTCAATATCTTCGCGGCGGCATCCAAGCCCTCCGGAGTGCCGACGACCACGAGCAGGTCGCTCGCGGTGAAGGTGAAATCGGGTCCGGGCGAGGGATGCAACTGCCCGGCCCGCATGACCGCCACGATGGAGGCCTTCGTGCGGGTACGCATCTCGGTCTCACCGAGGGTGCGGCCGTCGTAGGGGGAATCGTCCCCGATCGGGAGCTGGCGCGTGGTGATCCCGGGCAGGTCGCGGTGGTCGTCGTTGAGCTTGGCGACCAGCTGCGGCGCACCGAGCAAGTTGGCCAGGACCGCGGCCTCATCGGTGGTCAGCGGGATCTGCGCGGCACAGGCGTCGGGATCGTCGAGTTTGGAGACGATCAGGTCGATATCACCATCGCGGTGGGCGACCACGCCGATTCGGCGACCGGATCGCACTTCGAAGTCCTTCCGGACACCGATCCCGGGTAGTGCGGTGACGTCGACGTTCACGCCCTCCAGATTAGCCGGATCACCGCGTCCACGAACGGATCGGTCATCACTTCGGCCGATGGCGCGTCGCGGTCGCTGTGCTGTGATGGAGGCGTGTGGCGGTGGGCGGATGTGCCGGAGCGGACACGGGATGCGCTGGGCGCCGTGATCGCGTTCGCCGGCGGCGCGGCGCTGTACCTCGCAGGCTTGTCCACCATGACCGAGCGGGGCGAGCAGGCGTCGTTGTGGGTGCGGTGCGGTGTGCTGGCGCTACTGTGCCTGGCGACCTTCTGCCGGCGCCGGATGCCGGTCGCGGCCATGCTTGCCGGGCTCTTGCCGCTGGCCGTGGACATCTGGCTGGGCGCCACGGTGCCGGTGTGGATCGTCTACGCCGACTTGATCTACGCGGCCGTGCTGTACGCCGGGCGCCGGGCGTCGCGGATCACGGCGCTGTCCTGGTCGACGCTCTCCGTCGTCGTGGTGGTGCTGACCCTCGCCTTGACCGGCGACCTGCGCGCGGTCGCGCTGGCGCTGGTGGCGGTGTTCAGTTTCGTCGCGACGCCGATCTGGTGGGCGAACTCGGTGCGCACGCACAAGGAGGTCGCGCACGCCGAGCGCACCCGCGCCGAGGCGCTCACCCTGGTCGCCGAACTCGACCGGCGCGCGGCCATCGCCGACGAGCGCACCACGATGGCGCGCGATCTGCACGACGTGATCGCCGGGCACCTGTCGGCCATCGCACTGCACTCGGAGGCGGCGCTCGGCGTGCTGGCCCGCCGCGACGCCGACCCGGCGGTGGCCGGCATCATGCGCTCCATCCGCGCCAACAGCGTCAGCGCACTGGAGGAGATGCGCACCATGATCGGATTGCTGCACAGCGACGACGGCGCGGCGGAAGTAGCCGCGCCGCGCACCCTCGCGCAGTTGCCGATCCTGGTGGACGCCGCACGCGCGGCGGGGATCTCGGTACGGGTGCGCGAATCACTGGACGGCGCCGCGCTGCCCAGCGCTGTCGACCAGGCCGCTTATCGCATCGTCCAGGAGGCTTTGACCAACGCCATGAAACACGCCCCGGGACAGGAGGTCTCCATCGACGTGCGCGCAGAGCGGGAGAGACTGACCATATCCGTCCGCAACAGGACAACGCCCGCGCGGCCCCACCGGGCCGTGGACCGAGCGGGGCGTCGCGGTCTGGTGAACATGCGCGAACGGGCCGCGGCACTCGGCGGAAGCTTGCGCGCCGGAACGGATTCCGGCCACTGGGAAGTTCTGGCCACCCTGCCGCTCGGCTGCGTGGGCGCCGCATGACGATTCGGGTGGTGATCGCCGACGACCACGCCGCGATCCGCGCCGGCCTGCGGATGATCCTGGACGTCGAGGACGATATCGAGGTGGTCGGCGAGGCCGCCGACGGCGATGTCGCGGTGGCACAGGCCAAAGCGCTGCGGCCGCAGGTGGTGCTGATGGACGTGCGCATGCCGGGGGTGGACGGGATCACCGCGACCGAGCGGATCACCGCGGACGGCTTGGCGAAGGTGCTGATCCTCACCACGTTCGACCTGGACGAGTACGTCTTTCGCACGCTGCGCGCGGGCGCCTCCGGGTTCGTGCTGAAATCCACGTCGGGCCGGGCGCTGGTCGAGGCGGTGCGCGCGGTCGCGGCCGGGGACGGCGTGCTGGCTCCGGAGGTGACGCGAGCGGTGATCTCTGCGTTCGCCGCGTCGAATCAGATTGCCGCGCAACCGGCTCCCGCCGGATTCGGCGAGCTCACCGAGCGGGAACGCGAAGTGCTCGATTGCCTCGGCGACGGCCTGTCCAACGCGCAGATCGCGGGTCGGCTGTTCATCGGCGAGACGACCGTCAAAACACATGTGTCCCGGGTGCTGACGAAACTCGGTGTGCGGTCGCGGGTTCAGGCCGCCATCGTGGCGCGTGAGATCCGCGACCGGTAGTCACGCCGGGAGCGGGGCGAATGTCCCGTCCGCCGCGGGCAGGTACTCTACGACCCCTGTGACCGCGCCCACCGGCAGGGGGCCGTACAGGTGCGGGAAGAGTATCGACTCCGGATCGGTCGGGACGCCCGGCTCCCACTTGATCGGCGACCCGACGCGGCGGGAGTCGATCCGCAGCAACACCAGATCACGCCGCCCCGCGAACAAGCGATTCGCGGGCAGGTGCACCTGTTGCGGCGACGAGAGATGGATGAACCCTGCCTCGGCGAGGGAGGGCGCTCGGTACTCCCCCGTTTGCCGCGCGGATAACCATTCATCCAAAGTGCATAGGTGAACAAGCGTGTGAGTGTCATAGGTCACGGGTAATCTCCCGGTAGACAACTGGATCGGCCGATCGAGAGTGTGACGCAGTGCACATCTACGACAGGACCAGCGGCGTTCGCCCGTAGCGAAATCCCTGGTCGTGTTATCGAAAACACACTGCTTCATCCGCGGGAACAAAGTCCCCCGTCCCGAACGTCTGACAGAGTAGTCATACCCCTGCTGGGAAGTAGCGGTAGCGAGCTCGTGGTGAGTGACCACGGGCCCCACACCAGGTGAACGGTCGTCGGGACCGGGAGCCAGGACGGAGGAGTCATGCCAGGAACCCTGACAAGCACCCCACTGACCGCGGTCGATCGTTGCGACCGCTGCGGGGCGGCGGCCCGTGTGCGCGCCGTACTGCCCGCAGGTGGAGAGTTGCTCTTCTGCCAGCACCACGCGAACGAACACATGGATCGGCTGCGTGAGCTGGACGCCGTGATCGACACGGAGTCCGCTCCCGCGCTCTGACCTGCTCCTCGCGTCCTGACACAACAGCATCGAACAACAGAACACCGTTTCCACCGGCAGCGGGCGACCCACAGGTCGCCCGCTGTCGGTGTGTCCGGCGGCGCTCAGTCCGCGCCGAGGATGCCGTCCAGCAGCCTGGCCAGGCCGTATTCGAACGCGCCGTCCGGGTCGGCCGGCGCCTGGTACAGCTCACCCACCGCCGCCCCGACACGTGCGGCGAGCGGGAACCGGCCCGGCGGCATGACCTCGCTCAGCAGCGGACCGTGCACTTCCCACCACTGCGCGTCGCTCATTCGCGCGGTCTCGCGGGCTGCGGCCACCGCCATGCGCGCGTTTCCGGTGGCGAACTCCGACAGCACGGCGATCGCCCGGTCCATCGCCACGTCCGGCAGGCCGAGCCCGTCGATCGCGGCGAGCTGCCGCTCGTAGCGACGCATCCGTCCCGGCCCGAGCACGAGCCGCCACGGCGACACCTCGAGCAGCCAGGGGTGCGCGAGGAGTTCCGCGCGCACCTGGCGGGCCACCGCGGCGAGGCGCTCACGCGGCGGCAGATCGGCGGGAACCGGCGCGTCTTCCTCGGCCACCGCGTCGACCATGAGCACCGTCAGTGCGTCTTTGCTCGGTACGTACGTGTAGAGGCTCATCGGCCGCAGCCCCAGTTCGGCGGCGACCGTGCGGATGGAGACCTTGTCATAGCCCTGCCGGTCGGCGAGCGCGACCGCCGCGGCGACCACCGCGTCCACGCTGACCGCCTGCTTCGGACCGCGCCCCGCCGGACGCGACGGTAGTTCGTGCCGCCACAGCAAGCTCATCAGCCGCCTGGCCTCGTTGGATGTGACGTCTTCGCTCACTGGCTCCTCGGAACCGATCCGGTACGGTGTCCGTTGTCAGGTTACTCCGTACACCATACGTTGATTCAAGGGGTGCGCTCTGCCCAGCACACACGCCACTTATCTACCGGATCGGCACATGTTCGCGCTCTGGACCTGGCTCGGACACGCCACCGGTCCGGCCCCGACCGGTCCAGGTGACCGCGAGACCCTCGCGCTGGCCGTCCCGATCGGCGTGGACGGAGCCCTCGAGGTCATCGACGTCGATGCCGCCTTGGTGGATCCCGAGACGTTCGCGGACTCGAGCCTGGAGCACCCGGGTGAGTCGGTCCTGGTCTGGCAACAGGTGGTGCGTTCCGCGCTCGCCGACCCCGCCGGTGAGCCGCCCGACCCGGACGCCGATGCCCTGCCCATCGCCGCGCACGCCGTGCCGGACGCGTCCCGCACGGCAATCGTCTCCGCGCGACGAGCATTGGCCGTCCTGCGCGACACCGAGGCGGTCACGGCGGATCTGCGGGCCACCCTGAAAGCCCGGCTGCGCCCCTACCAGGCCCGCGGGGTCGGCTGGCTGCGCGAAACGGTCGCCGCGCACGGCGGCGCGGTGCTCGCCGACGAGATGGGGCTGGGCAAGACCGTGCAGACCATCGGCTTCCTGCTCGACCGGGCCGAGGCCGGTCCGCAGTTGGTGGTGTGCCCGACCTCGCTGGTCGGCAACTGGGCGCACGAGATCGGCCGGTTCGCGCCCGGGCTGCGCGTGGTCGTGTGGCGAGGCGGCGCCGTCGATCCCGACGCCACGACGATCTTGGTCGCCGGTTACCCGACGCTGCGGTTACATGGGCAGCTGCTGGCGCAGCGGAGGTGGGCGACGGCCGTCTTCGACGAGGCGCAGGCGCTGAAGAATCCCCGCACCCAGGTCGCGAAGGCGGCGCGCGCGATCGACGCGGCCGCCACGGTCGCACTGACCGGCACGCCGGTGGAGAACCATCTCGATGAGTTGTGGGCACTGCTGCACCTGGTGGCACCCCGATTGTTCGGGCACCGGACGCAGTTCCGGCGGCGCTTCGTGCGGCCCATCCACGAGGGTTCGGCCGCCGCCGCGGCACGGTTGCGCGACACCATCGAACCGGTGGTGCTGGCCCGCACGAAGCGTCAGGTCGCCGCCGCCCTGCCCGCGAAGATCCACAGCGACCTGCTCTGCGACCTCACCGCCGAACAGGAACAGCTGTACGACCAACTGCTCGACGAGGCCGTGGACGACGGATTCGGCGCGGGCATCGAGCGCCACGGCCGCGTGCTCGCGGCGCTGACCGCCCTGAAGCAGGTGTGCAACCATCCCGGCCTGATCACCGGCGAACTCGACGAGCTCGCCGGCCGGTCCGGGAAGCTCGACCTGTGCACCGACATCGTCGCCGCCAATCTCGAAACCGGCAGTCCGACGCTGATTTTCACGCAGTACCGGCAGACCGGTGACCTGCTGGTACGGCATCTCGCCGAGCAGTTCGGCGTGGATGCGCCGTTCTTCCACGGCGGCCTCTCACAGGCCGAGCGCGCCGAGATCGTCACCCGGTTCCAGGCCGAGGACGGGCCACCGGTGCTGGTGCTCAGCCTGCGCGCGGCGGGCACCGGGCTCACGCTGACCCGCGCCGCCGACGTCGTCCACTTCGATCGCTGGTGGAACCCGGCGGTGGAGGCGCAGGCCTCCGACCGGGTGCACCGGATCGGCCAGACCCGTACGGTCACCGTCACCACGCTCACCTCCACCACCACCGTGGAGGAGCACATCGCGGGCATGCACGACCGCAAGGCGGCGCTGCGCGACCTCGGCGACACTGCGGGTATCGCGGCGCTGGCCACACTGGACGACGCCCAGCTGATCGAGATACTGCGCCGCAAGAGGGAGAACTGATGGCGGACAACGAGTTCGGCTACACCGCATGGGGCATGGACTGGGTCCGGCTGGCCGAGCCGCTGCGCCAGACCCGGCCGGACCCACTGCTGCCCCGCGCGCGCAGCATCGCGCGCAACAACGGCGTGCGGGCCACCGTCGAAGGACAGGTCGTGCGGGCCACCATCCACCGGGGCGGTCAGGCGTCGGTGACGCAGGTGGAGGTGGCCCCCATGTCCCGGACCGCCGTTACCGCGATCGCCGGATTCGTGCCGGACCCGCCCGTACCGACCGACGATGTGCACCGCGCCATCAGCGCGGCCGGGATTTCCCTCGCACCCGTCCTCGCGGGTACCGACTGCTCGTGCACCGCGCGCAAGACACGATGCGTGCACCTTCTGGCCGTCTTCTACGAGATGGCGCGGCGAGTCGACGAGGATCCGCGACTGGGCTTGGCGATCCTTGGTTATTTCGCCGCCGCGCCGCAGGACTCGGACGAGTCCGCACCGGCGACGCGGTGGACGCCGATCAGTGCACTGGACTCTCGGCGATTCTTCACCACGACGCCGCGCTGAACTGCCGAACCATCTCGGAGTATCCCGGCCACCGATCGCACCCCCGCCGTCTGGCCCCGGAAGCGGGGAATTACTGCGCCGGAGGCGATCTCGATAGTTCGCTTCGTTGACGGGTGGCGTACGCGGATCCCGGCCGCATCATTGCCGCTGCTCTGCCACGGGCATGCCGCTCGCGCGGGTCGCGAGCCGATCGGTCCTGCGACGCCGAGCACGTACGTCGCGGCGTTCCAGCGGGCGGTCGTGGTCCCGCAGCGGCGGCATTTCGCCGGGTTGATCAGGCGTTGGTACCGCTGTCCACGGTGAGGAACGCACCGGTCACGCTGCGACCGGACGGCCCGGCCAGGAAGGCCACCGTCGCCGCCACATCGTCGGCGGCGCCGAAGCGCCCGAGCGCGGTCAGGTCGCGCTGCCTGCCCGCATGCGCTCCGTCGCCCGGATTCATGTCGGTGTCGGTGGAGCCGGGCTGGACGAGGTTCACCGTGATCGCGCGCGGGCCCAGTTCGCGCGCCAGCGCCTTGGTGAAGCCGTTGAGGGCGGACTTGCTGAGGTTGTAGAGCGTCACCCCGTCGAACGGCGCGTGATCGGTCAGGTTGGTCCCGATGCTGATGATCCGCCCGCCGTCGGTCATGTGCGGGACCGCGGCCTGCGCGCCGACGAACGCGGCGCGCGCGTGCACACCGAGCGCGTTGTCGATCTCCGCGACGGTGAACTCCTCGAACGGCTTCGCCGGGAAGATCCCCGCGTTGTTGACCAGGATGTCCAGCCCGCCGAGTTCGGACGCCGCGCGGTCCACCGCCGTGCGCACGGCGGTGGCGTCGGCGCTGTCGGCCTGGATGGCGACGGCTCGCCGCCCGAGCGCCTCGACTTCGCCGACCACCGTCTTCGCCTGCCCCTCGGCGTGCTGGTAGGTCAGCGCCACGTCCGCGCCCGCCGCGGCGAGGCGGCGCACGATCGCCGCCCCTATCCCGCGGCTACCCCCGGTGACCAGTGCGACCTTGCCCGTCAGATCCGGCATCGGTACTCCTCCTATTTTGTGTCGATCAATACATAAATAGCCAAGCGCATCCGCCACCACGGTGTCAAGGGGTATATTTAACGATCGACACAGAAAGGTTCGGCATGGCAGAACGGGGACGACCACGCGCCTTCGATCGCGCCGAGGCCTTGCGCCGCGCCATGGAGGTGTTCTGGGAACACGGCTACGAGGGCGCGTCGATGAACGACCTCACCGCCGCGATGGGGATCAACTCACCCAGCCTGTACGCCGCGTACGGCGGCAAGGAGGCGCTGTTCCGCGCGGCCGTCGACCTCTACGGGCACACCGACGGCGGCTACACCGCCCGTGCGCTGCGCGAGGAACCCACCGCGCGGGCGGCCATCGAGGCGATGCTGCGGGACAACGCGGTGGCCTACACCGAGGAGAACAAGCCGCACGGGTGCATGGTCGTGCTCGCGGGCTCCACCTACACCACGAGAAACACCGGCATCCGCGATTTCCTGATCGACAAGCGCCGCGCGACGACCGAAGACATCCGGCAACGACTCGAGCGCGGCGTCGCCGAGGGCGATCTGCCGCCCGGTACCGACAGCGCGGCGCTCGCCGCTTTCTACACGACGGTCCTCTACGGGTTGTCCATCCAGGCACGGGACGGCGCGGCGCTGCCGGAACTCACCGCGTCCATCGACTGCGCCATGGCCGCCTGGCCCGCCCCGGCCGACTGACGCGGGCTACTTCCGGCGCAGCGCCGCGATGCGCTCACCGAGTTGTTCGGCGGTGGCCAGCGCGGTCGGCGGCCCGCCGCACTCCCGGCGCAGCTCGCCGTGGATCACGCCGTGCGGCTTCCCGGTGCGATGGTGATGCATCGCCACCAGGCTGTTGAGTTCGCGCCGCAGCTCGCCGAGCCGATCGGCGGTGGCGACCCGCTCCGCGGCGCCCGCCACCTGTGGACCGGGATCGGGGACGGGCGCGGACAGGCTCCGATCCGCGACCTGTCTGGCCTGCCGCTCACGCAACAGCGCGCGCATCTGCTCGGCGTCGAGCAGGCCCGGAATCCCGAGGTAGTCGGCTTCCTCGTCGCTTCCGGCGAAGGTCGCGGTACCGAAGGAGGATCCGTCGTAAATCACCTGGTCGAGCTCGGCGTCGGCGGCCAGCGCGACGAAGGACTTCTCCTGCTCGCCCGGTTCGTCCTGCTGCTTGTTCGCCTCGATCAGCAAGTCGTCGTCCAGGCCGTTCTTCTCCCGGTGCGGCTTGCCGATGACGTGGTCGCGCTGCAACTCCAGTTGCGCGGCCAGATCCAGCAACACCGGCACCGAGGGCAGGAACACCGTCGCGGTCTCGCCGGACTTACGGGCACGCACGAAACGCCCGATCGCCTGCGCGAAATACAACGGGGTGGAGGCGCTGGTCGCGTACACCCCGACGGCGAGGCGCGGCACGTCGACGCCCTCGGACACCATGCGGACCGCGACCATCCAGGGCTGGGTGCTGTTGCTGAATTCGGCGATGCGGTTGGAGGAGGCCGGGTCGTCGGACAGCACCAGCGCCGGCTTCTCACCCGAGATGTGTTCCAGCAGTTCGGCGTAGTCGCGGGCACGGTCCTGGTCGGTGGCGATCACCAGACCGCCCGCGTCGGGCATGCCGGAGGCGCGCTTCTGGCGCAGCCGGATGTCGGCGGCGCGCAGCACGGCGGAGATCCAGTCGCCGGCCGGGTCGAGCGCGGTCCGCCAGGCACGGGCGGTCTGCTCGGCGTTCAGCGGCTCGCCGAGGCGGGCGGAATACTCCTCGCCCGCGCTGTCGCGCCAGTGCGCTTCGCCGGAGTAGGCCAGGAAGACCACCGGCCGCACCACGCCGTCGGCGAGCGCCTCGGCGTAGCCGTAGGTGTGGTCGGCGCGGGACTTCGGGAAACCGGACTCGTCGGGTTCGTAGACGACGAAAGGGATCTGGCTGTCGTCGCTGCGGAACGGGGTACCGGTCAGGGCGAGGCGGCGAGTCGCGTCGCCGAACGCCTCAGCGGTCGCGTCACCCCAGCTCTTGGCGTCTCCCGCGTGATGGATCTCGTCGAGAACGACCAGCGTCCTGCGATTCTCGGTGCGCACGCGGTGGCGCGAGGGATGCGCGGCGACCTGCGCGTACGTGACCACGACACCGTGATAGTCACCCGAGGTGCCACCGGTGGAGTTGGAGAACCGCGAGTCCAGCGCGATCCCGGAGCGAGCCGCCGACTGTGCCCACTGGTGCTTCAGATGTTCGGTGGGCGCCACCACGGTGATCTGGTCCACAGTGCGGTCGGCCAGCAGTTCGGCGGCCACGCGCAGCGCGAAGGTGGTCTTGCCCGCGCCCGGGGTGGCCACGGCGAGGAAGTCCCGTGGTTTGGTGGCCAGGTACTTCGTCAGCGCACGTCGCTGCCAGGCGCGGAGGGAACCGCCGCTGACGGCGGGGCCGATCACTTTCGAATCGCCCGGCGTCTCTGCCTCACCCGCCACAGCGGCGCCACCCGACCCAGTCACGCAGACGACCCTAGCGGCCCGGCACGGCGTGTCGCCAAACCGACGCGGCGGGCGCGACGGGCATCACACGGCCACCAGCCAGGACGCTGGGAGTTCACCCGATGCCCACCGACACGTCGCGCGCACACTCCGATGCGGATCGCCGAAGTGCGCGATGCTGTAAGCACGATGACCGAGCACCACGCCATTCCGGGGGATCCGCCGCGGACCGACACACCGTCGACCCGCGCCGCCGCTATGCGCCCTCCCACTTGGGCCGACCGCGCGAGCGCGTGCACAGCGGTGTTGAGCAGACGGGCCGCCGCGCTGATCCTGCGGGTGGCGGCGAAGGCGTGGACGGATTCGATCTTCGCCAAATCGGCCGCGGCCGCGTTCTGGCAGACGCTCTCGCTGGCGCCGCTGTTGCTCGGCCTGCTCGGCAGCCTCGGTTACGTCGGCGGATGGTTCGGCCCGGACACGGTGCAGATCGTCGAGTCCAAGATCATCGCGTTCAGCCGGGAGCTGTTCAGCGCCAACGTGGTGTCCGATCTCATCGAGCCCACGGTGCAGGACGTCCTCGGGCGCGGGCGCGGAGCGGTGGTGTCGGTGGGCTTCGTGCTGTCGCTGTGGGCCGGATCGTCGGCGATGGCGACCTTCGTCGACTCGATCGTGGAGGCCCACGACCAGCAGGACGCGCGGCACCCGGTGTGGCAGCGCATCTTCGCGCTGTTGCTGTACCTGCTGTTCCTGGCGGCGTCGGTGTTCATCCTGCCGCTGGTGGCGCTGGGGCCGACGCTGATCGGGCGGGTGCTGCCCACCGCGTGGCGGGCCACCGGACTGCAACTGCTGGACTTCTTCTATTACCCGGGCGTCGGCCTGCTGCTGATCGTCGGGCTCACCACCCTCTACAAGCTGGCACTGCACACCTCGTTGCCCTGGCACCGGCTCTTCGGCGGGGCGCTGGTGGCTGGCGTGTTCTTCATGGCGGCCAGCGAAGTGCTGCGCCGCTACCTGTCGTGGGTCAGCCGCACCGGCGTCACCTACGGCGCGCTGGCGACGCCGATCGCGTTCCTGCTGTTCACGTTCTTCCTGGGCTTCGCGGTGATCCTGGGCGCGGAGTTCAACGCGGCGGTGCAGGAGTTCTGGCCCGCCCGCGCGACGCGCATGGAGCAGGTCAAGGAGTGGATCGCCAATCAGGTGCGCGGCGAGAGCGGAACCGACGCGGACACGACGGATCCCGACGAGGCCGCGGCGGGTCCGGACGACGCGGGCTCCGACGACCTGCGCGCCGTGCTCGATCTGCGCGCGGCGCGGTCCTCGTCCGGCGAGTAGATCGTCGCCTCAGTCGCCCTTGCGTAGGCCGTCGTAGACCTTCTTGCACTCCGGGCACACCGGAGAGCCCGGCTTGGGCGAGCGGGTCACCGGGAAGACCTCTCCGCACAGCGCGACCACGTGGGTGCCCAGCACGGCGCTCTCGGCGATCTTGTCCTTCTTCACGTAGTGGAAGAACTTCGGGGTGTCGTCGCCCGTCGTCTCGTCGGTCGTCGTATCCGGGCGAACCATGGTGTCGGTGCTCACGCACTCCATGATGCCGCATCGCGCGACAACCCCGCTGACCACGGTCTCACCTCGGTATCGCAGCACCGGCCACCGCCGAGCAGACCCGACCCCACCTCGGTATCGCATCACCGGCCACCACCGACCAGACCCGACCCCACCTCCGTATGTGCGCGGAAGGACCACGAGTGGAAGACTCGGGGTATGCAGCAGAACGGCGATTCCCCATCCGCCGACGGCCGCGACCGCGAAGAGCACCCCGACGTGACGATGCCGACGCAGCCCCGCCGTTCCTCCGGATACTTCCCAGGCACCGACGACAAGCACCCCGCGTTGATCACCGAGGCGGCGCCCTCGCTGGACGATCAGCACCGGGCCCGGGTGCGCAGGTACACGATCATCATGGCGTTCCGCATCCCGTGCCTGGTCCTCGCCGCGATCGCCTACAGCGCGTTCGGCAACCCGCTGCTGTCCATCCTGATCATCGTCGCGTCGATTCCGCTGCCCTGGATCGCGGTGCTGATCGCCAACGATCGCCCGCCACGCCGCAAAGACGAGCCCAGCAGGTGGGACCGTCCGCGCACGGCCATCGAGTCGCGGCCGCACAACGCCATCGACGGCTGAGTCCGCTGGGAAGACCGGCTCACCGCGCCGCTGCCGGAGGCCTGCGGACGACGGCCGACATCACGGCGGCGGCGCCGCACAGAGCGCCCGCCAGGTACCAGGCGAGGTCGTAGCTGCCTTGCAGGTCACGGATCACGCCCGCGCCGGTGGCCGCCACCGCCGAGCCGATCTGGTGCGAGGCGAACACCCAGCCGAATGCGACGGGGCCGTCGGCGCCGAACAGTTCGCGGCACAGCACGACGGTCGGCGGCACCGTGGCCACCCAGTCCAGGCCGTAGAAGACGATGAACACCCACAGGCTCGGCTGCGTGTCCGGACCCAGCAGCGCGGGCAGGATCAGCAACGACAGACCGCGCAGCGTGTAGTAGCCGATCAGCAGGTAGCGCGGATCGATCCGGTCGGTCAGCCAGCCCGAGGCGATGGTGCCCGCCACGTCGAAGACGCCGACGACGGCCAGCAGGCTCGCCGCGGCGGTCGGCGGCATGCCGTGATCGTGCGCGGCACTGACGAAATGGGTGCCGACCAGCCCGTTGGTGGACGCGCCGCACACCGCGAAACCGCCTGCGAGCAGCCAGAACCCGGGACGCCGCGCGATCGTCCCGAGCACCGTGAGCGCGCGCGACGCGCCGCCCGCGGCGGGTACGCGCAGGCCCGCCGTGCTGTCCGGCTCGGCGCCGTAGGCTCGCACGCCGAGATCGCTCGGATAGTCCCGGATGAACAGCACCACCAACGGCGCCACGGCCAGCGCCGCGCCCGCGACGATCAGCGACGGCAGCCGCCAGCCGTGGGCGTGCGCCAGCGCCGACACCAACGGCAGGAAGACCAACTGTCCGGTCGCGCCCGCGGCGGTGAGCACGCCGGTGACCAGACCGCGCTGCCGCACGAACCACCGGCCGGTGATCGTGGCGACGAACGGCATGGACATCGACCCGACGCCGACACCGACCAGCAGGCCCCAGGTCAGCACGAGGTGCCACGGCCGGGACATGAAGACCGTCAACCCGCTGCCCGCGGCGACCAGCAGCAGCGCGCAGGCGACCACCCTGCGGATGCCGAAGCGATCCATCAGCGCGGCGGCGAACGGCGAGATCAGGCCGTATAGCAGCAGATTCAGCGAAACGGCCGTCCCGATGGTGCCGTGCGACCAGCCGAACTCCTCGTGCAACGGGTCCATCAGCACGCTGGGCACGGAACGGAACGCAGCCGCGCCCAGCAGGGCGATGAAGCCCACGCCTGCGACCGGCCAAGCCGGATGCAAGCGCCGGCGCGGCGCGGTAGCCAGGGAAACGGGAGTCGGCGTCTGCAGTTCGGTCACCCGATGAGCCTGCCCGAACCATGCTCACGCAACGAGTGGCTGAAATGCCACATAACATTGAATTCCTGCCAAATGTGGCGGCGCCGGTATTTTCTCGACAAGGCGGGCACGCGTCCCTAGGGTCGCATGAGGCCTCGCGCACCACGATCACCGGCCACGGTTTGTTGCGGGCGACAAGACAGGAGTGCACATGATTCGGTGGATCTGGGTCTTCCTGGACCGCCCGGCGCAGCGTTTCGACGACTGCGCGAAGTTCTGGTCCACGGTCACCGGCACCGAGCTCTCCCCTCGGCGCGGCGCGAACGACGAGTTCCTCACCCTGTTGCCGGACCCGGCGCTGTTCGCCGCGGCGAGCGTCAAGATGCAAGCGGTGACCGGCCTCGGCGGCGTCCACCTCGACCTGGACGTCGACGACATCCCCTCCGCCGTGCGCACCGCGCTCGGCCTCGGGGCCGAGCTGGTCGCCAACCATCCCGGCTACGCCGTCCTGCGATCCCCCGGCGGCCAGACGTTCTGCCTGACTCCCAGCGGCCGCGCCACCAGCACGCCCGCGCCCGCCGTCCGGGCTCCGGACGGCGCGCTGTCGCGCCTGGACCAGGTGTGCCTCGACATCGGCCCCGACGATCACGAGGTCGAGACCCGCTTCTGGACGCTGCTGACCGGCTGGACCCATCAACCGGGCAGACGGCCGGAGTTCGCCCGGTTGCGCTCCGAGGAACGGCAGCTGCCCGCGCAGCTGCTGTTGCAGCGCCTCGGCGAGAACCGCCCCACCAGCGCGCACGTCGATCTGGCGGCCACCGACATCGACGCCACCGCCGCGTGGCACGAGTCACTCGGTGCGACCGTGGTGGAACGTCACGAACACTGGATAGTCCTGAGCGATCCCGGCGACGCGTTGTACTGCGTCACCGGACGCGACCCCAGCGGGGTCTGACCGACTCCGGCGGCGGCCCGAGGTGGCAGCGCGGTGCCGCGGAACACAGCGGGCACCTGATCCGCGCCCGGTGGTCGCGGTGGCAGAGTACCGGTGTGCCTACGAACCGATCGACGACCACCGGATCGCTGCTCGCCGCGCTGTGCCCGGATCTGCGGACCGCGCTCACCCGGGTGGGCTACGACGCCGACACCCTGCTCGAGGTGCTCGGCGACGCGCACGCTGCGCTGGGCCGGTCGGAGCCGGTACCGGTGCGCCGCGCGGCCCGCGCGGCAGGCGAGCTGGGCACCCTCATCCGTCTGTTGCTGCTGGGCGACGCGCTGCCCGAGCGGGAGGTGGCCGCGGCGCTGGCGCCGGTCGAGATGGATCGCGCGGTCGCGGCGGGCCTGCTGGAGCGCGAGGGCGACGAGGTGCGTGCGGCGCTCGACCTGCGGCCGCTCGACACGGGCGCGGGCACTCGGTGGGTGCTTTCCGACCTCGACGACTCGATGCGCAGGCGCACACTGACCGAGGATCACGTCCTCGGCGTCGGCCACGCCTCCCTCTCGCTGCTGCGCGCCACACCCACCCGGCCGGTCGGCACGGTGCTCGACCTCGGCACCGGGTGCGGCGTGCAGGCGGTGCACGCCGCCTCCTACGCGCGGCGCGTGACCGCAACCGATGTCAATCCCCGCGCATTGTGGCTGGCCGAGGCCACCGCCGCGCTCAACGAGCTGGACATCGAACTGGTGGAAGGCTCCTGGTTCGACCCGGTGCGGGGCAGGCGGTTCGACCAGGTCGTGGCCAATCCCCCGTTCGTGGTGGGCCCGGGGCGTGTCGAGCACACCTATCGCGATTCCGGCCTCGCACTGGACGGCGCGAGCGAGTTGGTCATCTCGCAGGCCGCCGACTTGCTGGCGCCCGGCGGTACCGCCGCGATGCTCGCCGCGTGGGTCCATGTCGACGACGAGGACTGGCGCGGGCGCGTCTCCTCCTGGTTGCCCGCGCACGGGGTGGACGCCTGGGTGGTGCAACGTGACGTGGCCGACCCAGCCCTGTACGTGGGCACCTGGTTGCGCGACGCGGGCGCGGACCCGCGCGATCCCGCCACGCAGGCCCGCGCGGAGCGCTGGCTGGACGCCTTCGAGGCAGCCGACGTGGCGGGCATCGGCTTCGGGTTCGTCTACCTGCGCGCCATCGATGGGCCGACCGAATTGCTCGCCGAGGACCTCACCCACGGCTTCGATGATCCGCTCGGCGAGGAGGCCTTCCGGTATTTCGAGCGCTCGGCCTGGTTGCGGGCCGTCGCCGGCGACGAAAATCTCGCCTGGTCTTCACGTTTCGTCGTGAACGAGGCGACGGCGCTGGAGCGGGTGTATCTGCACGACGCCGAGGGATGGGCGCCGGAGGTCGCGCGACTGCATCGCGGCGACGGCCCGCGCTGGCAGCACGAAGTGGATGAGGCGACGATCTCACTGCTGGCGGGAATGCACGCCGACGGCCTGCCGTTGTACGACCTGATCGAACTGCTGGCGCTCGCCCATGGATCCGATGCGGTGGGCACCGAGTTCGCCGCCGACGCGTTGTCCGTGGTCACCGGCCTGGTACGGCACGGATTGATCAAGCCCGTGTGAGAAACGGCAGCCGCGCGCCGGCCGGTGCAGGTCCTGGCCGGGGATCGTCCCCGCGCTGCGGCGCTTCTCAGGAACTTCTCAGACGAGAAGGGCGAAAACCGCTGCTCAGAGCGGTTTATGCCAGCCGTAACGGGGAACTTTCTCCCTGTCGGGTCCGTTTATCGGAGTGAGACACCACCGACAGGAGGCAAGTCATGACAAGCCCCGCCACCACTCGTGTGCGCACCAGCGATTCGGACCTCGACGCTCAGAGCCCTGCCGCCGACTTGGTACGTGTGTACCTGAACGGAATCGGCCGCACCGCGCTGCTCACCGCTGCCGACGAGGTCGAGCTGGCCAAGCGCATCGAGGCGGGCCTCTACGCGCAGTACCTGCTGGAAACCGGCAAGCGACTGTCGGCGTCCCGCAAGCGTGATCTGGCGATGATCGTGCGCGACGGTCAGGCCGCCCGGTCGCACCTGCTCGAAGCCAACCTGCGCCTTGTTGTCTCGCTCGCCAAGCGGTACACCGGCCGCGGCATGCCGCTGCTCGACCTGATCCAAGAGGGCAACCTCGGGTTGATCCGCGCCATGGAGAAGTTCGACTACGCCAAGGGCTTCAAGTTCTCCACCTACGCCACCTGGTGGATCCGGCAGGCCATCACTCGCGGCATGGCCGACCAAAGCCGCACCATCCGCCTGCCCGTCCACCTCGTCGAGCAGGTGAACAAGCTGGCCAGGATCAAGCGCGAACTGCATCAGCAGCTGGGCCGCGAGGCCACCGACGAGGAACTGGCCAACGAATCCGGCATCCCGGTCGACAAGATCTCCGATCTGCTCGACCACAGCCGCGACCCGGTGAGCCTGGACATGCCGGTCGGCAACGACGAAGAGGCCCCGCTGGGCGATTTCATCGAGGACTCCGAGGCCACCTCGGCCGAGTCCGCGGTCATCGCCGGTCTGCTGCACCACGATGTGCGCAGCGTGCTCGCCACCCTGGACGAGCGCGAACAGCAGGTCATCCGGCTGCGGTTCGGCTTGGACGACGGCCAGCCGCGCACGCTGGACCAGATCGGCAAGCTCTTCGGTCTCTCCCGCGAGCGGGTGCGTCAGATCGAGCGTGAAGTCATGGCGAAGCTGCGCAAGGGTGAGCGGGCCGACCGGCTCCGCGCCTACGCCAGCTGATCGTCCGGCGCCGGCCGCCCCGAGACAGCGCCGGCGTTCGGCTCGGTGGCCCTTCCGCCGGGGTCACCTTCCCGCGCCGACCGGTATGCGCGCGTGCCCGTCCCCTCCGGGCGTCGCGCGGGCCGGTCGGCGGTGTCGTATCCCCTTCTCCGCGCCGCGTCAGCTCAGCTCTGGTCCACCGCGATGTCGTATTTCACGGTGTCGCCTTCCACCAAGGTCACCGTCAGCGTCACACCGAGCGTGTCCCCGGCCGCGGTGAGCGTGCAACGCATGGTGGTCCCTTCTTTGCCAGTGAGATCACCGGGGCAATCGATCGCGTCGGGTTCCTGCCCGACCTTCTCGGTGAGCGAGTCCTTGACCGACTTCTCCAAGTCGGCCTCCTTCACCTTCGGGGTGCCGATTGTGACGGAACACGCGGTGAGCGCCGCCGCGAGCAGCGACAAGACGGCAACACTGCGAATCTTCATGGCGAGCAGGCCTTTCTGACGGACGAACGTGACATCCCCAGATCGCGGCAGAAGCGATCGTCCGTTATCGGACATTTCGCGTGTGACGTGTGCGAGCCGATGTCTCAGCCGTGCCACGCGATAGGCGGGGCGTGCTGCGCAGCGAATTCGCCCGGCGGATCCGCCGAGGCTCAACCCAACCGGCGCGGACCGGTGTCGAAACGGCTGGGCTGCGGGCCGATCCGGGCGCGTGCGTACAGGATCTCCGCCGATGTCGGCGAGGCCAGCACCGGATCGAAGGACAGTTCCCGCATCTCCGGCAGGTCGTCGAACAGCGCCGAAATGCGCTGGGCCAGTTCGGCGAGGGCCGCTTTGTCCACGCGGGGACTCGCCGGCGTACCCGACAGCAACGGTGCGGCTCGCGGCGCGTCGATCAGGGCTGTCGCCTCGTCGGCGGTCAACGGCAGTGCCCGATAGGCGCGGTCGCCGAGCAACTCGATGATCAGACCGGACAGGCCGAATTCGATCACCGAGCCGAACGAAGGGTCGTCCTGGACACGCAGGATGCAGCCGACACCCTTGGTGGCCATCTTCTGGATGTGCAGTACCGGATCACCGCACAACTCCGCCAAGTCCGCGTATCCCTGTCGCACCGCTTCGGGACGCCACAGATCGAGCCGGACGCCGGTGAGATCCGGTCTACGCCGCCACAATTCGCCGGTCGCCTTGGCCGCTACCGGGTAGCCGAGTTCTTCCGCGGCGGCGACGGCCTCCTCGGCGTTGCGCACCTCGCGGAACTCGACGACCGAGATGCCATAGCAAGCAAGCAGTTCCACCGTTTCCAGATCGGTGAGCCGCCGACCGCCCGAACCGGCCATCCAATCGGCCACCAATCGACGCGCGCGGTCGGTGTCGATGCCCTCCGGCCGCACCACCGGCGAGACCGGCCTGGTTCGCCACGCGGCGTATCGCCGCACCCGGGCCAGCGCTCGAGCCGCGCGCTCCGGATCCGGATACGACGGGATCGAGCCGTGCGCCGCCGTGGCGCCGGGACCACGCACCGCGAGCAGGTTCGGAATCCCTTGCTCGGCGACGAACGTGGTGAGAATCGGCTTCTTCGCCTCGGGCACCGCGGCCGCCGCCGCTCGGATCGCGTCGGCGAAACCGGCGGTCGGCAGCGGCACCGGAGGTGCGAAAACGACGATCAAGGCGTCCGTCTCGTCCGAGCGCAACGCTGCGACCAGAGCGTCCAGATACGCGCCCGGCGTCGCCTGCGGACCGAGGTTGACCGGCTCGCCGACATCGAGGCCCTCCCCCTGCGCCGCGTCGACGGCCAGCCAGTTGAGCGCCGCGCTGTTGCCGACGACCGCCAGCCGCGAGCCGCGCGGCAACGGCTGATAGCCCAGCAGAGCGGCGCAGTCGAACAGTTCGGAGATCGAGTCGACCTGGACGATTCCGGCCTGGGCGAACAGATCCCGCACGATCGACCGGTCCATGTCCCCCGCGGGCTGAGCGACCGAGCGGCCGCTGCTCACCGCGACGATCGGCTTGGTCCGGGCCACCCGGCGCGCGATCCGGGAGAACTTGCGCGGATTACCGAAGCTTTCCAGGTACAGCAGCACCACATCGGTGTCCGAGTCGCTGTCCCAGTACTGCAGCAGGTCGTTGCCGGAGACGTCGGCACGGTTACCGGCCGACACGAACGTCGACAAACCGAGATTGCGGGCGGCCGCCTCCCCGAGGATGGCCGCGCCCAAGGGCCCGGACTGGCAGAAGAAGCCGATACGTCCGCGACCGGGCAACACCGGGGCGAGGGTCGCGTTCATGGCGACCGCCGGATCGGTATTCGCGATGCCGAGCGCGCTAGGCCCGACTACGCGCATGCCGTGCCCACGAGCGGCCGCCACCAGTTCGCGTTCGGCCGCCGACCCCCCGGCGCCGGTCTCACCGAAACCAGCGGTCAGCACGACGAGGCCTTTGACCCCCTTGGCCATGCAGTCGTCGAGTACCGACCCGATCGCCGCGGGCGGCACCGCGACCACGGCGAGATCGACCTCGTCGGGAATCTCCCTGACCGTCGCGTACGCCCGTACCCCGCGCACCGACTTGCGGTTCGGGTTCACCGGGAACACCGGCCCCTGGAACAGACCCGACAGCAGATTCGCCAGCACCGCCCCGCCCACCCGCCCGGTCGCGGGGGTAGCGCCGATCACCGCCACCGATCGCGGCGTGAGCAGATTGCCCACGCTGCGCGCTTCGGATGCGCGTTCGCGCGAATCACGCACCGACAGCAATGCTTCGGTGGGGTCGATGGCGAACTCGAGATGCAGGACCGACCCGTCCCGGCTGCGCTCGACCTGGTAGCCCGCGTCGCGAAAGACCGTCACCATGACGGTGTTCTCCGCGAGCACCTCGGCGACGAAGGTCTCGATCTTGTTCTCGGCGGCGGCGCCGGCCAGATGCTCCAGCAGGATCGAGCCGAGCCCGCGCCCTTGATGGCCGTCGGCGACCACGAACGCGACCTCCGCCGCCCGCGGCCCGTCCCGCTCCAGCAACTCGTAGCGGCCCACCGCGACGATCGCCTCGCCGAGTTCCAGCACCAGGCCGACCCGGTCGTGATAGTCGACATGCGTGGTGCGATACAAATCCTTCGGCGAGATCCTGGGGTACGGGCCGAAATATCGCAGATACCTGGTGCGGTCCGACAGCGCGCCGTGGAACTCCTGCAGCCGCTCGGCGTCGGCGGGAGTGATCGGGCGCAGTCGTACGACGCCACCGTCGGAGGCGAGCACGTCGGCGAACCAGTGCTGCGGCGGCGGGGGCGGGGTGGCGGGAGTGTCCGCGGTGTCGGGAAAGTCAGTCACGAGGATCCTCCGGGTCCAGACCCAGCAACCCGAAAGTCGCTCGGCGGGTGGCCAGCACGGCCATGTCGACGGCACGTTGGGCGCGATCGACCCGTACGTCACCGGTCTCACCGGTGCCGCCGGGGCCGTCCCATGGACGGTAGGCGATGTCACCGCCGTCGCCCATGGTGCGCGGCGGGTCCGCCCGCGGCACCGCCGCGCCGATCAGGTCGATCCAGTCCTGCGGGATCGCTGTCGCGGGATCGATGGTGCGATCCAACGCAGTGGCCAGCAAGTGGGTCCAGGCCCGGGGCACCACCCGGACCAACCCGTATCCGCCACCACCAACGGCCAGCCAGCGTCCTTCGGCATAGCGGTCGGCGAGTTCGCGCATGGCGCGGAAGGCCGCGCGCTGTCCGTCGACGGTGAGTTCCAGGTCGGCCAGCGGATCTTCCCGATGGCTGTCCACCCCGCACTGGCTGACCACGATTTGCGGACGGAATGCCTCCACCGCGCCCGGCACCACGGCATGAAACCCTCGCAGCCACTGAGCGTCCCGGGTGCCCGGCAGCAACGGCAGGTTGATCGACGTGCCCTCCGCCGCGCCAACGCCGATCTCCTCCGGCCAACCGGTGTTGGGCCACAGGGTGGCCGGATGCTGGTGCAGCGAGATGGTCAGTACCCGGGGGTCGGCGTAGAAGGCCCGTTGCACGCCGTCGCCGTGGTGCACATCCACGTCGATGTAGGCGATCCGGTCGAAACCGTGGTCCAGCAGCCAGGAAATGGCCACCGCCGCGTCGTTGTACACGCAGAACCCCGCCGCCGAATCGGCCATCGCGTGGTGCATGCCGCCGCCGATGCTCACCGCCCGGTTGGTGCGGCCCTCCGCGATCTCCCTGGCCGCGGCCAGCGTGCCGCCGACGATCGTGGACGCCGCCTGGTGCATTCGCGGAAATACCGGATTGTCCGGGGAACCGAGACCGAAGGGTGGAGCGGCAGGCGAACCCACCGGCGGCACGGCGCGTTCGACCGCGTCCAGGTAGTCGGGCGTGTGGACGCGCAGCAGATCGGGGCGTTCCGCGGCGGCGGGCTCGAGCACTTCGACGCCATCGAGCAAGCCGAGACTCTCCGCCAGCGCCATGGTGAACTTCAGGCGCGCGGGCTGCATCGGGTGCTCCGGAGTCCAGCGGTAATCCAGGAACCGCTCGGTCCAGACGACGGTTGCGGGGCGGCTCGTTCCGGGCGAAATCGGCGCCCGAGGTTCGCCGCGCGGTGCAGTGGCCATGATCGCAACGCTAGCGGGAAGCAAGGAACCCCGCGAAACGTTCCTATGCAGTACAAATACAAGAAAGTATGCTCACGGCCGCCTGCCGTGCGCCGATCACGTTCCCGCAATGCCGCCGGAGATGTCGTGCGCAGCGTGGAGCGACACGATCCGGCACACGGGGGTGCCGTCGTGCGTGGGTAGAATTCGTGCCGACGAAGGGGTAACAGGTGAAGGATCTGGTCGACACCACGGAGATGTATCTCCGTACCATCTACGACCTCGAGGAGGAGGGCGTGGTGCCCCTGCGCGCCCGGATCGCCGAGCGCCTCGAACAGAGTGGTCCCACCGTGAGCCAGACCGTCGCGCGCATGGAACGTGACGGTTTGCTGCTGGTCGCAGGCGACCGTCATCTGGAACTGACCGAGAAGGGGCGCAGCATGGCCGTCGCGGTCATGCGCAAGCACCGGCTGGCCGAACGGCTGCTGGTCGACATCATCGGCCTGGACTGGCAGAACGTGCACGCGGAGGCCTGTCGCTGGGAGCACGTGATGAGCGAGGACGTCGAGCGCCGTTTGGTCGAGGTGCTCAACCACCCCACCACCTCCCCGTACGGCAACCCCATTCCCGGCCTGGACGAACTGGGCATCATTCCGCCCGCCGCCGCCGACGAGACGCTGCTTCGCCTGTCGGATCTGCCGAACGGCCAGCAGCACGCCGTCGTCGTGCGCAGGCTCGCCGAGCACATCCAGACCGACCCCGAAGTCATCGGCCGGCTGCGGGAGGCGGGCGTGGTGCCCGACGCCCGCGTCACGGTGGAGACGAGGCAGGGTTCGGTGATCATCACCGTGCCCGGCCACGACGGCTTCGAACTGCCCGACGAGATGGCGCACGCCGTCCAGGTGAAGCTGGCCTGACACGTGAGACTTCTCGTCACGGGTGGCGCGGGCTACGTCGGCGGCGTCTGCGCCCAAGTTCTGTTGGAAGCCGGCCACGAGGTGATCGTGGTCGATGATCTGTCCACCGGCAATGCCGAGGGCGTGCCCTCCGCCGCCCGGTTCGTCCAGGGTGACGTGGCGGTCGCCGCGCCGGAGCTGCTGGCCGCCGAACCCTTCGACGCTGTTCTGCATTTCGCGGCCCAGTCGCTGGTCGGCGAGTCGGTGCAGCAGCCGGAGAAGTACTGGCACGGCAACGTCGTGAAGACGTTCGAGCTGCTGGAGGCGATGCGGCGCACGGAAACGCCGCGGCTGGTCTTCTCCTCCACCGCCGCGGTCTACGGGGAACCGGAGCAGGTGCCGATCACCGAGGATGCCCCGACCCGCCCGACCAATCCGTACGGCTCGTCGAAGCTGGCCATCGACCATGCCATCACCTCCTACGCGATCGCGCACGGGCTGGCGGCGACCAGCCTGCGGTACTTCAACGTCGCAGGCGCCTATGGCGGACTGGGCGAGAACCGAGTGGTGGAAACGCATCTCATCCCGCTGGTCCTGCAAGTCGCGGCCGGGCACCGCAAGGCGATCTCGGTCTTCGGCACCGATTGGCCCACCCCCGACGGGACCGCGGTCCGCGACTACATCCACATCCGCGACCTCGCTCAGGCCCATCTGCTGGCCTTGACGACCGCCGAGCCGGGCACCCACCGGATCTACAACCTCGGCAGTGGCACCGGATTCTCCGTTCGCGAGGTGATCTCGGCCTGCGAGCGCGTCACCGGCCTGCCGATCGCCGCGCAAGACGCGCCCCGTCGTCCCGGCGACCCGGCGACGCTCATCGCGTCCAGCGAACGCGCCATCACCGAGCTGGGCTGGCGTCCCGAGCACAACGATCTCGACGAAATCGTCACTGACGCTTGGGCTTTCCTCCGATCGCTCGGCTCCCGCGCGCACAGCGCGCGATAATCCGCCACCTGCGGTCCGAGTCGACCCCGCACCGACTCGGGCCGCGGCGCCGACGCAACGGCCCCGGAGCCGATTTCGCCGCGACGACACCTGCCCGGACGAAGCACGGTGTTCCGCCGAATCGTCACGGTGATCCGGCGCGGGCAGCATCGCGAACTCGTTGTCACCGATCCGCATATCCGGCTTCACGGCGCCGGTTCCCCCAGGTCGACACCGAGACCAGCGGCGGTCCGGTAGCCGCTGCGCGCGAGGCGACGCAACTGTTCCGGGCGCATGCCCAGGCGCAGCGAGGTGTCGAGCAGCATCGCCATCGGATGCCCCGGATCCGCCTCCAGCGCGGCTTCCAGCGCGATGCCCGCCAGTGGTCCGTCACCACGGACGTAGGCGCTGTAGCCGAGCAGCGCGGCGGCCTCGGCACGATCCGCGCCGGTCAGCGCGCGGGTCAGCGCGATCCACACCGCCTCCGCCGCGGCGGCGTGGTCGCCAACGGCCAGTGCGAACATCGTGTCCCGCACCGCCCGATCGCGCAGGGCCGCGGTGATCTTCGCGAGTTCGGGCGCCATCAGCGCCGCGCCCGAGGCGGTGTTGGCGATCTGCCACAGCACATAGTCCAGCGCTTGCCTGCTGTATCCGATCGGATCGCCGCGACGCGCGGCCCGGGCGTAACGTTCGCCCGCACGCGCGAGCGCGTCCGGCAGGTGCGCCGCCATCTCGGCACATGCGAGCGGATCGGGCGCGACCAGACCGGTGAGTTCGGAACGCGAACCGCGGATCGGCCTGCCTTCCAGCACGTGGGTCAGCGTCACCAGAGAGGCCGCAGGATCACGGAGCACTCCGCGCCGCCGTGGTCCCGTCAAGGTCCACCACTGCTGCCCGGCGGCGATCGCAGGCACCGCCCAGACCCCGGCCAGCGAGATGTCACACGCTGCCAGCCGCCTGCCGAGCGAGCCGACCAGCGCGTCGAATCGTCCGGCCGCGCATCTCGACCGGTCGGCGCTCGGCTCCACGGCGCGTTCGTCGACGACGACGGCCATGACCTCGGCCGCCTGGTCGTGCGCGCAGATCCGCGCGACCGCGGCCGCCAGCGTCGCACCCCGCACGCGGCGGCCACCGGGCGAATCCAGATCGAAGCGCACCACCGCGTCGACCGTCGCACCGCCGGGCGTCCCGTGCCGCAGGACGAGCACGACCACCGACCGTTCCGGGGTGAATCCGAGCATCGCGGGCACCGCGGCAATCAACTCCGCCGGATCATTCACGCACACAACATGTTCCGGAGCACCATGGAACTGCGGAGGATCTTCGCCGCATCGAGCGTGCCGAGATCGACCACCGGGAGTCCACGCGTCTGTTCCGTCCTCCGCCGCGCGCGAATGCGAGTGCGGCGCGGCGATCGCTGCGGGAACGGCGCGTGGCGCGGTGTCGGAGCGAGCGCCGCACCTCGATGGATGGTTGCGGCCGGAATCCGGCCGCGATTCGTCGTCCATGCCTGCATGTCCGGCATCGACCGGTTCGGGGGCTCGAAACGGGTTCGCGGAAGTGGTCATGCTTCGACCATGCGGCTCGGTGGACTCCGGTCTTCGACGCCGACCTGGCGATTCCGCCGCCCTGGGGAATCCGCTTCGCGCTGTGCACGACTCGACCGACACGACGGCGGTATCGCGATTCGTGTCGGAGGCGCCTGCTACCGTGCCGCCCGCGCTACCTCTCGCGCACTTTGCGCACCGCCGTGGCGAACAGCGCATCCAGCGCGGGGGTATCCGGTTCGCCCTCGGCGAACGACATGTAGGTCACCGAGATTCGCACGTCCCCCACTTGCGCGACGTGCGTGCGCATCGTTTGGGTCAGCCGGGCGCCTCCCGACTCCGGCCGAACCGTCCTGCGCAGCGAGAGGGTGTCGTCGGCGTCGATCGGCGGCGGCGAGTCCAACTCGGACGTCACGGTGGTGGCGGCGCCCGCTCGGTTGACCCGCACCGATCCGCACTGCTCCAGCCGGGCGCGCAGGGCGGCCAGCGGCTCGCCGCTGCGGGTCAATTCGACGGTCAGCGTCGCGCGGGTCGCGTCGTCCGTGCCGACCGCCATCGCGGTGCGATCGGGCCCGAAGTCCTGATTCGGCGGCACGCATCGGCTGGGCTGGACGTTCGCACCGCGGCCCATGCCGTCCAGGTCGCCCGCCGCCTGAGCCACGGCGTCCTGGGGCAGCACCACCGCCGCGTACGGCGGTGGAAACTGGCTCGGATCCGGTAGCAATGTCGGCAGTTCCGCGCTGACGTGCCGGGTCACCGCGGTCGGCGCCGACGAGACCGGGCGCCCCGGTACCGTCGACCCGCATCCTGCGAGCAGCACCGCGCAGACGACGGGTGCCACCCGGCCCAGCCGCATGCGCCTCGAATCCGCCACGGTCACATCCCCACTGTGCCAAACTCCTCGTGTCCGGTCGGCGATGCCACGCCGCCGGGCCGGGAATGCGCGGCCCACCGATGCTGTTGGCTCGGAGTACGGGTCGGTGTCCGGCCGTGCGCGGCGACCGCCACGGCATGGGGGACAATGGACAGTGGTCCCCGGTTCGGACGACTGCTCGTCTCCGCACCACCAGGAGTGGCGAACGATCGGGCAGGCAACCACACTGGCGCGTGAGGCACGCGTCCGGGCCGCAGGAGCCGCGCAGGAAGGAGTACGCGATGGACTACGAGTCGCGAATGTACGAACTGGAGTTCCCCGCTCCGCAGCTGTCGTCCGCCGACGGCGCGGGCCCGGTCCTGGTGCACGGACTGGAAGGCTTCACCGACGCCGGGCACGCGGTGCGGTTGGCGACCACGCACCTGCGCGAAAGCCTCGAAAGCGAACTGGTCGCCTCGTTCGACGTGGACGAGCTGCTGGACTACCGGTCGCGGCGCCCGCTCATGACGTTCAAGACCGATCATTTCTCCGATTACGCCGAGCCGGAACTCAACCTCTGGGCATTGCGCGACACCGCGGGGACCCCGTTCCTGTTGCTCGCGGGTCTGGAGCCGGACCTACGCTGGGAGAAGTTCACCACCGCGGTGCGGCTGCTCGCCGACCAGCTGGGCGTGCGGCGCAGCATCGGCCTGAGCGCCATCCCGATGGCGATTCCGCACACTCGCCCGCTGGGCGTGACCGCGCACTCCTCCAACCGCGACCTGATCTCCGAGCACCAGCGGTGGCCGGGCGAGCTGCAGGTTCCTGGCAGCGCGTCGTCGCTGCTGGAATTCCGCATGGCGCAGCACGGTCACGAGTCGGTCGGCTTCTCGGTGCACGTGCCGCACTACCTGGCACAGACCGCCTACCCGGAGGCCGCGCAGACGCTGCTGGAGAACGTCGCCGACAACGCGGGCCTGGAGTTCCCGCTGGCCGCGCTCGGCGAGGCCGCCGCCCGGGTACGCGAACAGGTCAACGAGCACATCGCGGGCAATGCCGAGGTGGAGACCGTCGTGCACGCGCTGGAGCGGCAGTACGACAGCTTCGTCACCGCCCAGGAACGCCAGTCGAGCCTGCTGGTCGGTGACGGCGAGTTGCCCAGCGGCGACGAGTTGGGCGCCGAATTCGAGCGATTTCTCGCCGAGCAAGGCCGTTACACCGGCGACGACGAGGGCGAACAGGACTGATCCGCCCGGCCGCCTGGTCCCGATCGCCCCTGCAAACGTGCTCACGGGCGAGGCCGTAGGGTTGTCGGAGTGGATCTGACCGAACTGCTCGACATCCCGGGGACCGACGCCGACGCGCTCTACGAGTCGTTCGGCATCTGGGCCGCCGAGCAGGGCACCCCGCTCTACCCCGCGCAGGACGAGGCGCTGCTCGAGCTGGCATCCGGATCCAACGTCATCCTCGCCACCCCAACCGGTTCCGGGAAGTCACTCGTCGCGGTCGGCGCGCATCTGTTCGCCCTCACCCAGGGGCTGCGCACGTATTACACCGCTCCGATCAAGGCGCTGGTGAGCGAGAAATTCTTCGCCCTGTGCGAGGTATTCGGCGCCGAACGCGTCGGCATGGTCACCGGCGACGCCGCGGTGAATCCGGACGCGCCGATCATCTGCGCGACCGCGGAGATCCTGGCCAATCTGGCGCTGCGCGAAGGCGCGGACGCCGCCGTCGGCCAAGTGGTGATGGACGAATTCCATTTCTATGCCGACCCCGATCGGGGGTGGGCCTGGCAGGTCCCGCTGCTGGAACTTCCCCGCGCCCAGTTCCTGCTCATGTCGGCCACCCTCGGGGAGGTCGATTTTTTCGCCCGTGACCTGGAGCGCCGGACCGGCCGCTCCACCGCGATCGTCGCGGGCACCGAGCGCCCCGTGCCGCTGAGCTTCTCCTATGCCCGCACCCCGATCACCGAGACGCTCGAAGAGCTGGTCACCACCCACCAGGCTCCGGTGTACGTCGTGCACTTCACGCAGGCCGCCGCGCTCGAACGCGCGCAGGCGCTGACGAGTGTGAATTTCGCGACGCGCGCCGAGAAGGACGCGATCGCCGACGCGCTGGGCGAATTCCGGTTCGCCGCCGGGTTCGGCAAGACGCTGTCGCGGCTGATCCGGCACGGCATCGGCGTACATCACGCGGGCATGCTGCCGAAGTACCGGCGACTGGTGGAGCGCCTGGCCCAGGACGGCCTGTTGAAGGTGGTCTGCGGCACCGACACCCTCGGCGTCGGCATCAACGTGCCCATCCGCACGGTGCTGCTCACCGGGCTGACCAAATTCGACGGCGTGCGCACACGCAGGCTCAAGGCGCGGGAGTTCCACCAGATCGCGGGCCGCGCGGGCCGGGCGGGTTACGACACCATGGGCACCGTCGTCGTGCAGGCTCCGGAGCACGAGGTGGAGAACACTCGGCTGCTGGCCAAGGCGGGCGACGATCCCAAGAAGCAGCGCAAGGTGCAGCGGCGCAAACCGCCGGAAGGCTTCGTCTCCTGGAGTGAGGAGACCTTCGACCGCTTGGTCGCCGCGCAGCCGGAGCCGATGGTGTCGCGTTTCACGGTCACCAACGCCATGCTGCTGAATGTGATCGCCAGGCCGGGCAACTGCTTCACCGCCATGCGCCATCTGCTCGAAGACAACCACGAGCCGCGACCCGCCCAGCGCAGGCACATTCTGCGCGCCATCCGGCTGTATCGGGCGCTGCGCGACGCCGGGGTGGTGCAGCAACTGCCCGAACCCGACGCGCAGGGCCGCCGCGCCCGCCTGACCGTCGACCTGCAGCGTGACTTCGCCCTCGACCAGCCGCTGTCGCCGTTCGCGCTGGCCGCGCTGGAGTTGCTGGACAAACAGTCCCCGAGTTATACCCTCGACGTGGTGTCGCTCATCGAATCCACGTTGGAGGATCCGCGCCAGCTGCTCATGGCCCAGCAGCACAAGGCGCGCGGCGAGGCCATCGCGGAGATGAAGGCCGACGGCATCGACTACGACGAGCGGATGGAACTGCTCGAAGAGGTGACCTGGCCCAAGCCGCTGGCCGAACTGATCGAACCGGCCTTCGAGACCTACCGAGCCGGACACCCGTGGGTGTCGGAGTTCGCGCCGGCGCCGAAGTCGGTGGTGCGCGACATGATCGAGCGCGCCATGACCTTCGCCGAACTTATCTCCTTCTACGAGCTGGCCCGATCCGAGGGCGTGGTGCTGCGCTACCTCGCCGACGCCTATCGCGCGCTGCGGCGCACCGTGCCGGAGTCGGCGCGCACCGAAGAACTCGACGACATCACCGAGTGGCTCGGAGAGCTTGTGCGGCAAGTCGATTCGAGCCTGCTCGACGAATGGGAGCAACTGACCAACCCGGGCGCGGAGACCGACGCCGACCAGATCGCGTTCGGCGCCGAAACCGTGCGCCCGATCTCCGCCAACGAACGCGCGTTCCGGGTGATGGTCCGCAACGCGATGTTCCGCCGGGTCGAACTGGCCGCGCTGCGACGCTGGGACGAGCTGGCGGCACTCGGTCCCGGCCCGGACTGGGCCGAGGCACTCGCGGACTACTACGCGGAATACGAGCGCATCGGCACCGGACCCGACGCCAGGGGACCGCAACTGTTCCAAGTGGAACGAAGACCCGGATTCTGGCATGTGCGGCAGGTGCTGGAGGACCCGGCGGGCGACCACGGCTGGTCGATCGACGCGGTGGTCGATCTGGCCGAGTCCGACGCCGCGGGCGAGGTCGTCTTCGACGACGTCACCGTGTCCGCCGGCTGAGCCCGCATCGCCTACCGGCCACCTGTTCCCGCAGGTCAGCAGCTCCGTCGCGGCCTGATGACAGGGTTGCGCCACCATGGGGCGAATCCAGGTTTGGACGGATTCGTTACTGGGTAGGGGCCGCTGATACTCTCTCCCCCGCTGCCGAAGCGAAAGATCAACTATGCCCGAATCGCCGTACCTTGTCATCCATCCCGAGCGTGTCCGCCAGAATTACCGCGCGCTCGACGCCGCCCTGTCCGCGGGCACGGGCGCCGCGACGAGGATCCGTTTCGCCGTGAAGGCGAGCCCGGTGCCGGAGATCGTGCGCCTGCTGGACGAGGAAGGCGCGGAATTCGACGTAGCCAGCATCGGCGAGATCGACCTCTGCCTCGGACTCGGCGTGGCGCCGGAGCGGCTGTGCTACGGCAACCCGATCAAGAAGGCCGCGCACATCGCCCGCGCCTACGCCCTCGGGGTGCGCCGCTTCGCCTTCGACACCGAGGACGATCTGCTGCGCATCGCCGAGCACGCGCCCGGCTCCGAGGTGGAGTGCCGCTTCCTCGCCTCGGCGCCGGAGTCGCGCACCCCGTTCGGCACGAAGTTCGGCTGCAGCCCCGGCGAGGCGTTCCGGCTGCTGGTCCGGGCCAGGGATCTCGGGCTGGTCGTCGCCGGACCCTACTTCCACGTCGGCTCTCAGCAACTGGATCCCACCGCGTGGCGGATCGGCATCGAGCAGGCGGGCCGGATCGCCGAGGCATTGGCCGACAAGGATATCGCGGTCGGCTCGGTGAACATCGGCGGCGGGCTGCCGATCTCCTACGCAGACGCGGCGCCCGCGCTGGGCGAGATCGCCGCGGTGGTGAACCACGCGGCGGCCGAATTCCTTTCCGGGAATACCGGATTGGTCGTCGAACCGGGCCGGGCACTGGTCGGTTCGGCGGGCACGATTCACGCCGAGGTCGTCGGCGTCCGCACCGCGCCGGACGGTCGGCGCTGGGTGTATCTCGACATCGGCCGCTACAACGGCATGGCCGAGACAGAGAACGAGTACATCGCCTACCGGTTCGTCACCGATCGCGACGGCGACCCCGTCGACGAGGCGGTGGTGGCCGGTCCGACCTGCGACGGCGACGATGTACTGTATCAACGCACGCGAGTCCTCCTACCGACCACGTTGCGAGCCGGTGATCGCGTTCGAATCCTCGACACCGGTGCCTATACCGCGAGCTATTCGTCGGTGTCCTTCAATGGTTTTCCGCCCTTGACCGTTCATGTCTCGGGCGCTGAGCGAGAGTGAGTTTGCCCATGACGGCGGAATTCACCGGTTGGCATGTGCTGGCCGAGTTCGGTGGTGTCGACGCAGCCCTCTGCGACGATCTCGAACGACTCGAATCGGCGTTGCGTGAGTCTCTGATCGCGGCGGGCGTCACCATCTGCGATGTCGTACACAAGAAGTTCGAACCGCAGGGGGTGACCGTCCTCGCGCTGTTGTCGGAGTCCCACGCCTCGATTCACACCTATCCGGAGTCCGGCGACATCTTCGTCGACGTCTTCACTTGCGGCAGCATCGGCGCTGGCGCGTCGAAGGCGGTCGAGCTACTGCGGGACGCGTTGGCGCCCAAGGACGTTCGGATGCAGGTCATCCGCAGGGGACACGGCAGTCAGCGGATCGAGGAGCCGGTGGGCGCGGGCCTGACCCGCATCTGGGACCTGCACGACATGATCGTCGACACCCACACCCCGTTCCAGCACATGATCATCGCGCGGACCGAGCAGGGCATCAGCCTGTTCTCCGACGACGACCGCCAGTCCACCGAGTTCTCCCAGGTCACCTACCACGAGGCGATGATGGTCCCCGCCTTCGTGCTGGCCGAGAAGCTGGACAAGGTGTTGATCATCGGCTCCGGGGAAGGCGTCGCCAGCCAGATGTCGGTCGCCGCGGGCGCCACTCTGGTCGACCACGTCGACATCGACCAGCTCGAGGTCGAGCTGTGCGCCGAGCACCTGCCCTACGGCTACACCAGGGATGAACTGGCCGCCGCGGTCAAGGGTGAGGGGCCGATCAAGGTCCATTACGCCGACGGCTGGGATTTCCTGGCCGAGGCCGAGCGGGCGGGCACCCGGTACGACGTCATCGTGATCGACCTGCCGGACGAGCGCGTCGAGGACGCGCAGCACAACCGCCTCTACGAGGCGGAGTTCCTGTCCCGATGTCGTGCGCTGCTCGCGCCCGGCGGTGTGCTGTGCGCCCAGGCGGGCTGCTCGACGATGTGGCGCAACGAGACCCTGAAGCGGTCCTGGCAGCGTTTCCACGAGCAGTTCGGCACCGTGGTGCACTACGGCAGCGACGAACACGAGTGGTCGTTCCTGTTCGGCCTGGTCGAGGAGATCGACGACCCGGTCGGCGGGATGACCGATCGCCTGGCGCAGCTGCCCTACCAGCCCGAGACCATCGACGCCAGGGCGCTGGAGCGCGGCGCGATCGAACCGCACGCCCTGCGGGTCTAGGCAACGGCGCCCGAATGCGCCGGTTCCGGATCCGGAACCGGCGCATTCGGCGTTTCGTGTCCGATCAGAGCCGCGCCGGGTCGACGGGCGGCTGGTCCCGGATGGTTCAGGAGCGCTGCTGCGCGCGCCACTGCTCGACGTCGACTCCGCCGACGCCCCAGTTCGACAGCGCGACCTCGTCGATCACGACGTACGTGCTCGCGGGCGATTTGCCGAGCACGTCCTGCAGCAGATCGGTGACACCCTTGATCAGCCGCGCCTTCTGCTCGCGGGTCACGCCTTCGTCGGTGACTTTGATGTTCACATAAGGCATTTCAGGCCGCCCTTCCAGAGATGAACCCGCCGTCGACGGGGAGGATGTGTCCGGTGGTGAAGGCCGCGTCGGCGAGATACAAGACCGCGGCCGTCGTTTCGGCGACTTCGCCGATGCGGTTCAACAGCGCGAGTCTGCCCGAAGCAGGCTCGTCGCCGTCGCCGAACAGCGGTGTGCGAATGATGCCGGGGGCGACAGCGTTGACCCGGATGCCCTCGGCGGCGAGTTCGGCGGCGAGGCTGGTGGTCAACGCGTGTATGCCGCCCTTGCTGACCAAAGCCGCGGTGGCGGGCAACCCGGCGAGGGCGTGATCGATCAGCACGGTGCCGATGTTCACGATGCTGCCGCCCCTGGCTTGCGTCAGGAACTGCCGCACCACGGCCTGCGTCGTGAAGTAGGTGCCTTTGAGGTTGCCGTTCAGATAGACGTCCAGGTCTTGCTCGGTCACCTCGACAAACGGCTTGGCTCCGAAGATGCCCGCGTTGTTGACCAGCACGTCCACGCCACCGAATCGCTCCACCGCGACGCGCACCAGGGTCGCCGCGGTCGTGGCGGCGCCGATATCGCCCGGCACCGTAGCCACACGCTCCGGCGCACCGAGTTCAGCAGCCACCCGGGTCAGCTTTTCCTCGTCTCGGCCGTTGAGCACGACGTTGTCGCCGCGTTCCACGAACGCCCGTGCGATATCGCGACCGATTCCGCTCGAGGAACCGGTCACGATGACGGTCTTCACCATGGTGATCCTTTCTTATATACGACCGGTCGTCTTGGAACGGGTAGCCGAAGACGCCGGACAGGTGCTGCCCCTGGAATCAGGGCAGGAAGTAATCGCCCAGCAGGCGATCGAGGCACTTGTGCAGCGGCGCGAGGGTGCGCTCCATCTTCATCCTGATGACCGCCCCTTCCCAGGATTCGAGCAGGAGATCGGCCAGTTCGACCGCCTCGATGTCGGCGCGGATCATGCCGAGGCGCTGCGCCTGCACGAGTTGCTCGGCGACGCGATCGCGCCATGCGCGCCAAGCCACCGACAGCGATTCCCGCAACAGCTCACTGCCTTCCAGCTCGCCCCCGAGATTCGCGATGAGGCACCCGCCGGTGAAATCCGCCGCGACGAAATCGTCCATCAGCCGTCCGAAGAACGCACGCAAGCCGCTCACCGGGTCCGGCTCCGCGCCGAACGCCTCGGTCAGATTGCGCTGTACGCAGACCGAATGGTGCTCGATGATCGCGCGACCGAAGCTCTCCTTGCTGTCGAAGTAGTTGTAGAACGAGCCCTTCGGCACACCGACCTTGTCCAGGATCTGTTTGATACCCGTGCCGTGGTAGCCGTTGGTCAGAAACCCTGCGGCGCCCTCTTCGACGAGAAGACGCCGGGTGTCCTGGCTGCGTCGCGGTCGTGCCATGCGCTGAATATACGACCGGTCGTCTCGGAATTGCAACAGCCGCACATATGGCCTCACGCCGAGGGATCCGACCAGCCGGGTCCGGCCGAGTCCGAGAAGCTCGCGGGGTCCTGCCGCCACCGCGCGGACCGGACGGCGAAACGCGCGAGATGCTCGGCGGCGAACCGGTCCCGTTCCCAGTCCGCCGAGTCCGCCGCCACCGTCCAGACGTAGGTCCACACCGGAGCGTTCCGGCCCTCGAGGCGCACTTGGCGCAGGTCGTACTCGTCGTCCTCGAACGCGTCGAGAATCTTCCACTCCGTCGCGCTGAGACCGGTCAGCACGGCGCCGCGGGCGCGCCCGTGCGCCGCGGCGACCAGTCCCGGATACAACCGCCGCGGCAGCGCGGCGGCGCGCCACCCGGCCAGCTCGGCCGGTTCGAGCGATGGCACTCGCCCGAGCAGCGTCGTCAACACCTCGGGGAACTGCAGGGTGCCGTAGACGAACAACGCATGGTCCGATCCGGACAGGCGGCCCAGCCGCCCCTCTCCCAGCGCCGCCGATGCCAACTCGCCTCTCCTCTCACCGGCCTCCACTGTGCCCGGCCGGCGCGTTCGACGCAGCTACATCGGCCGCTGAGCACGGATGATGGCGGCCAGGTATTCGTAATCGTCGGCGCGGGCGCTGGACGTGCGAAAAACCAGGCCGATGGTGCGGCCGGGTGCGGGAGCGGAGAAGTGCGCCACGTCCAACGTGCCGCGCGCGGTCTCCGCCGCGACCGCCATCTGCGGGATCAGCGTGACACCGAGCCCGCCCGCCACGCACTGGACCACGGTGGACAGGGACGCGGCCCTGGTGTCGCCGACGGCGGCGGGATGCACATCGGCCGAGCGGCACGCCTCCAAGGTCTGATCGCGCAGGCAGTGCCCCTCGTCCAGCAGCAGCAGCGGCTGGGCGTCCAGCACCGACGCCGCCAGGTCGCCACGCCCGGCCAGTTCGTGGCCGCGCGGCGTGACCAGCACGAATTCCTCGGAGTACAGCGGAATCTCGACCAGGCCCGGCATCTCGGTGGGGACCGCGAGCAGCGCGACGTCCAGCACGCCGGTGCGCAGCCCGTCCAGCAGCCGGGTGGTCTGGTCCTCGATGATCTGCGGGCGCAGTTCGGGCAGCCGCTTGCGCAATTCCGGCAGCAACCCGGGCAGCACATAGGGGGCGACCGTCGGGATGATGCCCATCCGCAGCGTGCCGCCGAGCCCGTCACCGGTGGCCGACGCGACGAAACGGTCCGCGGCCTCCAGCGTCGCCATCGCCTTTGGCAGCAACCGCATCCCGGCGGCGGTCACCAGCACGCGCCGGGTGCTGCGTTCGATCAGCTGGAGCCCGAGCCCGTGTTCCAGGGCGGCGAGCGCCTGCGATAGCGTGGGCTGACTCACACCGAGACGGGCAGCCGCGGTGCCGAAATGGCGGTATTCCGCGATCGCCACGAACGCACGCAGCTGTGACAGGGTGGGCTGATAAGTCTGATCAGTCACCCCTATCAGTGTAGTGCGACTGATCACCTTTACCTTTTACCGCCCCTTGGGCAAGATCGCCCATGAGCTTTTCACCCGCGGTGTGAGTGCTGAATTCGAGTCGGTGGCCGACTTTCACGGCAACGGTTCGGCAATACCGCAGAACACAGTTGGCAATCAAATGACGAGGAGACGAGCATGGCCCTGCTGACCATCGGCGACCAATTCCCGGCATACAACCTCACCGCGGTCATCGGCGGTGACCTGTCGAAGGTCGACGCTCAGCAGCCCGACGACTACTTCACCCGGATCACCAGCGACGACCACGCGGGCAAGTGGCGGATCGTCTTCTTCTGGCCGAAGGACTTCACCTTCGTGTGCCCGACGGAGATCGCCGCGTTCGGCAAGCTCAACGACGAATTCGAGGACCGGGACGCCGTGGTGCTCGGCGCGTCGGTGGACAACGAGTTCGTGCACTTCCAGTGGCGCGCTCAGCACGAGGACCTCAAGACCCTCCCCTTCCCCATGCTCTCGGACCTCAAGCGGGAACTGGCCGCGGCCACCGGTGTGCTCAACGCCGACGGCGTCGCCGACCGCGCCACCTTCATCGTCGACCCGAACAACGAGGTCCAGTTCGTCTCCGTGACCGCGGGTTCGGTCGGCCGCAACGTCGACGAGGTGCTGCGCGTGCTCGACGCCCTGCAGTCCGACGAGCTGTGCGCCTGCAACTGGAAGAAGGGCGACCCCACCATCAACGCGGGCGAACTCCTGTCCGCCAGCGTCTGAAAACCGCAGTCGCATCCGGACTTCCTGGTACGTCCCAACCCCACACCATCGAGAACCGACCTGGTCCCCGCACGGGATCGCTTCGAGTAGAGGAATCGCCGCATGAGCATTGAGAACCTGAAGAACTCCCTTCCCGAGTACGCCAAGGACCTCAAGCTCAATCTGTCATCCATCGCGCGCACCACGGTGCTGAACGAACAGCAGTTGTGGGGCACCCTGCTCGCGTCGGCGGCCGCAACCCGGTCGACGACCACGCTGCGCGAGATCGCCGAGGAAGCCGCCGACGCGCTGTCGGCGGAGGCGTACAACGCCGCGCTCGGCGCCGCCTCGATCATGGGCATGAACAACGTGTTCTACCGGGGCAAGGCGTTCCTCGGCGGTCGCTACGACGACTTGCGGGCCGGGCTGCGCATGCAGATCATCGGCACGCCGGGCGTCGACAAGGCCGACTTCGAGCTGTGGTCGTTCGCGGTCTCCTCGATCAACGGTTGCGCGCACTGCCTCGAGGCGCACGAGCACACGTTGCGCGAAGCGGGCGTATCCCGCGAAGTGATCTTCGAATCGCTGCGCGCCGCCGCGATCGTGGCCGGTGTCGGCCAGGCGGTGCAGTCGACCGAGGCCCTCACCGCGGCCGCGATCTGATTTCGCTGGGAAAGCGGCCCCTGTCCTGCGACGGGGGCCTCTTTCGCGTTCCATTGTGGTCTGCGTGACAGCTCGCGCCCGCGGCATCCGAGTAGGCTCGGCGAGCATGAGCACACAGGTCGATGTGGTGCGAGTGTTCACCGACGCCGCCGGACGCTTCGGCAACGAGTTGGGTATCGCACGGGCGGCCGACGTGGCCGCGGCCGATCGGCAGGCGCTGGCCGCCAAGGCCGGATACAGCGAGACCGTGGTCGTCGAGGAGCCGGTGGACGGCACCGCCGCGGTGCGGATCTACACCCCCACGATGGAACTTCCGTTCGCCGGGCACCCCTCGGTGGGGACGGCGTGGTGGTTCGCGTCGCAGGGCCTTGCGGTGCGGACACTGGACGTCCCCGCGGGCCCGGTGGCCGTGGAACTCACCGAGGGATTGACTTGGATCACCGCTCGCGGCGAGTGGGCGCCCGCGTTCACCTTCCATCAACTGGACGACGCCGAGGAGCTGGCCACCTTGCGGCCGGAGGAGTTTCCCGGCGGTCCGCACTACCTGTGGGCGTGGACCGACGAGCATCGCGCCGCCCTGCGATCGCGCATGTTCGCGCCGACCATGGGCATCACCGAGGACGAGGCGACCGGAGCCGCGGCCGTGGCGTTGACGGCGCTGCTGCGCAAGGGACTGGTCATCACCCAGGGCAAAGGCTCGCAATTGTTCACCCGGTGGGACTCCGACGGCTGGGTGCATCTGGGCGGCCGAGTCGCCGCGGACCAGCCGGTGGAGATCTGACGCCGCTCAGGGCAGGGTCACGCCCACGATCGGATCGCCGCTCGGTGCGTCCGAACCGCCGTCCGGTTCGACGCTCACCGCCAGCACTTCGCCGGACCGGAAACCGGTGACGAACGGCCGCTCGGTCGACGGCACGTCGCTCAGCAATCCCGCCGAGCGTGGTCGCCCGTCGGAACCGACCAGCCACACCTGATACACCCGGCCCAACGGCGGCGGCGCGACCCGATCGAAGACGACGACCGCGCGTCCGAGTTCGGGTGAGGCGTCGACGACGAGCAGCCCACCCCCGGCGAACGATCCGTTCACCGTCCGCATGTGCACCTGATCGGCGGCGGCCGGGTCCGAGTGGGAGCCGAGGAGCTGCGCGGTCACCACGCTGCCACCGATCACCAGGCACAAGACGGCCGCGATCGGGGCCACCCAGCGCAGCGAGCGCCGCCACGACGCGATCCGCGTGCTCGACCGCTCGGCGCGCTCGTCGGGCAGCGCGGCCAGGATGCGGCGTTCCAGCTCCGGCGGCGGCGCGAGCTCACCGAGCACGGCCAGCCGCCCCATGACGTCACGCACCTGCCACACGGTGTCGGAGAACGCTTGGCGCACCTCCGGGTCCGCGGCCGCCAGACGGGCATCGATGTGCCTGCGTTCGATATCGGCGACCGCGTCCAGCGCGCAGGGGTAGGCGAGGTCGATGAGGTCCGCCTCCGAGCGCGGCGAGGTGTCAACCATCGCTGCCTTCCCCGGACAAACATTGCTCCAATCGTTTCAGCCCGTCGCGGATGCGGGTCTTGATCGTTGGCAGCGGCACCGAGAGACGATCGGCGACCTCCCGGTAGGTCCACCCGCCGTAGTAGGCCAGCACGATCGCTTCGCGCTGCGTGGGGGTCAACCTCTCCAGGCAGCCTGCCACCTGTTGCTCCTCGATGCGCTGGGTGACCGATTCGGCGACGACATCGTGGGCGCGCCCGAGCTGCTCGTGCGCGTAGACGAGGTCCCGGCTGGTGGCCGAACTCTCCGCGCGAACCCGGTCCACCGCCCTGCGATGGGCGAGCATCATGAGCCAGCCGACCGGACTGGCCAGCGTGGCATCGTAGCGATGGGCCATCGACCAGACCTGGAGGTAGACCTCCTGGGTCACCTCCTCCGCGGCGGCATGACTGCGCAGCACTCGCACCGCGAGCCCGAACACCCGCGGACTGGTCAGCTGATAGAACTCGGTGAACGCGCCGCGATCGCCCGCGCCTGCGGCGGCGAGTAGCGCCGCGAGCTCACGGCTCGCGCTGGTCGCCCCTGCTCGGTCGTAGCCGGTGGGCAGCGGGCACGCGAGCGCCGGGGCATCGGTTTCCTCGCGCGCACGTGCCGGACCGCCGGAGCGATGGGGTGAAGCAGAACCGTGTTCGTTGCTCATGGCCGAATCCCGTGCCTGCATGCACAGGGGTTCGGTATGCGCGGGAAACCGGATTGGTCACGGTCACCGAATGATCACGGCCACGAGCATGTATGCGGTGCCCGCGTCCATCACCACATGCGGCACCGCCGCCCACGGTTTCGCGGGACCGGTGAGGGCGGCGACGCAGCCGCTGGAACGCACCAGCAGCCCCAGCGGCCCCGGCACGTGCGCCCGGGTCCGGCCGGTACAGGCGGTGAAGGTCACCAGAAGCGCGTCGAGCAGGAACAGGACGGCGAGAACGAGCGCCGGTCCGGTGGACGGACCGCCCACATGGCCGGAACCCGTATGGCCGGACATCGCGTAGAGCATCGCCGCGGCGGCGACGATGTGGTAGCCGAGCGGTACCAGCCGGTCGATCGGCAATGGCCGCCCCTGGGTGGCGTGCTCCACGGCACGGATCGTCAGCAACCCGGCGAACACCACGGCCATCGCCGTCAGTACGCCGCGCACCGCATGCGGGCTCGCGCCCGAGGGAAACGCCAGCATGCCGAGCATCACCAGGCACATCACCAGGTGGGCCGCATCGGATTCGGAGTGCCCGGCCGAGGTGTCCGACGGTGGCCGCGTCTGCGCGACGGACCCGGTCGACGACGTCGCGGCCGCCGCCACCCGCGACAGCACGATCCCCGCGGCGATCACGAACGCCGCCACCATCATCCACCGCAATACGGCATACTCCTGCACGAACTGCGCCACACCCCACCACCTCTCAGCACGGCGACCACGGTCGTCGCCCTTCCATGCTCGCATCCCGGAGCGTTCGAGGTGTCATTTTCAAATCGCGCACACCATGTAGGACGCAGAGGGAAGCCATACCTCAGCAGTTCGATCGCCTGCCCTCATGGCCGAGTTCCGGGGTGCGCGCCGCATCGCGGATTCGGTTGAACGACAGTGGTTTCGATCTACCCTGAAGACAGCGCTGACAGCGTGCTACTTCGATGCTGTTGAAGGCTGCTGTCGGACAGTTCTGAGCACGGCCTGCCGTCCCGGCGACGACTTCGCAGCGTGCTCCGCCGTGTCGCGGAAGTCGGCTCCGCGCGGCGCTCTTCGATTCGAGGCCGCCCGGGGAACGCTCGGGTGCGGCCTCGGCGAGATGCCGAGTCAGTGGCGGGATGCGGATGGAACCGAGCGACCCGCCATGATGGAGTCATGTCCCACCAGGCCGGCAAACACGTCACCGAGATCGAGCGCGACGGTCTGCGCATCGTCGTCGACGACCTCACCGGCCCGGAGGTCGCGGCACTGCTCACCGAGCACCTTGCCGAGATGGCCGCGCACTCGCCCGCGGAGAGCATGCACGCGCTGGACCTGGCGGCGCTGCGTCATCCGGACGTCACGTTCTGGACCGCATGGGATGGTGCGGCCCTCGCCGGATGCGCCGCGGTGAAGCGCCTCGACGACGACCACGCCGAGATCAAATCGATGCGCACCGCCGCGACGCACCAACGCCGCGGTATCGCGACCACCCTGCTGCGTCATCTGCTCGCCGAGGCCACCGCGCGCGGCTACCGCCGCCTCAGCCTCGAGACGGGTGCGCATGATTTCTTCCGGCCCGCACGACGGCTCTACGCCGCCCACGGCTTCGCCCACTGCGCGCCGTTCGGTGACTACCGCCCTGATCCACACAGCGTCTTCATGAGCCGTGACCTCTGACGTCAAGCATCGTTCAACGCGCGGGTGAATCCCTCGACGAGCTCGGCGACCTGGTCGTCGGTCATGACGAAGGCCGGGGAGACCTGCATGGCCCCTTGGCCCGCGGCGCGACCGGAGATGCCGTGCGCACGCAACGTCTTGACCAGTCGCGGCCCTTCGGCGGGATCGGTGAGCTGGATGGCCGCGACGGCGCCGAATCCGCTGCGCACCTCGGCGACCCTGGGGTGTTCGGCGAGCACCGACAGCTGATCGTGCAGGCTGGATTCCAGGCGCAAAGCGGCCGCGAGCAGGTCTTCCCGCTCGACGATGTCGAGATTCGCCAACGCGGCGGCCGCCGCGCCCGCGTGGCCACCGTAGGTGTAGCCGTGCCGCCACCAGACGCCGCCCGCGAAGAACGGCTCCGCCACGCGCGGGGCGGCGAATACCGCGCCCATCGGGAGATAGCCGGAGGTCAGTCCCTTCGCGGTGGTCATCAGATCGGGTTCGAGGGCGAGCCGGGACGAGGCGAACCACGCTCCGCCGATGCGGCCGAAACCGGTGACCACCTCGTCGGCGACGAACAGGATGTCGTGGTCCCGGCAGATCCGGCGCACCTCGGCGAGGTAACCCGCCGGTGGCGGATACACACCGCCCGCGCCGATGACGGGTTCGCAGAAGAACGCGGCGATCCGCTCGGCGCCGACTTCCTCGATGAGGGCGAGCAGTGCCTTCGCGTCGTCCCATTCCACGGTGCGCGCCGCGGGCATCAGCTCGCCATAGCCTTCGCGGTTTCCCGGGAGGCCACCGAGCGCGGTGCCACCCACGTGCATGCCGTGATAGGCCATCCGCCGCCCGACCATGATCGTCTTGCCCGGCTGCCCTAGTTCGTGCCAGTAGCGGCGGGCGAGCTTGGTCGCGGTGTCGACGGAGTCGGAGCCGCCCGAGGTGAAGAAGATCTTGCTGCCGGGAACCGGCGCGAGCCCGGCGAGCCGCTCGGCGAGTTCCTGGGTGGCGGGCTCGGTGATGTCGCCGAAATTGGAGTAGTGCGCGATCGTGCGCAGCTGCGCGGCCACCGCGTCGGCGATCTCGCCGCGCCCGTGGCCCACGTTGGCGAACCACAGGCCCGCGGTGGCGTCCAGGTAGCGGTTGCCCGCCCGGTCGAAGACGTAGGCGCCCTCCCCGCGGGCGACCACAAACGCTCCGTCCCGCTCGACGGCGCCCATGTCGGCGAAGCCATGCCATAGCGCGTTCATGTCTTCCACCTTTACCGGTTCCCCGGCCGCGGTCCATACCTTCGAATACCGCGACTGCTCCGCGAACCGGACGCATACACCGCGCGCACCGGCGCTGAACAGCGCATATTCAGGCGTGACACCGCGCCGGTCGCGCACCTCCGGCTTACTCTCGGCTACCGGACGCACCGCCTGGTGGAAAAATCCGCTGGCGGATTTCGCTAGGCTGGTCGATGCAATGACCAGGACAGCCGCCACCGATCTCCGCGACCTTCGCACCCGCCTGGCGAATCTTTCCCTTCGCGACGAACACCGGTTGCGGCGCAGGCTCGACAAAGCGCGCGGCGGCGACCTGGGCGAGGTGGAGACCGAGATCACAGCGGCCGAACTGCGCGTCGCAGCGCGGCGCGCCGCGGTGCCGGAGATCCGCTACCCGGAGCAGCTACCGGTCACCGCCCGCCGCGAGGACATCGCCGCTGCCATCGCCGAGCACCAAGTGGTCATCGTCGCGGGCGAGACCGGCTCCGGCAAGACCACCCAGATCCCGAAGATCTGCCTCGAACTCGGCCGCGGCATCCGCGGCACCATCGGGCACACCCAGCCCCGCAGGCTCGCCGCGCGCACCGTGGCCGAGCGCATCGCCGAGGAGCTGGGTACCGAACTCGGCGACGTGGTCGGCTACACGGTGCGGTTCACCGACCACGCCTCCGAACACACGCTGGTCAAGTTGATGACCGACGGCATCCTGCTCGCGGAGATCCAGCGCGACCGGCTGCTGCGCCGCTACGACACGATCATCATCGATGAGGCGCACGAACGCAGTCTCAACATCGACTTCCTGCTCGGCTACCTCAAACAGCTGCTGCCCCGCAGGCCCGACCTCAAGGTGATCATCACCTCGGCGACCATCGATCCCGAGCTGTTCGCCCGGCATTTCGCGGACGAACATGGCACGCCGGCACCGATCGTCGAGGTCTCCGGGCGCTCGTACCCGGTGGAGATCCGCTACCGGCCGCTCGCGCTGGAGCTGCCGAGCGCCGCCGAGGACGAAGACGACGAAGATACCCGCATCGTCGACCGAGACCCGGTGGACGCCATCGGTGACGCGGTGACCGAACTGTTCGCCGCGGGCGACGGCGACGTGCTGGTATTCCTGTCCGGCGAACGCGAGATCCGCGACACCGCGGACGCGCTGCGCGATCTGAAGCTGCCGCGCACCGAGATCCTTCCGCTGTACGCCCGGCTGTCCACCGCCGAGCAGCACCGCGTGTTCGCCCCGCACACCGGGCGCCGGGTGGTGCTCGCGACGAACGTCGCGGAGACCTCGCTCACGGTGCCAGGGATCCGGTACGTCGTCGACCCGGGCACCGCGCGGATCTCGCGCTATTCCATGCGGACCAAAGTGCAACGGCTGCCGATCGAACCGGTGTCCCAGGCATCGGCGCGGCAGCGATCCGGGCGTTGCGGTCGCGTCGCCGACGGCATCTGCATCCGCCTGTATTCGGAGGACGACTTCGAATCCCGGCCCACCTTCACCGATCCGGAGATTCTGCGCACCAACCTCGCCGCGGTGATCCTGCAGATGACCGCGCTCGGACTCGGTGACATCGAGAACTTCCCGTTCGTGGAGGCGCCGGACCGCCGCGCCATCCGCGACGGCGTCGCCCTGCTCGAGGAGCTCGGCGCACTCGCGCGGCGGGACGGCGGGGCCAGGGCGAGTGGCGACGACGCCGCACTGTCGCTGACGCCGATCGGCCGCGAGATGGCCCAGCTCCCCGTCGATCCCCGGATGGCGCGGATGCTGGTGGAGGCGCAGCGCACCGGGTGCCTGGCCGACGTGCTGGTCATCGTCGCGGCGCTGTCGATCCAGGACGTCCGCGAGCGGCCCGCCGATCAGCAGCAGGCCGCCGACACCAAGCACGCGCGGTTCACCGTCGACGGCTCCGATTTCCTGGCTTACCTGCGCCTGTGGGAATACCTCGGCGGACAGCGCAAGTCGTTGTCGTCCAATCAGTTCCGCCGTCTGTGCCGGGAGGAGTTCCTGCACTACCTGCGGATCCGGGAGTGGCAGGATCTCCACGGGCAGCTGCGCACGATCACCAGGGGCCTCGGCTGGTCGACGCGCGCGGAGAACGCGGAGGACGGCGCGAAACCGGACCGAGCCGAAGCGGCGGCACCGGATCGCAAGTCCGGCAACAGGTCACGCAGGGGTCGCGGCGGCGACGGACGCGCAGGCTCCGAGCCTGGCAGGTCCGCCACCGCGGCCGTCGTGGACGACGGACTCCCCTGGGATGCCACCGCCATCCATCAGGCGCTGCTGGCGGGCATGCTGTCGCACATCGGCGTCCGAGAGGCGGAAACCCGGGAGTTCCTCGGCGCCCGCAACGCCAAGTTCATGATCTTCCCCGGTTCGTCGCTGGCCAAGAAGCCGCCCCGCTGGGTGATGGCGGCCGAACTGGTCGAGACCTCACGGCTGTGGGGGCGGATGGCCGCGAAGATCGAGCCCGAATGGGCCGAGCGGCTGGCGGGCGACCTCGTCAAGCGCACCTACTCCGAACCACACTGGTCGGCCAAGCGAGGCGCGGCGCGCGCCTACGAACGGGTGACGCTGTACGGCATCCCCCTGGTCACCGGCAGGCCCGTGGATTACGGCCGCATCGACCCGGAGCTGTCACGCGAGTTGTTCATCCGCCATGCCCTGGTGCAGGGCGAGTGGCAGACCCGGCACGACTTCTTCCACCGCAATCGCGCGCTGCTGGACGATGTCGCCGACCTGGAGCACCGCGCCCGCCGCCGCGACATCCTGGTCGACGACGAGGTGCTGTTCGAGTTCTACGACAAGCGCCTGCCCGCCGACATCGTCTCGGTGCGGCACTTCGACAGCTGGTGGCGCGCCGCACGCCGGGAGAACCCGGCGCAGCTGGACTTCTCCACCTCCACCGTGGTCAACGAGGGCGCGGCCGCGCTGGACCCGGCGGCGTTCCCCGACTCCTGGCGGCAGGGCGAACTCAGTTTCCCGCTCTCCTACCAGTTCGAACCGGGCAACGAGGACGACGGCGTCACCGTGCGGATCCCGGTGGAACAGCTCGCCCACGTTCGCGCCGTCGGTTTCGACTGGCTGGTGCCGGGCATGCGCGAAGAACTGGCCGCCGCTCTGATCAAGACCTTACCGAAGGCCTTGCGGCGCAGTGTTGTTCCCGCCCCCGATTTCGCGACCGCCGCCTTGGCGGTGCTCACCCCGCGTGCGGAGCCGCTGCGCGCGGGGCTGGCACGCGAGCTGTCCCGGCTGGGTTCGGTGCCGATCGCCCCCACCGACTTCGACACCGCCGCGCTGCCCGACCACCTGCGCATGACCTTCGCGGCCGTCGGCGGCGACGGGGCTACGCTCGCGCGCGGCAAGAGCCTCGCCGCGCTGAAAACGCAGCTGGCCGAACAGGTTTCCGCCTCGGTCGCCCGGGCCACCGCGGGCGCGGAACGCCCTCCGGCCACGGTGTGGACCTCCGAATCGCTCGGCACCATCGCGCCGACGGTGCGGCGCGAGGTGGCGGGCCAGACCGTCACCGGATATCCCGCGCTCGTCGCCGAAGGGGACGGCGTGGCGCTCCGGGTTCTCAGCTCCCCCGCGGAGCAGGCCGCCGCCATGCGCCTCGGCACCAGAGCGTTACTGCTGCACGCACTGCCGACGTCGGTCCGCTCCGCCACCGCGGGCCTGTCGCCCGCGGACCGCCTCGCCCTGAGTCAGAATCCGTACGGCTCGCTGGAGGCGCTGCTCGAGGACTGCCGCGCGGCCGCCGCCGACGAACTGCTCGCGGCCGCGGGCGGGCCGGTGCACGACCCGGCCGAGTTCGACGGGCTCGTCGCCCGGATCCGGCCCGACTTCGCCGCTACCGTCGCTCGTTTCGTGCGCCTGGTCGTGCCGATCCTCGCCGGCGCACACCAGGTCTCCGCGGCGCTGGAGCGAACGAGCGAGCGCGACATCGCCGATGACGTCCGTCATCAGCTCGACAACCTGGTGTTCCGCGGCTTCGTCTCCGAGACGGGCGCGACGAGACTGCGTGAGCTGCCGCGTTATCTCCAAGCCGCGGTGGCGCGACTGGAGGCGCTGCCCGGCTCCGCCGTTCGCGATCGGCAGGGCATGACCGAACTCGATCGGGCGCTTGCCGCCTACGACCGCCTGGTCGCGTCGCTACCGGAGAACCGCAAGCATGCACCCGCGGTCACCGAAATCTGGTGGATGATCGAGGAATTCCGGGTCAGTCTATTCGCGCAGAAGCTCGGCACCCCGTTTCCGGTGTCGGCCAAGCGAATCGAGAAGGCGATCGCCGCTGTGCGGCGCTGAGTCAGTCGGCGGCCGACAACGCTTCCGCACGCGCCCGGCGCATCTCCCTGATCTCGCGTTCGAAGTCGTCGGCCGAGGTGAACGATCGGTAGACCGACGCGAAGCGCAGGTAGGCCACCTCGTCCAGATCCCGCAGCGGGCCGAGAATGGCCAAGCCCACCTCGTGACTCGGCACCTCGGGAGAACCCTTCGCCCGCACCGCGTCTTCCACCTGCTGGGCGAGCAGGTTCAGCGCGTCGTCGTCGACCTCACGGCCTTGGCAGGCCCGGCGCACACCCCGGATGACCTTCTCACGGCTGAACGGCTCGGTGACGCCGCTACGCTTGACCACCGACAGAATGGCCGTCTCCACCGTGGTGAACCGGCGCCCACATTGCGGGCAGGCGCGACGGCGACGGATGGCCGCGCCTTCGTCGGCCTCGCGCGAATCCACCACCCGAGAGTCGGGGTGTCGGCAGTACGGGCAATGCATCCGAGAAATCCTTCGTCGATGCGCGTGCTCGCGTCCGGACCGGGCACCGATCGCGGCGATCGGTCCGGCGAGCCCGTGTACAGAGGTCTATACCCCGGCACCAGGTATTCCTCGTGCGACACGCGGAATACCTGCATAACACTTCGAGGATACCCGTCCGAGTTTCCGATTTGTCGCACTCACCCCGGCTGTCGGACGCTGCTCGGTCATCCGGAGATCTGCCAGTGCGCGGTCAGGTCCGCGAGCAGCTCCGGTAAGCGGGCGGCCAGGCGACCGCGCGCCAGCTTGTTCCAGAACGCCTCGCCGAGGACGGCGCCGGCCGACACGGGATCGGTCTCCATATCGATGTGGCGGGGCACCAGGTCACCGGTGATGTAGTTCCATCGGGTGTCGCGGTCGGCCCAGTTGAAGCCGGGCAACGGGACGCGCAGCGCGAGGCCGCGGCCTCCGACTTCGGCGCTCACTACCGTCGGGGCGAACACGCCTGGCGCGCGAACGCCCGGGACAGCGGGTTTACCCGCGATGGTGCTGACATAGGTGAGCACGCGGCCGATCGGCGCGCGACCCGCCGATGTCTCGTCCCACTGGTCGGCCACGACGTGGTTCTGCTCCCGATCGGTCATCCGGACCAGCGCGTCGATGTAGCCGTCCCGGGCGCCCGAGGCGATCGACCGCCAAGCGGCGTGGATGTCGTCGTCGAGCACACCGGCCGCGTGCATCTCATCGATTCCGCGCATGCCGAGCGCGACGTAGGCCTCGTGCATCGGCACCAGATCCGTGAAAATGTGCTTCTGCATGATCATCAGGCGGGTCTGGTACCAGGCGACGTCCGCCGCGGTCAGCCGAGAACCCTCGGTAGCGAGCAGCCGGATGTCCTCCGGCAGCGCAGCCGCCAGTTCCGGTGGAGTGGCGCGCAGGAGATCGGCGACCGTGTCGCCGATCCGATGGATGCCGGGCAGGTCCAGGACGAAACCCGCGTCGCTCATGTCGAAGAATCCGGAGGCGAACGATCCGCCCGCGATTCCGGCGAGTCCCGCCCAGTAGAACTCCGGGTGCTGGGTGGCCAGCCGCAGGTAGTTGACGTACACCTGATTGAACGTGCGTTCGTTCGCGCGCGGGCCCCGACCGGGATCCCAGGCCGCCAGGTCGATGTCGGCGTTGCGGGTGGCGACCACCAGCCAGTACTGGTGCAGCAGCGTCGCGTATCTGCGCGGCGGCACTCCGTCGGCCCGTGCCTGCCGCAACGCCTCCGCTAGGTCGAATTCGCTCAGCGGGAGAAGCGGATCGAGTCCACCCGGCCCCGCACCGTCGCCATTGACGGACGGGAGATCGAGATACGCCGCGTAGGCGGGCTCCGCCCTGGCGATGGCTGCCGCGCCGAGCCCGAAGACCAGACAAAGGGACAAGGCGGCAACGCGGGTGAAGACGCGAACCGAGCGCCCTGCGGTAAGGAGTGTCATGTGCTGAGAAGTCCCGACATCGTTCGGGCGGCGTCGCCCGGATCACGTTTTCAGCACGGTAGCAACACGTTCTAGTTTTCGATCAACAATTCCGGCCGCCCAGGGTGGCCGATTTCCCTTGTGCTCAGCGCGAATTGCCGCCCATCGGCACGCTCGGGCCATCCACCACGGCCGGCACCGACCGGCCGGACCCACCGCCCCACTCACCCGCGCGGACATGCGACAAAGCGATCAAGCCCACCACCGTCGAAGCGGTGAGCAGGGCGGCGACGGCGAGGGCGGCGAACCCGATCTGCGCCTGCTCGACCCGGCGCATGGGATGTTCGCCACGAGGACGACGCCGCGCGAAAGTGCTTACGCCCCGGCCATAAACGAGCATGCCCGCACCGGGACGCGCGCCGGGTGGACGCCGATCGACCGCGGATCGATGCGCGGGCGTCAGCGTGCGCGGGCGCGCGCCGCCGCACAGCAGCCGCCGAGCACTCTCGTACCCGAGATCATCCTGCGCCGGGGCCGGATCGGCGACGCGGCGCTCGGCTTCGGCCTCCGCCGCAGCGATTGAAGGGGTGACATGGCTGATCGCAGTGCTCATCGGACAAACCTCCGTAGTGGGTGCTCCGTTGCCGGTCGAGCCGTTCGAACACACGTTCCGCGCTCATTCGCTCACATGTTCGAGGAACTGGTGTTCGATTTCTACCACGCCGCGACGACAAAGTCAGCAAGAACACCCGACATGCGTCGAACAGATGTTTGATCCAGCGGCGCTACCGGACTAGATTCGAAGGACCGAAGACACGACAGGCCGAGAAGACACATGCCGGGCGCGGACCGGTCTGGCACAGCAGGAAAGGGCGGTTGCGGTGAGGCAGACGGACGACACGGGTGACGAGACCGAGAGCGGCGCCGACGCGGCGGGTAGCGGGGCGGATCTCACCGTGCGTCAGCGCAAAGTGCTCGAGGTGATCCGCACCTCGGTGAGCGAGCGCGGCTACCCGCCGAGCATCCGGGAGATCGGTGACGCCGTCGGCCTCACGTCCACCTCGTCGGTCGCCCATCAGCTGCGCGCCCTGGAACGCAAGGGCTACCTGCGCCGGGACCCGAATCGCCCGCGTGCCGTGGACGTCAGGGGCCTGGACGAAGTGGTCCGGTCGGTGACCAGCTTGCCGGTCGCCGCGGTCGACGACGGTGAGATCACCGTCGACGTCGACCGTCCCGTCCCCACCTTCGTTCCGGTGCTCGGCCGCATCGCCGCCGGTGGCCCGATCCTGGCCGAGCAGGCCGTGGAGGACGTCTTCCCGCTGCCGCGCGAGCTGGTCGGCGACGGTTCGCTGTTCCTGCTGAAGGTCGTCGGTCAATCCATGATCGACGCGGCGATCTGCGACGGCGACTGGGTGGTCGTGCGGCAGCAGAACGTCGCCGAGAACGGCGACATCGTCGCCGCGATGATCGACGGTGAGGCCACGGTGAAGACCTTCAAGCGCACCGGCAAGGACGTCTGGCTGATGCCGCACAACCCGGTCTTCGAGCCGATCCCCGGCAACGACGCCCAAATTCTGGGCAAGGTCGTCACGGTCATCCGCAAGATCTGACGGCCCGGCGCAACGATCCACCGTCGGCGGGCCGAATGCTCGTCGGCCGGTGGACGTCCGGTACTCACAGCTGATTGCCAGGATGCGCGCAGGAGATTCACCAGGACGCTTGCGAGACTCCTGCGGTGACAGCGATCCCCGCCGAGGCCGCCCTGCCCGATGCGAATCCGATTGCCACCCGTCCCGAGCCGGGCGGATTACCGCCCGCGCGGCTATGGGAGCGCGCAGGGCTGGCGGCATTGCTGCTCGGGACCGCGGCCGCGTACTTGTGGCACATCACGGTCAACGGCATGGGCAACGGCTTCTACGCCGCGGCGGCCTGGTCGGGTGCGCGGGACTGGAAAGCGGTGCTGTTCGGTTCTCTCGACCCGGGCAACTTCATCACGGTGGACAAGCCGCCGGTGTCGCAATGGGTGATGGGTGTTTCGGGGCAGCTGTTCGGATTCGGCAGCGCGAGCATGCTGGTGCCACAGGCGCTGATGGCTGTCGCCGCGGTGGCATTGATGTACGCGATGGTCGCCGGGGCGACGACCAGCCGGGCCGCCGGTCTGCTCGCCGGAGCCGCGCTGGCGGCAACGCCGGTGGTGGCGTTGATGTTCCGGTTCAACAATCCGGATGCCGTGATGGTGCTGCTGATGACCACGGGCGCGTACTGCACGCTTCGGTCGGCGCGGCAGGCGAGCGCGCGCTGGCTGATGCTGGCGGGCGTCGCGCTCGGGTTCGCGTTCCTGGCGAAGATGCTCGAAGGTCTCATGGTGTTGCCCGCCTTGGCGCTCACCTATCTGATCGTCGCGCCGACCTCGGTGCGGAACCGGTTGCTGCACTTGTCGGCCGCCGCGGCGGCACTGGTCGTCTCGTCCGGCTGGTATGTGCTGCTGACGGTGCTGTGGCCCGCCACGGCGCGGCCGTACCTGGCAGGCTCGACGGACAACACGTTCATGGATCTGGTGCTGGGCTACAACGGGTTCGCTCGCTTCCTGGGACAGAACCACCACGGCGGCAACAGATTCGCGCTGCCTCCGGGGTACGAGATGCCTACCTCCGCCGGGCACACCGGCGGCGGGTTCGGCGGTTTCAGCGGACCAGGCCCGGCTCGCCTGTTCACCGGTGAGATCGGTTTCGAGATCTCCTGGCTGCTTCCGGCCGCCCTGCTCGCGTTCGCACTGGTGCTCGTCTCCCGTCGGGGTATGCCACGAACGGACCCGGTTCGTGCGGCCGCGCTGGCGTTCGGGCTGTGGCTGGTCGTCGACGGCGAACGTCGCGGTCTACGACCTCACCGCCCCGGCCTGCGACAGTACACAACCCTCGCCGCCCGCGGCCTGCGCGAAATGACTGGGGACTCCCGCCGTCGCGGCCACCCACCGGTGGCTCTCGTCTGGGACGAGAGGTCAGCTGCCGACGCCGAGCGCGGTCAGGAACACCAGCACGACGGTCGTCACGGCGAAAACGCCGTGCGCCGCGACGACGGCAACGGGAAAGTGCTTTTCGGGCGGTTCGGCCGTTCCCGCGGCGGAGCGGCGTTCGACCGTTCCCGCGGCCGAACGCTCTCGATAGGTGGGAATCCAGCGCACCAACATCGTGAATCCGAGTAGGGCGACCGGAATCAGCAGCACGAAGGCGATCCAGGCCCACGCCGTGTTGTCGACGACGAGGTACACGATCCACACGATCAGTCCGGCCACGGCGAGCAGGAAGTGCCCGAACAATACCGGCGCGGGCAGCTGGGTCGAATTCGGCTGACGCGTGCCGCCCTTGGCGATCCAGGTGCCGAGCAGGAAGAAACCGCCGCCCGCGGTGAGCAGCCAGAAGATCAATGCGGCGATGCCCATGGTGTGCCTCCTGACGTTGGGAAGGGATTCAGCGCTTGAAGCCGCTCGCCTGGGTTGCCTCGTCGGCGACACGTACGCCGTACCGGTAGGCGAGCTTGCCCCCGAGATACCCCGACATCGCCAATGCCACCAGGGCCGCCACCGATAGCGCCAGCGGCCCTGCCGGAACCGCGCGTGTGGTGTCGGCGCCCCGCCGCCAGACGAAACCGACCGCGTAGGCGACGGTGACCAGCAGATTGAGGGTCATGTGCAGCAGGCCGGTGCGGAAGGCGGGCGTACCCGTCGGGATGGCGAGCAGGTCGAGGAACCCGATCGACGCGGCGGCCAAGGCGCCGAGCACGCCGATCGCGATCAGCCACGACGACCCCTTGACCAGGAACTCCGGATCGTCCACCACTCGGGACGCGAGGTCGAACACCAGACTGGCGACCCATGCGCCGATCGGGACGGTGACCAGGATCGGATGGAATGGGTGCCCGTACGGGCCGGCCAGCGCGGCGCTCACCGGCCGCTTCGCCTGCTGCGGATCCTCGGTCATGGCGCACCTCCATCGAGGTCGATCGCCTTCGCATGCGCCGACCGGCCACGGGGCCGACGCTCGGCTACGGTCCGCCGAGTCATTTGACTCCGCCCGCGCAGATGGCCGACGGATTCCACTCTCCTGTATACGGGAATATCGCATCGGATACGGTAGGCCACAAAGTGGATGTACCACCGTACGGAAATTGCACACCTCGTTCGGAAAAGCCGCACCCATCGCCTCGACGCAGAATTGTCGGACGCTTGCACAACTGCGGTTTTCCGGCTTGTGGGACGGCTACTACATCATCGGAAGCATCGGCATCGGCATGCCCGGGAACATGTTGTTCCACATGTCGCGAATCATCCCCATCATCTGATCCAACACTGTAGTTCACCTCCCTTCGGGTGAGATCCGAAATGCGGATCAGCCCGTCGGGCACGATGGCGGGAGGACGCGCCGACACACCGGATGAATCATCCGGGAACGGTTCGGAGTTTCGCCGGACGACTATCGGTGAAATACACGTGTCGCTCCCCGAGGTCGGGCTCGACAGCTATATACAGGATACGCGCACCTAGGTGAGCCAAACACGCCTCGCGGGTCTGCCGAATTCGCGAACCGTCGAGTTCGCCACGATTGACGGGGAATCGAAACTTTCTCATCGGCAACCGCCGCGACATATCGGCGCTGTAAGCAAGCAGCCCGCCTCGGTGTCGGGTGTGGACGACCGGCAACTCACGTGCTCGTCAGCTGATCGCGGAATTCCCTTGTGCGGCGAGTCGTCGGTTGGTGAGCTCCAATTGACGCACCGTGCCCACCTCCAGAGCACTCACCTGGGCGTCGTCCAAGCGCCCGCACAGCCGCCCCCAGTGCACCGCGACCCGCTCCCCTACCGCGACATCCGGCAGCGCCGCGTACCCGTCCACCCGGATCGGCACCGACCGCGCCGTCTCCGCCGACAACGCGAGACGTTCGCCGTCCCAGCTCAGCGCACGGCAGCCCAACACGACCTCGCCGCCGGCGCGGTCGAGCACCGTTCCCCAGCCGATCCGGCAGTTGTCGAGCACGTGCAGGGGCTGTTCGTTGCCGTGTCCGAGCAGCCGCGACCAGGGGTACACACCGAAGACGTGGAAGCAGTGGTTGGCGGCCGCCTCCTCGGCCAGCCGTGGCGTCAGGTACGTCCAGTACCCGCCCGCGACCGGGCCGAGCAGATCCAGCAGTTCGGCGGTGAACTCGCGGGCATCCAGTTCCGCGCCGACGCCGCCGCCCAGCCAGTACGCCTCGACGAGCCTGCGGTCCAGCGGGTCCGCTATACCGGTCATGCGCGCCATCACGCGCAGGTACGGCCACGCTCCGGTGAACCGGCGCGCCACCGCCCGCACCTGCTCGTCCGAGCCGTCGCGCAGGGCGGCCGCGTCGGGCGGCCCGCAGTAGCCCAGCCGATTGGGCGCGTAGGCGTACCGGGCGAACATCTCCGCTCCGCTGCCCGCCATCAGCACGGCCCTCCGCCCGCCCGGCCCGGGGACCACCGCTGCTCGATCCGGCCGAATCGCCACACTCCGACGGCGACCGCCCAGGTGAGCAGGAACAGTCCGGCGATCACGAAGCCCATGGCGCCCAGATCCAGCCCGCCGACCCACGCCAGCGGTCCGTCGGCGATGCCGAATTCGTCGGCCAGCAAGGAGATCATCTCCTGCGCGCCGATCAGCAGCGCCACGGCCACCGACAGACCGGTGACGACGATGTTGTAGTAGACGGTGCGCAGCGGTCCGGCGAACGCCCATCCGTATGCGTAGTTCATGAACGCGCCGTCCAGCGCGTCGAACAGCGTCATGCCCGCCGAGAAGAGCACGGGCAGCACGAGGATCGCGTACCACGGCAGGTCGGTCGCCGCCGCGCCGCCCGCGATCACCAACAAGCTCACCTCGGTGACGGTGTCGAAGCCGAGGCCGAACAGCAGCCCGACGAGGTACATCTGCCACGGCGCGCGCACCGCCCGGGTCAGCGGCCCGGTCACCCGCTGCAACGCGCCGCGGTCGTGCAGCCGCTGCCGCAAGGCGGCCTCGTCGTAGCTCCCACGGCGCATCGAACGGAACACCCGCCAGATGCCGATCAGCGAGACCAGGTTCAACGCCCCGATGGCGAGCAGGAAAGTGCCGGAGATGCCGGTGCCGAAGAGGCCGGTCCAGCGTTGCAACCCGGAGTTCTCGTCGCGCAGGTTGCCCGCCAGCGCCTTGACGCCGAATGCCAGCAGCGCGACGAGGACGAACACGATGGTGGAGTGCCCGAGGGAGAACCAGAATCCGACCGACAGCGGCTTGCGCCCGTCCGCGACCAGTTTGCGGGTGGTGTTGTCGATCGCGGCGATGTGATCGGCGTCGAACGCGTGCCGCATGCCGAGCGTGTAGGCGGTCACGCCGAGGCCGACGCCGAACACCGCACCGTCCACCACGTATCCACCGGGGACAACGAGCAGCAGCAGCGCCGACCACCCGAGAACGTGCAGGACGACCACGACCGACGCCATCCCCGCGACGCCGCGCCGCTGCCGTCCGTCCAGCGGGGCACGCGACGCCGCAGGCGTCTCGGCGATCCGAACGATGATCCACACCTCGCCTTCTGGCTCAGGGCCGATACCGGTCCCCTGTCAGCAGATCCGCGGCAGCTGCTCGCCCGCGGGCAGATCCACCACCCGCGTACCCCCGAGTGCCGTGCGGGCGACCACCATGCCGGGATGCTCGGCGACGCATCGGCCGATCACGGCGGCCTGCGCGCCCAGTGGGTGCTCCCGCATCGCCGCCAGCACGCGTTCGGCGTCCTCGGGCGCGACGAACGCCAGCAGCTTGCCCTCGTTGGCCACGTACATCGGGTCCAGGCCGAGCAGCCCGCACGCGTCGCGCACGCCGTCCGGCACGGGAAGCTGCCGCTCGTCCAGGGCCACGCCGACTTTCGCGGCACGGGCGATCTCGTTGAGCGAGGCCGCGACGCCGCCGCGGGTGGGGTCGCGCAGCACGTGCACGTCGGCGCCGGTGGCCAGCATCGCCGCGACCAGACCGTGCAGCGGCGCGGTGTCGCTGAGCACGGTGGTACCGAACTCCAGACCTTCGCGGCAACTGAGCACCGCGACACCGTGCACCCCGATCTCGCCGCTGACCAGCACGACGTCGCCCGGGGTCGCGCGTTGCGGCCGGATGTCCACCTCGGCGGGCACCACGCCGATGCCCGCGGTGTTGATGTAGATCCCGTCACCGTGCCCGGCGTCGACCACCTTGGTGTCCCCGGTGACCAGCTGGACTTCGGCTGCCAGCGCGGCGGTCCCGACCGCCTGCGCGATGCGTGCGATGTCGGCCAGCGCGGTGCCCTCCTCCAGGATGAACGCGGTGGACAGCACCATCGGACGCGCACCGGACATGGCCAGATCGTTCACCGTGCCGTTGACCGCGAGCTCACCGATGGTGCCGCCCGGGAAGACGAGCGGCTTCACCACGAACGAATCGGTGGAGAAGGCCAGCCGCGCGCCGTCGAGCGTGACGACCGCGGAATCGGTCAGGTCCGCGTTCGCGGCGGAGCCGAACGCGGGCAGGAACAGATGCTCGATCAGCTCGCCGGACATCGCGCCGCCGCCGCCGTGGCCCATGACGATGTTCGGCGAATCCCGCAGCGGCATCGGGCAGACCCAGCCCTCATCGATCGTCACGGGCGCGGCGCCTTTTTCACGCATGGGCCACCTCCGCGGGCAGATCCAAGCGCCGGTACAGGTAGTAGGCGGCGCACGCGCCTTCGGAGGACACCATGGTGGCGCCCAGAGGATTCCGCGGCGTGCACTGCTTGCCGAAAGCGGCGCACTCGTTCGGCTTGATCAGCCCCTGCAGCACCTCGCCGGAGCGGCAGATGGTCGATTCTTCGGTGTGCAGGTCGCCCACGGCGAAGCGGTGCTCGGCGTCGAACTCGCGATAGCGCTCCGACAGCCGCCAGCCGCTGCGCGGGATGACGCCGATGCCGCGCCAGCCCCGGTCGGTGACCTCGAAGACGTCCTGCAGCATGGCTTTCGCCGCGGGATTGCCCGCAGCGGACACCGCGCGCGGGTAGGCGTTCTCCAGTTCGTGCCTGCCGGACTCCAGTTGCAGCACGGTGCGGCGGATACCCTCCAGGATGTCCAGCGGTTCGAATCCGGTGACCACCATCGGCACTCGGTACTGCTCGGCCAGCGGCGGGTACTCGTCGGTGCCCATCACGGTGCAGACGTGCCCGGCGGCGAGGAACCCCTGCACCCGACAGGTCGGCGACTCCATGATGGCGGCGATGGCGGGCGGGACCAGCACGTGCGACACCAGCAGCGAGAAGTTCCTGATCCCCAGCCGCTTCGCCTGGTAGACCGTCATGGCGTTGGCCGGAGCCGTGGTCTCGAATCCGATGCCGAAGAACACCACCTCGCGGTCGGGATTCTCCTTGGCCAGGTTCAGCGCGTCCAGCGGCGAGTACACCACACGGACGTCACCGCCCTCGCTCTTCACCCGGAACAGGTCCTTGGAACTGCCCGGCACGCGCAGCATGTCACCGAACGAACAGAAGATCACGCCCGGTCGCGCGGCGATCTCCAGCGCCTTGTCGATCACCTCCAACGGGGTGACGCAGACCGGGCAGCCGGGGCCGTGGATCATCTCGATCTGGTCGGGCAGCAGTTGGTCTATGCCGTGACGGATGATCGAATGTGTCTGTCCGCCACAAACTTCCATGATCGCCCAGCGGCGGCTGGTCGCGGCGCGGATCCCATCGAGCAGGTGCCGGGCCAGCTCGGGGTTGCTGAACTCGTCGAGATATTTCATGACTTCGCCTCCGGTTCCTCGCGGGACGGCTCGGCGGCGGGATTGTCCAGGCCCGCCTGCTTCGCGGCGATGGCGAAACCGTCGCCGAATTCCTCGTTCAGTACGCCGAGGTGCTCGAACTCGGCCAGGGTCCGCAGCGCGGACTCCTCGTCCAGACGCTGGATCGCGAAACCGACGTGGACCACGACGTAATCGCCGACCGCCGCGTCCGGGATGTATTGCAGGCACACGTCCTTGTGCACGCCGCCGAAGTCGACGACCGACATCAGCGTGCCGTCCCGCTCGTGCAGGCTGAGCACTTTGCCTGGTACCGCAAGACACATCGTTGCTCTCCTTCGCTCATCCCTCGCTGCACGCGAGGAGTTGCCCGAACGCGAGGCCGCCGTCGTTGGGCGGCAGTCTGTGGTGGGTGATCACGGTGAACCCGTTGTCGCGCAGCAGCGCACACGATCGCGCGAGCAGCAGGGCGTTCTGGAACACGCCGCCGGACAGGGCGACGACCGTCCCCGGGGCGGCGTAACGCGCCGCGAGGTCGAGCACCAACCGAGCGACGGCGGCGTGGAAGCGCGCGCCCACCACCCGCGGGGGCGCGCCCGCGCGAACGTCGGCGACCACGTCCGCGATCACCGGCGCGGCATCGATCCCGGCGGGATCGCCGTCCGCGAGCGGGAATCGGTAGGCGGCGTCGCCTTCCGCCCCCGCGCGCGAGAGTCCTTCCAATTCGATCGCCGCCTGGGCTTCGTAGTCGACGACGTGCCGCACGCCGCACAGCGAGGACACCGCGTCGAACAACCGGCCCATGCTGGACGTGGGCGCGCAGCCCAGTCCGGTCCGGAACTGGTGGGCCAGCACCGAACGCTCGGCGGGCGGACACGCCGCGACCGCGGGGATGTCCTCGGACCAGTCGATCCCGGCCGCGCGCAGATGAGCCAGCGCCATGCGGTAGGGCCTGCGCACGGCGAGATCGCCGCCCGCGAGCGGCACGTACTTCAGGTGCGCCAGACGCCGGTAGCCCTTGTAGCCCGCCAGCAGCACCTCACCGCCCCACACCGCCGCGTCCGGTCCGTACCCGGTGCCGTCGAAGGCGATGCCGACCACCTGCTCGGTCGCGCCGAGCCCGTGCTCGCCCATGACGGCGGCGATGTGCGCGTGATGGTGCTGGACGGTGTAGACGGCTCGCTGGCCCGCGTGCCTGCGCGCCCAGGCGGTGGAGCGGTAGCCGGGGTGCGCGTCGGCGACCAGCTGCGCGGGACGGACGCCGGTGAGTTCTCCGAGGTGGCGCTGCGCGGCGTCGAAGGAGCGCAGCGTCGCCAGGTCGTCCATGTCGCCGATGTGCTGGCTCAACCAGGCGTAGCGGCCGTCGGCCATCGCGCAGGTGTTCTTGAGGTCCGCGCCGACGGCGAGCGTCGGCGGCAGCGGCACCGGCAGCAACAGCGGCAGCGGCGCGTAGCCGCGCGAGCGCCGGACCGGCAGTTCGCGGCCGTCGAGCGAGCGCACCACCGAGTCGTCGCAGGGCACCAGGATGCGCCGGTTGTGCGACAGCCAGCCGTCGGCGAGCCCGGCCAGGCGGGTGCGTGCGTCGTCGTCCTGGTAGCAGATCGGCTCGCCGCCGAGATTGCCCGAGGTCATCACGAGCACCTGCGGGCCGGGCGGGTCGCCGGGCAGACCGAACAGCAGCAGGTGCAGCGGGGTGTAGGCGAGCATCACGCCCAGGTCTGGATTACCGGGCGCCACCGATGGCGAGACCGCCGGGCCGTCATTCGAAGGGGGCTCCTCGGGCGAGGATCTGCGAGCGAGCAACACGATGGGGCGAGCCGGGCTGGTCAGCAGCGTCTCGGCGGCGTCGTCGACGGCGACGATGGCTCGTGCCGTGGCCAGATCCGGGACCATGACGGCGAAAGGTTTGTCACCACGGCGTTTGCGACGCCGCAGTTCCGCGACGGCGGCCTCGTTCGTGGCGTCACAGGCGAGGTGGTATCCGCCGATGCCTTTGACCGCCAGGATTCCGCCCGCGCGCAGCAGTTGCCGCGCGGCCGCCAGCGGCGTACCGGCTCCCGGTCCCGTATAGGCGAGCGTGGGGCCGCAGTCGGGGCAGGCGATCGGCTGCGCGTGGAAGCGCCGATCGGCGGGATCGGCGTATTCCCGTGCGCACCGCTCGCACATGGCGAAGTCGGCCATCGATGTGCGCTCGCGGTCGTAGGGCAGGCTCGCGATGATGGTGAAACGCGGACCGCAGTTGGTGCAATTGACGAACGGATGGCGATAACGGCGATCGCGCGGATCGCGCAACTCGCGTTCGCAATCGGCGCAGATCGCGACATCGGGTGAGGCGAGCGTGCGACCGCCGCCCTCGCGCGTGGTGCCCGCGATGTGGAATCCGGTGCCGCCGCGCGCCGGGATGTCGGCCTGCTCGACCGACTCGATCACCGCCAGCGGCGGCGGTCGCAGGCGCAGCCGCCGGGCGAACTCGTCCAGATCTCTGGCCGCCCCCTCGATCTCGACGATCACGCCGTTGCTGTTGTTGCTCACGCTGCCGGACAGAGCCAGTTCGGCGGCGGTGGTGTAGACGAACGGCCGGAATCCGACGCCTTGGACCACACCGCGCACCAGCAGACGCCGCCGCAGCCGCACAGTGTTCATGACTGGTCCCCGCGTTGCAGCAGACGCAGCCCTTGCAGCGCCGCCTCGGCTCCCGCCGCGTCGGTCTTCTCCACCGCGAAGCCCATGTGGATGATCACCCAGTCACCCGGCCGGGCCGGATCGTCGTCGAGCAGCCCGATGTTCACCTTCCGCTGCTCGCCGGAGACGTCGACCAAGGCGATCTGATCGTGGTAGCCGTCAGGGATCGCCAGCACCTGTCCCGGGATGCCCAGACACATCGGTCAGTCCTCCTGTCGCGCTGTGGCCCGCGGAAGCGGGGAGCCATCGGATGTCCCGGCGGGTAGGAACGCGGCGAGCACCTCGCCGACGGCGGCGACCGCCTCCGGCACCGCCGCCGCGACCGGCGCGGACAGGCCGATGCCCTCCTCCACGCAGGCGACCTGGCAGCCGATCACTACCGTGGGCGGCAACACGCCGCCCAGCGCGCGTACCCCGGCGAAGACGGCGTCCGGGCTCATCGCGTGGGCGTCGAGCTGGGCGCCGGTGTCCTCCGGCTCGGCGCCGAACACCTCGACCCGGCCGGGCGCGCCGCGGTCGGGCAGCGCGTCGATCAGCAGCAGCGCCGCCCAGGGGTCGAGCAGGTCGTAGGCGAGGTGCATGCCGCGGATGCCGTAGTCCACCGCGCGCACACCGGGGTCGGGGTGGTGCGGCAGTCTGCGCACCACCTCGGGTCCGAATCCGTCGTCGCCGAGGAAGATGTTGCCGATCCCGGCGATCAGCACCGCGGCCGTCGAGTCACCCCTCTTTCTCGGTGGGTGTCGTCGCGCCGCCCACTCGCGCGTCGTCGACCTTTCCGGTCGCCGTCTCCGCGGGGGCGTTGGCGGTGTCCTTGCGCTCGTCGTACGGAGGTGCCGCCGCTTCGGTGCCGGTCGGGGCTTCCGAGGTGAACTCGGTGCCCTTCTTGGCGTCTTCCGGATGCGCGGAGGTCATCTCCTCGTGACCGATGTGGCCCGGTTCCCGGTCCGCCGGGCCTCCGGCCGCGACGCCCGTGCCCGCGTCGCGCGAACCCGGCGCGCCACGTGCCGATTGCGGCTCTTCGCGATGCTCACCCATGATGCTCCTTTCCGGTGCCCCGCTACATGTGCCGGATCTTCAGATATCGCCGCAGATCCGGGAGCGACCGCACGCCGAGATACACTCCCGCCGCCACCAGCACGGCGACGACGGTCGTCGAGACCACTCCCACGGTTTCCATAGCGGACTTCCTTTCATTCCTCGGTGCCGTCGAGCGGCTCCAGTTCGTCGGGCGCGAAATACAGGTAGCGCCCGTACCATTCGTGCAGCTCGGCCGCCGGATCGGCGTCCAGCACCACCCCGACGTGCGCCTGTCCGTCCACGTCCTCGTGAACCGAGACGACCCGGGCGCACTGCCCGTCGAAGAACAGATCCTGGGCGTCGGCCCGGCGCGCCGGATGCAGCCGGACGCGGCTGCCCTTGCGCACCAGCGCCCCCGCGACCGGCACAGCGTCCAAGTCCGGGCGAACGGCGCTGTCGGCCAGCGGGTCCCACCAATCGACGCCCTCGGGAATCTCCGGGATCAACCCGGGCCCCTCGGCGTGCGGGTCGCGCAGCACCCCGTGCAACTGCCGCATCGCGTCGGGCGACATGGCCTCGCAGCGGTCGATGATCTCCGCCGCGCGCGGGTCGGTGGCTCGGGCGCTCGCCTTCTCCGCATCGGTCATGGTGAGTATGCGCAGCGTGAGGATCTCGTCGATCTCGGTGGAGTCGAACAGCGCTCCTTCGCTCTGCTCCGCGATCTCCGGGTGGTCGTAGAGGATGATCGGCGAGATGAGCAGCACGCTGTAGTCGCCGGGCGGCCCCGCGAGCACCGGGAAACACCGGTACCGATCGCAGCGGGCGGCCACGGCGGTGGCGTCGGGCGGCGGTTCCAGCAGGGAGACGAACTGTCCGCCGGTGATCTCCGCGATGATGTGCGCGCCGATCAGCGAGCGGGCGATGGCGTCGCGCTTGTCGGTCGCGGGTGCGCCCACGTTGCGCAGGACGACCGTGAGCCGTAGGAAGCCGTCGTCCCGGTCGGCGGCGAGTTCCAGCTCACCCGTCAGCGGCAGCCGGGTCCGCACGAACGTGCCCGGCGCGGAGACGGCCGCGGTGGCGATCTGCTCGGCGTCGGAGCCGCCCGGGATGTCCAGCGGCAGGATCGCGCGGGCGGGCGGGACCGGGCCGACGGTGATCTCCTGCTCGACCGCCTCGTCCCAGGACAGCCACGACCGCGCGCCGTCGGTCACCTCGGCGACAGGCGTACCGTCCCCGTCCACCACTTGGCGGCGCTGGAGCTGGAGGAACCGCACGGTGAGGGTGAGTTCGGGATTCTCGCCCGGGTCGATCAGGCACTGCGCCGACAGCGTCGACTCCTCGCCGAGTCCCGCCGCGGCGGCCCCGTGCGGCCCCAGCACGCCGAACTGCCAGCGCGACTGGTTCTTGCGCGCGTCGGCCCGGTAGGGGTACAGCAGGTAGCCCTCGTAGAGCACCGCGTCGGCCACGGCGCGGGCGCGGGCACGAGCTTCGGCGGTCGTCACGGCGTCTCCTCGGTGCTGGTCAGCAGGTGGGTCACCGCGTCGTCGAAGCCGTGCAGGCCGTGGCTGGATTTGTAGGTGGCCAGCGCCCGGAGCGTGTCGTTGTGCAGCCGCACCCACCCGGTATTCGGGAAGTACGCGTCCATCAGGCCCTGCCACACCGACACGGGCATCTCGAACTTGTCCTCGCGGTCCCATGGAATCTGCTGGATGGCGAATCCGGTCGTGCCTCGGATGAAGACCGTCCCGCTGAACAGGAACAGCAGCGGAACCACACCCTCGCGCAACGCGTGCAGGTACTTCGATCCGGTCACCTCGAAGTCGTAGGTGCACGGCATCGGCAGGTCCACTTGGGCGCCTCCGGTGAAACTCGGAACCATGGTGGCGCAGTGCATCCAGAGAAACGAGCGCTGGGTCTCGTGCCACCGTTCGCGCGGGCCGAACAGATCGACCAGCCCTGCGGCCTCCTCGTCGGAGTAGCCGCGGCGGAACGGCTCGATGCGCACCTGCGCGCGCAGGGCGATGGCGTGCACGGGCTCCTCCGCGAGCGCGGCGATGCCGACGCGCGCGGAGAGGATCGGCGCGACGGCGTACGGCTCGGGTTTGATCTCGAGCACGGCGAACGTCGTCGAGTACACCGGGCTCATGCCGCACCGCCGGTTTTCGCGCGCGCCGACGCCTCGGCGAAGAACTCCTCCAGGTATCGGTGCACGTCCTGGCCGCCGTCGAATCCGTGCCACAGCAGCCGCATCCGGCCGACGAACTCGTAGCAGGCGTCGATCGGTAGCAGCAGGCAAGCCGCCCGCTCGGTGCGGCGGTCGGGCACCCGGATGAGCAGCGCTTCCACGTCCGGGGCGAGCACGTCCAGCTCGGGATGCCGGTGAATGATCGAATTCCATTGCTCCAGAGGTAATTCCGACTCCGTAGCGCCGACGGGCCCTGGATAGAACGCCACCGTCCGGTCCAGTGCGGAATTGCGGAAGAAGAACGCCAGATTCACGGGGATGTCCAGTGCGTCCCATTCGGCCCGGCTGATCGTGAAATCCGGGAACGTGAGATACCGGTCCGGCACCGCGCGATACCGCAGCTCCGCGTTCTGGTCGACGAACAGCAAGTAGCAGCCGCGGCATACGCACATCAGCTGCCTGCCTTCGACGTTCACCACGTGCTGGTGCCGGTCGGCGATCGGCTCCGCGCACATCTCGCACCGCTCGCCGGGCCGGGGGGCGGGCCCGCGATCGGCGGCGATCCGCTGGAGCGCGCGAAACGGTGTGCTCACCCGTGGACCTCCACCGGCACCGCCACCGACAGTTCGCCGGAGCGCACGAGCACGGGGAGCGGTTCGAGGTGACCGTCACCGTCGACCCGGGCGCCCGCGTGCACCACGTCGTAGTGCGCCCGGCAGGTCGGGCACCGCAGCACCGCGTCACCGGCCGGGAACCCCACGCGCCGCTCGAGCGCCGCACCCGCGAGCGATCGGTCGCATCCGGGGCAGTGGTCGCGATAGGCGTACAGCTCCGTTCCCACCCGGCAGGCGAGCACCGTCAGCCCGGCGACGTCGAAGCCGCCCACCTCGCCCGCGTCGAGATCGGCCAGTTCGGGGACCGCGACCCAGTTGCCGGACCGCGCGCCGTCCGCGCGCACGCGCGAGAACAGCGAGTCGGCGGAGATCACCCCCGCCGACTCGGTCTGCGCGGCGACCACTTCGATGGACTCGATCTCCGGCGCGGCCGCCCGCACCGCGTCCTCGACGGCCAGTTCGAGCGTCACCGACGAGGACGGACAGCTCTTGCAACTACCCGCCAGTTCCAAGCGCACCACGCCGTCGACGATGTCGACCAGGTGGACGTCGCCGCCGTGGGAACCGAGATACGGACGCACGCTGTCCAGCGCGTTCCCTACGCGGGTGGTCACATCGTGCGGATGCAACCCGTGCACGAGCAGCAGGCTCGCGACCAGATCGTCGCGGGTCAACCGCTCGACCGCCGCGTCGTCGAGCAGCTCGACCACGCGGGTCAGCGCCGCGCCGTAGAGTTCGACCAGTTCGCGCACGAGTTGCTCCGCGCGTTCGCGGGCGAGCGCACCGCCCGCCGAACTCGCTTCCAGCAAGGTCTCGATGCGATCACCGGCTTCGCGCCACCGGGAGTCGTCGAGCGTCGCGTCGTCCCGGTCGTCCGGGCGATCCTCCACCGTCACCTCCGGGTCGTTTCGCCCGACGCGGACTCACTCGGGAGTGAGCGTCTGCGTCGGTGAATGCAGCTTCTCCAGCGTCTTGCCCTTGCCTAGATACATGTGCACGCCACACGGCAGGCACGGATCGAAGCTGCGCACGGTGCGCATGACGTCGATGCCCTTGAAATGCTCGCGGTCGTTCTCCTCGAAGATCGGCTGGCCCTGCACCGCGTCCTCGTAGGGACCCGGCGTGCCGAAGCTGTCGCGCGGGCTGGCGTTCCACGGCGTCGGCGGGTACGGGTGGTAGTTCGCGATCTTGCCGTCCCGGATCACCATGTGATGCGACAGCACGCCGCGCACCGCCTCGGTGAAGCCGCAGCCGATGCTTTCTTCCGGCACCTCGAACTTCTCCCAGGTCTTGGTGTGGCCGGCCCGGATCTCCGCCATCGCCTTCTCCGCGAAGTGCAGCGCGCAGGCCGCCGCGTACGCCTGGAAATAGGTGCGCGCGCGGTTGCGCTCGAGGGTGTTGCTGCCGTGCACCGGCACCTTCCACTCCAGCGTGACCGGCCCCTTGAGCGCGGTCTTGGGCAGATTGATCTGCACGCTGTGCCCGGTGGCCTTCACGTAGCCGATGTCGATGAGGTTGGCCAGCGCCGTCGACCACAGCCGGGCCAGCGGGCCGCCGCCGGTGTCCAGGGGGAGGTGATCGGTGCCGTCGAACCACCGCGGCGACATGACCCAGCTGTACTTCTCGTCCAGGTCGCGTTTCTGCGGCCGGGGGTTGGTGTGCTGGTTCCAGGGATGGCGGCGGTCCACCGGGTTGCCCAGCGGATCGGTCTTGACGAACATCTCCTGATCGGTCCAGTCCTCGTAGTACGAACTGCCCAGCAGGATCCGCAGTCCCAAGTTGATGTCGACCAGGGAGGTGGTCAGCAGTTTGCCGTCGACCACGACGCCGGGGGTCACGTACATCTTGCGGCCCCAGTCCGCCATGTCCTTGTACTCGAAATTGCAGAACTCCGGGTCCTGGAACGAGCCCCAGCAACCCAACAGCGTGCGCCGCAGGCCGACCTTCTCGTAGCCCGGCAGCGCCTCGTAGAAGAAGTCGAACAGATCGTCGTGCATCGGCACGACCTTCTTCATGAACTCCACGTAGCGCATCAGCCGGGACATGTAGTCGGTCATCAACTGGATCGTCGCGACCGTGCCGGGTCCACCGGGATACAGCGTGGACGGATGGACGTGCCTGCCTTCCATCAGGCAGAACATCTCGCGCGTGATCCGGCTGACCTGCAACGCCTCCCGGTAGAACTCACCGGTGAACGGGTTGAGCGCGCGCATGATGTCGGCGATGGTGCGATACCCGTGGTCGCCCGCGTGCGGCGCCTCGGTGTTCTCGGCCCTGGCCAGCACGCCCGGATTGGTCTCGGAGACCATCTTCTCGCAGTAGTCGACGCCGACCAGGTTCTCCTGGAAGATGTTGTGGTCGAACATGTACTCGGCGGCCTCGCCCAGGTTGACGATCCATTCGCCGAGGTGCGGCGGGCGCACGCCGTAGGCCATGTTCTGGCAGTAGCACGAACAGGTGGCGTGGTTGTCGCCGCAGATGCCGCAGATGCGGCTGGTGATGAAGTGCGCGTCGCGCGGGTCCTTGCCCTTCATGAAGATCGAGTAGCCGCGGAAGATGGACGAGGTGCTGTGACACTCGACCACTTCCCGATTCTCGAAGTCGATTTTGGTGTAGATGCCGAGGCTGCCGACGATGCGAGTGATCGGGTCCCACGCCATCTCGACGAGGCGGTCCGGCTCGATCGTTTTGTGCGACGGCTCCGGAATGATCTGGGTCATCAGAGAACCTCCTACCAGGTGCGGGTCGCGCCGGTTTCCAGCTTCCGGCCGCGGTGCCGCCAGTGCGGCTCCTTGTCGACCGTGCGTCCGGTGATGTGACGGAGGCTGCGGATCACCGATCCGTAGAGCCCCGATGCGCTGGACGAGAGCTTTCCGCCCGGTGGTTCGTCCATGAACGGCATGAACTTGTCCGGGAATCCCGGCATGGTGCAGCCGATGCAGATGCCGCCGACGTTCGGGCAGCCGCCCAAGCCGTTCATCCAGCCACGCTTGGGCACGTTGCACTTGACCACGGGCCCCCAGCAGCCGAGCTTCACAATGCATTTCGGCGAGCCGTACTCGGTGGCGAACTCACCCTGCTCGTAGTAACCCGCACGGTCGCAACCCTCGTGCACCGTCGCCCCGAACAGCCACTTGGGCCGCAACGCGTCGTCGAGCGGAATCATGGGCGCCTGGCCGGTCGCCATGTAGAGCAGATAGGTCAGCGTCTCCGACAAGTTGTCCGGCTGGATCGGGCAGCCCGGCACACAGACGATCGGAATACCCGCTTTGCTCTTCCAGTCCCAGCCGAGATAGTCCGGCACGCCCATCGCGCCGGTGGGGTTGCCCGCCATGGCGTGGATGCCACCGTAGGTCGCGCAGGTGCCCGCCGCCACGATGGCCGTGGCCTTCGGCGCGAGACGGTCGAGCCATTCACTGGTCGTCATGGGCTGGCCGGTGGCGGGATTGTTGCCGAACCCGCACCAGTAGCCCTCCTCTTTGATCTGCTCGTTCGGAATCGAGCCCTCGACCACCAGCACGAACGGTTCGAGTTCCCCGCGGTCGGCTTTGAAGAACCACTCCAGGAAGTCGTCCGCACCGCCGTTGGGGCCGCACTCGTAGTCGATCAGCGGCCAATGCACGGCGATCTTCGGCAGACCGGGAAGCGCGCCGAGTGCGATCTCTTCGACGCTCGGCTGCGTGGCCGCCGTCAGGGCGACCGAATCACCGTCACAACTGAGTCCCGCGTTGATCCACAGAACGTGGATCAGCGTCTCTTCGGCTCGTACTGCTTCCTGAGTGGGCATTTCTCGCCACCTTCCGCAGCGGACCACGGGGGCCGAATCTCGCCTTTCTCGAAGAAGGGGTCACCCGCAGATGTGATCCTGATCACTTCACTTTAAGCGCGCCCGGCGGCTTCCTCAAGAGCCGCCGGACTGGCCGCGCGACGCTGCTCGGCCAGCCAGTCGTACCAGGTAGACAGGCCTGTTCCGCTGCTCACGGACAGCGGCAGGACCTCGACGCCGGGGTGTATCGAATGGATGTATTCCCGGCATCGGTCCAAATCGAAATCGACATACGGCAGCAGGTCGGTCTTGTTCACCAGGACCAGCCCCGCCGCCTGGAACATGTGCGGATACTTCAGCGGTTTGTCGGTCCCCTCGGTCACCGAGATGACGACCACCTTCTCCCGCTCCCCCAGATCGAACAGCGCCGGGCAGACCAGGTTGCCGACGTTCTCGACGAACAGCAGCGTGCCCGGCGCCGGTTCGAGCGTCTCCAGCGCGCGATACATCATCTCCGCGTCGAGGTGACATCCCGCGCCGGTGTTGACCTGCACCACACGGCACCCCGTCGCCTTGATCCGGTCGGCATCGAGCAATGTCGCCTGATCCCCTTCGATCACCGCGATCGAGGCCTGGCCGGACTCACGGATGGTGCGCTCCAGCAGCGTGGTCTTACCCGCGCCCGGCGAACTCGTCATATTGAGCGCGAGGATGCCGCGCTCGGCCAGCCAGTCCCGGTTGCGCTGCGCCAGTTCGTCGTTCTTGGCGAGGACCTTCAGCTCCAAGGTGACCGTCTCGGTGGCGGGCACGTGGACGTGGTCGGCGCCGGGGCCGTGCTCGTGTGGATGGTGGTCCTCGTGCGTGTGCTCATGGTCCGCATGGGCGTGATCGTGCCCGTCGGCGTGCTGGTGATCGTGCGGGACGCGAATCAGCGCGGCGGCGTCGTCGCCGCACCCGCAGGTTGCGCACATGCCTCACTCACCTCCATGGATCGGATACGCAGCTCGCGCCCGGAGCGGATCTCGACATCGGCGCTGCCGCAGGGACACAGCAGGATCGGGTCCGGCAGCCGGAACTCGGCGCCACAGGTACGGCATGCCGCCACCCCCGGGATCTCCACCAGGACCAGGTCCGCGCCCTCGGCGACCGTCGCCTCGGCCGCGACTTCGAAACAGAACCGCATGGCATCGGGCACCACAGCGCACAGCGCGCCGACCTCGACGGTGACGGAATGGACCCGCCGGCCCGCCGCGTGCTCACAGACGGCGTCGATGACGCCGCGCGTGATGGCCATCTCGTGCATCCGGACCTCGATTCCTCGAGTGGACAACTTGAGGCTACTCCCGGGCAAACCTCCCGCGGGGCAAATCTTCGATGCTCGGCGAACGCGTCTCCGGGGCGTCACGCGTTACGTCGGCCACGGACCACGGATACCGGCGAAGCCACGGCCGGAATCCCCCTCCGGATCCCTGCCGCCCGGCAGCAAACACCCCGTGCTTACCCACGCACCGACCCGTCACACCTGCGTCCGCCGACGCGGTCAGTCGGGGTCGACCACGGCGCGGACCTGGCCGCTGTCGGCATCTATCGTCACGTCGTGCTCCACGCCCGCGGGAGTGGTGAGCTCCACCTCCCACACCGCGACCCCCTGGTCCGTGTCGAGCTGAATGGACGTGACCCGTCCGCCCGGCACGGCCGCCAGGGCCTTGTCGATGGCCTGCTGCCTGCTGATACCGGTATCGGCCGCCAGCGACCGGTCCGCCGCGACCGAGCGGAACGCGACGGTGTGATCGTCCGGACCGCCGGTGGCCACCGCGGACAGGACCGCGCTCAGACCGACGACGGCGGCCGCGACGGCCGTGCCGACGAGCAGCCAGCGAAGGCCGGCGTAAGCACGGCGGAATACGGTTGTCATGGGAAACCTCCTGCGCGAGTGATGATCTCGAATGCGTTCACTGTGGCGAACCGAGCTGAAGGCGAGCTGAAGTCACCTGAAGACGGTTTCAGGATCCGTCTGCCACTCTTGGGGGATGCGTCTGCTGATCGTCGAAGACGAGAAACGTCTGGCTCGCACGCTGGCAAAAGGGTTGTCTGCCGAGGGATTCGCCGTGGATGTGGTGCACGACGGCGCCGAGGGCCTGCATCTGGCGACGACAACCGACTACGACTTGATCATCCTCGACATCATGCTGCCCGGCATGAACGGCTACCGCGTCTGCGCCGCGCTGCGCGCCGGTGGCCACGAGACGCCCGTGCTCATGCTCACCGCGAAAGACGGCGAATACGACGAGGCCGAGGGCCTGGACACCGGCGCGGACGACTACCTCAGCAAGCCGTTCTCCTACCTGGTGCTGCTGGCCCGCATCCGTGCGCTGTTGCGCCGCCGGACCCGCGGCGGCGCCCGTGTGCTGCGCGTCGGTGATCTGACCGTGGACCCGGGCACCCGGACCTGCCGTCGCGGCACGCAGGACGTGACGCTGACCGCCAAGGAGTTCGCCGTGCTCGAGCACCTGGCCGTCCGCGCCGGGGAGGTGGTCTCGAAAGCCGATATCCTGGACCATGTCTGGGATTTCGCCTATGACGGCGACCCGAACATCGTCGAGGTCTACATCAGCACGTTGCGCCGCAAGATCGACGCGCCGTTCGGGCGCCGATCGATCACCACCGTTCGCGGCGCGGGCTACCGGCTGACGGCCGATCGTGCCTGAGCGAGCCGCGCGGGTCTGGTGGCGCTCGGTCCGCGTGCGCACCACGGTCGCGGCGACGGTCGTGGTCGCGGTGGCGCTGACCGCGGCCGGGCTCGTGGTGCTGGCCGTGCTGCGGCACAACCTGGTGCACAGCGCCGAAATGCGGGCGGAGTCCACCGCGCAGGACGTGGAGACGCAGCTCGCGACGGGCACGGATCTCGCCCGGCTGCGGCTTCCCGATGCCGAAAGCGAACCGGTGCAGGTCGTTTCGCTCGACCGCCGCGTGCTAGCGGCCGACGACGACCTCGCGGGCAAACCGCCCATGGCCGAGTTCGGCCCGTACGCCAAGACTTCCGATGACGATGACGATGACGAAGACGAGGAGGACGACGAAGAGAACGAGGACGAGAAGCCGGACCGCGAAAGCCTTTCGCAACCCACGGACCCCACGGCGGCCGACGCCGAATTCGGCGACGTGCGGCTGACGGTGGACGACGAGGACGGGCCGCATCCGTTCCGGGTCGCCGCCCTCGCGGTGACCATCCGGGGCGGACAGCCCGCCACCGTCTACGCGGGCTCCTCGCTGGCGACCGCCGACAGCGCGGTGGCGGACGCACGGCAAGCGATGCTGATCGGCCTGCCCCCGCTGCTCGCCGTGGTCGCCCTGGTGACCTGGCTGGTCACCCGGCGCGCCCTGCGCCCGGTGGAGGCGATTCGCAGGCAGCTCGCCGAGATCATGGACGGCGATCTCTCCCGCCGCGTGCCGGAGCCGGGATCTCGCGACGAGATCGGCAGGCTGGCGAGCACCACCAACGCCACGCTCGCCGCGCTGGAGGAGTCCACGGAGCGCCAGCGCCGGTTCATCGCCGACGCCGCACACGAGTTGCGCAGCCCGATCGCGAGCCTGCGCACCCAGCTCGAGGTGGCCCAGGCACACCCCGAACTGCTGGAAGTGGACGGACTGATCGGCGACACCATCCGGCTGGAACATCTCGCGGCCGACCTCTTGCTCCTGGCCCGGCTCGACGCGGGTGAGCAACCGCGCTCGGATCGGGTGAACCTGACCGTGCTGGTCCGTGAGGAGTTGGAGCACCGCGTCCGGGACCGGGTGGCCGTGCGGATCGCGACACCGAAGGAGCCCGTCGCGGTCACCGGAAGCCGTACCCAGCTCGCCCGCGTCCTGGGCAACCTGGTCGACAACGCGCAGCGGCATGCCGCGAACACCGTTGACGTCGCCGTGGACCACGCCGCCGACGAGCGGGTGGTGCTGTCGGTCACCGACGACGGACCGGGTGTGCCGCCCGCCGACCGCGACCGGATCTTCCAGCGATTCGTCCGCCTGGACGACGCGCGCAGCCGCGACGAGGGCGGCGCGGGCCTCGGCCTGGCCATCGTCCGCGACGTCGTGGAACGCCACGGCGGCACCATCCACGTCACCGACGGCACACCCGGCGCCCGTTTCGTGGTCACGCTGCCCGCAGCCGGTACGTAGCCGGGCGCTACGGGTTCGACGCCGTGCCACGACTGGTGATGATCGGAATCGAGGTCCGCACCACACGTCCGATCGAGCACGTCGCGGTCGATTCCGTTCGACTCCCGGCAGGGGACCCACGCCCATCGATCGTTGCGCGCCGCTACTCGGCCGCCGTGTCCGTCTTCTCCGGTGCGATCCCGTGGTTCGACGTGGGCAGGTCATGGACCTACGACACCGCCACGGTGCCCACGACGAATCCGCCGCTCGCAGCCCTGGACAGCCCCGTCGGCGGCGAGGCCCTGCCCTTGTCCCGCGTCATCCGCGCTCGCACGCGAACCGGGCGGCGATAACGCGATTCGGCACCGCACCGTCGTTCAACTGGCGAGCGCGCTACGCAGACTCTCGATGACGACCCGACGCGCGGCACGCCCTTCCGGGGTCGGGGTCAGCGGATAGACATGGGGCAGGCCGGGAGCCTCGTGGTAGTCCACCACGACCCCGGCGACGCGCGCCGCCTCGACCAGCAGGAGGGTGTCCGGCCACAGGATGTCATCGGTGCCGCAGAAGACCGTCAGCGGGCCGAGTCCGCGCGGGTCGGCGGCCAGTGGGCTGACGCGCGGGTCGGCGAGCTCGAGATCGCCGCGCCAGTGTTCGATGAACACCCGCGATCCCGCGACGCCCAGCCACGGGTCCCGTGGCTGCACGACCTCGATTTCCGGATTGGTCAGCGACAGATCGAGCGCGGGGGCGATGAGCACGGTGCCGGGCAGCCGCACGTCGTGCTCGTCCCGCAGGGCCACCGCGGCCGACAGTGCGATCTGCCCTCCGGCGGAATCCCCTGCTACGCATACATTTCCGTAGGTCTCCCGGTTGGCGAGCGCCAGCTCCACGAAGCCCGCGACGACCTGACCTGCCGTCCCGAACGGAATCAGCGGGTAGATCGGGACCGTCACCGCCGCACCGGCTTCCGCGGTGACCGCCGCGCACAGCGCCCAGTGCTGCGGCGCGATCTCGTGCACCCAGCCGCCGCCGTGTGCGTACACAACGTTCCCTCGTGGCGTGCGCCCGCGCGGAGTGAGGGTGTAAACCGGCCAGCCGCCGCGACGCTCCACCGTGATCGTCACATCCGCGCGCAGCCGGCGCGGCGGACCGTAGTTGCGCGGCCGCACGCTCCGATCGAGAACCCGCTTGCGCGCGGACTCGGCATCGATGAACACGCGATTGGCCCGCGTCGCCTTCAGGTACCCGCGCACCACCTGGTTGGCCAGACTCGGCATCGCATCTCCTCCACTCCGGCGACCGGCGAACGGCGAGTTCGCCATCACCTCGGAAGGCGATTGTGCCGCACCCGGGCCGGCGGCAGCCGTCGGCCCGAGCCGGAATTCGCGCCGTCAGGACAGCTTCAGGCTGCGTCCGATGATCTCTTTCATGATCTCGGTGGTGCCGCCGTAGATGGTCTGGATGCGGGCGTCCATGTAGGCCTTGGCGATCGGGTATTCCTTCATGTAGCCGTATCCGCCGTGCAGTTGCAGGCAGCGGTTGATCAGGTCGAGCTGCTCCTCGGTGCTCCACCACTTCGCCATCGCCGCGTCCTCCGCGGTCAGCTTGCCCTCGTTGAGCAGCTCGATGAACTTGTCGACCATCAGCCGCACCGCGGTGGTCTTGGTGGCCAGTTCGGCGAGCACGAAGCGGGTGTTCTGCAGCGCGCCGATCGGCTTGCCGAACGCCTTGCGGTCGCGGACGTATTGCACGGTCATGTCCAGGCAGGACTCCATCGCGGCCGCCGCCATGACGGCGATCGACAGACGTTCCTGCGGCAGGTTCTGCATGAGGTGGATGAAGCCCATCCCCTCGGTGCCGAGCAGGTTCTTGCCGGGCACGCGCACGTCGGTGAAGCTCAGCTCGGCGGTGTCCTGGGCCTTGAGGCCGAGCTTGTCCAGGTTGCGGCCGCGCTCGAAGCCGGGCATGCCGCGCTCGACCACGAACAGGCTGAAGCCCATGGCCCCCTTCTCGGGGTCGGTCTGCGCCACCACGATCACGATGTCGGAGTTGATGCCGTTGGTGATGAAGGTCTTGGCGCCGTTGAGGATCCAGTCGTCGCCGTCCCGCACCGCGCGAGTCTTGATGCCCTGCAGGTCCGAACCGGTACCCGGTTCGGTCATCGCGATCGCGGTGATGATCTCGCCCGCGCAGAAGCCGGGCAACCAGCGCTGCTTCTGCTCCTCGTTGGCCAGCTCGAGCAGATAAGGCGCGATCACATCGTTGTGCAGCGAGAAGCCGAGGCCGGAGTACTGGCCGCGCACCGACTCCTCCGAGACGATGGCGTTGTAGCGGAAGTCCTTCACCCCGCCGCCGCCGTACTGCTCCGGCATGGCCATGCCGAGGAAGCCCTGCTTGCCCGCCTCGAGCCAGACCGCCCGGTCGACGATGCCCTGCTCCTCCCACTTCGCGTGATTCGGCGCGACGTGCTGATCGAGAAACTTGCGGAACGACTCCCGGAACAGTTCGTGCTCGGGTTCGAACAGTGTGCGTTCCACGCCAACCTCCTAGTGACCACACCGGCCGGTCCACACCGACCAGTCGTTGCCCCATACCGTACCCGGGGCGAGAATCCCTGTTCACTTCTGGGGCCGGAACCATGGTCTCACCAGGAGCGGCGGATCGGGTCGAGATAAGCGGACGAGATTCCCGGCAAACGATCGAAGGCTTGGGACGATTGATCGCCACCCTGGGGCGGGACGCCGCAGAACGAGGCCGGCCTGCCACTGACCGGCACGCGCTTCAGTTGTCGATCAAGACGACGGACTGCGCGACCACGGACACCGACTGAGCAGACTCAGGCGAAATGCCGACAGGCGCAGACACCGCTCGCCGATGACAACGACCGCCGCGGTCGCCACCCGGCGCGCGAGGTCGGATCCGTCGACGGCCCGGTGGTGTCGGCGCGGATGACCGGAGTGACCGCGAGCCGTTCGGCCAGGCGAGCCCCAGCCATCCCAGTGGTGCGCGAGGTGTCCGGCCTCGGACATGACAGTCGGCCGGACCCTCCGCCGGTCCAACCCAGCTCGCGGCGCGCTCGAGATCCGGCCGTCACTCGACCTGTTCCGACGACTCGGCCCGCCGACCGCCGCCGCCGCGCAAGCTCCAGGTCGCGATGGCGGTGCGTCCGGCCGGGAAGCTCCGCGGCTGAAGTGCCGATCGGGCGTGGGAACGGTCGAGCCGTGAGCTCTGCGACGAATCGCCCTACGTGACGTGCCGCGCTCGCAGCACCGACGCCGACGCCGAACAGCCGGACGATGAACAGTCGACCGTCGCGCGGATCGCCGCAGCCCTCAGCGCGTCAGCCAACCGCGCAAGCGGCCCACCAAGGTGCGCCCTTCGTCGCGCGCCCGTTCGGCGAAGAGGAAGTTCATCTCCTCCTCCAGCGCTTTGCGCACTACGTCACGGAATTCCGTGGCGGCGGCGTGCATGTCGCCCGCGTTGCGCCACGGCGCCGGGTCGATGGGCGCACCGGCGGAGAAGTAGAAGCGCTCCGGACGCGGGATGACGGTGGGACCGACGCCGCGGATGAGCGGCGGGGTGAGGTCTCGGCTGAGCCCGAGCGCTTCCACGGTCCAGCGCAGGGGGCGCAGGATCGGATGGTCGCCGTCGACCAGGATGTCGTAGGCGTCGTCGACGCCGATCATCGCGACCGGGACGATGGGCGCGCCCGCCTCGATCGCCATGCGGGCGAAACCGCTGCGCCCCTCCCACTTCAGCAGGTACTTCTCGTTCTTGCGGCGGACCGCCTCCCGGCCACCGCCAGGGAACACCATCACGGCCTCGCCGCGCCGGAGCAGGGCCAGGCAGTTGGACCGAGTGCCGCGCACCGCGCCGTAGTGGTGCAGCAGGTGCCGGACACCGGGAACGTTGATCAGCACGTTCTCGGCGAGACCGCGGATCAAGCGGCCGCGGCGGCGCAGCACCTCGGGCAGCAGCATGGGGGCGTCGATGCCGCCCAGCAGGTTGTGGTTACCGACCAGCAGCACCGGGCCGTCGGCCGGGATGTTCTCCAAGCCGTAGAAGCGCGGGCTGGTCCACGCGCGCAGCGGCGCGAGCAGGGTGTCGATCACCCACAGATCGGTGTCGGTCAGCGAAACCGACAGCGGCGCACCGTCGCTGAGCGCCGGATCGGCGCTGTTCGCGGCGCCGGAGCGCCGGGTGCGGGAATCGGAGCGGGCGTCCGACATGAACCCTCCTGGTGTCGATTCGATGACGATAGCGCAACGAAATCGACTGCGTCGCACCGGATGTGCGCGTCGCATCGCGACACGCCCGATCCGGTCGATCGACCAGCTCGTTCGCCGTCCCGGCAAGCCTGCCGCGAACTCGCACTTCAGCGGCGGTCCACGAGCACGGATACGCCGCGAACCAGCGCGCGGAAAGACAGCGTCACATCTCAGGAAGTGAGATGCTCGACCTAATCCTGCGTACCGGCCGTGCCCGCGTGCGCGTACTCCGACAAGGCGGCGGCGAGAGCATGCGGGACGCGCGCGTGGACGCGGGTTCCGCCCTCTTCGTGATCCGAACCGAGGATGCGGCCATCGGCGTGGATGCGGGCGAGCAGGTCACCGCGCGTGTACGGCAGCAGCACGCTGATCTCCACGTCCAAGTCCCCGAGCAGCTCGGCGAGCCGCTCGCGCAGCCCATCGATCCCGCGGCCGCTGCGCGCCGACACGAACGACGCGTCGGGCAGCAGCGCACGCAGGTTGGTGAGCTCGGTCGGCCCCATCGCGTCGGTCTTGTTCACCACCAGCAGTTCGGGCGGGGCGGGTGTACCGGATTCCTTGATCACGTCCGTGATCACCTCGCGGACCGCCTTGATCTGCTCGGCGGGCAGCGCGTCGGAGCCGTCCACCACGTGCACCAGCAGGTCGGCGCCGGTCACCTCCTCCAAGGTGGAGCGGAAGGCCTCGACCAGCTGGGTCGGCAGGTGCCGCACGAAGCCGACGGTGTCGGTGAAGACGACCTCGCGCCCGTCGTCCAGTTCGGCCCGGCGGGTGGTCGGATCGAGGGTGGCGAACAGGGCGTCCTGGACCAGCACGCCGGAGCCGGTGAGCTTGTTCATCAGGCTCGACTTGCCCGCGTTGGTGTAGCCGACGATCGCGACGGACGGGATGCCACTGGACGTGCGGCGCGACCGCATGGTGTCGCGCGCGGTCTTCATCTCGCGGATCTCCCGGCGCAGTTTGGCCATCCGCTCACGGATGCGACGACGATCGGTCTCGATCTTGGTCTCACCGGGGCCGCGCAGACCCACGCCGCCGTTGCTACCGGCGCGGCCACCGGCCTGCCGGGACATCGACTCACCCCAGCCGCGCAGCCGGGGCAGCATGTACTCCATCTGGGCCAGCGAGACCTGCGCCTTGCCCTCCCGGGAAGTGGCGTGCTGAGCGAAGATGTCCAAAATCAACGCGGTCCGGTCGACCACCTTGACCTTGACCACCTTCTCCAGGGCGGTGAGCTGAGCGGGGGTCAGCTCGCCGTCACAGATGACGGTGTCCGCGCCGGTCTCCAGCACCACGGAGCGCAGCTCGTCGGCCTTGCCGGAGCCGATGTAGGTGGCCGGATCCGGCCGGTCGCGGCGCTGGATCAACGCTTCCAGCACCTCGGAGCCCGCAGTCTCGGCGAGCGCGGCGAGTTCGGCCATGCTGGCCTCGGCCTGCGTGGCGGTCCCCGTGGTCCAGACCCCGACCAGCACGACGCGCTCCAGGCGCAGCTGCCGGTACTCGACCTCGGTGATGTCGGTGAGCTCGGTGGACAGGCCCGCCACACGGCGCAGCGAACTGCGGTCCTCCAACTGCAGTTCACCGGTGGTCGGATCGGCCGACCAACCCGATCGCCGCATCCGTGCCCGGTGCTCGGCGACGACGTCGCCGGTCACCGCGTCTTCGCCGGACACCGCGTCGTCGGCCGCATCGGCGGCGCGATCGTTCGCGTCCGCCGGAGTGAATTCATACGTCTCTGACTTCCTCATACACCATCCATGCTGCCACGACATCACCGCAGCACGCACCCGGTTATCGGGGCGATGCCGCTACCGACCGTCCCACCAGGCCCCGGCGAGGCGACCCGAGGCCAGCAAAACCGACGGCCCGCGCAGCCATGCCGACCCGCGCTCGAGCCCGACGGTCAGTTCGCCGCCGGGCACCCGGACCGTCACCCGACCGGAGTCGGCGCCGATCCGGAAGCCGTCGGCGGCCAGCGCCGCGGCGGCCGCGGCGACGGTTCCCGTTCCGCAGGAACGGGTTTCGCCCACACCGCGCTCGTAGACCCGCATGTCGACCGACCTCTCGGCGTCCAGCGCCGTGACGATCTCGACGTTCACCCCGTGTGGGAACAGGTCCGGATCGAAGCCGGGCGGCACGGTCAGGTCGAGCTTGCCGAGCGCGTCCACGGACATGCCCGGATCGACGCAGGCCAAATGCGGATTGCCGACATCGATGCCGATCCCGGGCAGCGCCCAGCCCGCGATGGTCGCGGTGGACGGGCCGAGTTCGCGCACCCGGCCCATGCCGACGGTGACGTCCCCGGTGACCGAGTTCCCGGCATGCACGGTGACCGGACGCGCCCCGGCGCGGCTGCCGACCACGAAGCTGTCGCGGGTTTCCAATCCCGCCGCGTGCAGGTAATGCGCGAATACGCGCACGCCGTTGCCGCACATCTCCGCGATCGAGCCGTCGGCGTTGCGGTAATCCATGAACCAGTCGTCGGCGCCCACGTCCTCCGGAAGCTCCGCCAGCACACCGGCGGCCTGCAACGCACCGGCCCGCGCGACCCGCAACACGCCATCCGCGCCGAGCCCGCGCCTGCGATCACACAGCGCGCCGACCTGCTCGGCCGTCAGCGCGAGGCCGGCCTGCGGGTCGGGCAGCACCACGAAATCGTTCTGGGTGCCGTGACCCTTGGTGAACTCGATATCCGGCACGTGCGATGTCTCCCTGTCTCGTCGTCATTTGGCAAACGTCCGGCGCTGCCGGGAAATTTCGTAGAGCGCCACCGCGGCCGCCGAGGGCGCCCCCAGCGAGCTGGCCGTCCCACCCATCGGGATGTGCACCATGTCGTCGCAGGCCGCCTCCCACGCGGCGCTCATACCGCTGGTCTCGTTGCCGATGACGAGGATGGTCGCGTCGGTGAAGTCGTAGTCGTAGGCGGCGTGGCTGCCGTGCTCGTCGGTGCCCACGATGCGGGTCGGGATGCCGCGGCGGATCTGCCGGTTGCGGAACTCCAGCACCTGCGCGGGCCCGGCGGCGCGGATCACCGGCACGGCGAACAGCGAACCGGTCGAGGCGCGCACCGCCTGCGGGTCGTACTGGTCGGCGCCGTGTCCGGTGACGATGACGCCGCTGGCGCCGAACGCGTCGGCCGAGCGGATCAGCGTGCCCAGGTTGCCCGGCGAGTTGGGCCGGTCGAACACCACGACCACCGGCGCGTCCTCCCCTGGCTCACCCGGCTCGAAGGCCTCCAGTTCGGGCTGCCGCGACTCCGCGACCGCCACCAGTTCCGGTATCCCGGCGGCCTTTTCGCCGAGTTCGGCCATCAGCTCGGGCACCAGGCCGACCTGTGGCACACCGCTGGTGTCCAGCACTTCGCGCGCCCAGGTGGACAGCTCGGGGCCGCCGAGCCGGTACAGCAGCGTCTCCAGCGGCCAGTCGTTGGCCATGGCCTGCGTGATCGGACGCACGCCCTGCACCAGGAAACGGCCGTCGCGATGACGCTTGGTGCGGTTGTTGAGGTAGGCCTGCCACACCTGGACGGAGGCGTTGCGCGTGCTCACACGTCGGGTCACTGCGGAGTCCGTTCTTTCTCGTCGAGCAGGGCCAGCGCCGTCGCGGCCGGATCAGGGGCGGTGCCGTCCACCCACCGCACCCGGGGATCGCGCCGGAACCAGGAGCGTTGCCTGCGCACGTAGCGCCGCGTGCCGATCAGGGTGCGTTCCTGAGCATGGTTCAGGTCGTATTCGTTGTCCAAATAGGCCAGGACTTGTGCGTAGCCGATGGCCCGCCGGGCCGTGACGCCCTCGCGCAGGCCGCACTCGATCAGGCCGCGTACCTCCTCGACCAGCCCGCCTTCGAACATCGCGGCGGTGCGCCGCTCGATGCGCGCGTCCAAGGCCGCGGTCTCCCGGTCGACGCCGATGACGATCGTGCCCCAGCGCGGCTGCCCGATGGTCGGCGCCGAGGCGGCGAACGGCTGTCCGGTGAGTTCCACGACCTCGAGCGCACGCACCATACGGCGCCCGTCGGTGGGCAGGATGGTGGCAGCGGCCACCGGATCGGCCGCGCGCAGCGCCGCGTGTACGGCCGCGACGCCCCGCTCGGCGAGCACCGCCTCCCAGCGCGCCCGCACGGCCGGATCGGTGGCCGGGAACTCCCATTGGTCCAACAGCGCCTGGACGTACATCATCGAGCCGCCCACGATGACGGGCACCCGGCCGCGCCCCATGATCGCGACGACGTCGGCGCTCGCCGCCGCCTGATACGCGGCCACGGACGCGGTGTCGGTCACGTCGAGCACGTCGAGCTGGTGGTGCGGGATGCCCCGGCGCTGCGCGACGGGCAGCTTCGCGGTGCCGATGTCCATGCCGCGGTACAGCTGCATGGCGTCGATGTTCACGATCTCGCCGCCGAGTTGTTCGGCCAGGTCGAGAGCCAGATCGGATTTGCCGGTGGCGGTGGGGCCGACGACCGCGATCGGAGTGATGCCGGAATCCGTCACGGCGCGTCGTCTCCCGCGGGCCGCCAGAGGCTCACGTGGTAGCCGACTCCGAACGGGGCTTCCCGGTAGCGCGTCTCGACCAGCGGATCGGCGCGGAACAGCCCGGCCAGCACCTGATAGGCCGGGCGGCCCGTCACGCCCAGTTCGGCACACAGTCCGGAGTCGAGTGCCCGCAACGCGGCGCGATCACCCGCGCTCAGCGCGGCGTCCAGCCGGTCCTGCACCGGACGGGCCCGTTCGTCGAGGTAGCCGGGCGCCTTGACCGACAGCGTCGCCGCGCCGTCGGCGACGACCAGCACACCGCGCGGCTCGCCGTCGCTGTCCAGCTCGGCACGCAGCTTCGTCCCGGTCTCCCGGCAATGCTCCGCGGGCGCGTCCGCGGCGACGACACTCGCCTCGGCGACCGCGTCGGGGGCGACCTGCCCGCGTAGCCACCCGCCGATCAGTACGGCCAGCGGCAACCCGGCATCGGCCTGCCGCGCTCCGGCGACGGCGGCACTCGAGAGGCCGACCCGCACGTCGACGCCGAAGCCGCGGAACGTGCCGACGGTCTCCGGACCGAACGTGCGGTCACCGGCATCGGCGCCGATCACCGTCCAGTGGCCTGTCACGGACGCGAAGGCGCGCACGGTGTCGAGCACGGCCGACCGCAGCACCGCGCGCGGATCCGAATCCCCTGCTCCCGCCGTGTCCGCCGCACCACCGCACAACTCGGGGACCAGCACGGGCGGCGACGGAACGAGGGCGGCGACGGAGAACACGTCGTAACCGTAGTCGTTGCGGGTCCTGCCGGTACCGGCCGGCTTCGAGTGTCTCTGCCGTAAATACCGCCGAGATTGATAGTGTTCGAGGAGCTACAACCCAGGTCATCAGGGGTTGGAATCCGCGGGATTCCTCCGTGGGAAGGCATGGATCGATGGTCACAAGGGCTCGGACCGGGTTGAATGGAATGAGCTAGGGCGTAACCAGGCAGCCGTGACGCGCGGCAGGGACGAGGAAAAATGACCGACAGCAACGGAACCGCGAAAGCCGGACCCGGCAAGATGCCCCGTTCTTCCGGTGCTCCGAAACCGGGCCGCTCGATTCAACCGCCCAAACCGCACGCGGTCAAACCCGCCCCGGGCCCGGCCCAGCAGCATCCCCATCCCGTCGTCGTGCCCACCGTCTCCGATCCGAGCCGGTGGGGCCGGGTCGACGAAGACGGCACCGCGTGGGTGAAGACCGCCGAGGGTGAACGCCAGATCGGCTCGTGGCAGGCCGGTGACGCCGCGGAGGGCTTGGCCCACTTCGGCCGCCGGTTCGACGATCTGGCCACCGAGGTCGCCCTGCTGGAGGCCAGGTTGGCCGCGGGCGCGGACGCACGCAAGACCAAGGCCGCCGCCGTCACGCTGGCCGAGTCGCTGCCGACCGCCGCCGTCATCGGCGACATCGAGGGCTTGGCCCGGCGCCTGCAGGCCATCGCCGAGCACTCCGAAGAGGCCGCCGCGCACGCCAAGGAAGAGAAGGAACGCGCCAGGCACGAGCACACCGAACGCAAGGAGGCGCTGGCCGCCGAGGCGGAGAAGATCGCCGCCGAGTCCACCCAGTGGAAGGCCGCGGGCGATCGGTTGCGCGAGATCCTCGACGAGTGGAAGTCCATCCGGGGCGTGGACCGCAAGGTCGACGACGCGCTGTGGAAGCGCTACTCCAAGGCGCGTGAGGCGTTCAACCGCCGCCGCGGCGCGCACTTCGCCGAGCTGGATCGCGAACGCGCCGCCGCGAAGGCGCGCAAGGAAGAACTGTGCGTGCAGGCCGAGGAACTGTCCGGCTCCACAGAGTGGGTGGCCACCGCGGGCATCTTCCGCGATCTGCTCACCGAGTGGAAAGCCGCCGGTCGCGCGCCGCGCGAGGCCGACGAGGCGCTGTGGCGGCGCTTCAAGAGCGCCCAGGACGTCTTCTTCGCCGCGCGCAACGCCGCGGTCTCCGAGCGCGACGCCGAGTTCGAGCACAACGCGGCCGCCAAAGAGGAACTGCTGAACCACTACGCCTACATCGATCCGTCCGCCGACCTGGAAGCGGCCCGCGGCGCGCTGCGCGAGCTCCAGGACAAGTGGGACGCCATCGGCAAGGTTCCGCGCGAGCGCATGCAGGAACTGGAAGGCAAGCTGCGGGCTATCGAGAAGCGTGTGCGCGACGCCGTCGACGCGCAGTGGCGGCGCACCGACCCCGAGGCGATGGCCCGCGCCGCCCAGTTCCGCGAGCGCGTGGCGCAGTTCGAGGAGCAGGCCGCGAAGGCGCGGGCCGCAGGCAAGGCTCGCGACGCGGAGAAGGCGCTGGAACAGGCCAAACAGTGGCGAGAGTGGGCCGAGGCCGCCGAGGGCGCCGTCAGCAACCGCTGAGATATCGGCCCGATCGAAACGAACAGCGGCCCCTCCCGGCTGGGACGGGCCGCTGTCGTATGGAAAGAGCCGGTCAGGAATCGCCCATGAGCCGACGACGGTCGCGTTCCTCCGCCGCCGCGGCGGCGTTGCGGCGCTGCTCCTCCGCGGCCAAGTGCAGCGCGGTGCGGCTCCACACCACCCGGATCCAGTGGAAGGTGAGCACGACGGTCACGATCGCGCCGAGGATCAGGCCGAGGCCGGGGCCCGCGCCGACGTAGTTGCCGAGCCCGGGCGTCTGGCGGTGCCAGATGGACAGCACGCCGAACACGGCCGCCACGGCACTGCCCGCGACCGCGACCCAAGCCAGCACCCAGCGGCGGGTCATCAGCGCCAGCATCGAGAAGCCGATGCCGAACACCACGACGAACCACACGAAGATCCGCGAGGGCAGCCCGATGTGCTCGGCCCGCGCGACATCGGTGTTCAGCAGCACGTCGAAGCCGCGCGCCGCGCCGGCGTGCGACAGCACCAGCGAGGCCAGCAGCAGGAACACCGCGCCTGCCACGACCATCGCGCGGACGCCGGGATCGATCTCACCGGCGATCTTGCGCTCGACGGCGTCGAGATCGTCGCGGAACTGTTCGAAATCGGCGGTGCTCTCGACCGAGCTCACGGAATCCTCGTTTCGTTCGTCTGCGTCGGGGCTCGCCGGCTCGCGCCCCCGGTCGGCCGCGGACGCGCCGCGCTGGTCGTCGCCGGACGCGGGGACAGATCCATCGGCGCCACGGGTGGCGTCGTCGTTGTCCTGCGGGCTCGCGGTCATGCGTCGCAGCCGGTCGAGCAGCTCGCGGCCGCGGGTTCCGGGGCGGGTGCGCCGATGCGAGGCAGTCCGAGCCCGACGCCGATCGGCGCGGTCTTCGGGGTGACGCCGCGCTCGTGCGCGTCACCGGCGCGGGTACGGCGGTGGGTCTTGATCGCGGCATCGGCGACCAAGTGGTGCGGCGCCGCGGCGGTGATGTCCACCGTGATCAGATCGCCTGGGCGGATCGGCTCGGCCGTGCCGCCCGGGCGGAAGTGCACCAGCCTGCCGTCGCGGGCACGGCCGCTCATGCGCGCGGTGGCGGCGTTCTTCTTGCCCGCGCCCTCGGCTACCAGCAATTCCACCTCGGTGCCGACCAGCGCTCGATTGGCCGCCAAGGAGATCTCCTCCTGCAACGCGATGAGCCGGTCGTAGCGCTCCTGGACCACGGCCTTGGGCAGCTGATCGGGCATGTCGGCGGCGGGCGTACCGGGCCGCTTGGAGTACTGGAAGGTGAACGCGCTGGTGAAACGCGCCTGCCGGACCACGTCCAGGGTCTCCTGGAAATCCTCCTCGGTCTCGCCGGGGAAGCCGACGATGATGTCGGTGGTGATCGCGGCGTGCGGCATCGCGGCGCGCACCTTGTCGATGATGCCGAGGTAGCGCGCCTTACGGTAGGAGCGGCGCATCGCCTTGAGCACCCGGTCCGAACCCGACTGCAGCGGCATGTGCAGCTGCGGGCAGATGTTCGGGGTCTCGGCCATGGCCTCGATCACGTCGTCGGTGAACTCCGCCGGGTGCGGCGAGGTGAACCGGACCCGCTCCAAGCCGTCGATGTGTCCGCACGCGCGCAGCAGCTTGGCGAACGCGCCGCGGTCGCGGGGTTCGTCCGGGTCGGCGAACGAGGCGCCGTAGGAGTTCACGTTCTGGCCGAGCAGCGTCACCTCGAGCACGCCCTGATCCACCAGCGCCCGCACCTCGGCGAGCACGTCACCGGGGCGGCGGTCGACCTCCTTGCCGCGCAGCGACGGCACGATGCAGAAGGTGCAGGTGTTGTTGCAGCCGACCGAGATGGAAACCCAGCCCGCGTAGGCGGATTCGCGCTTGGCGGGCAGGGTGGACGGGAACGCCTCCAGCGACTCCAGGATCTCCACCTGGGCTTCCCTGTTGTGCCGCGCCCGCTCCAGCAGCACCGGCAGCGAACCGATGTTGTGGGTGCCGAAGACCACGTCCACCCACGGCGCCTTGCGCACCACGACGTCGCGGTCCTTCTGCGCCAGGCAGCCGCCCACGGCGATCTGCATGCCCGGATGGCCCGCCTTGATCGGCGCGAGGTGGCCGAGCGTGCCGTAGAGCTTGTTGTCGGCGTTCTCGCGCACCGCGCAGGTGTTGAAGACGACGAGGTCGGCCGTCGCGCCGGGCGCGGCCTTCACGTAGCCCGCGTCCTCCAGCAAACCCGACAAGCGTTCGGAATCGTGCACGTTCATCTGGCAACCGAAGGTGCGGACCTCGTAACTGCGTGCTGTGCCCTCGGCGGGCGCGGGAGACAACACTGCCTGTCCGATCGAATCCACCCGTCCAGGGTACGGGGCGGCCTCCGGTGGCTTTCGCGGGCATCGACGCAGGCTCGGGGCGCTCCACCGCCGACGACGGAGGAACCGCGAAGTTACGCGCACATGTCGAATCGGCGTGGCGAGAGGGTGTGTCGCCGAAAGTCGGGCAAATTTCCGATTTTTGCCTAAGGTCATGACCATGACCGACGACGACGCCGCGCCCGCCACGACCGGGGACGCCTCTGCCGGGGCCGTCAACGCCGCCACCAGCGGCCCACCGATGATCTTGATGCGCAAAGTGGACAAACACTTCGGCGACCTGCACGTACTCAAGGACATCAACCTCGAGGTCCCCAAAGGGCAGGTCGTCATCGTGCTGGGCCCCTCGGGATCCGGCAAGTCGACGCTGTGTCGCACCATCAACCGGCTGGAGCCGATCGATTCCGGCGACATCGCCATCGACGGTGTCCCGCTGCCCGCCGAGGGCCGCGCGCTGGCCGCGCTCCGCGCCGACGTCGGCATGGTCTTCCAGTCCTTCAATCTTTTCGCGCACAAGACGATCCTCGAGAACGTCGTGCTCGCGCCGGTCAAGGTCCGCAAGATCAAGAAGGACGCCGCCCGGACCCGCGCCATGGAGCTGCTCGACCGGGTCGGCATCGCCGATCAGGCCGACAAGTACCCGGCGCAGCTGTCCGGCGGCCAGCAGCAGCGCGTCGCCATCGCCAGGGCGCTGGCGATGAACCCGAAGGTGATGCTGTTCGACGAGCCGACCTCCGCGCTGGACCCGGAGATGGTCAACGAGGTGCTCGAGGTCATGGTGTCGCTGGCCAAGGACGGGATGACGATGCTGGTCGTCACCCACGAGATGGGCTTCGCGCGCCGCGCGGGGAATCGGGTGCTGTTCATGGCCGACGGCCAGGTGGTGGAGGACGCGACGCCGGACACCTTCTTCACCGCCCCGAAGTCCGAGCGAGCGAAGGATTTCCTGGGCAAGATCTTGAGCCACTGACCTGCCGGACACAGCGGCCAGCACACCCACTGGATAGGGAGAAGGAACTCGATGAGGATCAATCGCGCTCTGCGCATCGGTGTCGGGGCGATCGCCCTGACACTCGCCGCCGCGACCGCCACCGCGTGTGGCGGCGGCGGCGACAAGTCCGCCCTGGATCACGCCAAGGACGGCAAGCTCACCATCGGCATCAAGTTCGACCAGCCGGGTCTGGGCCTGCGGAACAAGGACGGGTCCTACAGCGGCTTCGACGTCGAAGTGGCCAAGTACGTCGCCGGGAAACTGGGTGTGCAGCCGAACGACATCACGTTCAAGGAAGCGCCGTCGCCGCAGCGTGAGACCCTGATCGAGAACGGACAGGTCGACTACATCGTCGCCACCTACTCGATCAACGACAAGCGCAAGGAGAAGGTCGACTTCGCCGGTCCGTACTACGTCGCGGGACAGTCGCTGCTGGTGCGCGCCGACAACACCGACATCAACGGCCCGGACAACCTGAAGGGCAAGAAGGTCTGCTCGGTGAAGGGCTCCACCCCAGCCCAGAACATCGAGAAGAACTTCCCCGACACGCAGTTGCAGACCAACGACACCTACTCGCTCTGCCTCGAGGGCCTGCGCGCCGGATCCTGGGACGCGGTGACCACCGACGACATCATCCTGGCCGGTTACGCGGCGCAGAGCAGCGGCGCGTTCAAGGTGGTCGGCAAGCCGTTCACCACCGAGAACTACGGCATCGGGTCGAAGAAGGGCGACAAGGAACTGCGCGACAAGATCAACGACGCGATCGAGGCGATGATCGCCGACGGTTCCTGGAAGAAGGCGTTCGACTCGACCGTCGGCGCCTCGGGCTACCAGGCCCCGCAGCCGCCGACGGTGAACCGGTACTGAGCGTCCGCACCGTTCGCCTCAGCACGGGTGGCCCGTCCCCGACCGGGCCGGGCCACCCGCCGCACCTCCCCTGACCATCGCGACCCGATCGGAGGAACGCGTCCGCCGTGTTCGACCTGATCTCGAGGTACGACAGCCAAATCCTCGAAGCCTTCTGGGTGACCATCCAGCTGACCGTGCTGTCCGCGGTCGGCGCGCTGATCCTCGGCACCGTCGTCGCGGCGCTGCGCGTGTCACCCGTGCCGGTCGCCCGCTGGGTCGGCACCGCCTACGTCACCATCTTCCGCAATACTCCGCTCACGCTGATCATCGTGTTCATGTCGCTGGGCCTCTACACGACAATGGGCTGGCGCCTCGCCGGCGAGGGCCCGAACTCGCTGGCCCAGAACAACTTCCGCTTCGCGGTCGTCGGCCTGAGCATCTACACCGCCTCCTTCGTCTGCGAGTCGCTGCGCGCGGGCATCAACACCGTGCCGATGGGCCAGTCCGAGGCGGGCCGCTCGCTCGGATTCGGCTTCCTGCAGAACCTGCGGCTGGTCGTGCTGCCGCAAGCCTTCCGCTCGGTGATCGCCCCGCTGGGCAGCGTGCTGATCGCGCTGACCAAGAACTCCACCATCGCCTCGGCGATCGGCGTCGCCGAAGCGGCGACCCTGATGGCGGAGATGACCGAAACCGAGGCCGCGGTGCTGGCGATCGGCGCGATCTTCGCGCTCGGCTTCGTGATCCTGACCCTGCCGACCGGCCTGTTCTTCGGCTGGCTGGCCAAGAAATACGAGGTGTCCCGATGAGCGCAGGCGCTTCGGTCCTGTTCGACGCGCCGGGCCCGAAGGCGAGGCTGCGCAACAACGTCTACTCGCTGCTGGTCGTGGTCGCTGTGGCCGCGACGAGCTGGGCGCTCTATCGCGGTTTCGCCGACAAGGGGCAGTTCACCGCGGAGAAGTGGAAGCCGTTCCTGGAGGCGGAGGTCTGGTCGACCTACCTGCTGCCCGGTCTGCGCGGCACCGTCGTCGCCGCGCTGCTGTCCATCGTGTTCGCGCTGATCATCGGCATGATCTTCGGCGTCTTGCGGCTGTCGGACCATCGCGTGGTGCGCTGGGTCGCGGGCACCGTCGTCGAGGTGGCGCGCGCCATCCCCGTGCTGATCCTGATGATCTTCCTGTTCGCGGTGTACTCCCAGTACGACGTGTTCCAGTCCGAGGATCTCGCGCTCGCCGCGGTGGTCACGGCGCTGACCGTCTACAACGGCTCGGTCATCGCGGAGATCGTGCGCGCGGGCATCCGCTCGCTGCCGAAGGGGCAGACCGAGGCGGCCGTCGCGCTGGGCATGCGCAAGAACCAGCTGATGCGGTTGATCCTGCTGCCGCAGGCGATCACGGCCATGCTGCCCGCGCTGGTCTCACAGATGGTGGTCGCGCTCAAGGACTCGGCGCTGGGCTACCAGATCACCTACGTCGAAATCGTGCGCTCCGGCCAGCAACTCGGCGCGGCCGAACAGAACACGATTCCGGCGCTGATCGTCATCGCGATCGTCATGATCGCGCTCAACAGCGCGCTGACGCTGGTGGCGACCAGGCTGGAACGGCGGCTGCGGGCGCGCAAGCGCGGAAAGGGCGGCGGCGCTGTCCTCGCCGCGGACTCGGTCATCACCGATGCCGCGCCCGGCGTCGACCTCGGCCAGAAGCCCTGAGCCGGGCTGCGGAAACCTTGCCGCGCAAGCGAACTGGTTAGCGCGCGGCAATTCCGCACGGGTGCCGGAGTGTTGTGCTCGAGCTGAGCGCAACACTCGTGCCCTCGGCGGCGTCCCGTCAATCTCGTAGGCATACGCCGATCCCCGGTATTCGACCGGTGGGACGGTCATCAGCGCGTCATACCTGCGGGAGTTGATCGATGACCAGCCGTACCTCCGACCTTCTCTTCGACGAGTCCTTCTCCTTCCCCGGCGAACTGCGCCACCCCGGGAACGCGGGCCCCGCACGGGTCGCGGTGATCGGCGCGGGCGCGAGCGGTCTGGCCGCCGCCTACGAGCTGCAACGCCACGGTCTGGACGTGACCGTCTATGAGCGCACGGCACGTCCCGGTGGGCGGGTCCGCACCTGGCGGTTCTGGGACGGCACCCACGGTGAACTCGGTGCGATGCGGATCCCGGGCAACCATCACTGCACGCTGCACTACGTCGACGAGTTCGGCTTGGCCACCAGGCCTTTCGTCAACGCGAATCCGGATGCGTACTACCTGCTGCGGGGCCGTCGGGTGCGCAGGTCTCAGGTGGAACAGGTGCTGCCCGCCTACCAGCTGGACGAGGCCGAGCGCACCGACCCGCTACTGGTGCTCGAGCGGCTGCTGCGCGCCGCCTGGCAGGGTCTCGGCGATCATCGGCGCAAGGCCCTGCTGGCCGGTGACGTGGCCGACCCGGAGCTGGACCGGCTCGCGGCGACCTCGCTGTGGCAGTTCACCCGGCAACGCCTCTCGCCGGACGCCTGGGATCTGATCGGGCATGCCAGCGGGCTGCTGCACTACGAGCACGCCTCGCTGCTGGAAGTGCTCGTGGATTACTTCGGGTTGTTCAATGTCGACCAACTGGAGCTGGTGGACGGCACCGATGCGCTCATCCGCGGTTTCACCGACGCGCTGCGCCCGGGCAGCCTGCGGCTGGCCACCCGCATCACCGAACTGCACGTCACCGGCGACGGCGTGCGGTTGCGCGGCGAGCGGCACGGCGCGGCGTTCACCGACGAAGTCGACTTCGTGATCTGCGCGGTACCCGCGCCCGGCCTGGATCAGATCGACATCTCCCCCGCGCTGCCCGCGCCCCAGCGGCAGGCAATCCGCGGCATCAGTTACGCCAGCAGCACGAAGACCCTCGTCCACGTCCGTGCGCGGCACTGGGAGCACGTCGACGGGATCTTCGGCGGCGGCAGCTTCACCGATCTGCCGATCCAGCAGGTGTGGTACCCGTCCGACAACGCCCGGCTCGCCCCCGAGTCGGCCCGCTGGAGTGCGGCGGATCCCGAGCGCTCGCACGCACCGGCCGTGCTCACCGCGGCCTACCTGTGGGAGAACAACGCCCGGCGGTTCGCGGCGCTGCCCGAGAGCGACCGCACCAGAATCGTGCTCGCCTCGCTCGAACAGCTGCATCCCGGCCTGACCGCCGTCGTCGACGACGTCGTGCACTGGACCTGGGACGAGCAGGTCGGCATCGGCGGCGGGGCGTTCGCCTACCTGGCGCCGGGACAGCACGCGCGCTACCTCGCGGAAATCGGCGCACCGCATCCGCATCCGGCGCCGCGGGTGTTCTTCGCAGGCGAGCATCTCTCGGTCGCGCACGCCTGGATCCAAGGCGCGCTGCAATCGGCGCTGGAGTCGGTCCGCCACGTGCTGGATCAGGTGAGCGTGCCGCGTGCGGCTTGATCGCGCGACCTGGGTGCTCGCCTCGGTGAGCACCGTGTGGGGCGCCAGCTACACGGTCACCGGCTGGGGTCTGCGCGAACTGGACGTGGTGACCTTCAACGCGATCCGCTTCGCCGCGGCCGCGCCACTGCTGCTGGTCCTCGCGTGCGCCGTGGAGGGCAGGCCCGTCATCGCGAGCCGGTGGTGGCCGCGGCTGGCGCTGTCGGCCGCGATCGGCATCGTGGCGTATCAGCTGGCCTTCAGCGCCGCGGTGGCGCTCACCACGGTGACCGAGTCCGCCATCCTGATCGCTTTGTCGCCGTTCTGGACCGCGCTGCTCGCGCGGCTGAGCGGTGAGCCCGTCCGCGCCGCCGTGCTGATCGGCGCGTGCGTGGCGATGGCAGGCGTGGTCCTGGTCGTCCTCGGCCGCGAGGCGGGCCACGCGGCGCCGAACCGCGCGCTCGGGGATCTGGCCGCTTTGGTCGCGTCCGCGCTGTGGGGCGCCTACCCGGTCGTCACCCGTCCCTTGCTGGTCGACCACAGCCCCCTGCGGGTGACGGCGTGGGCTTCGGTGATCGGCGCCGCGATACTGCTGCCCACGGCGTCCGCACTGGGACCGCCGCGCGATGTGCAGGAGATTTCTGGAACGACCCTGGTCTCGCTGGCCTTTTCCGTGCTCGCCGTGACCATTTACGGCCTCGTGGCGTGGTACTGGGGCGTGCGGCGGGTGGGGTCGGCGCAAACGATGGTCTTCATGTTCGCGGTGCCGGTGGCGGCGGCGGTGTTCGCCGTCGCGGCCGGCACAGAACGCGTCACCTGGCCGCAGGTCGCCGGTGCGGGGCTCGTGCTCGCGGCATTGACCTGTAGCCAACGCAATCCGAAAGTCCTCGACACAGGAGTAGGAAATGACGGTTACCACGACCTCGATCACGCTGGAACGCGCGACGCTCATCGTTAGCGAGGCGCTGGCCTACGGCGCCGCGCACGGGTTCGACCCGCTCACGGTGGCGGTTCTGGATCCCGGCGGCCATCTCGTCGCGTTACAACGCCAGGACGGCTCCGGCATCCTGCGACCACAGATCGCGATCGCCAAGGCCTGGGGCGTGCTCGGCCTCGGCGTCTCCAACCGCGAGATCGCCCGCCGCGCGGCGGCCGCGCCGACCTTCTTCACGTCGGTGGCCGCGCTCGCCGAAGGGCGCATCCTCGATGTCCCCGGCGGTGTCTTCATCCGGGACTCGGCGGGCGGGATTCTCGGCGCGGTCGGTTCGACTGGGGCCGCGACTTCCTTGGAGGACGAACGCGCCGCCGTGGCGGGTATCGAGGCCGCCGGTCTATCCGCCGATACAGGAGAGGTGTAGACCGACGATGCCGCACCCGAAACCCGCGCAGCGTTGCACCTCCGCCGCGGCGGTACGAAGGGTACAGACCTCGACCGCCGCGGGCCGGGCCCCGATCGGCTGTCCGAGCAGCGACAATCAGCAAACCGATCGAAAACGCCGTAGTCGCCCGCGTTTTCGCTAGCACGGCGGCTGCGCCGGGCCGTACCCCGAGCAGTAGCCGCACACCGACCATCCGTATCCCGCACAGCCGACCGGCGTGGAGCGCAGTTGTGAGCGGGATAGGGCTTCCCCCACCGGGCCGGATTCGGTCGGCGCCCACCGTGCGCGCTCCCCCGCACGACCACACATCGCTTCGGCAGCGGTGACCGTGCCGATTCCGGTGAGGTCGGTACCGCCGACGAACTTCCACCAACTCGCTTGGTTCGACTGCCTCAGGTATACGACAACGCCTCGACCTGGTGAAGCACGGCTCCGATCGCCGGGAGCCGCATGGGCGAGTTCAGTCGATGGTCTCGTCGAGATCGCCCTCGAACCCCTGATCGGCCAGTTCGGTCTTGACCACCCGATACGCCGTGGACTGACCGTAGCCACGGCGGGCGAGCATGCCGACGAGGCGGCGAATCATCTTGTCCCGGTCCAGATCTCGCGGCAGAGAGCGCAATTTGCGGCGGACCAGCTCGGCGGCGCGGGTTTCCTCGTCGTCGGTGGTGATGGCGTCGAGGGCGGCCACGGCATCCGATTGCGCGACGCCCTTGCGCCGAAGTTCTTGCGCGAGCGCCTGCTTGCCTTTACCGGAGAAGGTGTGCCGGGAGTGCACCCATTGCTCGGCGAAGGCGGCGTCGTCGACGAGACCCACTTCGCCGAGGCGATCGAGCGCCCGTTCGCTCACTTCGGCTGAGTACCCCTTGGCGGCCAGACGCTGAGCCAGCTCGGCACGGCTGCGGGCGCGAACGGCGAGCAATCGGAGACACGCCTCCTTCGCCTGTTCGACCGTTCCGGCTTCGGATCCGGCCGCTCCCGGATCGGCCGTTGGTCCTTCGGTGAGACCGGAGTCGGACGAGGGCGAGCCGATACGCGCCCGCGCACCCCGGGGACCACGACGGGACCCAGCCGGGCGCGCCCGCTGCGGATCGGACGCGCCCGGCCGAGTTCCCATGGTGTCCGGCGCAACCGAACCACCTTCGGCCCTCCGGACGAGCTCGGCGTCCTGTCCGCGGGACCGGGCACCGTCTGGCGGACCGGAAGCGGACAAGAGTTCTTCCAGCCGACGCCGCATCTCCTGCACCGCGTCGGCCCGTGGCCGCCCGGAATCGGCCGGAGCCGTTCCGGGCGAGCGACGGCTGTGCGTCGGCTCAGAAATCGGCGGGCACCTCCGCGGCCGCATCGGCCGTCACGTCGGCGCCGATGCCGAGCTTCTCCTTGATCTTCTTCTCGATCTCGTCGCGGACGTCGACGTTCTCCAGCAGGAACTTGCGGGCGTTCTCCTTGCCCTGGCCGAGCTGATCGCCCTCGTAGGTGTACCAGGAGCCGGACTTGCGGATGAAGCCCTGCTCGACACCCATGTCGATGAGCGAGCCCTCCTTGGAGATGCCGTGCCCGTAGAGGATGTCGAACTCGGCCTGCTTGAACGGCGGGGAGACCTTGTTCTTCACGACCTTCACGCGGGTGCGGTTGCCCACCGCGTCGCTGCCGTCCTTGAGCGTTTCGATGCGGCGCACGTCCAGGCGCACCGACGCGTAGAACTTCAGCGCCTTGCCGCCGGTGGTGGTCTCCGGCGAGCCGAACATCACGCCGATCTTCTCGCGCAGCTGGTTGATGAAGATCGCGGTGGTGCCGGAATTGTTCAGCGCGCTGGTCATCTTGCGCAGCGCCTGACTCATCAGGCGGGCCTGCAGACCGACGTGGCTGTCGCCCATCTCGCCCTCGATCTCGGCGCGCGGCACCAGCGCGGCCACCGAGTCGATGACGATGATGTCGATGGCGCCGGAGCGCACCAGCATGTCGGCGATCTCCAGCGCCTGCTCACCCGTGTCGGGCTGGGAGACCAGCAGCGCGTCGGTGTCGACGCCCAGCTTGCGGGCGTAGTCCGGATCGAGCGCGTGCTCGGCGTCGATGAACGCCGCCACGCCGCCCGCGGCCTGCGCGTTGGCCACCGCGTGCAGCGCCACGGTGGTCTTACCCGAGGATTCCGGGCCGTAGATCTCGACGATGCGGCCGCGCGGCAGGCCGCCGATGCCCAGCGCCACGTCGAGCGCGATCGAGCCGGTGGGGATCACCGAGATGGGCTGGCGCGCCTCCTCGCCGAGGCGCATGACGGCGCCCTTGCCGAAGCTCTTCTCCACCTGGGCCAGCGCGAGTTCGAGCGCCTTGTCCCGGTCGTACGCCTGTGGTGCCATGGTCCTGCTCCCCTTTTCGACGGGTAAGTCTCGTTCTGTGGTTGGCGCCTACAGTAGAGCGCGGCACCGACAAGTTCTGGCGACCAGCCTAGACGAACAGGTGTTCGAGTCAAGCGACGCGCCCGGCGCGCAGCACACCGCTCGCGCCCTCTCCGGCGAACGCCGCGCGATCAGCGCACCAGGGCGATCCGGTCGGTGTCCAGCAGCGTCTGCGCCTGTTTGAGCACGCGCAGGGAAGGCGTCACTTCCACGTCGGTGATCCCGTCCAGCGCGCCGAGGCGCTCGGTCACGTACCGGTAGAGATCCGCGGTGTCGCGGCAGATGATCGAAGCGAACACATTGGACGGCCCGGTGGTGGCGGCGACGAACACGATCTCCTGGTGCGTCGCCAGCGCGCGCCCCACCGCGTCCAGATCGGCGGGCCGCACGCGCAGCCAGAGCGCGCCGCGCACGCCGTAGCCCATCCGCTCGATCGCGAAATCGACGTCGAAGTACAGCACGCCCGCCGCGGTCAGCTCGGCCATGCGCCGCGCGACTCGCGGCGCTGTCCACCCGGTTTCGGCCGCGAGCTGGGCGTACGGAGCGCGCCCGTCCCGGCCGAGCAGCGTGAGCATCGCCTCGTCGGCCGCCGAAAGGTGCACCGGTGCGTCCGGTCCCGCGTCCGCGGTCCGGGGCCGGGCGGGGCCGAGTGCGTCGAGCTGGGCGGCGGTGAGCAGGTGCCGATAGCGCGGCCACTCCTCGTCGAGCGGAAAACGATGGATGACCTCGTACGCGGTCAGCGCCAGCACTTGCGGGGCGCGCGGCAGGATCTGCAACAGCAGCGCGTCGCGCCGCTCGATCGAGCGCGGCCTGCCCACGCAGGTCACCTCGGAGCCGGTGGACAGCAGGGTCACCCAGCTCAGATCCGGGAACCGGGACAGGGATTCGGCCAGCCGCAGCGCTTTGTCCGGTGTCGATTTCAAGCGCAGCACCCAGCGCGCGTGACCGAGCGGCGCCGCGTTCACCTGTCCGGCCACGTGCAGGATGCCGCATTGCCGCAACGCGCGGTAACGCCGCGCCACCGTCTGCTCGGAGACGCCGAGAGCGCCGCCCAGCCGGGCGAACGGCATCCGGGCGTCGTGAACCAGCGCGTGCACGATCTGTTTGTCCAGGACATCCAGATCGGAAGATTCCCTCGGGCCATCGTCGCGCACAGGAGGAATCTAACGCAATTGCCGCTGTGGCTAGGGGGATCCGTCCGATTGCCGCACGCTTGGCGTCGAAATCATTCGAATCCGCCGTGGAGGCTCCCGTGAGGAAATGGCTCCCCCTGTTCGCCGCGTGCCTCGGCACGCTGATGCTGCTCATCGACGTCACCATCGTGAACGTCGCCCTGCCGGATATCGCCGCCGATCTGGACACCGGATTGTCCGGCTTGCAGTGGGTGGTGGACGGCTACGCCTTGGCGCTGGCGGCGCTGCTGCTGGTGCTCGGCTCGCTCGCCGACCGGGTCGGCGCGAAGCACGCCTACCTGGCCGGACTGGTCGTCTTCGCGATCGCGTCGCTCGGGTGCGGCGTCGCCGAGAACGCGGCGGCCCTCGTCGCGGCGCGGGCGCTGCAAGGCGTCGGCGGCGCGGCCATGTTCGCCACCACGCTGTCGCTGCTGCACGCCACCTACACCGGCCGTGACCGCGGCGTCGCCTTCGGCGTCTGGGGCGCGGTGTCCGGTGCGGCGGCGGGCATCGGAGTGGTGCTCGGCGGCGTGCTCACCGAGGCGTTGTCGTGGCGCTGGATCTTCTTCGTCAACCTGCCCATCGCCGTGCTGGCGATCGGGCTGACCGCCACCGTGTTCCCGCCCGTCCAGCGGCGCGTGGGCCGAGCGGTGGACCTGCCGGGCATGCTGGCCTTCGCGACCGCGGCGACGGCGGTCACCTACGGTGTCATCCGCGGCGGCGAGCACGGCTGGACGGACGCGGCCGCGGTGACGGCGTTCGCGCTGGGCGCCGCCGCGACCGCGATCTTCGGCTGGGTCGAAGCGCGCGGCGCCGCACCGATGTTCCCCTTGGCACTGCTGCGCAACCGCGATTTCGGCGCGACCCTGTTCGGCGCGTCCGGACAGACGTTCGCCGCGTTCGCGAGCACTCCCCTGGTCTCGCTGTGGCTGCAACAGCAACTGCGCATGTCGCCCCTGCACGCGGGTCTGGCGATGCTCCCGATGGCCGCGACCGCGTTCGTGGTGGCGGGCGCCTTCGGTCGGCTGCTGCACGATGTCGCGCCGAAATGGACCATCGGCGCGGGGTTGGTGGTGGTCGGCCTGGGCAGTTGGCTGCTGATGATCGTCGGCGCCGAGTCCTCCTGGGTCGCGCTGATCCCGGGATTCGTGGTGATCGGCATCGGGATCGGCGTCAACGCGCCCGCGCTGGTCTCGGTCGGCATGGCGGCGGTCGCCCCGGAGCAAGCGGGCACCGCCGCGGGTGCGGTGAACACTGCCCGGCAACTGGGCCTCGCGCTCGGCGTCGCGGTGCTCGGCACCGTCTTCCGCGGGGTGGCCGACGGCGCGCAGCCGATGACGTCGCCGCACTTCGTCGCCGGGCTCGACGCGGCGTTCGGCATCGCGGCGGCGGTGGGCATCGGATTCGGACTGGTCGCGTTCGGACTGTTCCACCGGAAGCGCGCCGACGCCGGATCGCCCGAAGCCGAGCGGCAGGCCGTCGCCGCCTGATCGCGATCCGGCACGAAGAGACGGCGGCGTCCCGGACGGGCGCCGCCGTTTCCCGTGCCCCGGCGGCCCTAACGCTGCGGCAGTACCGACTCGTCACCAGGCTCGCGTGGCCCGAAGATGCGCCGCTCGGATTCCCCGATCGGGACATCGTTGATGCTGGCCTCACGCCGGGACATCAGCCCGTCCGGCGCGAACTCCCATTGCTCGTTGCCGTAGCTGCGGAACCACCGGCCGGACTCGTCGTGCCATTCGTACTGGAACCGCACGGCGATGCGGTTGCCGTGGAAGGCCCATAGATCCTTGCGCAGCGCGTAGCCGTTCTCGATGGACCACTTCCTGGTGAGGAACTCGACGATGGCGTCACGGCCGGTGAAGAACTCGTCGCGATTGCGCCACACCGAATCTTCGGTGTACGCGGCGGCGACCCGTTCGGGATCGCGCGTGTTCCAGGCGTTTTCCGCAGCCCGCACCTTGGCTTCGGCGGATTCCGCGTCGAACGGGGGTAGCGGAGGTCGCATGGGACAACTCCTTTTCTCGAAGTCTCAGGGATTCACGGGAGAAAGTTCGGCAGGGCCCCATCGCAGCGCTCCCGTGGATCGCTCGACCACCTCTTCGATGGTGAAATCGAGGGAGCACTGCGCGCCCGCCGTGAAGGTCTCGGCTGCCCAGACCAACTCGGCCGTGCCGGTGAGCTGCAACGTGGCGCCCGTGGACCAGTCCGGGATCAGGATCCCGCAGCGGGGGTTGACCGCGAGGTTGCCGAGCGTCATGAACATCGAATTGCCCCGATAGTCCGGCCAGCGCAGCCGCGTGGGCGAGAGCACTTGCAGGAAGCCGGGATTCCCGCCGCGATGCGAGGCGTCGGCGTTGCCTTCCTCGTCCGCGGTCGCGACGAAGAACGTGTCGGCCGAGGCGATCGCGGACCGCTGCTCGGCATCCAATTCGGCACCGCGACGCACCGCGGGCGTCGTAGCGCCGGGCGTGTAGCTCGCGACATCCCGGCGGGAGATGTACTTGGGACAATTCGAGTACACCTGATCGGTGACTATGCGCACGCCCGCGTCCTCCGGCGCGGACCTCCCATTGACGCGCATCCGCCTGCGCCGCTGCGGTTGCAGGGCGATCATGCCGACGCGAGACCGGCGGGTCAGCGCTTCGTGTAGCGGGTCGGCGGCAGCGGGCATGGTGCCGATCGAAATGGTCCGGTCGTCCACCGCTCGGACGAATCCCGGCTGCCCGACCAGCTCGCTCGCCCACAGCCTGCCCGCCGCGTCGGCGGCGGCGAGCACCACCATCCGCTGTTCGGCCAGGAAATCGGCCGCGACCGCGGGGATGTCGGCGCGGATCATGCGACCGACCCGTCCGGCGATGTCCGCCTGCCCCATCCGGCGCTGCACGGCGACCTCCCCGCGGTGGAACGCCTCCATCGCGATACTCCCTTCGCTACGCGGCCGGATCAGAAGAAGCCGCAGGTCGGTGCCGCGCCGCTGGGCGCGGGAGCGGATTCCGCGCCACTGGGCGCGTACACCTCCAGCCGGATGCCGTCGGGATCGGTGAAGAAGATCCCACCGGAGGCGACGCCCTCGCCGTGCGCCACCACGCCGTCGTGGGCGAAGGTGACCGAGAGTTCACGCAGCACCCGTTCCACCGCGCGTACCTCGTCGATGCTGTCGACCTGGAACGAAAGATGATGCAGCCCCGGCGTTTCGGTGGAGAACGCGCCGCCGCTCTGCTGCCACAGGGTGACCACCAGCTTGCCGTCGCGACCGAGGAAAGCCCAGCGGCGCTGCTCGTCGGCGCTCGCGGCGAGCTGTTCGAAACCAAGGGCCCGACGGTAGAAGTCCACCGAACGATCCAGATCCGAGACGTTCAGGCCGATGTGCCCGGTGCTGAGCTGAGGCGCGGCAACCGTGGTCATGAGTTCCTCCTCGGAAGATTCAACCGCCTTATGCGGTTTCACTGGTTAGAACGTACCGACCCGGGAACAATGGTGTCAACCATCTAAATAATTTTCAACGGTTAGAAAGGAGGTGACGGCCGTGGACGACGGCGCCCACTCGGTACCCTCGGGCATGCCCGATCCACGCCCCCACCTCGGTGAACCCCTGGCGCTCGATCTGCTGAACACGAGATGGATCGAGCACGCACCACAGGACCTGCTCACCGATGTCACCGGCCTGCACACCTGGCTGGCGTCCGCGGGCCTCACCGATCGCGCGACCGCCGACGAAGCCACCTTGAACGCGGTGCTGACCGCCCGGACCGCCATCTACGACGTGGTGGTGCACGCTTCCCCCGCCGGACTCAACGACGTGCTGGAACACGGCCGCGTCCGCCGCGCGCTCACCGCGTCCGGGCCCGCCGACCTGGTGGACGTCCCGGAGCAAGCTTGGTTGCCCGGCTGGCTGGCTGCCGACAACCTGCTGGAGCTGCTGCGCACCGCACCCGATCGGATCCGCCAATGCGCGCATCCGGAGTGCGTGCTGTTCTTCTACGACACCTCGAAGAACGGAACCCGCCGCTGGCACTCCATGGCCACCTGCGGCAACCGCACCAAAGCGGCGCGGCACTACGCGCGAAAACCCTGAGGCTCAGAACAATTCGTCGAGCAGCCGGTAATACGTCAAGCGGCTCTCATCCGGCTCGGCCAGTCCGTAGGCCGCGAAGAAGGCCGTCACCTCCGCTTCGCCGAAATCCGCGCGCAGGTCGCGGACGGCGAGCGCCAGGTCACGGTAACGGTCGGAAACACCGAGCCCGCCGACATCGAGGAGGACGCCGTTCGCCAGCACGTTCGGCGGGGTGAAATCACCGTGCGCCACCACCAGATCCTCACGCTCCGGCCGCTGTGCCAGCAGCCGCTCGAGGATCTCCGCGGGGGTGGACCCGGCGTTGTCGTCGTCGAAATCGTCCGCGTCGACGAGACCTTCGACCACGTTGCGGCGCGCCCGCGCCAGCACGACGTCCAGGCGTCCGTCGAACGGGCACTCGCCGACCGGAATGCTGTGCAGCCGGCGCAACAGCGCGCCGAGCACGGCGCCGATCGAGGCCGCGTGAGCGCCGCCGGAGCCCGCCGACAAGCTGGGCGCGCCCACGTCCGCGAGCACCAGCACGTCGTCCTCGAACGCCGTCACCTCCGGCACGGCGATCCCGCGCTCACGCAGCCAGGTGAGCCGCCGATACTCGGCGACGGCCTTCGGACCGCGTTTGAGCCAGTAGGCGCCGTCGACGCGCACCACACCACCGCTCATGCCCTCGTGCTCGTCCGACCAGCTCGGCACCTCGCCGAACAACGCCGCGACGGTGGGCGGCAACGGAATCGGCAGCTCGCCCAGCGTGTCCAGCGCGGTGCGGGTGGCTTCGATCTCCTCGGGATCGCCCTCGGCCACGCGCAGCCGCATCGCCTCGGCCAGCAGTTCGCGCGCCTCGGCCAGGTGGTTCCGTTCGGCGAGCGCCTTGCCCAGGTGCTGCACGGCGAACGAGAGCACCTCCGGCGCGGCTACCCGCGCGTGTTCCACGGCGCGGCGGTACAACGTCTCCGCGGTGCCCGCGTCGCCGCGATAGCGGTAGACGTCGCCCAAGTTGATCCACACGGTGATCCGGCGCCGCTCCGTGTCCACCAGTTCGAGCGCACGATCGAGGTGGTCGAGCGCCTCGTCGTAGCGGCCGAGCAGCATCAACTCGATGCCGGTCTGCCGGTAGCTCGCGAAGTCGTCGGGGTGTGCCTGCGCCACCCGGACCGCCAAACGTTCCGGGTCGTGCGGGATCATCCGCTGCCGCTCGTCGAACCGGTACAGCGGCTCGTCGCGCTCCACCTGCCCGGGGGCGCTCACCAGCGCGTCCTCGGCACGTCGAATTCGGCGCACAGGGCGCGCCAGACGTCGCGGGGATCGGTTCCGGCCTCGATGGCGGCGGCGCCGGTGCGCCCGCCCAACGCTGGGATCACGTGGTCGGTCAGCAGGGCGTCGCCGCGGGCCACACCGAACTCGGTGTGCAACAGTTCCTGAAACTCGGTCAACCGCACCGTCCCGAACTTACTCCCGTCCCCCGCGTTCGCTGGTCAGGGGCACGCCCGGCACCCGCTCCGGTCAGGGTTGGACGGCGTAACAGACCTGGTGGCACAGGGCGACCGGGTCCGGGAAATCGCGCGTGGCGGCGGCCTCCCTCGCCGCTCGGGTGTAGCGCGGGTCGGCGAGGATCGCACCGACCGCGGCACGGACGGCCTCGGGCGAAAGCGGCCGGACGACGATCGAACTACCTTGTCGCGCCGCGCGATTGGCCAGCTCCCACTGGTCGCCGCCGCCGGGAACGGTGACGATCGGGACGCCGGCGGACAGCGTTTTGGCGAGCAGGCCGTGACCGCCGCCGCCGACGACGACGGACGCGTGGGTCAGCAGTTCGTCCTGCCGCCCCAACCCCGCCGTGGCCCATGGCGGAAGATCGGCGGGCGGCGTGTCCAGCATCGAAATGGCCACGCGGACACCGGTTCCCTCCAACGCCCGCAGGACGGTCTCGGCCATGCCCGCCACACCGGTGTGCGCGGTCGAGGGCGCGACCATGACCAGCGGCGCGTCCCCGGGCGGCAGGTCCAGGATCGTGTCGGTCGGCTCCCACAGCAGCGGGCCGATCACGTGGGCGGATTCCGGCCAGTCGGGGCGCGGTACCTCGAGCGCGGGCAGGGTGGCGATCAGGCGCGCGGCGGGCCCGGGATCGACCGCAGGGAGGCCGACGCTCTCACGCGCCCGCTCCCGCTGGCGACGCCCGTTCCGCAGCGCGCGTGCGGTCATGCCGCGCAGTACGCCGTCGCGCACCCGACCGCGCAGACCCGAACCGGGCGCGAGCCCGCTTCCGATGGGCGGCAACCCTTTCGACGGCAGGTACAGCGGATGCGGGGACAGCTCAACCCAGGGGACGCCGAGCCGTTCCGCGGCCATGCCGCCGCCCGCGGTCAGCACGTCGGAGATCACCAGTTCGGGCAGCATGGCGCTCAATTCGGGCAGGATCTCGGTAGAGATGTGCGCCGCCCGCTCGTGGATGCGCTGCCCGGCGTCGGCGTCGTCGTCCACCGGTCGCGGCGCCAGGCCTTTCAGTCTGCGCACGCCGATTCCGGCGGCGAGGGCGGCGTCGAACCACCGGGGACCGGTGAACAGGACCGGCTCGTCACCGGCCGCCAGGAATTTCGAGCACAACGCGATAGCGGGGAACGCGTGACCGGGATCGGGCCCTGCGACGACGGCTACTCGCATCCGCCTAGCCTGCCACAACCCCTTCGAGGTCGATCACACCCGCATCGCGGCACCGCTCGCTACAGCTTGCTCACCGTCGACTTGTCCGAGCCCGAGACCGCCTTGTACAGCAGGTACAGCCCGAACACGATGGCGCTGATCACCAGGATGGGGAACAGGCCTTTGATCAGCGCGCCGATGACGGCCAGCGCGATCCAGACGACCGCGACGATGCCGATGATCTTCCACAACATTTCGATGCCTCCAAGAAGTCGGTTTCCGCTTCGAGCATGGCACTTGGATCAGCGGAAATCACCAGGTGGGGAGGCATTTCGGGGTGTAAATCAGGGTTCCCCCTTAGGCCGGCGCCCCGCTTGTCGCGCGGCGATCGGGGTTTCGCCGCCGACCGAAGATCTCCCGTCCCGAACACGCCACGATGGTGTGCGCGTCGGAGGACGCGCACACCATCGTCGAGGACGAGCCGATCAGCGGGGCTCGGCGTCCGGCAACTCGCCGGCCAGAGGATCGTCGTGCGGCATGCCATCCGGTTCCCGCATACCGAGATCGGCAGTGTCGACCGCGTAGGGGTCGACCATCGGATCCAGGCCCATGCGCGACCGATCGCCGGACGCCGGCATCCGCAACGTCTCCTCGTCCGGACCCGTATTGTTCCGCATTCGCGCGGTGGCGACGCCTCCCGGCTCCCCGGTCCGCCGCTCCGGCGGGCGGGTCATCGCGGGGCGGGTGCGCGGCGGCTGCGGCACCGGCTGCCTGCCGTAGACATCCCAGGCGGACTGATCCGGATCGATCTGATAATGGTCGAACAGTTCCTGCTCGGCCTGTGGGCTGATCTGCCCGTTGTGGTCCAGCTGCGGCGAGGCCTTGACCGCGTCCTTACCGACTCGCACCTGCAACACGGCCGCCTCGGGGCGATGCTCGGCGCCCGCAAGCGGGACCAACGCGTCGGCGCTGAACAGACCGGTGGATACCGCGATCCAGGTGGGCGATCCGGAATTGTTGTCGACGTAGACCCGTTTGACCTTGCCGATCTTCTCGCCTTCGGGGCCGTACACCGAGCTGCCGATGAGCGTTTCCAGCATTTCAGTCATGGGTTCCTCCGCAGTTCGTCCGTGCGATGCGCAGCTCGACAGAACGCGGCTGTCCACCGCGCGTGCTGGGAAAAGCAGTTCAATCGCTGGTGGGTCGATCCGTGACGTCGGGGCTCGCGACGACGCGCTGCGTTCTGCGCGACAGCCGCACCGGGTCCTCGGCGCTGTCACACGTCAGATACCGGCTGACGTCCAGCCGCTGCGTGTCCTGGTCGAGCAGCGATCGACGGTAGGAAACATCGAGCATGACGTGCTCCTGCCAGTAGTGCATGTGCCCGGCCCCAGACGAGACCGGAAATGATCAGCTACATGATGGCAACTACCCGTGCATTCCTCGACCAAACCAGGCTCAGTACCCAATTCGCCGACACGCCGCGCCAGAAGCGACGACACAGCTATCTGATAGCTATTCGTTATGTATTTCGCTGCGAGTTCCCCGCGCGCCCACGCTTGATCAGCATCAGCGCCGACGGTCCGCTGGTGAATCGGAAGTCGTTGCCGCGATGGTCGACCTCGCCATCGGTGGCCAGCGACACCGCCTCCTCGGCGACCCGCACATCCACCCGGGAAACCCTGCGGTGCCGATAGGTGGGCGAATACTCCAGCGTGCCGGTGAACGTCGCGAAGACCAGCCGCAGCCGCGAGAACGGAACATCGGCGCGCAGGTAACGGACATCGAGGGTGCCGCCGCGCAACTCCGGACGCGACATGGGGATCTGGTCGGCCGGGTGGTAGGTGCCGTTGCCCACGAACAGCATCCAGAGCGCGGTGTGGGCGCCATCGACGGTGACGTGCAGCGGCTGGGCGCGGAACAGCACGCGCACCATGGCGATTCCCGCCGCGGGCCATTTGCCGATCCGCCGTTCCCAGCGCTCGCGAACACGGACGAAATCGGGATAACCGCCGAGACTGGCGGTGTTCACGAAGGTGCGCTGCTCGGCGCCGTCCAAACAGACACCCGCCACGTCGACCCGCACCGCTTCGCCCGCTTCCAGCCCGGCGACGGTCACGTCGGTCCGCTCCACTCCGGCGTCCCTGGCGAAGTGGTTCAGCGTGCCACCCGCGAATACCGCCAGCGGCAACCGGTGACGGACCGCGTACTCCGCGACGGCCGACACCGTTCCGTCCCCGCCGACGACGCCGAGAGCGCGGAGATCGTCGCGCCTCATCAGTTCGTCGACCCGCTCCTCGAAATCGTCGCCGCCCAGTTCCAGCACCTCGGCGGCGGGCAGTCGCTCACGCAGGTCGGCGAGCGCGTCGTCGCCATCGCCCGATCCCGCGTGCGGATTGCCGATCAGCAGCAATCCGGCGCCCTTCGGCAGCGGGTCGATGTGTTCGACCGGACCGAGCGCGGCGGGTTCGTCGTCGCGCACCGCCCACCACCGCCGAGTGACCAGTGCGACCGCGCTACCGAACAGCGCGCCCGCGACCACATCGGAGGGCCAGTGCACGCCGATGTGCACACGCGAATATCCCACCGCGGCGGCGACCGGGGCCACCGCGACGGCCGCCGCGGGCGATTCCAGCGCCAAGCCCGTCACGAAGGCCGCGGCGGAGGCCGCGTGCCCGGAGGGGAACGATGACGAGACCGGCGGCGCGACCAGCCTGCGCACGAACGGAACGGATTCGTCCGGCGGACGACGGCGCGGGAACAGCGGCTTGGCCACACCGTTGGCCACGCCGCTGGCGATGCTCAGCGCGAGCAACCCGCGCACCGCGCCGCGCCGGGCCGAGCGATCTCCGGCGACGAACAGGACCGCCCCGAGCGCCATCCACAAGCGACTCTTGTCGGCGGCGGTGCTCAATGCCTTCAATGCCCGGTCCGCAGGAGTCGCACGCACGCGCGCACTGCGGCCGACCAGCCAGCGATCCAGGCTGCTCGTCATTCCGATCACCCCACCGTCGCGTTCGCGAGTCGAGAGAAACCGCATCGCCGCAGCCTACCGACCGCTCGAGCGCCGCCCCCACACGACCGCTCCATGCGGACGCGAGTGCTGAGGCGTGCGCCGGATCCCCGGCGCGGTCGAGACCGATGCGACTTCAGTGCACGGATGTACTCTGATCTTCAACGCCAAACGGCGCTGCGCGACAACAGGGAAGGGACGATCCAATGACGCAGACACCCCAATCAGCACACAGTCATGCACTGAATCTCCTCTGACGGCCGGGACCCCGATGGAACAGACGAACGAGCTGGCACAGGAACTCGCGGCCGCGGCCCGGCGGCACGGTTCGGCGATCGCGGGAATCGTCGGATCGGCCGCCCGCAAAGCGTCGTGGGAAGTGCTCGACCTCATGGCCGAGAGCCGCGAACTCGTCGGCGCGGCGTTTCGGGCCAGGGCCGAGGAACTTCGCCGCCGGGACCGGCCGAGCTGACCGGCCCGGATCAGATCGGTGGCCGCGGCGACGCGGGCACCGATTTGTCGGCCACCTCGATGAGGGCCTGCGCCCACCCGTCCAGCCGGTCGGAGGCGTGGCGCAGATCCGCCACGATGGTGTCGAAGTTGTGCCGCACCACGGTGGTCTCCGGCACCGCGAGAATCCGGCCCGCCGCGGCCACCACCTGCTCGTACTCCGTGACGCCCGCGTCGAGCCTGGCCAGGATCAGCCGCAGATTCTCGGTGAGCGCCACCGCCGCGGGCGAATTCGCGCTTCCGATGGCCCCGAGCCCCTGTTCCATCGCCGTGATGTCGGCAGCCAGCGCATGGAGCGCCGCCGCGCCCGAGGCGGCGGTCTCGAGCATGTCGGCCAGTTCGTCCGGGGGCAGCCGATGCGAGCGGGCGATCTGAACGCCCAAGCCGTGCAAGGCCTTCTCCGCGCGCACCAGACGCGCGATCGACGGCCGGGCGTTCGACCATACCGGTGGCTGCTTACGCGGGAGGAACGCCGCATGCGGCAGCGGCGCTCCCCGCAGTCGCAGATAGCGACGAGTGCTCAGCGCCGCGCCGGTGACCAGTGCCACCGCGCCGCCGCCGACCACGACCACGGCCCACACCGGCGCCGAAAGGGCGACGAGGCCAACGGTTCCCACTGTGGTGAGGCCGGACACCGTGCCCAGCTGGAAGGTGCGGCGGCGGGCCCTGCGGCGGCGGCGCAGCTCCCGCTCCCGTGGATCGGCCCAGCGCCGCACGGCGACGAGCGCGTTCTCACCGACTTCGCGAAGACTGTCCGGCAGGCTGCCCGGCTGTGGCGCGAGCGCGGCTTGGGCCCGGATCATCGCCGTCCCGCGCAGGCGCCGCGTTTCGGGCCGACGCTCGCGAAATGCACTGCCGCTCATACCTTCTCTCCCACCGGTTGCACACATCGGACAGACCGGGACCCGACTCGGCCGACGGCCGGCCGGTCGGGTCCCCACGCCTTGTCCTCCAGTGAACCAGCCCCCACCGACACGTGTTCGCCGAACACCCGGAGGCGGCTACTGCTGCGCGGCCTGTCCCTTGTTCATCTGCGGCTGTGCCGAACCGGCCTGTGCCGGATTGATGGCGGGCTGGGCGCCACCGGCGGGCAACTGGTCCCCGCGCATGGACGCGCGGATCTGCTCCAGTTTGCTGTGCCCGGCCATCTGGATGCTGGCCTGCTGCACCTCGAGCATGCGGCCCTGCACCGAATTCTGCGCGAGTTCCGCTGCGCCCAGCGCGTTGGCGTAGCGGCGCTCGATCTTCTCGCGCACCGCGTCCAGGCTCGGCGTGCTGCCGGGCGCCGACAGCGTCGAATCCATCTGCTGCAGCGAGGCGGAGACCTGCTCCTGCATCTTGGCCTGCTCCAGCTGGCTGAGCAGCTTGGTGCGCTCGGCGACCTTCTGCTGCAACAGCATCGCGTTCTGCTCCACGGCCTTCTTCGCCTGGGCGGCCGCCTGCAGCGACTGGTCGTGCAGGACCTTCAGGTCCTCGACGGACTGCTCGGCGGTGACCAGTTGCGCGGCGAACGCCTCGGCGGCGTTGGTGTACTGGATCGCCTTCTCGGTGTCGCCCGCCGCGGTGGCCTGATCGGCCAGCAGGACGGCCTGACGTGCGTTGGCGTTGAGCTTCTCGACCTCGTCCAGCTGCCGGTTCAGCTTCATCTCCAGCTGACGCTGGTTGCCGATGACCGAGGCGGCCTGCTGCGAAAGGGCCTGATGCTGCCGCTGGGCTTCCTCGATAGCCTGCTGAATCTGGACCTTCGGATCCGCGTGCTCCTCGATCTTCGCGTCGAAGAGGGCCATCAGGTATTTCCAGGCCTTGACGAACGGATTAGCCATCGATTGATCCCGCCTCCATCTGACATGCCGCGCTCCGGCGCGACTCCAGTGCGCGACCGTCACGCACCCGATATGTGCCTATCCTCCACCATGTGGCACCAGGGCCGGGCGAACCCGGCCCAACCGACGCCTACGGAGAATCTATCCGCTTTCCGCACCGGCCCGCAGCGTTGCCGCCGTGGCCGCAACTCGTCGCCGGTCACGCACCTTTCACCAGGACCAACATGTCCGATCGCGGAGCCGGGATGACGATCCGGGTGTCCTCCGCCAGCGGCAGCGGCCGCGCCGCGGCGTCGGCCGACATGGTTGCCGCCGCGGACGCGGACTCGGGCTGCGCGGCGGGCTCGGCCGCCGTCCGCTCCGGCTCGGCCGCGGCGGCCGCGGCCTCGTCCGCGGGCGCGCCGGCCGTCGCCGCGTCGACACCGGCCATGATCGTGCTCACATCCCACAGCACCCGCGACAGCGGGACGTCCAGCGCTTCGCAGATGGCGGCAAGCAGTTCGCTGGAGGCCTCCTTGCGACCCCGCTCGACTTCGGAGAGATAGCCGAGACTCACTCGCGCCGATGTCGACACCTCGCGCAAGGTCCGGCTCTGGGCGAGACGCGCACGCCGCAGACTGTCCCCGATCGCCTCTCGCAGCAGCGTCATCTCGTTCTCCTTCGCTCCCGGTCGCGGGGCCGACGCGATCGCCGACCCCACGCATGCCGTTCTTTCTGGCACAACGTCGGAACCGGGGTGGATGGTTCCCGCCGGAAGCACCTCAGCCGCTCCGCCCGACGCGGTCGGCCGGGGCCGTGCCCGCCTCCCGCACACACCGCAGCAATTCCGCCACCGCCGTGCGCGTCGCACCGATTCTGATCGTCCACCGGTCGCCGGGGAGTTTCAACCGCATCACTTCGGTGTGCCCGGGACCGGCCAGTCCGAGGAAGACCGTGCCGACCGGGTGCCCGTCCTGGGAATCGGGGCCCGCCACGCCGGTCAGCCCCACACCCCAGTCCGCGCCGCAGCGCGTGCGCGCGCCGACGGCCAGCTGTTCGGCGGTGCTCGCCGCCACCGGGCCTTCGGCCGCGAGGACCTCCGCGTCGACGCCCGCGAGGCTGTGCTTGAGGTCGGTGGCGTAGACCACCAACCCGCCGCGCAGCACGGCACTGGCGCCCGGTACGCCGGCGATGGTCGCGGCGAGCAGACCCGCGGTCAGCGATTCCGCGGTGGCTACCGTTTGCCGCACAGTCACCAGCGCACGAACGAGATCGATGGCGGGCACGTCGGCGACCAGCGGATCGCTCATGCGCCGCGGTTCCGCCCCGGGCCGCCCGCGAACCACACCCGGGCCGCCTGACCGACGTAGTCGAGGCCGGTGGCCACGGTCAGCGCGACCGCCACATACATCAGCAGCATGCCGATACCGGCGACCCAGCCCGACAGCGGCAGCAGGAGCATGGCGATGGCCACCGACTGAACCAGTGTTTTGAGCTTTCCCCCGCGCCCTGCGGGAATGACTCCGCGCCGCACGACGATCAGACGCAGCAGTGTGACGCCGATCTCCCGGCCGCAGATCACCAACGTGATCCACCAGGCCAGGTCGCCGAGCACGGACAAGCCGATCACCGCGGACCCGATCAGCGCCTTGTCCGCGATGGGATCGGCCAGTTTGCCGAAATCGGTCACCAACCCGTATTTGCGAGCCAATTGCCCGTCGAACCGGTCGGTGATCGCGGCGATGCCGAACAGCGCCGCGGCGGCGATCCGCCAACCGGTCTGGTGACCATCTCCGGCGAACAGCGCGACGACGAACAGCGGCACGATCGCGATGCGCAACATGGTGAGCACGTTCGCGATGTTCAGCAGCGGAGGGCCGCTCTCGGCCTGCGCGGGCGCGAAGCCGGGACGGACCGGGGCGGGCGCGCTCCAGGGGCGGTCCGTCTCGTCGGGTTGCACGCTCATGCCATCGCCTCACCGGCGATCGGCTCGCTCACGGCCGCCTCGTCGGACCGCCGCGCCGCCCGGCGCGATGCGGTGAGTTGGACGAGTGGATCTGCGGCACACGTTCAGACTATCGGTAGCCGAGCCGACTACTGTGCACCCCATGACCTCTCGGGGACCACTAGGTGGTTCGACCAGCGACGCGTATCCGGGCGCGGCTTCGGCCGCGCAGAGCTCCCTTCCGGTCGTCCGACGCGCGCGAACCTCCGACGTGCCCGAGATCAAACGCCTCGTCGACGTCTACGCCGGCCGCATCCTGCTGGAGAAGAACCTGGTCACCCTCTACGAGGCGGTGCAGGAATTCTGGGTCGCCGAACTCGACGGCCGCGTGGTCGGCTGCGGGGCGCTGCACGTGCTGTGGGCCGATCTCGGGGAGGTGCGCACGGTCGCGGTGCATCCCGACGTCAAGGGCAGCGGTGTGGGCAAGCTCATCGTGCAACGTCTCGTCGCGGTGGCGCGCGAACTCGAGCTGGAACGGCTGTTCGTGCTGACCTTCGAGGTGGAGTTCTTCGGCAGGCACGGCTTCGTCGAGATCGACGGCACGCCGGTCACCGCCGAGGTGTACGCCGAGATGTGTCGCTCCTACGACACCGGCGTGGCCGAGTTCCTCGACTTGAGCTATGTGAAGCCGAACACTCTCGGCAATACTCGGATGCTGCTGACGCTCTGAGCCCAACCCACAGGAAGCGATACCCGTGCCGATCTTCGCCGTCCACTACGCCTATTCCGAGGCCACCGCCGCAGACCGCGACGTCCACCGACCCGAGCACCGAGCCTGGCTGGCCGGGCTGCTCGAGTCGGGCACCCTGCTGAGCAGCGGTCCGTACCCGGACGGGTCCGGAGCGCTGCTGCTCTTCCGCTCGCCGGACGCGGGACAGCTGAAGGACCTGCTCGCCCAGGACCCGTTCGCCCGCGCGAACCTCATCGACGAGGTCCGCGCCGTGGAATGGGCTCCCGTCTTCGGCGCCTTCGCGCCCTGAGCGGCTACCGGTCCGCTCGGACCCGCGTGCGGAGCAGGCTGGCGACCGTCGCGACCACCAGGATGACCAGGATCACACCCAGCGAGACCGACGTGGAGATCTCCGGGACCGCGACGTGCTCGCCGCCGTTGACGAACGGCAACGTGTTCTCGTGCAGGGCGTGCAGCACCAGCTTCATGCCGATGAACGCCAAAATCGCCGCCAGCCCGTAGGACAGGTACACCAGCCGGTCGAGCAATCCGCCGATCAGGAAGTACAGCTGCCGCAGGCCCATGAGCGCGAACGCGTTCGCGGTGAAGACCAGGTACGGCTGCTCGGTCAGTCCGTAGATGGCCGGGATGGAGTCCAGCGCGAAGAGCAGGTCGGCGAACCCGATGGCCAGTAGCGCCAGCAACAACGGCGTGACCACCCGGCGTCCGTCCACCCTGGTCACCAGCTTGTCGCCGTCGTATTCATCGGTGGTCGGCAGGACCCGCTTGGCCAGTGCGACGATCCGGCTGTCTCGTTTCTCCTCGACCTCGACCTCGTGGCCGCTCTCGCGCAGCAGCTTGACCGCGGTGTAGACGAGGAACATGCCGAACAGGTAGAACACCCAGCTGAATGCGCCGATCGCGGCCGCGCCGACGGCGATGAACGCGCCGCGCATGGCCAGGGCGAGCACGATGCCGATCAGCAGCACCTTCTGCTGGTAGATCCGCGGCACCGCGAAGGTGGACATGATGATCAGGAAGACGAACAGATTGTCGACCGAGAGCGCTTTCTCGGTGACGAAACCCGCGTAGTACTCCCCGGCGTAGGTCGAACCCCACTGCCAGGCGACCACGCCGCCGAACAGCAGCGCCAGCCCGATGTAGACCCCGGACCAGAAGCCGGATTCCCGGAACGTCGGCTCGTGCGGAGTGCGCACGTGGGCGTAGAAGTCGAAGACGAACAGGCCGAGGATCACCACGACGGTGATCCCCCATTCGAGTGCGGTTACGTGCATGCGGCGTGCCGATCGAAGAACATGATGTCCATAATGCCCGATTTGTCCGTTACTGCGCGATAGCGAGGTGATTGCCGACCATAATTCCACATGCGTTCACCCGGCCGTTCGTGCCACCGTCGACGTTCGTGGCCGACGACTACCGCACCGCCTACTTCGAGACCGACGCCTGGTTCAGCCGGACTACCACGCACGAATGGAACCACGGTCTCGGCGAGGTCGTGACCGCGCTGCCGCGGCGGACCTCACGCTGACCGGACTGGTCGAACACCGCAGTGTTCCGTGGAACGCGCTGCCCGGCCTGATGACGGGCCGGGACGGTGAATGGCGGCTGACCGGGCACCCGGAGAGGCTACCGTTGAGCTATACCCTTCAGGCACGGAAGAACTGACCGGGTAGGGTCGTCGGCTAGGGAAAAGCGGTTCCCAACACCGACATCCGGTGTTACCTTCTGAGCCGGCGAAGATCAGACCACAGGAAGGCGAGACGATGACCGGGACGGCGGAGCGACAGGTGTCGCCGAGTGATGTCTCGCGCACCGGCGCCGCGCTATCGGCTTGGTCCGTCTCCTGGCGAGCCGCGCGGAGCCGCCCCTGAACGTGTCTTTCGCAGACCGTATCGAAAGGGGTCACTCCGCGGCGAATCGCCAGGAGCGACCCCTTTTTCATGCGAACGGACGCAGCTCAGCCGGTAGAGCAGCGGTCTCCTTCAGGTCGGAACCCCGACCGATCCCTCGTAGCCCAATCGGTAGAGGCGCCGGACCTAGATTCCGGTAGATGCGAGTTCGAATCTCGCCGAGGGAACCAGCCGGATCACTCCGACTCGTCGGAGTCGCCGCCGTCCCCGCCGCCGCGGATCGACCACAGCAACCCTTCCAGTTCATCGGGTTTCACCAGCACGTCGCGCGCCTTGGACCCCTCGCTCGGGCCGACCACGCCCCGGGTCTCCATGAGGTCCATCAGCCGTCCCGCCTTGGCGAAGCCGACGCGCAGCTTGCGCTGGAGCATGGAGGTGGACCCGAATTGCGAGGTGACCACGAGTTCCACCGCCTGCAAGAAGACGTCGAGATCGTCGCCGATATCGGGGTCGACGTCCTTCTTCTCGCCCGCCTTCGCGGCGGTGACGCCTTCTTGGTATTCCGGCTCCGCCTGGTTCTTGGTGAAGTCGACGACGCCGTGGATCTCCTCGTCGCTGATGAACGCACCCTGCAACCGGGTCGGCTTGCCCGCCCCCATCGGCAGGAACAAGCCGTCGCCCATGCCGATCAGCTTCTCCGCGCCGGGCTGGTCGAGGATGACGCGCGAGTCGGTCAGCGAGGAGGTCGCGAAGGCGAGCCGGGAGGGCACGTTGGTCTTGATCAGACCGGTTACCACGTCCACCGATGGCCGCTGCGTGGCCAGCACGAGGTGGATGCCGGCCGCACGAGCCTTCTGCGTGATGCGGACGATGGCGTCCTCCACGTCGCGCGGAGCGGTCATCATGAGATCGGCCAGTTCGTCGACGATGGCGAGGATGTACGGGTAGGGCCGGTACACCCGTTCGCTGCCCAGCGGCGCGGTGATCGCCCCCGACTTCACCTTCTTGTTGAAGTCGTCGATGTGGCGCACCTTGTTGGCCTGCATGTCCTGGTAGCGCTGCTCCATTTCCTCCACCAGCCAGGCCAGGGCGGCCGCGGCCTTCTTCGGCTGGGTGATGATCGGCGTGATCAGGTGCGGAATGCCCTCGTACGGCGTCAGTTCCACCATCTTCGGATCGATCAGGATCATCCGTACCTCGTCCGGCGTCGCCCGCTGCAGCAGCGACACCAGCATCGAGTTCACGAAGCTGGACTTACCCGAACCGGTGGAACCGGCGACCAGCAGGTGCGGCATCTTGGCCAGATTCGCCGAGACGAACTCACCCTCGATGTTCTTGCCCAGACCGATCACCAGTGGATGGTGGTCGGTACGCGTAGAGGGCGCCTTGAGCACGTCGGCCAGCCGGACCAGCTCGCGGTCGGCGTTGGGCACCTCGATGCCGACGGCGGACTTGCCGGGGATCGGCGCGAGCAGCCGGACGTTCTCGGTCGCGACGGCGTAGGCGATGTTGCGCGCGAGCGCGGTGATCTTCTCCACCTTCACGCCGGGCCCGAGTTCGACCTCGTAGCGTGTCACCGTCGGGCCGCGCACGAACCCGGTCACCGCGGCGTCGATCTTGAACTGCACCAGCACCTCGGTGATCGCCTCGATCATCGATTCGTTGGCGGCGCTGCGTTTCTTCGGTGGATCCCCGTCGGTCAGCAGCGACAACGGCGGCAACGTGTAGTCGCCTTCGACCTCACGGTCGGTGACGAACTCCAGCTGCTTCGGCGGCGGTGGCGTCTGATCCTCCACCACCGCGGCGGGACGCTGCTTCTTCGGCTTCGGTTTCGGCGCGGGTTCCTCGGCCCCGATCTGCTTGGCGTCGCGCAGCGGGGGCTCGCCCAGCGACTCGGTGACCGCGTCGGGATCGCCGAACTCGTCGGGCGGGTAGTTCTCCGCGGGCGTGCGACCGCGCCGCTTGGCGGCGGCGCGATGCACCGGGAATCCGTCGGCGTCGTAGTCGGCCGGGTCGTAGTCTCCATGCTCGCCGTCGAATTCGCCGTATTCGTCGCCACCTGTCTCGGTGCCGAGGTAGCGCCGCAGCTTGGCGGGGACCTCGCGCACCGTCGTCCCGGTCACCAGCAACGCGCCGAAGACGATGGCCAGCAAAAGGATCGGGACCGAGAGCCAGGCGGTGAGGCCGTCGGTCAGCGGCCCGCCGGTCACGAAGCCGATGAAACCGGCTGCGCGGGAACGCCCGTGCGCGTCGGTGGGGGCGCCCGCGGCGATGTGCCACAGCCCGAGGACCGGCAGGCCGATCAGCAGGCCGCCGAGCACCAGCCGCGGCCGGATCTCGGGGCGCGGTTCGGTGCGCATCAGGACGACGGCGATTCCGGAGGCGACGAACGGCAGGCATGCGGAGGCCGATCCGGAGATCGCGCGGATCACGTCCTCGACCAGGTGGCCGATGGGACCGCCTGCCGACAACCAGACCGCCGCCGCTATCACGGCGCTCACCGCGATCAGCGCCAGCGCTACGCCGTCGCGCCGATGTCCGTGTTCGATCTCGCCCGCACGGCTCAGGGCGCGTGTGGTGGCGCCGAGCCCGCGGGCCAGCATGGTCCAGCCGCTGCCGATACCCCGGGTGATCACCGTCAGCGGAGCCGTGTCGGACGGACGGCGCGCCGGGCGCCGGGCCGCGGTGGCGCGTCGGCGGGGCGTGGCGGTCGCCCTGGGCGTGGCTGCGCGGGGCGTGGCCGTGCGGGGCGTGGCCGCGCGAGACCGCGCCGCAGTGGTCCTCCCCCGCGCCGATCCCGCCCGCGCCCGACTGGTCGTGGTGCTGCGGGACTTACCTGCCATGGCCCCAGGCTAGCCGCAATCGCCCCATCCGGACCATCCGCAACACTGGTGCCGTTGCGCCTCTGGCGGCTTTTCGCCGATCCCCCGGTCCCGCGCGACGGGGTGGCGGCGCGGAAATCAGAACGACCGGTCGGACTCGAGTACCGCCCGAACGGCCTCGGGAGATCCGGCGGTCTCCAGCCGCACTTCGTCCCGGCCGAAGGCATGCAATACCAGTTCCGACGGCTTGCCGGTCAGCGTGACGACATCCTCGGCGGCGGACCGCACCACCGTGCGCCTGCCGTCCGGCGTCGCCAGCTCCACCGTGACCGGCGCCTTGCGGTAGGCCATCCTGGCCATCTTGCGCAGCACCGACCACAGCTGTTCCTCGTCGGCTGCGGGCAGTTCACGTGGCTGCCAACCGGGCTCGGCGCGGCGCACGTCCTCGTGATGGACGAACATCTCCGACAGATTGACCACGGCGTCGACCGGTCGCAGCGGCGACCACCACGGCGGGCCGGTACGCACCAGCTCCAGCAGTTCGGGGAACGGCTTGCCCGCCGCCTTCGCTTGCACACGCTCGAGATACCCCGCAAGCGGCTTCAGCAGGATGCCCGGCGCGGCGTCGGGCCGCCGTTCGCGAACCACCAAGTGCGCGGCCAAGTCCCGCACCGTCCACGTACCGCAGAGCGTCCGCGCGTCCGGTCCCGCGGCCTCCATCGCCGCGACGATTCCCCGGCGTTCCCGCTGTGCCATAGTCACACCCTGAACATACCGACCGCTCGGCCATGCTGCCGCGCGGCGCGACGCACCGCGATCACCGCAACCGCCGCGCCACCAGCCGATACCGCACCGGGATCTGACCGCAGCGCGCGGCCGACCGCGGAAACCGAAGCACTGCCGCGCCTCGGCCTCATCCGGAACCGGATTGTTACGACCTTGCGGTTCAGCGGGTTTCACCGCACAAAAAGGCAGCGTGAGTCCCGCCTCCGGGTTGCGAGGCAGCTGACCGTGGGCCACACTTGGCGCCACGCCGATCGACGTGCATCCATAGCATGGCATTCGCGGCTCTCCCTGCCGGGAAATCTCCGGCTAGCGTAATGAGAATCGGCTCTGTACCTTGTCACTCGGTCCATCGGGTCGTGGGCCAATGACAAGAAGGGGCAAATCCTCGTGAAGAAGTTTGCTACCGGTGTGGCCGCGCTCGCGGCGGTAGGTGCCGCGCTGGCTGTCAGCGCGCCTGCCGCGAATGCCTACACCAACAACTACGGCGCGATCGCGCTGTCCACCTCCACCGGTCTGATCGGGTACTCCTACGACTACCCGAACTCGGCTGCCGCGGAGCAACGCGCGATCAACTCTTGTGGCGCAGGGGATTGCCAGTCGGTGGTCTGGTTCCGCAACGGCTGCGGCGCCGTGGCGTACTCCAGCGGCACCGGCACCTGGAGCTGGGGGTACGCGTCGTCGCGGCGCAGCGCGCAGGGCCAGGCCTTGGCGCACAACGATTCCGATGCCTACATCGTGCACTGGAACTGCACGTCCAACCACGGCTGACGCCCGGAATTCGAGAAGGAAACAACGTGAAGCACCGCACTTTCCGGACCACCGTGGCCGTCGTCCTCACCGCACTGGCGTGCTCGTTGACCGCCTGCGCCTCCAACGACGACTCCTCGTCCCCGAGCACCAGCGCCGCTCCCGGGCACCCCGCGGGTGAATTGGAGGGCGGCTCGGGCAAGGGCGACAAGGAGGCAGGCTCCGCGCCGACCACGCCGTCCTCGCCCGTATTGCCGAAGCCCACCACGCAACAGCTCAACGAGCGGCTGCAGAAGGCGTTCGACCCGAACGTGCCGAACACCGAGAAGATCAGCTGGATCCAGGCCGCCGAGCAGGATCCCTATCTGGTCGCCAACCTCGTCGACGCCGCGAAGAAGCAGAAGGTCACCGTCGAGGTCACCAACGTGGGCGACCCGAAGGACGGCAAGCTCAAGGCCGACGCCAAGGTCACCATCGACGGCACCCCGGTGGACAGCGCGTTCATCCAATTCGTGTCCGAGGGCGGCCAGTGGAAGGTCGACCACACCTTCGCCTGCAACATCGTCAAGAGCGCGAAGATCGAGTCCGCGGCCTGCCAGGAGTAAGCCGCTACCGCGTGAGAAGCGCCGGGCAGCTGGGCTGCCCGGCGCTTTTCGCTGTGCGGAAGGTCAGACGCCGATCACGGTCGGCACGATCATCGGACGACGACGGTAGGTATCGGCCACCCAACGGCCCACCACGCGGCGCACGCCCTGCGCGATGCGATGGGTGTCGGTGACGCCCTCGCCGGCCAGCCGCAGCAGTTCGGCTTCCACCAGTTCGGCCGCATCGAGCAGTGCGGTGGGATCGTCGGAGAAGCCGCGTCCGCTCAGCTCCGGCGTGCTCACCGCCTTACCGGTGGTCTCGTCGATGGCGACGGTGATGGCGATGAAACCGCCCTCGCCGAGCACCAGCCGGTCCGACAACGTCGATTCCCCGACGTCGCCCACCGAAAGCCCGTCGACGTAGACGTGTCCCACCGGCACCCGGCCGACGACCGAGGCTATGCCGTCGACCAAGTCGACCACCACGCCGTCCTCGGCGAGCACCACCCGCTCCTGCGGCACCCCGGTCGCCACCGCCAGCGCCGCGTTCGCACGCAGGTGGCGCCACTCGCCGTGCACCGGCATCGCGTTGGTCGGACGCACCGCGTTGTACAGGTACAGCAGCTCGCCCGCCGAGGCGTGCCCGGAGACGTGCACCTTGGCGTTCTGCTGGGTGATCACCGTGGCTCCGAGCCGAGCCAGGCCGTTGACCACCGCGAACACCGAGTTCTCGTTCCCCGGGATGAGCGAGGAGGCCAGCACCACCAGGTCGTCGGGGCGGATGTTGATCTGCCGGTGGTCGCCGCGCGCCATCCGCGACAGCGCCGACAGCGGCTCGCCCTGCGAACCCGTCGAGATCAGCACCAAGCGATGGCCGGGCAAGGTGGCGGCGACGTCGAGGTCGACGACCACGCCCTCCGGCACGGTGAGATAGCCCAGATCCTGGGCGATCTGCATATTGCGGACCATCGAGCGGCCGACGAAGCACACCCGCCGCCCGTACTTCTGGGCCACGTCGACGACCTGCTGGATGCGGTGCACGTGACTGGCGAAGGATGCGACGATGACCCGGCCGCGTGCCTTGCCGATCACCGAGTCCAGCACGCCGCCGATCTCCCGCTCCGGCGTGACGAAGCCGGGGACCTCGGCGTTGGTGGAGTCCACCAGGAACAAATCGACGCCCTCGTCACCGAGCCGGGAGAATCCGGCCAGGTCGGTGAGCCGCCCGTCCAGCGGAAGCTGGTCGAGCTTGATGTCACCGGTGTGCAGGGCGACGCCGGCCGGCGTGCGGATGGCGACGGCGAGCGCGTCGGGAATGGAGTGGTTGACGGCGAAGTACTCGCAGCCGAACGGGCCGTGCGCGGTGTGCTGCCCCTCGGTCACTTCGATGAGCTTCGGGTGCAGGCGGTGTTCCCGGCACTTCGCGGCGACCAGCGCCAGGGTGAACTTCGAGCCGACGACCGGGATGTCGGGCCGCAGCCGCAGCAGGAACGGCACCGCCCCGATGTGGTCCTCGTGCCCGTGCGTGAGCACGACGGCCACGACATCGGCGATCCGGTCCTCGATGGGGCGGAAGTCCGGCAGGATCAGGTCGACACCGGGCTGCTGGTCCTCCGGGAACAGCACGCCGCAGTCGACGATCAGCAGTTGGCCGCCGTACTCGAAAACCGTCATATTGCGGCCGATTTCGCCGATGCCGCCGAGGGCGACCACGCGCAGGCCGTTCTCGGGGAGGGCGGGCGGAGCGCCGAGCCGGTCGTGCGCGGCGATCGGATCCGCCTGCGCCGGAGGCTCTTCGACCCGCCGCGCACCGGACTGTCCCCGTCCGCGGCCCGCTCGCCGGGATCCCGCATCCTGCGTCCTGGTCTGTCGACGCGCCTGCGCGGGCGCGGGCTGCTCGGCTGGAATGGCGGGCACCGTCGTCTCGTCGAGCGCCGGTTCGGGCAGCGCGACGGTTTCCGACGGCGTCTGCTCGGCCGGTGCGGCGGGGGCGGGCGCTCCGGCGGGACGGGACGCGCCGCGACGGCGGCGACGGGGTAGGGACTCGCTCACGAAAGCACTCCCACCGCTCGCAGGTCCGCGGCGAGCACTTCCAGCTGCTCGCCGGTCGGCATCAGTTGCGGCAGGCGCGGTTCGCCGACCTCCACGCCGAGCAGCCGCAAACCACCCTTGCTCATCGCGACGCCGCCCAGCCTGGCCATCGCGGCGTGCAGCGGCAGCAGCGTGGTGTTGATCTCGCGGGCGCGCACGACCTCGCCCGCCGTGTACGCCTCCAGCAGCGCGCGCAGCCGTTCGGGCGCGAGATGTCCGATGACGCTGATGAATCCGGCCGCGCCGACCGACAGCCAGGGCAGGTTGAGCGCGTCGTCACCGGAGTAGAACGCCAGACCGGTGCTCGCGATGAGTTCGGCGCCCATGTTCAGGTCGCCCTTGGCGTCCTTGACCGCGACGATGCGCGGATGCTCGGCGAGCTTGCGGATGGTGTCGCTGGCGATCGGCACCACCGACCGTCCGGGGATGTCGTACAGCGTGACCGGCAGATCGGTGGCATCCGCGACGGCGGTGAAATGAGCGATCAGTCCCTCCTGCGAGGGCCGGGAGTAGTACGGCGTCACCACGAGCAAACCGTGCGCACCCGCCCGCTGCGCGTTGCGCGCGAGCTCGATCGAATGGGCGGTGTCGTAGGTGCCCGCCCCCGCGATCACGGTCGCCCGCTTGCCGACGGCGTCGACGACGGCGCGCAGCAGATCGGCCTTCTCCGATTCGGTGGTGGTCGGCGATTCACCGGTGGTTCCCGAGATCGCGAGCAGGTCGACGCCGCGGTCGACCAGGCGGGCCGCGAGCGCGACCCCGGCATCGACGTCGAGCTTGCCGTCGGCGCTGAAGGGGGTCACCATAGCGACACCTACCGTGCCGGACGCACGCAGCTCCGTTGGCGTCGATTCACCGTTCTTCATGGTCAGAAAGGCTACCCGGTCGGGGACACGCCCTCGACACCGTCGTCGGCGATCAGGCCGCAACAAGGACGCGAATCCATATCGACGACGGTGAGATGATGTCATTTCGCCGCTTGCCTGATGTCATTCATGACGTCACACTGACATCATGGATTTGAACAAGTACACCGGCCAACTGCGCGAGAGCCTGATCGCCGCCGCGGCGCTCGGTGACGAGAAGACGCAGGCCACGGCGGCCGCACTGGCCGCGGCGACGGAAGGCCCGGCCCGCTTGGTGCTGCTCGCCGCGCTGTCGGACCTCGCCGCCGAGGTCAGCGCCGCGCTCGGCGACCGCACGGTGCACGTCTCGGTCGACGGCACCGACGCCTCCGTCGATGTGCGCAAGAGCACGGTGGGCGAGCAGAGCCCCTCCTTCGAGGAGATGACCGGGGACATCAGCAGGGTCACGCTGCGGCTGGTGGAACAGATGAAGGCGCGTGCGGAAGAGGCTGCCGCACAGAGTGGTCAGTCCCTGAACTCGTGGCTGTCGAGCGCCGTCCACGGAGCATTGCGCGATCAGATGCGCGGGTACGGGCCCAAACGAGACATCTGACCCGAACGCGCTACAGCAATGCGGCGAGATTGCCGCGATCGCCTGTCGCGACCTCGTCCAGTTCGAGCCAGTCCGCCAGCTCGCGCAGCGCGCCGCCGAGGGCCTGCGCGGTGGCCGGAGTGTCGTAGCCGGGCTCGGCGAACGCGGCCGGCACCCACAACCGGCCGTTCGCGCGTTCCGCCCGCAGATCGACGCGGCCCACGAGTTCGCCGTCGAGCAGGAACGGGAAGACGTAATACCCGTGCACCCGTTTGTGTTCCGGGGTGTAGATCTCGATGCGGTAGTGGAAGTCGAAGATCCGCTCCGTGCGGGCGCGGAAGAAGATGAGCGGGTCGAACGGGCACAGCAGCGCCGCGCCTTCGATGCGACGCGGCGTGGGAGTGCCCGCCCGCAGATAAGCCGGTTTCCCCCAGCCCGCCACCTCCACCGGGATCAGCTCGCCCGCGTCCACCAGATCGGCGATGGCGGGTTCGGTCTGAGTGCGTTGGAGGCGGTAGTAGTCCCGCAGGTCCGCTTCGGTGCCGATGCCGTGCGCGGTGGCGGCACGCAGCACGAGCTCACGAACGGCGTCCTGCTCGGTGACGTCGCGTGCCAGCACCTCGGCGGGCAGCACCCGCTCGGTCAGGTCGTAGTGCCTGGTGAACCCCACACGCGTGGCCACAGACAGCGCGCCCGCCGCGAAGAGCTGCTCGCAGATCATCTTCGTATCGCTGAGATTCCACCAGGAGCCCTTCGGCCGCGGCTTGTCCAGCTCCAGGTGACGCTCCACCTCACCCGCGGTGGCCGGGCCCACCGCGGTGATCACGTCCAGGATGTCCTTGCCCAAGGTCGGATTGCGCTCGACCACCTTGCGCATGCCGGACCAGCGCCCGTGCTCGTAGCGCCGCATCCGCCAGCGCAGCAGCGGCCAGTCCTCGACCGGGATGAGCGCGGCCTCGTGCGCCCAATACTCGACGAGCGACCGTGGCCGCCGCGAGCCGTTGCTCCACACGGCCTGATCCAGGAGCGTGCGGTCGTAGGGCCCGATCCGGCTGAACACCGGCGCGTAATGCGCCCGCACCACCGCCGACACCGAATCCAGCTGCAGCAGTTGCGTCCGGTCCAGCACGCCGAGCACCGTCCGCCGCGTGATCCGATCGGGCTTGCGCGCCCCGAAGCCCTGCGCCGCCAACGCCGTTCGCCGCGCCGCCGCCGCACCCATCTTCCGCATAACCGACAACGATGCCATGGGGCACCGACAGGTCAGGTGGATACCGTGACCGCGCCCGTGGCGTCGATCTCCGTGCGGCGGTCGCGGTCCGACGCGGTAGCCAGGACGGTAGCCAGGATGCGGCGGCCGGTCGGGAGGATGCGGACGGTGACCGAACCGTCATTGGCGGCGTCCAGTTCTTTGGTGGCGGCGTCGATCACCTGCTGGCGCACCCGATGCGGGACGCCGGTGAAACCGCCGTCGTCGAGCAGGATCACCTCGACACCGCGGGAGCGCGCTCCGCGGGCGGCGCTGTTGAGTTGATCGGTGGCCAGCTGCGGTGCCCGAAGCCCGTCGCGGAGTTCGGCTTCCAGGAGCCTGCACTGTTCCCGCTCGGCGGCGGTGAGTTCGTCGCCGTCGGCGATGCGTTCCAGGATCGGGCGCGCCACCGCGTCCAACCGAGCCAGCTGACGGGTGCGTTCGGAGTTCTCCGCGGCCATGGCGGCTTCGGCGGCGGCGCGCATGGCCGCTTCGTCGCGCAGCAGCCGCAGCGATCGCTGGGTGGGCCGCATGATCGCCGCGAACAGGGAAACCCCGGCGACCGTGGCGACCGGCACGATCGAACCGACGACGACGCCCTCCCGCAGGCCCGCCACCACACCGACCACGGCGATCACCACGCCGATGCCGGCGACACCGAGCCAGGCCGCGGCCGATCGTCCGCGCAGCACCAGCACGGCCAGCACGTAGGACGCGGCGAACGCCGTCCACACCTGCTTCGACCAACCGTGCTCGACATCGAACGAGGTCAGGGTGGTGGCCAGCGGTCCGGAGGCGGCGACGAACACGGTCGCGGGCCAAGGCAGCGGGTCGGTGGGCGCCGCCATCACCACGACACCGGCCAGTGCCAGCACGACCAGTGCCGCGACCGCCGCGGCCACCGGCGATTCCGAGAAGTTCCGGACCATGTACAGCACGATGGTCGCTTCGAGCACGACCAGGAACAACCAGGCCGCGCGGTCGCGGAGCCCGAGCAGATCGCGCAACCCGAATTCGGTTTCCGTCTCAGCCATTTCCGCCCCACACCAGCGTCACGGTCGTTCCCTCGCCCGGCTCGGATTCCACGAACCCGGCGCCGCCGGACAGCTGACGCATGCGGCCCAGGATGCTCACCGAGATGCCGAGCCGATCGACGGGCACCGCGCTCAGGTCGAAGCCCGCTCCGTCGTCGCGGAACACCACGCGAATCCCGCCGGCGCTGATCGTCACAGTGACGGTCCGGCGCACCTCTCGCCCGACGACGGTGGCGTGCCGCAGGCTGTTGCGCACGGCCTCGGCCAGCGCGGCCGCGATCGTGCTCGCGGCGTCCACCGGCAGGTGCAGATCGTCGAATCCGGCCCAGCGCCGCGTGGTGAACCGGATACCGGGGTTCACCTCGTGCACGGCCGAGCGCAGGAACCCGATCGCGGATTGCGCGTCCAGCCGGTCGGGTTCGATCTCGGCGCCCCGGCACTCGTCGAGTTGTTCCAGGGTCCGTTCAGCTTGGCGGCGCAGCACCGGAGATTCGGTCCCGGTGCGAGAGGCATCCAGCAGAGTGGACAGCACGGCGTCGTGGATCAGCGCGGCGAATCGCGCTCGTTCCCGTTCCCGGGCCGCCGTGCCCGCGACCGCCGCCGCGCGGCTGCTCTCGATCGCCGACTCACGATCCACTCGGGCCGCCGCCGCCCTGGCATAGATCACGCACCACAGGAACAGCGCGCTCAGTCCCGCCGCCCTGGCGAAATCGCCCAGCAGCGCGAGTGCGGTGGTCTCCCGCAGCACGACCAGATTGGCCAGCGCGCTGAACGCGGCACCCACCACCAGGTAGGCCACGGCCAGCGGTGGGCGCCAGGCGAGCACGGCCGCGAGCACGCCGAGTGCCAACACCCGATACAGCCACACCGAAGCCGCTTCGGCATTCGGCGCCGCGTACGCCACCGGAACCACCGCCATCGCCCCGAGGAAACTCACCGCCGCCGCACCGGCCACCCGCTGGATCACGCGCGGGCCCATACCGACCGAAACGACCGCGAGCACCGGGAACAGTCCGAACGCCAGCACCACCTCGACGATCGTCCACTGAACGGGCACGAAACGGCCTTGATCGGCGATCTCGGGCAGTTCCACGATCGCGGCGATCACGCCGGCGATGCCGATGGCGAAACCGAACCGGCGCAGGATGCGATCGGCGGCGCCCTCGGAGACCTTCTCCCTGGACAGCGCGACGACTCCGCGACGCCAACGGCTCGCACGCGGCCGGTCGAGCGGGCGGGAACGGGGGTGCGACGGAGTGTCCAGCATGCTGGACGCGGTCATCCGCGCGGCTGCCGCTCGGGAACCGGCAGCCACCCGTCCTCCACCGCCCGCTTGTAGAGGTCGGTCTTGGTGGGCGCCGGACGACCGGCGTCGGCGTACTTCTGCCGGATCCGGCCGAGATAGTCGTTGACCGTCTGCTCGGACAGGCCGGTCAACCGCGCGACCCGGGATGCCTTCTCTCCGGACGCGTACAGCGTGAGCACTTCCTCCTGGCGCGGGCTCAGGCCCACGTCGGACAACTGCGGATCGCCGTCGATGGCGGCCGCCCAGTCGGTGGTGACCACCTGTTCGCCGCTGGCCGCACGGCGCACGGCGGCGACGACCGTCGGCACGTCCTCGGACTTGCGCACCACACCGAGCACCCCGGCGCGCGCGGCGGACCGCACCAGGAAGGCGTTGTCCGCGCCGGTGAAGACCAGCACCTCGATGCCGCGGTCACGCAGGGCGCGCACGTTGTCCTCGGGCGAGGACCCGTCGGCCAGCCGCAGGTCCAGCACCACCAGATCCAGCTTCGGCGCGCCGTCGGCGGCGGACAGCAGTTCCGGCACGGTGCCCGCGGTCAGCACCAGATCGAGATCCGTTTCCCGCGCGAGCATCGCGGCGAGACCGATCGCGACCGATTCGTGGTCCTCGACCAATCCGATTCGGCGCGGGGCGTTCTCGCTCCCTTCGGCCCAGGTCACCTGGCTCTCCCATCCCGAGGTACTCGTCCACATCCCCACCGCGACAACATCGCAGACAGTATGCCGGGCAATGGTGCGCCATGGTCAGACACCAGAATTCGGGGGATCAGGGCATCAGCCCGGCCGCGAGCGTGGCGCCCAGCTCCCAGCACCGCTGCAAATCCTCCTTGGCGGGCGGACCGGAGACCACGACCGCGGCGGAGGCCTGCTCCCAGCCCAGTCCGGTGGTGATGCTCGCCACCCCGCGCTCGGCGCCCTCGGTGCCTTCGTTGCCGTGCAGATACATGCCGTACGGACGCCCGCGCGTGGAGTCCAGGCACGGATAGTAGAACGTGTCGAACGCGTGCTTGAGCGCACCACTCATGTATCCCAGGTTCGCCGGACTGCCCAGCAGATATCCGTCGGCGGCCAGCACGTCGGACGCGGTGACGGCCAGCGCGGCTCGGCGCACCACCTCCACGTTTTCGATCTCGGGGTCCGTGGCCCCGGAGACGACGGCCTCGAACATCGCCTGCATGTGCGGGGACGGCGTGTGATGGATGATCAGCAACCGGGCCACCCTGCGATGGTATCGGCCCGCGCGCTCGTCAGTCGGTGCCGCGCTCGTGCCGTTCCAGGGCGACCGCGCGGCGCATGGTCTCGCGGGCCCTGGTGCGGTCACCGGCGTAGTCGTAGGCGCGCGCGAGGCGGTAGGAGACGCGCCAGTTGTCCGGGTCGGCCTCCCACTCCGCCTTGACCGTCGCGAAGAGCTCGTCGGCGGCCGCACGTTCGATGCGGCCGGACGGCAGGCGCGGCAACGCGGAGGTGTCGAGTTCCAGGCCCTCGTCGTGGATGCGCCGCGCCAGTTGCTGATGCGCCAGGGCCGCACGCACCGTGGCCACGACGATCCAGACGCCCAGCAGCGGCAGGATCAGCACGCCGACGCCGATCACGATCGCCGCCACCTCGCCCGAACCGATCAGGCTGAACGCGATCCGGCCGAGCAGCAGGAAATAGAACACGAGCACCAAGATGAGCACCGCGATCGGCGCGACCACCTTGACGATTTCCCCGCTGCCCTTGCGCTCGGCAGGCTCCGAGCCGCTCACGGTCGCGCTCCAGCCCGCCGCGGCGCTCGCCGCCGGCTCACAGGTCCAGGAACGGGTCGAGTCCGACGGTGAGGCCGGGGCGGTTCGCGATCTCACGCACGCCGAGCAGGACACCGGGGGCGAACGACGAGCGGTCGATCGAGTCGTGCCGGATCGTGAGCGTCTCACCCTGCGTGCCGAACAGCACCTCTTGGTGGGCGACCAGACCGGCGAGCCGCACCGAGTGCACCCGCACCCCGTCCACCTCGGCGCCGCGCGCACCCTCCAGCTCGGTTGTCGTCGCGTCGGGACTGCGGTTCAGGCTCGCTTTGTCCCGGGCGGCGGCGATCAAGCCCGCGGTGCGGTAGGCGGTCCCGGACGGCGCGTCCGCTTTGTTGGGGTGGTGCAACTCGATGACCTCCACCGATTCGAAGAACCGGGCGGCCTGCTCGGCGAAACGCATGGTCAGCACCGCGCCGATGGCGAAGTTCGGCGCGATCAGCACGCCGACTTCTGGGCGACCCGACAACCAGCTCCGCACCTCCGCCAAGCGAGCCTCATCGAAACCGGTGGTGCCGACCACCGCGTGGATGCCGTGCTCCACCAGGAACTTCAGATTCCCCATCACCACGTCGGGGTGGGTGAAGTCGACGACCACCTGGGTATCCGCCGCGACGAACCCGTCGAGCGAATCGTCCTTGTCGACGGCGGCGACCAGTTCCAGATCGTCCGCCGCCGTCACCGCCGCGCAGATCGCCTGTCCGACTTTGCCTCGCGCTCCGAGCACTCCGACCCGAATGGCCACCGCACCTCCTCGTTCCGTTTCCGGTCGTGATCAGCCTAATGGGCCGGGCCGACCGCGAACCCGCCGCCCGACAGTGCCCCGCGAAAGGGCGGCAACCGCCTATCGCGCCCGCTGCGGTTCCCCGATCTCCGAGTTCGGCGCGCCGCCGAGATTCTCGACCATCCGCTGCAGGGTCCGCACGGTCGCGGCGAACTGTTCGTCACTGATTCCCTCCGCGAATTGCCTTCTACGCTCGGCGATCCGAACGAATGCCTGGTCGTGAGTGATGCGGCCCTCAGCGGTCAGCGACAGCACGCCACCGTCGTCGGAGACCAGCCCGTCGGCGACGAGTCCGGCCAGTTCGGTCGGCCATTCGGAGTCGTCGGTCCAAAACGTGTCGAGCGCGTGGCGGATGTCATCGGCGCGCTGCGGTCCGTCGGCCAGCGAGTGCGTCACCTGCCAGCGCCTGCGAGTGAGTCGACCCGAGGCGAGGTCTTCGTCGAAGCGCTGGTTGATCAGTCGATCGAGCTCCACCAGCCAGTACCCGATGGGGCGATGAACGGCCATGACCACTTCCAATCTATGCATGTCAACAACTACATGTAGTATTACATATAAATTCCGGGCATGACAAAGTGAGCGAATGGACGAGGACGATGCGATCACCGTCGCCGTCGAAGCGGCGATGGTTCGGATCCGGCGCAGGCAGACACGCGGTGCGCTGAGCGACGGCGCGATTCCGGTCGCGGTGTTCCGCGCGCTGGACGCCGTGGCCGACGGCGCGGCCGACACGGTCGGCGCGCTCGCTCCCGCGCTCGGCGTGGATCAGCCGAGGGCCAGCCGCCTCGCAGCCCAGGCGGTGTCCTCCGGCCTGCTGGAACGCGTCGCCGATCAGCGCGACGGACGGCGTTCGGTCCTGCGCCTGACCGCCGCCGGGAACCAGGCGGTGGCCGCGGCCAGAGCGGGCAGGCGCGCCGCCATGGCCGCCGCCATGGCCGACTGGACCCCCGCCGAGCGCGCCGAGTTCGCCCGCCTGCTGGAGCGATTCGTCGACCGGATGGACCGGCCCGCCGGTTGAGCGACGCGCGCCGCACGCCCGCGGTCGAGCGGGTTCCGGCGGCGCACCGGGTCAGTCGAAGACGATGACCTGCCGCAAGGCGTGGCCCGCGGCGAGTTCGTCCATGGCGCGGTTGATTTCGTCGAGCCCGACGTGCGCCGAGACGAGCCGCTCCACCGGCAGACGTCCCGCCCGCCACATGCGGACGTACTCGGGGATGTCCCGCGACGGCACCGCGGAACCGAGGTAACTGCCGACGATGGAGCGCCCCTGGGCGACCAGCGCCAACGGCGAGATGCTGGCACGGGCGTCGGGAGCGGGCAGTCCGACCGTCACGGTCGTGCCGCCCGGAGCGGTCGCGGCGACGGCGGTCTCGAAGGCACGGACGTTGCCCGCCGCCTCGACCACCACCTCGGCCTGCACACCGAGCTCGGCGACCTCGGCCGGGGTGTATGCCGCGTGCACGCCCAATTCCCGGGCGAGCGCCAGCTTCTCCGGCACGGTGTCGACCGCGATCACCTCGTGTCCCTCGGCGGCGAGCGACACCGCGACCAGCACCGCCGCCATCCCGACGCCGCCCAGGCCGACGACCATCACCCGGTCACCGGCGCCGGGTCGCGCCGAGTTCAGCAGAGCGCCACCGCCGGTCAGCACGGCGCAACCGAGGACGGCGGCGACCTCGGCGGGCACGTCGTCCTCGACCGGCACGACCGACCTGCGATCCACCACCGCGTGGGTGGCGAAAGCGGACACACCCAGGTGGTGGTGCACCTCGGCGCCGTCACGGGACAACCGCCTGCCGCCGTTGAGCAATTCGCCCGCGTTGTTGGCGACGCTGCCGGGCACGCAAGGCGTGCGACCGTCGGTCGCGCACCCCGCGCACTCACCGCACCGCGGCAGGAACGTCATGACCACGCGCTGCCCGACCGCGATATCGCCGTCACCGGGACCGACCGCTTCCACCCGGCCCGCGGCCTCGTGGCCAAGCAGCATGGGCACCGGCCGGACCCGGTTGCCGTCCACCACGGACAGGTCCGAATGGCAGATCCCCGCCGCCTCGATCCGGACCAGCAGTTCTCCCGGCCCCGGCTCGCGCAGCTCCAGATCGCACACGGTGATGGGCGCCGACTCGGCGAAGGGCGCCTGCGCCGCGATCTGCTCCAGGACCGCTCCACGAATCTTCATGCCGCCGACGCTACCGCGCCCTGCGGTCCGGGCACATGGGACGGTCGCCGCTCCTCGCCACGTCGGTCGCCGCCTGCGTACGATGCCGCGCATGGGTGTGGATCTGGTGGATGCGGTCGAGCGGTTGCACGCCGACCTCGCCACGTGGCTCGGGTCGCAAGCGCAGGCGGAGGTGTTCGAGCGATTCGCCGCGGCGCAGCACGAGCGGTTCAGCATGGTGACGACCGGTGGCGAAGTACTCGGGCGCGGCGCGTTGCTCGCGGGTGTCCGCGGCGCGCGAAACGCTCTGCCCGGATTGGCGATCGAAGTGTCCGAAGTCGAGGAACTCCTGCGCTCCGGCGACATCGCGGTGGTGCGATTCCTGGAGACACATCGGACGGCCGGAAGCGTCACCAGCCGCCGGGTGACCGCCGTGCTGACCACCGATGACCCCGGCGCGGTTCGCTGGCTGACGGTGCACGAGACCGAGTCCGCACCGACCTGACCCTTCCCAGCGTCGGGATGCGCGCGATGCGTTCTGGTCCCCGGCGCCCCCAGCTTGCGCGCGGTGTGGGAACCCGCGCACGACGAACCGACGGGCTGATGCGCTCGGTATCTCCGGAGCGGTGATTCCTCGCCGGACGGGACGACCCGGGCGCTCCGGGCCGACTCGACCGGCGAGGAATCACGGCCACCCCGAGTCCCGTTGCGGTGTAGGCGACTCGAGGTGGCTCGATAGTGCGGTTGTCGAATGTCGGCACATGGCATCTACCTCCGTTCTGGCGGGCAGCGCACGGGCTGCCGGTGGATGGGCGCGAGAATCAGGCGTACAGCTTCGCCAGGAACGTGTTCAGGTTGTCGCGCACCCGCTCGATCTTCTCTTCTGGCGTGAGGTCCTCGCGGTATCGGCTCCCGAGTGCGGGGCGCTTCTTGTTGCGCGCGTAGAGCGAGCAAGCGAGATCGGTGCACATGTAGGTGCCGACCGAGTTGCCCCTACGGCCGGATTCGCCCGCCTTGTGCGCGGTCATCAGCGAGACCCCGCCGCCGGTATGGGTGGTCAGGCAGATCGTGCACATCTGCGCCCGGCCGGTGCCGCCGGTCGCATAGCGCAGCGCCACGCCCACCAAGCGGTCGTCCTGCGGGACGACCAGGTAGCCGCGCCCGGGCAGAGACAGATCGCTCCAGCCGAGGAAGTCCAGATCCGCCCAGGGCCGTTCGTCCAGGTCCTTGGGTACCGGCAGCCGTTTGGCGTCGCCTTTCGAACAGTTGACGAACGACGACCTGATGTCGCGTTCGGTGACGGGTTCCACGATGGGTCTCCTTCGGTCGATCGGTGGACAAACTCGAGCGACGTTACGGTTCCGTGCTACGGGGAACAACGGATTTTCCGCCCTCCGCGCACCGCGCCCAGCACCCATCGAGTGCGCCGAAATCATCGAACATCACTGCCTCCGAATCTGTTTCGGAGCCCACCTGCCGGGTATCCGTCGCGAGCGGAGGTGAGGCGGGTGGCGCAGGGATTGCAGAAGAGGTTTGCGGTGCGACGCCGGCTGCGCGGGCCCGCGGATCTGCCGTGGCGGTCGTGGTGGGGCGTGGTCGAGCGGTCGGTCGGCGAGTTCCAAAGGGACAATCTCACCGACTGGGCCGCGGCGCTGACGTACTACAGCGTGCTGTCGCTGTTTCCGGGGTTGATCGTGTTGACCGCAGGACTGGGCATGCTGGGACGCGACGACACCAAGGCGCTGATCGACACCATGCGCGAGATCGCGCCGGGCAGCGGTACCGATCTGCTTGTCGACGCGGTGAACAACATAGAGCAAGCGCAAGCACCCGCCGGACCGCTGGCATTGCTCGGATTGGCGTCGGCGCTGTGGACCGCGTCCGCCTACATCGGCGCGTTCATGCGCGCGACCAACGCCATCTACGACATCGCGGAGGGGCGGCCCGTCTGGAAGACCGTGCCGGTGCGGGTCGCCCTGACCGCCGCGGTGGTGGTCTTGCTGGGCGCCTGCACCGTCGGCGTCGTCGTCAGCGGTTCGCTGGCCGAGCAGATCGGCCGGTGGCTCGGCCTCGGGCACGCCACGATCACAGTGTGGGGCATCGTCAAGTGGCCGGTGATGATGGCACTGATCGGTCTGGTCTTCGCCCTGCTGTACTGGGCGGCGCCGAACGTGCGGCAGCCGGGATTCCGCTGGCTGACGCCCGGTAGCGCCATAGCCGTTCTCCTCTGGGCGGGCGCGTCCTGGGGATTCGCTTTCTATGTCGGCCACTTCGGCTCCTACAACCGGGTCTACGGCTCTCTTGGTGGCGTGGTCGTCTTCCTCGTCTGGCTGTGGATCTCGAACATCGCGATCCTGCTGGGGGCGGAACTCGATGCCGAACTCGCGCGTGCGCGCAGCATCGCAGGCGGCCACCCCGAGGAGGCCGAGCCCTACTTGCCGCCGCGCGACGAGCCGGACGAATGAGCGACAACCGCAAGGGTTTCGCGGGGCAGCGCCGGCGCATCGGTGACACAGCCGCGCCGCACACGGCGTTTGAACCCGGCCGGTCAGGTAAACCGAAGCCCGTCTGGATCGGGCATTTTCGAGAGGATTCGCATGGCTCAGCGCACTGAAAACCCCGTCGCCGGAAAGCCCGCCACCATGCCGTCGGACATCAAGGGAAAACTGTCGGTGTTCGACCGCTTCGCGACAGCGGCCAGCGCACTGGCCTCCAAAGCGGGATTCTTCGTCTTCTGTGTGATCCTGGTCTTGGTGTGGGCGCCGACGATCTTCCTGCTGCCGAGCGTCGACACCTGGCAACTGGTCATCAACACCGCGACGACGATCATCACCTTCCTGCTCGTCGCGTTGCTGCAGAACACCCAGAGCCGCTCCGACGCCGCCATCCAGCAGAAGCTCAACGCCATCGCCGACGGGCTTGGCGATCTGATGCGCGAGCTGAGTTCCGAGCACCCCGAACTCCTGCGTCACCGCCGCGAACTCACCGACGCCGTCGGCCTCGAGAACCGGGAGAGCGCGGGATGATCGGCGCGCAGGCCGGCAGCAGCCGGCCTGCGCGTCCGCCGATCCGTCACCGCTGCTCGGTCTCGCCGCTCTTGTCGGCTTCCCGGATCGCTTCGGCGAGCTCACGGCGCAGGCGCTCGGCATTCGCCTCGTCACCCGCGTCCGAGGCGGTGGTGATGTCCTGGCGCAATTGCGCGATCGTGTCCTGCGAAACCATAGGGCCTCCTTGTCTCTCGGGACGGCGTTGCAGAAGGACGCCACCGCGCCCTTCGTGGTCAGGGTGGCCGCTGAGGTGCGGACGAAACACGTCGATGCCCGCGCCACCCGCGCGTGCCCGTCCCAGGCGCCCGGTGCGATCGCCGCGCGGCGGGTAGAGTAGGAGTCTCCCGACGGTTGAAACGCAGCCGGAGCGGGTATTCACCTCATCTCGGTGCGTGCGGGATCGGAGCCTCGTCGCAGTTGGTGGTACCAACCGCGCGCCTCGCCTGAATCGACCACGATTGTGACCAGGCCGCACGTCGAAGCAGAGTTGCTCGACAAACCTTTTACGACGTGCTGGGCGGGATGCCTTATCGAAACAGCAGGAGTGTCGCAGCAATGGAGTCCTTGGCCTTCCACAGCGACAGTTTGGGCGACACAGAGGAATTCCTCAATTCCAACTACACCAGGATGCGGATCGGCACCAGCACCGGTGTGGCGGTGCGCACGGACATCACCCGGAAAATGCTCGGTCCGGTCAGCCTGGATGATCTCGACCTGAGCTTCGACATGAAGTACGACGCTCAGCCGCTGGGCAAGATCTGCCTGTGCGAGGTGGACTCGGGATCGATCGAAGAGAACTATGCCGACGGCACCACCGACTTCTTCCAGCCCGGTGAACTCGGGCTGCTCACGCCACCGGACCTGCCGTACTCCGGGGTGGTCCACCACGCCCGCTACCGCATCACGATGTTCGATCCCGCGCTGCTGACCCGGGTGGCGGCCGCGAGCCCCGAGCACGACCTGGAGCCGGTTCGCCTGACGGGTCATCGCCCGGTCTCCGCGGTCGCGGCGAAGCATCTGTCCGACGTACTGGGGCATATGCGCGGTGTCGCCGCGGATCCTGTGGCCAGCGAGGCGCCGCTGATCGCATCCACCGCCGTGCAGTACCTGGCCGCCACCGTGCTGCACACCCTGCCGAGCACCGCACACCTGGATCCGACGGCTGGCGACCGCAACGACGCCCATCCCGACACCGTGCGGCGCGCAGTGGCGTACCTCGAGGCACATGTGTGCGAGGACATCAGCGTGGCCGACATCGCCGCGGCCTCCTATGTCAGCGCCCGTGCGCTGCAACTGGCGTTCCGCCGCCATCTGGACACCACGCCCATGGCGTATCTGCGGCGGCTTCGCCTGCGCGGGGCGCACGAACAACTGCGCGACTTCTCGCCCGACGACGGGCACACAGTGACCTCCATCGCCGCGGCTTGGGGCTTCGCTCACCCGGGACGATTCGCGACCGCCTATCGCGGCGCGTACGGCCGACCCCCGCACACGACGCTCAGCGCGTGACGCGGCGGGGCCTTCGGCCCGCGACGAGTCCGGGCGACCGCGGTCAGTCCCGCATGGCGCGCTCGCGCAACTCGGCGAGCGTCCGTGCCAGCACCCGGGAGATGTGCATCTGCGAGACGCCGAGCACCGCGGCGATCTGTGCTTGCGTGCGCGATTCGAAAAAGCGCATGTGCAGCACGCGCCGCTCTCGCTCGGGCAGTTCGGCGAGCAGCGGAGCGATCGCCAGGGCCTCGTCGGTCAACTCGTAGGACGGGTCCTCCTCGCCGAAGGTCTCCGCGATCCGGACCGAGGTGCTGCCGGTGTCGTCGTCCTCGACGACGGCGTCGATCGAGTTCGTGGAATAGGCGTTGCCTGCCAGCAGCGCTTGCGTGACTTCCGTCAGGTCGAGGTTCAACTCCACGGCGATCTCCAGAGCGGTCGGCATCCGTTCCAGGCGCTGGGAGAGCCGCTCCACGGCCGGGCCGATCGTCAACTGGATCTCCTTGATCCGGCGCGGCACCCGCACCGCCCAGCTGTGATCGCGGAAGTGGCGACGCACCTCGCCCATGATCGTGGGGACCGCGAACGACAGGAACGACGGTCCCCGCGCCGGGTCGAACCGATCGACCGCGAGCACCAGCCCCACAGTCGCGATCTGGTACAGATCGTCGTAGTTTTCCCCGCGACCGACGAAGCGACGGGCGATGTGCTCGGCGAGCGGTAGACACCGCCGCAGAATCGCTTCCCGCAATCGCGAGCGTTCGGGATCGTTCTCGTCCATCGCGGACAGTTTCTCCAGCCACGGTTCGATGCCGTCGTAGCTGTCGGTTCCGCGCCGCGTCCGGCGGGGTGTGGCGGTCCTGTGGTTCGCGGTCGCCAATGACATGAGCTTCCTCGATTCCCGTTGTCCAGCGATCGACGCGCTCACCGGTGGTGAACGAGGCGATGATCGCGGGGTACCGCCCGGCGGCTGCCTCAAGCGCTCGTGGGCGGTCTTGTTCGTAAATCGGACGGCCGACAGCGTGGATCTGCGTTCTCGGGACCGCGGGTCAGCGCCGGACGCCGCCGGAGCGGAACTCCGGACGAACGGCACTCGCGCGGGTCGTGGGCGCCGCCATGTACCGCAGGCGCCGGGCACGCGACGACCGGCACGCTCCGTCCCACTCCGAGGACGTCCACGATGCGCCGCACGGGGCCGTCGTCGGGCACGGTCACGCCGACCGAGATGCCCGCTCGCGCAGCCCATCTCGCCAGCCGCAGCACCATACTGACGCCCGCGCAGGAAAGAAAACGCAGCCCGCAGAGGTCGATCACGACCGAAGTGGGATTCGCGGTTGTGTCGCAGTAGTTTTCGACGACATCGATGATCGCGGTGAAGCACTCGTCGGCGTTCGCCGCGTCCAGTTCACCGTACGTCACCACGAGCAGACCATCCGCGGTCCGGATGCCTTTCACGCCGTACCGACAGGTCATGCGCACCTCCCGCGGCCGGTGTCGGCACGAGACCGCATGCTCGAGCCTGACAGCCATCGACGTGCATGTCAGCGCGATAGACGAAGTCCCACGGAACATCGGTCCGAAAAACGAAATGCCCGCACCGCCGGGGAGCCGCCTCTCGCACGATCAGTCGGGCGGTATCCGGTGATGGACGGTGAGCAGGATGTGGTCGAACGCGGCGACCAGGTCCGCAGGTGGCGGCGGGACGAGCGGAAGTTCGGCGATCAGTTGCTGGGCGAGCGCTCGTAATTTGGTGTTGGTCTCCTGAGAACGCCAGCGCAGCACTTGGAACGCCTGATCTGCGCTGATTTGATAGATGCGCATGAGCACCCCTTTGGCCTGCTCGATCACCGCGCGATTCTCGTAGAGTCCGGGCAGGGTCGCGGCGAGCATGGCTTGGTGCGCTTCGGCGATGGTGCCGGAGAGGTCGACGTAGAAACCGGAGGTGCCGACGGCGGTGCCGGCGTCGTCCAGGATCCGGTCGGCGACGACGAGCACGGTGTGTTCCTGACCGGACAGGTCGATGAACCGGTGCCTGCTCGAGAAGGTCTCCCCTCGATCGATGGCGCGCTCGATGATCTCGGCGACGTGCGTGCGGTCGTCCGGGTGCTTGTGCGCCAGCAACAACTCCGTGGTGGGCTCGATCTCACCGGGCCGGTAGCCGTGCATGCGATACACCTCGGCCGACCATTCCCAGCGACGGGTGGCGAACCAGAACCGGAAGCTTCCCACCGCGGGCTGGTCCGACGGCATGGAGCTATCTGCGAGCACATCGGACATGTGGGGTTGCACGTGTTGAGTCATGAATGCAATGCCTCTCCGAGGTACAGGGGCTTGCGGCCGCGACACCACGGCACCGCCGCCATCCCTTCGACGGGATCGCGCGGACACGGGCGCGTTCGGCCGAGAATCCGCTGTTGACTCAACGGCCGGCGCGCGCACATCGTGATGGCAGCCGGTGACCTGCGAACCCAGTATGTCATCCGCGGCGGGCTCGGGCACGAGGAGGTTCGGTTACCTCCGGAAAAGCGAGGCAGGACTCGGTTTCCGAACTTCGGGGTGATCGCTTGGTACACAAGGTTTTCGAGGCAGGCGGATCAGGTCCACAGCCGGTCGCGGGCGGCGGACGCTCCGGAAACCGTCGCCGCTTCCGTCTCCGAGAACGCGGCGGCGGCGCCCGACCCGACGAACTCGGCTGCCGCGAGCACCGCGCGGCGCACCGCGCTCTCCGGTCCACGCCCCTCGGCCAAGCGGGCTGCCGCGGCAACGGCGAAGCTGTCCCCCGCACCGCAGGTGTCGGCGCCATCCGGTGCCCTGGCCACGGACGGAAGCGGGATGCGCAGGCGTTTGCCCGACGCGCGCAGGCAGACCAGGGCCCCTTCCGTTCCGAGGGTCACCGCGATCGCCCCGACAGCCCACCCTTTGGCGAGCCTCCACAGGTCAGGTCCGTCGTCGAGCCGCCCGGACAGCAGGGTGAGCGCTTCCGCGTGATTCGGGGTGACCAGGGCCGCGCCCGGGATCGGTACGGGTCCGCGGGGATGGGGGTCCCAGACGATCGGAACGTGGTCGGCGTGGGCGCGCAGCAGCCCACGGATCTGCGGGTGGGCCGCGGCGCCGCCACCATAGTCCGAGACCAGGACCGCGCGCGCCGCCGCAAGCACGGCGACCGCCTCATCGGGAAGCAGGTCGGCGCCGACCTGCCCGGCGCCGGAGTCGATTCTGGTGATCAGGATGGGCCGCAGGGACTGCCGGGCACGGGCGTGGCCGTTCGGGGCGCAGGGGCCGATCGCCCGCACTCGCTGTTTGCAGACCGTCGAACCGCGCTGGGGAAGGGCGATGACCCGCACGTGCGAGTCCAGCAGCCCGCGCAGCCGGGCAGCCGCCTCGTCTGCCGCGAAGCCCGCGATCAGCACCACTTCGCGCTCCTGCGCCGCGGCGAGCCGGGCCGCCAATCCCGCGCCACCGGGGCGGAACGTCCGGTGCGCGACGTCGACGACGGGAGCGGTCGTATCCGGGCTGCATCGGTCGGCGCGGCCCTCGACATCGATGTCGAGCAGCGCGTCGCCGATCACGACGAGCGGGTCGCCCGCTGCCATCACGGCCGCTCCAGCTGGGAAGACCCGAAGTCGGCCGACAGGTGCCGGGCTTCGGCGGCGCTCCCGCCACGGCCGTCGCCACCGGATCCGGCCGCCGGGCCCGCGTGCTCGGACACCGTGACGATCTGCACTGCTGTCTCCGTTCGCCGAGGACGATTGGATGGAACGCGCAGTTACCGATCCGGGCCTCACGGCGAAGCCCGCACGTGCGGACATGCCCGGACCGACCGCGCCGAAACATTCCGTCTCGGATGCGGCGCGGTTTGTGCCGTCGGACCCCGGGTAGAACGACGACATTCGTTCCGGGCCGTCGGATCGTCTCCACAGGAGGTCGCATGGGACAGACGAGCGCGATCGATCCCTCGACCGGGACATGGCGGTCGTCCTCTTGGGCTCGGAGCCCGATCGCGACCTCGTCGAGGACCTCCGCTGGCGTATCGGCGCGCGATCGTCCGACGGCGTGCGGACCCGGCAGGTCCGCACGCTGATCGGCGCGCCGCTGCCCACGCTGTGCGGCGTCCTGGCCCGCAGTGCGATCTTCGTGGGCAACGACAGCGGACCCCGTCATCTGGCCAGGGCGTTCGGTACCCCGACCGTGGGCATCTTCTGGATCGGCAACGTGATCAACGCCGGGCCGCTCGGCCGCGCCCGTGACCGGGTGCTGATGTCGTGGACCACGGCCTGCCCGGTCTGCCACTGCGACTGCACCGACGAAGAACTCCCCCGCTGCCCGCACGACGTGTCGTTCGTCGCGGGCGTACGGGCCGGAGACGTCGTCCGCGACATCGATGATCTGCTCGATCACCGCTGACCACAGACCGATACACACCCGCGCGAGTCCGGGGAACCGCTCACCAGGCGACTGATACACGTTCTACGCTGGTTGGCCGGTACCGCACAGCAGGTCCACCGGGGGATGGCGAGTGACCATCGACTGGATGTGATCGCGTGAATCCGGCGGAGCGGCCGGGTGATTTCGTGGAGCGGATGACGGGATTCGAACCCGCGACCCTCACCTTGGCAAGGTGATGCGCTACCAGCTGCGCTACATCCGCATTCGCATCGCGGTGACCGTGATGCGACACAGAACATTAGCGGACACTCATGACAAAAAGCCAATCGCCGCTATGCCCGTACGACCCCAGACCGGTCGCGGCGCAGGCCGAGACCGGCCGCGATCAGGCAGGCGACGGCGACGACACCGACGAACCACGGGAACACGGCGCTCAGGCCCCAGGTGGTGGCCGCCCAACCGGCCGCGATAGTGGGCAGCGCCATGGCCGAATAGGCGAGCAAGTAGTACGCCGACATGGTCTCGCCGCGCTTGTGTTGCGGCACGACATCCGACAGGTGGCGCAGCGATCCGCCGAAACCGAGTCCGAAGGTCGCGCCCAGCGCGACGCCCGCGGCGAGCACCACCACCCAGTTGTGTGTGGCCAGCGCGGGCACCGTCAGCACAAGCGCCAGCGCCATGCCGGTGTCGCCGAGGATCGCGGCCCGCCGAGCGGGCACGCCGGTCGCGAACAGTTGCGCGGTGGCGCCGGAGAGGGCGGTCGAGGCGACGACGGCGCCGCCGAAAACCAAGTTGTGGATGCCGGTCTGCTGCGTGGCCAGCGACGGGTACAGCGACAGCAGCACGCCCAGCACCGACCAGGCCGCCATCACGCCGATGGCCGAGAACCAGAAGTCGGCCCGAATCTCCGGCGGCACGGCGGGTTTCGCGATCCGGATGCGCCCGGCCACCCGGGCCGAATGCGGTTCGCGCAGCGCGAGCACACCGACGCCGATCGCGAGGCAGACGACGGTGATCACGACGTACGGCGTCCGCAACGGATGCGGCGCGTACTGAGCCAGCAGCGCCGAGCCCAAGATCGCCACCGCCATTCCCACGTTGAACGCGACGCCGCTGAGTTGCCCGGACCGCGCGCCGCGGTGCGGACGCAGATCCAGCAGCGCGGCCGCGCCCGCGACCACGGTCGAGCCGACCGCGACGCCGTGCAGCGCACGGGCCAGCAGCAGCATGGGCACGCTGTCGGCGAGCACGAATACCAGCAATCCGGCGACCATTGTGGCGAAGGCGCCGAGCAGCACCGGTTTCCGGCCGACCACATCGGAGATCCGCCCGGATACCAGCACCGCGCCCAGGGCGGCCACCGCGTAGACCGCGAACACGATGGTCGTGGTGAGCGGCGAGAGATGCCACTGTTTCTGATAGATGCCGTAGAGCGGCGCGGGAACGCCCGAAACCCCCAGCGCCACGCCGCTGGCCGCCAGCACCAGGGCGTAAGCCCAGCGCTGTGAGGTCTGCTCGTCGACGGCCACCGCCATCGTCGCTGCCATCGGAACTCCGATCAGGTAGGTTTGATGATGATCGAACAGCAGTCGACGATACATCCGGTACGACGATCATCAAACCCGAGAGTGAGCCAGATCATGGTCGATGTCCGAGACGCGGACCAGCAGGCGCCCCCGGTGGCCACCCTGCCCGCGGTGCTCAGCGCGCTGCAGGACCCGGTGCGCCTGGAAATGGTGCGCCGGCTCAGCAACGCGGGAACGGCGGTCCGCTGCGGCGCGCTCTACGAGGTGATCAACAAGTCGACCGCCACCCACCATTTCAAGATCCTGCGCGACGCGGGCGTGATCGAGCGCCTGGTCATCGACGGCCAGACCTGCCAGCGTCTGCGCACCGACGACCTCGAGTCCGCTCTGCCCGGACTGGTGCCGACGATCGTGGCGGCCGCCAACCGCGCCCGGCCGGAATGACCCGGCCGAGCGGGTCTGCGGTCAGCAGTTGTCGAAGCGCCACTGCCCGTCGACGAATGTCCAGGTCTTGGGCTTCGAGTCGTCCTGGGCGGCGCGGGCGTCGAAATTCTTGACCGTGACCGTCCCGGTCGATCCGGACGTGGTGACGGTGATCTCCGACGGCTTCGACTTCAGGTCCCGGCCGTCGTACAGCTGCGCCATGGACGCCACGTAGTCGTCCTCGTTGAGCGTGAGCCTGCAACGCGCGGAACGGAATCGGTACGCGGCGGCGTAGTCGTGACTCGCCAGCGCCTCGGTCATCTTCGTGGCTTCCGTGCGCAGTGCGGCCTCGGTCGGCTCACCCGGCTTGCCCGCGTCCGCGTCCGTTCCGCCGCACCCGGCCAGCACGACGACGGACAGCGAAACCGCGCCGAGCACGCGAAGGGCACGACTTGTTCGGTTCATCTCGACTCCTTGCCAGAGATCGCCGGATCCGACACCCGGACAATCGAGTTCAGCGCCCTCCGGCGAAGAACCGACGGCCGGGCGGCCGAAACAGTATCGCGGCGGGGGATGCTCCGCCAAGCGGCAACCCCGCGCCCGCGTGCGGATCAGCTCGGCACCAGCCGCCGGACGGCAGCGGGCAGATCACGGGTGCGCTTGTACGGTCCGGCGACCGACGCGGCGAACGGCCGCGCCAGCAAGGTCCGCGCGACGGCCGACACTTCCTCGGTCGTGACCGCGTCGATGCGGGCCAAGGTCTCCGACACGGTGCGGTGGTTGCCGTAGCTGAGTTCGCTGCGCCCCAACCGGTTCATGCGCGAGGCCGAATCCTCCAGACCGAGCACCAGCCCGCCGCGCAACGAGCCCTTGGCGCGGGCGCACTCGGCGTCGCTGATGCCGTCGGCTGCGACTTCCTCGAGAACGCCGCGGGCCAGTGCCGCCACCTGACCGAGGTTCTCCGGCTGGCAGCCGATGTAGACCGAGAACGCTCCGGTGTCGGCGAAGGTGTCCACGCTGGAATACACCGAATAGGCCAGTCCGCGCTCCTCCCGGATGCGCTGGAACAGACGGGAACTCAACCCGCCGCCGACCACGGTGTTCAACACCGACAGCGGCCAGCGCCGGTCCCCTTCGTGCCGCCCGAAGGCGCGCACGCCGAACACCAGATGAGCCTGCTCGCTGTCGCGATGGCTCCAGTGCAGCTGCGGGTCGCCGTGTGGGCGGAACCGGCCCTCGCGCCGCCGGGCGGGCGCCGCCGCCAGGTCGAGCCGGTTCTCGAAGGCACGATGCACCAATTCCACGGTGTGGTCGTGCTCCACGTTGCCCGCGACCGCGACCACCATCCGGTCCGGCCGGTAACGCCGCAGGTGGAACGACCGCAGCTGCGCGGCCCGCATCCCCTCGATGGATTCGATCGAGCCGATCACCGGACGCCCGATCGGATGATCGCCGAACAACGCCGCCAAGAAGGAGTCGCCGACCAGGTCCTCGGGGTCGTCGTCGCGCATGGCGATCTCCTCGAGCACCACCTGCCGCTCCACGTCCACGTCCGAGGCCCGGCACAAGCCGTTGAGCACCACGTCGGAGACCATGTCGACCGCCAAGGGCAGGTCGTCGTCCAGGACATGCGCGTAGTAGCAGGTCTGCTCCTTCGCGGTGAACGCGTTCAGCTCGCCGCCGACCGCGTCCATCGCCTCGGCGATGTCCAGGGCCGACCGCGTCGGCGTCGCCTTGAACAGCAGGTGCTCCAGGAAGTGGGCAGCTCCCGCGACGCTCGGGCCCTCGTCACGCGACCCGACACCGACCCAAACACCCACGGACGCCGAACGCACCCCGGGCAGATGCTCGGTGACCACCCGCAATCCGCCGGGCAGTACGGTACGCCGCACGCCGCTGTCCGAGTCCGCCCGCAGCTCGAGTGACGAACCCCCCTGCCCGGTGCTGAGCAGAGGGGTTGTCGTCTTCTTCTTCGTCACAGAGACAAGTACTACTCGGTCCCGGCCGAACCCGCATCGGCCGTGTCGTCGCCGGTCTCCTCGGCGTTCTCCTCGACCGGCACGAGCGAGATCTTGCCGCGGTTGTCGATGTCGGCGATCTCCACCCGCAGCTTGTCGCCGACGTTCACCACGTCCTCGACCTTCGCCACGCGCTTGCCGTTGCCCAGCTTGGAGATGTGCACCAGACCGTCGCGGCCCGGCAGCAGCGAGACGAACGCGCCGAAGGCGGTGGTCTTGACGACCGTGCCCAGGAAGCGCTCGCCGACCTTCGGCAGCTGCGGGTTGGCGATGGCGTTGATGGCGTCGATCGCGGCCTGCGCGGACGGGCCGTCGGTCGCGCCGACGAACACGGTGCCGTCGTCCTCGATGGAGATGTTGGCGCCGGTGTCCTCGGTGATCTGGTTGATCACCTTGCCCTTGGGGCCGATCACCTCGCCGATCTTGTCGACCGGGATCTTGATCGCGGTGACGCGCGGCGCGTACGGGCTCATCTCGTCCGGGGTGGTGATGGCCTCGGCCATCACGTCCAGGATCGTGGTGCGCGCGTCGTGGGCCTGGCTCAGCGCGCCGGCCAGCACCTGCGACGGGATGCCGTCCAGCTTGGTGTCCAGCTGCAACGCGGTGACGAACTGGCGGGTCCCCGCGACCTTGAAGTCCATGTCGCCGAAGGCGTCCTCGGCGCCGAGGATGTCGGTCAGCGCGACGTAGCGGACTTCTTCCTCACCCTGGTCGTTGGTGATGGTGTCCGACACCAGACCCATCGCGATGCCGGCGACCGGCGCCTTCAGCGGCACACCGGCGTTGAGCAGCGACAGGGTGGAGGCGCACACCGAACCCATCGAGGTGGAGCCGTTGGATCCCAGCGCCTCCGACACCTGACGGATGGCGTAAGGGAACTCCTCCTGGCTGGGCAGCACGGGAATCAGCGCCCGCTCGGCCAGCGCGCCGTGGCCGATCTCGCGACGCTTGGGCGAACCCACCCGGCCGGTCTCGCCGGTGGAGAACGGCGGGAAGTTGTAGTGGTGCATGTAGCGCTTGCTGGTCTCCGGGCCGAGCGAGTCGACCTGCTGGGCCATCTTCACCATGTCCAGCGTGGTGACGCCCAGGATCTGGGTCTCGCCACGCTCGAACAGCGCCGAGCCGTGCGCCCGGGGCACCACAGCGACCTCGGCGGACAGCGCGCGGATATCGGCGAGCCCGCGGCCGTCGATGCGGAAGCCGTCGGACAGGATCCGCTGGCGGACCAGCTTCTTGGTGACGGAGCGGAATGCCGCGCCCAGTTCCTTCTCCCGCCCGGCGTAGTCGTCGGCCAGGCGGTCGAGCACGGCGAGCTTGATCTCGTCGATCTTCTCCTCGCGCTCCTGCTTGCCGGAGATGCTCAGCGCCTCGCCCAGCTCACGCTTCGCGGTGCCCTCGACGGCCTCGTACACGTCCCGGCCGTACGGCGGGAAGAGCGGGAACTCCTCGGTGGGCTTGGCGGCCAGTTCGGCCAGGTCCTGCTGCGCGCGGCAGAGGCGGGCGATGAACGGCTTGGCGGCCTCGAGCCCCTCGGCGACGACGGCCTCGGTCGGCGCCTGCGCACCGCCGTCGACCAGCGCGATGACGTTCTCGGTCGCCTCCGCCTCGACCATCATGATCGCGACGTCACCTGACTCGACCACGCGGCCCGCGACGACCATGTCGAATACCGCGCCCTCGAGCTGCTCGGTGGTCGGGAAGGCCACCCATTGGGATCCCGCCCCGTCGTGGATCAGCGCGACGCGCACGCCGCCGACCGGGCCGGAGAACGGCAGGCCCGCGATCTGGGTGGACGCGGACGCGGCGTTGATGGCCACCACGTCGTAGAGGTCCTTGGGGTCCAGGCTCAGCACGGTGACCACGACCTGGATCTCGTTGCGCAGGCCGTCGACGAACGACGGACGCAGCGGACGGTCGATCAGGCGGCAGGTCAGGATCGCGTCGGTGGAGGGGCGGCCCTCGCGGCGGAAGAACGACCCGGGGATGCGGCCCGCGGCGTACATCCGCTCCTCGACGTCGACCGTCAGCGGGAAGAAGTCGAACTGGTCCTTGGGCTGCTTGCCCGCGGTGGTGGCCGACAGCAGCATGGTCTCGTCGTCCAGGTAGGCGACGACCGAACCGGCGGCCTGCCTGGCGAGGCGTCCGGTCTCGAACCGGATGGTGCGGGTGCCGTAGCTGCCGTTGTCGATCAGCGCTACGGATTCGAACACGCCCGGCTCGACCTCGACGGCCGAGCTCTTGCGTTCAGTTGTTTCGGTCATTCTTCTCTCTCAACCTCTCGTCTTCGCCGGCTCCAGCGCACGCTGGCGCGATCCGGCTGTCGTCAGCCGTACCGGGTACGGACGCGCGGCAACCCTCCTGGCTGCGGCGCGCACACCCGGCCGAATCCCCTTGGACACGGCGACGCGGAGGCGGTCATCGATCGAAGCCCGACGGCGCCAACTCGCTGCCGATAGGCCACTACCGAAGACCGACGCCACGCGACGGGTGCATACGGCTGTGCAATGTTGTCGTGCGACGGGGGCAATCCGCACCCCTGTACACATATAACCAACGGTGCGATTGTACGTCTCCCCGTTGGCCGAACCAGCGACCGCCTCGGACACCCCCGTGTCGAGCAGCCGCCTACCGCTCCGTCCATCGGCGCACCGGCTGCCCGGTGGCCACGGCCGGAAACCGCGCAAGCAGGGCCGGACCGATACCCCTGATTTCTGACGCGGCAGGCGCAACAACCCCCGGCCCGCGTCGGGTCCGTATGAACCACGACGGATCGCCTCACGAGCACGTAGGCGTGCACGACTCGGCAGCGCGAAAGCACCACGAGCAATGGTTACCAGCGGCGACCCGAACGCTTAGAACAGCAACTCTCCATCGACGGCCCCGCCGGACGGCGAACGAACGAACCGACACCGCAGCCCCACCAACGGATACTTCCCGAACAACACGGCCTCGTCGGCGGATAACTCCCGACAACAAGGCCCCGCCGACGGATAACCCTTGACAACACGGTCCCGCCACCCGGACCGCACCGTCAGCACAAGGCGCGCTCAGCTCACCTCGACCACGTCTTCGAGCGAAGCGAGACCAAGCCTGTTCCGTTCGCCGCCCGGCTCGCGTCCGAGTGGCCGCTGCGTCCGCGACGAAGTCGCCAGCAGTGGCCGCTCGGACGCGAGCCATGAAGGGGCGGCGAACACCCAGCGCCGCAGGCGCTGGAAATCAGCGCCTGAGCCCGAGCCGCTCGATCAGCGAACGGTAGCGGTTGATGTCGTTGTCCTGCAGGTACTTCGACAGCCGCTTGCGACGACCGATCAGCGCCATAAGGCCGTGGCGGGTGTGGTGGTCGTGCTTGTGCTTCTTCAGGTGCTCGGTGATGTCGGCGATGCGCTTGGAAAGCAGCGCGATCTGCGCCTCCGGGGAACCGGTGTCCTTCTCGTGCAGGCCGTACTCGGCGAGAATCGCCGACTTCTGCTCGGTGGTCAGTGCCATGGGGCATCCACTCCTGTTTCTCAGTTCCGCGCTCGAATGTCCGGTTACCCGGGTGCGGGCGCCACCGCGGACCGCAGCAAACCCGAGGGACCACCCTACCGGACCGGGATCTTCCCGCCGAAATCGCGGGCCGACCGAGTCCCATCCGGGCAACGACGCTCGCCCGCGCTGATCGAGCACGAGACCCGCCGCTACAGCGATCCGCTCGAGTTCGGAATTCCCGACGCTCAGCGGGCGTCGACGGCGGTGAGGATTTTGCGCGCGGTCTCCACGTCGCGGCCCATGCACTCGATGAGCTCGTCCACCGAGTCGAATTTGCGCTGGCCCCGGATGTGCTCGACGAAGTCCACCGCGACGTGCTGACCGTAGAGATCGGCCTCGCCGTCGAGCACGTACGCCTCCACCGTGCGGGCGCGTCCGGAGAAGGTCGGGTTGGTGCCCACCGAGACGGCGGCCATGGCCCGCTCGCCCGGGGTGACGGTGCCGATGGTGGGGCCGGGGCCGAGCACGGTGAACCACCCGGCGTACACGCCGTCGGCGGGAATGGCGGCATGCATCGGCGGCGCGACGTTCGCGGTCGGGAAGCCGAGTTGCTTGCCGCGGCCGTCACCGTGTACGACGACGCCCTCCACCCGGTGCGGACGCCCGAGCGCCTCGGCGGCGGCCGCCATGTCCCCCGCGTCGACGCACGAGCGGATATAAGTCGAGGAGAAGGTCACGGCGTGTTCGGCGAGCAGCGTCACGCCGTCGACCTCGAAACCGAATCGCTTGCCGAGCTCGCGCATGGTCTCGACCGTGCCCGCGGCCTTCTTGCCGAAGGTGAAGTTGTCGCCGACCACCACCTCCACCACGTGCAGCCGCTCCACCAGCAGGTCGTGGACATAGCTCGCCGGAGTCAGCTTCATGAACTCCTGGGTGAAGGGCATGACGCAGAACACGTCGACACCCAGTTCCTCGGCCAGTTCGGCGCGGCGGGTCAGGGTGGTCAATTGCGCGGGGTGTGACCCGGGGCGGACCACTTCCATCGGGTGCGGATCGAACGTCATCAGCACCGCGGGCACGCCGCGCGCGGCGGCGGACTTCACGGCCCGGCTGATCAGCTGCGCGTGGCCGCGGTGCACACCGTCGAACACACCGATCGTGAGGACACAGCGCCCCCAGTCCGCGGGCACCTCGTCGAGACTTCGCCATCTCTGCACAGTGCGCAGCCTACGCAAATCAGGTAGCGAACAGTATTCGGGCGTGCTGATCTCACACAACGGTTGCGCGGCCGTGAGCCGACGTGGAAGTGCGAACCGCGCCGGGGCCCCGCGCGCAGGTCGCGCGCCGCGCGGCCGCGCCGCGAACCGGTCGGATCATCCGAACCGCGGCACGACTCGTGCCGCAACCGCGGCGGTGGGATAACCGGCAGGTCGCCGTGGCCGTCGCACGACGGCGCGCCGCGGGGCCGCTACGTCGGGGTCGGCGACATCGCCGCGGAAGTCTTCGCGCACCGGAAACTAACCGGACGGATTCGCGAAAGCGCCGATATACCCCGGGTTTTCCACGGGCCCGCAAGCTCGTCTCACCAGCAGCGGGAATGGTCTAGCGTCCAATTCGTCGATGACGGAATGCCCCGGAGTAGCCATGAAAAGCGCAGTCAAGCACGTGCGTGTGATCAAACCGTCCGATGCGGCCGAAACAATCGGACGGCAACGACAACGCCTCATTCCTTGCATCACCACGGAAACCTGTGGCGCCACCGGCATTTCGGCGGGCATGGTCAACATGGCCCCGGGAGCGATGTCGAAAGCGCATTATCACGCGCACAGCGAGATCGTCGTCGTTTGCCTGCGCGGGCGAGCGGCCACCTTGATCGGCCCGGAACTGACGCCCTATTTCCACGGGCCCGGTGAGTTCATCTACATCCCCGACGGCGTCGTGCACGTGGCGGTGAACCTCGACGATGCCGAGGACCTGGTCGCGGTGGAAATGCGGACCGATCCCCTGTTCAACGACGACGTGGTGCTGACGCCGGAGTACGACGCCCACGTGCCCGAAGCCGTTGCCCGCCTGCGGCGGCGCGGGCCGGCGGGCGCCTGACATGGCCGTCGGCAAACGCAGCCGCGGCGCGGCCGAGGTGACCAGCGGTCCCATCGACGATATCTTCGCGGCACTGGCAGGCCGCCCCGACGTGGTGTCCTTCGCGGTCGGAGCGCCCGATCCCGCTCTGCTGCCGAGCGAGCTCGTGGCGACGCTGGCGCAAACGGTCATCGGCAGATACGGCAGCGCCGTCCTCCAATACGGCATGACCCGGGGATTCGCTCCGCTGTTGGACGAAGCCCGAAACCTTCTGCACGGCCGCGATATTCAGTGCACGCTCGAGCGCCTGCATATCTCGACCGGCGGCTCCGGCGCATTGCACAACGTGTGTTTGGCGCTGCTCGACCCGCAGGACGTGGTTCTGGTCGAAACCCCCACTTACGGCCCGGCGGTCAAGGAATTCCGCAGCCACGGAGCGACCGTCGTGGCGGTGCCGTCCGACGAATTCGGCATCGTTCCGGAAGCGCTCGAAGAAGCCCTGGCTCGATACGATACGGCGTTCGTCTACCTACTGCCGACTTTCCAGAATCCGACCGGCCGGACGATGCCCGTCGATCGGCGCGAACGAATCGCCGAGATCGTCGTCCGCCACGGCACGCTGGTCATCGAAGACGACGTCTACACCGACCTGCGCTATCGCGGTGTGGCACCGCCCGCGTTGTCGTCTTTCGCCCCGGACAACTCGGTGTACATCACGTCCCTGTCGAAAACTCTCGCTCCTGCGATCCGCGTCGGGATCACCGTTATGCCCCCGGATCTGCTGCGGACCGTGCTCGCGTTGAAGCAGGGCATCGACATGCAGACCTCGACATACTGCCAGGCGATTGCGGCCGAATTTCTCGGCAGTCCGGACGGGGCCGCGCACCTCGCTCATGTCGTCGACGCCTATTCGGCCAAGTTGGACGCGTTGACGGTCGCGCTCGAGCGGCATTTCCCGGCCGGGTTCCGGTGGGTCGAGCCGGAGGGCGGGATGTTCCTGTGGGTCGAGGGGCCGCCGGGTTTCGATGCCGACGCGCTGCTGGCGCGGGCACTGCGGCACGGAGTCGCGTTCCTGCCCGGCAGCGCGTTCTACGCCGACGACATCACCGAGCACCGCAACACCATGCGGCTGAGTTTCGCGAACGTGCCGCGCGACGCCATCGATCGGGGCATCGCCGCACTGGCGTTCGTCTGCGGGGAGACGGTATGAGTGGTCAGGCCCGGAGGCGGCAGCGCAGCGTGATCGCGCAGAGGCCAACTCGTGCCGGCAACGAACACAGCGCGAGCGATCGGCATCCGGTGCTCGGCACCTGGGAGGTTCGCGCCGACGGCGCTCCGTTCGGCTACCACGTGATGCAGTTCCACCCTGGCGGCACGATGCTGCAATCGAATCCCGACCACGGCAATCGCGCCACGAGCGACAGCAACGGCATGGGCACCTGGCACGGCGCGGGCAACCGGGTCACCGGCGCCTTCTTGGAGTTCACCGTCGATCGCACCGACCCCGCCGTAGTCCGCAAAGGGATCGTCGCCTTCGAACTCGACGTGACCGGCGACGACTTCACCGGACGCGCCACGGCGACGTTCTACGAGTTGTCCGGCGAGCCGGTCGGCGCGCCCGCGACCGCCCGGTTGGCCGGTCGCCGATTCGACGGCGTGGCCGCGCATCGGAACACGCTGGATCTGTCGAGAACGGTATAACCCAGGCGGACCGGCATCGGTCCACCGCTTCCAAATGGGTGAACGGCGAATAGCGATTCGCTGTCGATCGGCCGACGGCAGGTCGAGGATGTGTGTATCGGCGCGCCAGTGCCTAAGCTCGGGTATGTGCCAGGTAAACGAGATATCGCCACTCGACGCGAGTTGGCCGACGCCCCGGCGCCGGGCGATGCGCACGGCGGTACCGCGACGATCGCGCCTGTGCTCTCGTCGGTCGCCCAGGACTACCTGAAGGTCATCTGGACCGCGCAGGAGTGGTCGCAGGAGAAGGTGACCACCAAGTTGCTCGCCGAACGGATCGGCGTATCGGCCTCGACCGTGTCCGAAGCCGTCCGCAAGCTCGCCGACCAAGGGTTGGTCGAGCACGCCCGCTACGGCGCGATCGCCCTCACCCCGGAGGGCCGCCGAGCCGCCGTCGCGATGGTGCGCAGGCATCGGCTCATCGAGACCTTCCTGGTGAACGAGCTCGGCTACGGCTGGGACGAGGTGCACGACGAAGCCGAGGTGCTCGAGCACGCGGTCTCCGAGCTGCTGATGGCCCGGATCGACGCCAAACTCGGATACCCCGATCGCGATCCGCACGGCGACCCGATCCCGTCGGTGGACGGCGCGGTGCCCACCCCGCCCGCGCGCCAGCTCAGCGACTTCCATGCCGGTGAATCCGGCCGGGTCGCGCGCATCTCCGACGCCGATCCCGACATGCTGCGCTACTTCGACTCCGTCGGCATCGCCCTGGACACCGCCATCGCCGTCGTCGAACGCCGCGACTTCGCGGGCACCATCGCCATCCGCATCGGCGCCACCGAATCACCGACCGACCTCGGGCGCCCCGCCGCCGAGGCCATCTGGCTCACCGCCTGACCGGGGCTCCACAGATCAGGCCCACTCCGCCGAACCGGCGGTAGCGGATGCGGCGGGCAGCGTCGGGCTCGGATGCCGCCGGGCGTGCCATCGGTGCCGCACTGGGTAACGGCATGGCGCAGGACCGGGGTCACGCAGCCCTCCGCCGGCCACGCGACGACTCGAGCCCGGCGATAGATGACCACCGCGAAGCCCGATGCCCGAAAACTGGCGAAACGATCCCGCCCAGACCGCTTCCGAACCCCCCGGTTTCAAGGGTTCCGGCCGCGGGCTCAGCCCAGATCGGCCCCGAGGGCGGGACGCACCAACTCGGCCGCGCGGGCGGCGATGGCGTCGCCCAGTTCGTCGGTGGTCGAGGTGCCACCGAGGTCCGGGGTGCGGACCTCCCCCGCGGCGAGCACGTCGCACACCGCTCGGTCCACCGCGGCCGCCGCGGCGGACTCGCCGAGATGATCCAGCAGCATCGCGCCCGCGAGGACCTGCGCGACGGGGTTCGCGATGCCCTGACCGGCGATGTCGGGCGCGCTGCCGTGCACGGCCTCGAACATCGAGGGGCCGGTGCGCTCGGGGTTGACGTTGCCCGACGGCGCCAAGCCGAGCCCGCCGGTCACCGCGGCGGCGAGGTCGGAGAGGATGTCGCCGAACAGGTTCGAGCCCACGATCACGTCCAGCCGGTCCGGGTGCAGCACGATTTCGGCGGCCAGCGCGTCGACGTGCATCTGCCGCGTCCGCACCTGGGGATACTCGGTCCCGACGCGTTCGAACACACTGTCCCAGTAGGGCATCGAATGGATGAGCCCGTTCGACTTGGTCGCCGAGCACAATCGCCCGGATCGTTCGGCGGCCCGCTCGAAGGCGTAGCGGATGATTCGCTCGCATCCGGTGCGGGTGAACACCGATTCCTGGAGCACGAATTCGTCGGGGCGGCCCTCGTTGTGGATGCCGCCGATCCGCGAGTACTCGCCCTCGGAGTTCTCCCGCACGATGAGGATGTCCAGATCGTCGGCGGTCCGGCCGCGCAGTGCCGATTCCGTGCCGGGCAGCAGGCGCACCGGGCGCAGGTTGACGTACTGACCGAAGGCGCGGCGCAGCGGGATCAGCAGGCCCCACAGCGAAACATGGTCGGGCACACCGGGAAAGCCGACAGCGCCGAGCAGGATCGCGTCGAAGCCCGCGAGCCGCTGCGCGCCGTCCGGCGGCATCATGGCGCCCGTGCGCACGTAGTTCTCGCACGACCAGTCGAATTCGGTCCATGCCAGACCGGGCAGCACGGCGTCGAGCACACGTACCGCCGCCGCGGTGACGTCGACTCCGATCCCGTCACCCGGGATGGTGGCGATGCGGTACTCGCTCACTGGCACTCCTTCACAGTCGCACTCCGATGTACTTGGTCTCCAGGAATTCGTCGATCCCGGTCAGCCCGCCCTCGCGTCCGAGCCCGGATTCCTTGACGCCGCCGAAGGGCGCGGCCGGATTCGACACCACGCCCTGGTTGAGTCCGACCATCCCGGTTTCCAGCGCCTCGCACACCCGCAGTCCGCGCCGGAGATTCTCGGTGAACACGTAGCTCACCAGCCCGTAGGGAGTGTCGTTGGCCCGGCGCACGGCTTCGTCCTCGGTGTCGAAGACGCCGATCGCGGCGACCGGTCCGAAGATCTCGGTGTGGCACAACTCGGCGTCGTCGGGGACGTCGACCAGGACGGTCGCGGGATAGAAAGTGCCCGGTCCGTCCCAGGCCGCCCCTCCGGTGAGCACCCCGGCCCCCCGGGCGCGGGCATCGTCGACCAAGCGCTGCACCTTGGCGACGGCCTCGGTATCGATCAGCGGGCCGACCACGACGTCCGGCTCGGTGCCCCGGCCCATCGGCAGGGCCGCCAGCCGCTCGGCGAGCCTGCGCGCGAAGACCTCGGCGACGCCGCGCTGAACCAGAATCCGATTGGCGGCGGTGCACGCCTGACCGATGTTGCGCATCTTCGCCGCCACCGTGCCCTCGACCGCCTCGTCGAGATCCGCGTCGTCGAAAACCAGCAGCGGCGCGTTGCCGCCCAGTTCCATCGAGGTGCGCATCACCGTCTGCGCGCACTGCGCGAGCAACTGCTTGCCGACCGCCGTCGAGCCAGTGAACGACAGCTTGCGCGAGCGGTCGTCGAGGATCAGCGGAGTCATCACCGCGGCGGGATCCGCCGTCGTGACGACGTTGACCACCCCGGCCGGCAACCCGGCGTCCGCCAGCACCTGAGCCAGCGCCAGCATCGAAAGCGGCGTCTGCTCCGCGGGTTTCACGACGCAGGTGCAGCCCGCGGCGAGCGCGGGCGCGATCTTGCGCGCGCCCATGGCGACGGGAAAGTTCCATGGCGTGATGAGCAGGCTCGGACCGACCGGCTGCCGGGCCACCAGAAAACGCGAGCCGCCGGTCGGCGCGGGCATGTACCCGCCGTCCAGGCGGACGGCTTCCTCGGCGAACCAGCGGAAGAACTCCGCGGCGTAGGCGATCTCACCGCGCGCCTCGGCCAGCGGCTTGCCCATTTCGAGGGTCGCGATCAGCCCGAGCCGGTCGGTGTCGGCCAGCAACGCGCGATGCACGCGCATCAGCAGATCGCTGCGCTCGCGCGGCGCGGTGGCTGCCCAGTCGGCCTGCGCCGCGCACGCCGCGTCCAGCGCCGCGCGACCGTCGTCCGGCGTCGCGTCGGCTACTTCGCACAGCAGTCCACCCGTCGACGGATCGAAGACCGGCAGCGTGCGGGTCGTCGCCCGCCACTGCCCCTGGACGAACAAACCGCGCGGCACCGTGTCGATCGCGGCGCGTTCGGGCGCGCTCAGCGCGCTTTCGGTGAGCATGGTCGGTGGCTCCTTTCGGCAGCGCGCAGCGTCCGGCCATTGCTGCGACCCGTGCGGCCATGTTATGCATATTGTCGACAATCCGACAATAGACAATGGCCCTCCATCTCACCCGCACCGGGAGGCGAACCACCATGACCGAGCTCTCGCCCATCCTGAAACAGGCCACTCCGGTGACCGTCGACCACGGCGCGGGGTGCTACCTCTACGGCACCGACGGACGCCGCTACCTGGACTTCACCGCCGGCATCGGCGTGACCAGCACCGGCCACTGCCATCCGAAAGTGGTCGCCGCCGCGCAGGCACAGGTCGCTTCGCTGATCCACGGCCAGTACACGACCGTGCTGCATCGGCCGCTGCTGGAGCTGACCGAACGGCTCGGCGCGGTGCTTCCGGAAGGACTGGACACGCTGTTCTTCGCGAACTCCGGCAGTGAGGCGGTCGAGGCCGCACTGCGACTGGTGCGCCAGGCCACCGGGCGGCCGAACGTCGTCGTCTTCCACGGCGGTTTCCACGGCCGCACCGTGGCCGCCGCGACCATGACCACCTCGGGCACCCGCTTCTCGGCCGGGTTCAGCCCGCTCATGCCGGGCGTGCACGTCGCGCCCTTCCCCACCGCCTACCGCTATGGCTGGAGCGAGCGGGAGGCCACCGCCTTCGCGCTGCGCGAACTCGACTACTTGTTCGCCACGCTCACCTCGCCCGCCGAGACCGCCGCGTTCATCGTGGAGCCGGTGCTCGGTGAGGGCGGTTACGTCCCCGGCAACACCGAGTTCTTCCACGGGCTGCGCGAACGCGCCGACCGGCACGGCATCCTGCTGGTCTTCGACGAGATCCAGACCGGTTTCGGCCGCACCGGGAAGTTCTTCGGGCATCAGCACTTCGGCGTCCGGCCCGACGTGATCACCATCGCGAAGGGCCTGGCGAGCGGCTTTCCCCTGTCCGGCATCGCGGCGCCGCGCGAACTGATGGCGCGGGCGTGGCCGGGTTCGCAGGGCGGCACCTACGGTGGCAACGCGGTGGCGTGCGCGGCGGCGATCGCCACGCTCGACGTGATCGAATCCGAAGGGCTGGTGGACAACGCGGCCGCCCGAGGGGCGCAACTGCTGCGCGGTATGCGCGAGAGCGCCACCAAGGCGATCGGCGACGTCCGCGGCCTCGGACTGCTCGTGGGCGCCGAGTTCACCACGGCCACCGGCGAGCCCGACACGGCCACCGCCGCGGCCGCCCAGCGCGCGGCGGTGGACAAGGGACTGCTGCTGTTGACCTGCGGCGCGCACATGAACGTGGTGCGGATGATTCCGCCGCTGATCGTGACCGATACTCAGATCGAGGACGCTCTGGCGATCTGGTCCGAGGTGCTCGCCGAGTTGTAGCGCGCACCCCACCCGTCCGCAGTGCCCGCCCGGCGGGCCCGATCAGGAAGCAGGACCGCATGGCCCGCTACATCACCATCACGCTCACCAAAGCCGCGGTGACCTGCCGCGCCCGTTTGCTGGACGAGGAAGCGCCGCAGACCTGCGCCGCGGTGTGGAACGCGCTGCCCCTGGAAGGCGACGCCTTCCACGCCAAGTACGCCCGCAACGAGGTGTACACCCTGCTCCCGCGCATCGGCGCGGCCCCGCATCGGGAGAATCCGACGGTCACGCCCATCCCCGGCGATGTGTGCCTGTTCGATTTCGAGCCGTGGGAGATCGGCAATCCGGCCTACGGCTACGAGCCCGGTTCCGCGGCCGAGCATGAGCGCGGGGCGACCGATCTCGCGCTGTTCTATGGCCGCAACAACCTGCTGATCAACGGCGACCTGGGGTGGGTGCCCGGCAATGTGTTCGCCACCATCGAGGAGGGGCTCGCCGAGATGGCCGCGGCCTGCAACACGCTGTGGTTGCACGGTGTGCAGGGCGAGACGCTCGCCTTCGCCCGCGCCTGAGCGACGGTGACGAGTGGCCCCGCGGTCTTCCGCGGGGCCATTCGCTTTCAGGAAGCCAGCACGAATTCGGCGTAGCGGGCTACCGCGAGGATCAGATCGTCGGAGTGGCGTGGGCCGATGATCTGCAACCCGACCGGTAGACCCGCGCGAGTCGTGCCCGCCGGGATACTGATCGCGGGTTGCTGGGTCATGTTGAACGGGTAGGTGAACGGCGTCCATTCGGGCCAGCTGCGCAGGCCGCTGCCCGGTGGCACGTCGTGTCCCGCTTCGAACGCGGGAATCGGCACCGTCGGAGTGATCAGGATGTCGTAGTCGTTGTGGAAGGCGCCCATGGCGATACCGATCTGGGCCGCGACGTTGCGCGCGTCGAGATACTCGACGGCGGTGACGGTTTCACCGCGCTCCCAGACCGCCCGCAGGCCCGGATCCACCCGTTCGCGCGTACCTTCCGGGTACCCGGACAGCATGGTGGCCGCGCCGGCCGCCCACAGCAGCTCGAACGCCTCGCGCGGATCGGCGAATCCGGGATCGGCGGCGCTGACCCGGAGTTCGGCGTCGGCCAGCCGGGTCACCGCCGCTTCCACGATCGCGGCGACCTCGGGGTCGACCGTGGCGTAGCCGAGCGCAGGTGAGTACGCCACGCGTAATCCCCGCACGTCGCGTTGCATTTCGGCGCGGAAGGCGGTGAGCGTGGGAGCCAGTGCGGTGGGATCGCGCGGATCCGGTAGCGACAGGATGTCCATCAGCAGCGCCGCGTCCTCGACGGTGCGCGTCATCGGTCCCGCATGCGCCAGCGGACCGAACGGGCTGGCCGGGAACAGCGGAATGCGGCCGTAGGTGGGCTTGAAGCCGACGATGCCGCAGAAGGCGGCCGGAATGCGCACGCTGCCACCGCCGTCCGTGCCCACCGACACCGGGCCCATGCCCGCGGCGACGGCCGCGGCGCTGCCGCCGGAGGAGCCGCCCGCGGTGGTGGACGGGTCGGCCGGATTCCGCGTGACACCCGCCAGCGGACTGTCGGTGACCGCCTTCCACGCGATCTCCGGAGTGGTGGTCTTGCCGAGGAAGACCATGCCGTCCTCGCGCAGCCGCGCGGCCACCGGACTGTCCACCAGCCACGGTCCCGCCGGGTCGATGGACGTGGAGCCGCGCCGGGTTGGCCAGCCCTCGGTCAGGAAGACGTCCTTGATCGAGATCGGCACGCCGTCGAGCAGCCCTCTGGCATGACCGGACTGCCAGCGCGCCTCGGAGTCCTTCGCCTGCACCAGGGCGCGATCGGGATCGACCAGACAGAAGGCGTTGAGCGCGCCGTCGCGATCGGCGATCGCGCGCAGGATCGCCTCGGTCGCCTCGACGGGCGACAGCGCGCCCGCCGCGTAGGCCGAGACCAGCTCGACCGCGGTCATGGCGGTCGGGTCGGTGGGTTGGTTCTTGTCGGGGTAGCTCATGGATGGGCTCCTTCAGCCGGGCACGTACCCCAGCCTTTTGTCGACCACGTTGTCCAGCGGACGTCCGGCGATCCAGTTGTCGAAGTTCTCGGTGAACGCGTCGACGATCTCGGTGCGCCATCCGATGAAGTCACCGGAGTTGTGCGGGGTGATCCGGACGTTCGGCAGTTCCCACAGAGGGTGATCGGCGGGGAGCGGCTCGGGGTCCACCACATCGAGCGCCGCCGCGGCGATCGATCCGGTGCGCAGCGCGGCGACGAGATCGTCGGTCACAACGAGTTCCCCGCGGCCGACGTTGACAAACCTGGCGTGCGGCTTCATCGCGGCGAAGGCGGCGGCGTCGAACATGTTCCTGGTCCGCTCGGTGAGCGGAGCGATCGCGACGACGTAATCGGCGCGGGCCAGTTCGGCGTGCAGATCGGTGGTGACCTCGCCGAAATCCGGGTCCGCCGCGCGCTCCCGCCTGCCGACGGCGCGCACGGTCATGCCGACCGCGCGCAGCAATCGGGCGATATGACGCCCGATCGAGCCGGTGCCCACGATCAGCGCCGTCGACCCCGCGACCCGTTCGGATTCCCGATGCCGCCACTCGTGCCGTTGTTGCAGCAGCAACGAACCGGACAGGTCCTTGGCGAAACCGAGAATCTGCCCGAGCACGTACTCGGCGATCGCGGCGTCGAAGACGCCTCTGGTGTTGGTCACGACCACGTCACTCGCCCGCAGTTCGGGAAACATCGCCGGATCGACGCCGGTGGATCCCATGTGCACCCAGCGCAGCCGGTCGGCGGCATGCCAGGCGCCGGGCAGCGCCCGGGTGCGAAAGTCGTAGACGAACAAGATCTCCGCTCCGCGCAGGGCGTTCGCCAACCCGGGCGCCTCGGTGTACCGGATGGTGGCGCGGCCTGCTACTCGGTCCATTCGTTCGTCGTCGGGCACACTGTCACTGTGCAGGACGACGACAATCGGGCCCTGTTCCACATTGACACACTAAGATCACATCGTATGATTGTCAACAATCCGATCGTGTTCGGAGGTCGTCCCGGCTGAGCGCGAGAGGGGCCGTAGTGGATTTGAGCTTTCCCGACCTCGAGGGGCCCGTTGCACAACGGGGTATCGGGATCATCGCACCGTTCGACCTCGCCCTCGAACGAGAGCTCTGGCGCTGGGCGCCTCTGGAGGTGAGTCTGCACCTGGCCCGTACCCCCTACGAACCGGTTCCGGTGTCGCTGGAGATGGCCGAATTGGTCTCCGACGCGGCGCATCTCACCGCGGCCACCCGCAACGTCCTGCACGTGGAACCCGAAGTCGTGGCTTACCTGTGCACATCGGGCAGTTTCATCAAAGGCCTCGCCTACGAGAAGTCGTTGCGCGACACCATCTGCCGTGCCGGGGCGCTGGACGCGGTCACCACCTCGGGAGCGTTGCTCGAAGCGATCCGCCATCTGGACCTCACCCGGATCTCGGTACTGACCCCGTACGACGAGATCCTCACCCACCGGCTGCACGAGTTCCTCGCGGAAGCCGGCTGCACGGTGGTCCGCTCCGATCACCTCGGGCTCGGCGGCGGCATCTGGAAGGTCAGCTATCGCACGATCGCCGAACGCATCGTCGGCGCCGACGACCCCGGGGCCCAGGCCGTCTTCGTCAGCTGTACCAACCTGCCCACGTACGACGTGATCGAGCCGCTGGAGAAAGCCCTCGGCAAGCCGGTGCTCACCGCCAACCAACTCACCATGTGGGCATGTCTCGGCCGGATGAAGCTCCCGATGATGGGCCCGGGCAAGTGGCTGCTCAACGTTTTCTGAAGGAAGAACATCACATGCACGCACCCACCGTCGGTTTCATCTACCCCGACCACGCGGCCGAGGACGACTACCCGCTCGCGGCGGCAGCGCTCGGCGCGCACCTTCCGGTGGCCCACATCTACGGCACCGATCTGCACGCCGTCCCCGAACTGCTCGAACTGGGCAGCCCGGAGAAATTGCGCCTCGGCGCCTCGCTGCTCGCCCGGCACCGCCCCGACGCGATCGTCTGGGCCTGCACGTCGGGCAGTTTCGTCTACGGACCCGAGGGCGCGCGCGATCAGGTGCGCGCGCTGGCCGAGGTCGCGGGCGTCCCGGCGACAAGCACCAGCATCGCGTTCGCCGACGCCGTGCACACGCTGGGACTGCGCACCGTCGCGGTCGCCGCCAGCTATCCCGACGAGGTCGCCCGGCTGTTCGTGGAGTTCCTCGCCGACGCGCGCATCGACGTCGTCTCGATGTCCAGCGCGGGGATCGACACCGCCGCTGAGGTCGGCACCCTCACCCCGGCCCAGGTGCTGCGGCTGGCGGCGGACAACGACCATCCCGACGCGGAGGCGCTGCTCATCCCCGACACCGCGATGCACACCGTGGCGGTGCTGCCGGACCTGGAGGCTACGCTGGGCAAACCGGTGCTGACGGCCAATCAGGTCACGATCTGGGCAGGGCTGCGGCTGGCCGGCGCCGAGCCGGTCGTTCCCGGATTCGGGACCTTGTTCGCGGAAAGGCAGATCGATGTCCGTCGTTGATTTCGAGCCGGTGAACCGGCAGTCGACCGCGGAGATGATCGCAGATCGGCTCCGCGAGGCGATCATGCGCGGCAGTCTCGCGCCAGGGTCGCAGCTCGGCGAGGCCGACCTCGCGGCGCGGTTCGCGGTCTCGCGCGGGCCGGTGCGCGAGGCGATGCAGCGCTTGGTGTCCGAGGGTCTGCTGCGCAGCATCCGCCACCGCGGCATCTTCGTCATCGAACTGAGCCTCGACGACGTCGTCGACATCTACCGGGCCAGGACGGCACTGGAGGGCGGCGCGCTGGAGCTGATCCTGGACGGTCGCCGCCCCATCGCCTACGAGGCGCTCGGTCCCAGCGTCGAGGAGATGATCGCGTGCGCCGAACGCGGCGACGCGGTCGGCGTGTCGGAGGCCGACCAGGCCTTCCACGAGGCGCTGGTGGAGAGTGCGGCCAGTCCGCGGCTGGTACGCGCGGCTCGCACCTTGCTGATCGAGACGCGCATGTGCTTGGGCGCCTTGCAGACGACCTATCCGGACCTGCGGGAACAGTCCCGCGAACACATCGGCCTGCGCGACGCGATCGGCGCGGGCGACCCCGCGCGCGCCCGCGCTCTGCTCGTCGAGCACATGGACGACGCCGTGCAACGCCTCCGGCACCAGATCGGCTCCTGAACGCCGGCTCACCGCGACAAGAAGTCCAGCAGCACGCGGATCACCTTCGCCGCCGCTACCCGGCCACGGCCGCCGCAGGCGGCTTTCCCACCCCGGCGGCGCCGCCGACCAGCGCCGCGCCACCGACCAGGACCGCGGCCATCGCCGCAACGGTTCGCATCATCGACCAACTCCTGACCGCGAGGTGGTCGACCATTGTCGCCCGGGATCAGAGATTGGCGGGGCGGACGACCATCACCGAGGACGCGCGATTACCGGATTCCCGGAGCAGGGCGATAGCGCGGCCTTCCGGATCGATGGCGGCGTAGACACCGGCCATTCCGGCCGGAGCCAGCCAACGTCCGTTGCGCAGGTCGTCGGCCTGCTTGTCATCGATGTCGCGGCGCGGGAACGCCGTTCGCACCGCGGCATCGATATCGAGGCTCAGTGGCGGCACGCCGGACTCAGCGGCGGCGGCCAGATCGTCCAAGGTGCGTGCATGCTCGAGCGTGAACGGCCCGACGCTGGTGCGGCGCAACGCGGTCAAGTGGCCGCCGACGCCGAGCCCGGCGCCCAGGTCTCTGGCCAGCGCGCGCACGTAGGTGCCCGAGGAACATTCGACCACCACGTCCAGGTCGACGAAATCGCCGACATCGCGCCGCGCGAGCACGTCGAACCGCGACACCGTGACCGGGCGGGCGGCCAACTGCACGTCCTCGCCCGCACGGTGGCGGGCATAGGCACGTTCGCCGTTCACCTTGATCGCGCTGACGGTGGCGGGCACCTGCTCGATGTTCCCGGTCAGTTCGGCTGTGCGCGTGGCGATGTCGGCGTCGGCGAGATGACCGGCCCGTGTCGTGGCCAGCACCTCGCCCTCGGCGTCGTCGGTGCTGGTCGCCTGCCCCAGCCGGATGGTCGCGGTGTACGCCTTGGTGGTCAGGGTGAGCAGGCCGAGCAGTTTGGTCGCGCGTTCCACGCCGAGCACCAGCACACCGGTCGCCATCGGATCGAGCGTGCCCGCGTGGCCGATCTTCTTGGTGCGCAGCAGCTTCCGGCATTTCGCCACGACGTCGTGACTGGTCCAGCCACCGGCCTTGTCGATGACGAGCAGCCCGCCGAGTCCGTCCATCAGACGTGCGCGATCGCGGTCAGGATGTACCCGTCGGTGATCAGCCAACGGCCGTCGAACGCGATCAGCGGCGTGCCGCCGTCGGTGGTCTGCCCCGGCACCAGCAGTTCGGTATGGAAGCTGCCGCGCCCGGAAGCGGCGGAGCTGTCCTCGATCTCGAACGTGATGTGCGCGTCCTCGAAGCCGAGCCAGCGCAGCGTCAGCGGGAACCACGCCTTATAGGTGGCCTCTTTGGCGCAGAACAGCAACCGGTCCAGGTGCAATTCGGACTCGGTGGTCTTCAGCCATTCCCGCTCCGGCGGCAGGCTGACCGAGTCCAGTACGCCGTCCGGCAGGGTGGCGTGCGGCTCGGCGTCGATGCCGATGGAACGGAACCGCAGTTTGTGACCGAGCGCGGCGGCCTGGTAGCCGTCGCAGTGGGTCAGGCTGCCGACGATTCCGCGCGGCCACACCGGAGCGCCGCGCTCGCCCTTGCCGATCGCGACCGGCTGCTCACCGAGTTGCGTGAGCGCAAGGCGGGCGCAATGCCGCGCGCCGATGAAGTCACGGCGCCGCTTCTCCACCGACTTGGCGATGAGATGCTCCTCCGCCGGATGCGGCCGCAGATCCTCCGGGTACGCCAGCAACTCGGCCGAGGCCACACCCGCGGGCAGAATGTTCTCGATCATCACCGACGAGCGTAGTCGAGCCGCACCGGGTGGGATCGCAGCGCCATGTGCGTGGGACTACGCCAGCCCGCGCCGCTGCTGCGCTTTGCTGCGCATCTCCGCGGCGGCGGCTTCCATCTCGGGAGTCACCTGGAAGTGTCCGCCCCACTTGTTCAGCGTGCCCGGCGGATACTGCGGGGTCGGCAGGATCTGGCGCAGCAATCGCTCGGGCAGGCCGCGGCGCTGCCACTCGCGCGGGTAGCCGAGCGAGACCTCCTCGAATCGGACGCCGTCGTAGTGCGAGGTCCGCGGGATGTGCAGGTGACCGTAGACCGAGCAGACCACGTTGTAGCGGGTGTGCCAGTCCGCGGTGAGTTCGGTGCCGCACCACAGCGCGAACTCCGGGTAGAACAGCACGTCGGTCGGCTGCCGCACCAGCGGGAAGTGGTTGATCAGGACGACCGGGGTGCCCGGGGCGAGCGCGTCGAGCTTGCGCTTGGTCACCTGCACCCGGGCATGGCACCACGCGTCCCTGGTCAGGTACGGATCCGGCGAGAGCAGGAATTCGTCGGTGGCCACCACGTTGCGCTCACGCGCGATCGCCAGACCCTCCGCTTTGGTGGTGGCTCCTTCCGGCAGGAACGAGTAGTCGTACAACAGGAACATCGGAACCAGCGTGACCGCTCCGCCGTGTTCTTCCGCGCCCGCGCCCTGCCACACCGGAAACGGATCCTCCGGCGTCAACACATCCAGGTCGCGGCAGATCGACACCAGGTAGTCGTAGCGTGCCACCCCGACCATCTGCACCGGGTCCTTCGCCGTCGTCCACAGCTCGTGATTGCCCGGCACCCAGATCACCTTGGCGAACCGGCGGCGCAGCAGCTCCAGCGCCCACCGGATGTCCTCGGTCTTCTCCCCCACGTCGCCGGCCACGATGAGCCAGTCCTCCGGCGAGTCCGCCTTGATCTGCTCGACGACCGGCCGATTCCCCTGGTGCCCGACATGAATGTCGCTCACCGCCATCAACTTGGGTATCACCACACCTACCTTGGCACATCGTTTCGGATTCGCGCGCACCGGCCGAGCCGGGTGTCGCTCACCTCGGTACTTCGGCGCCGACCAGGGCCCAGCGGCCCGACAGCGCCCGCCCCGCGACGGCGATCAGCCGCAACAGCATGAACGCGGCGAGGCCGGACCAGATTCCGGCGACGCCCCAGTCGAAGGCCAGCGACAACCAGATAGCGGGCAGGAAGCCGAGCAGGGCCGCTCCGAGCGTGGTGGTGCGCAGGTAGGCCGCGTCACCGGCTCCGAGCAGGATGCCGTCGAGCGCGAAGACGATGCCCGCCACCGGAATGAGCGCGACGAAGAACCACCACACCACGTGCGCGCGCTCCAGCACGTCCGGGTCATCGGTGAACAGCGCGGGGATCGCCACCGCCCCCGCCGCGAAGCAGGCGGCGAGCCCCAGGCTGAAGATCTCCGACCAGCGGGTCACGCGCCGGGCGATCCCTCGGGCGCCGGTGGCATCACCCGCGCCCAGAGCCGCGCCCGTGAGCGTCTGCGCGGCGATGGCCAGCGCGTCCAAGGCGAGCGCCAGGAAGTTCCACAGTTGCAGCACCAACTGGTGGGCCGCTACCGACGCGGCGCCGAAACGCGCGGCGACGGCAGCCGCCGAGACGAAGCACGCCTGGAAGGCGAAACTGCGGACGATCAGGTCGCGTCCGAGGACGAGCTGGGCACGCATCACCGACCAATGCGGGGCGAGGGAAACCTCCTCGCGGATCAGCGCGTTCAGGAACAGGACCGCGGTGACGATCTGACCCGCCACGTTCGCCGCGGCCGAGCCCGGCAGACCCAGGCGCGGTGCGCCGAACAGTCCGTGCACCAGCGCCGGGCAGAGCACCGCCGACACCCCGAGTCCGGCGACGACGTAGACCAACGGCCTGCGCGTCTCCTGGACGCCACGCAGCCACCCGTTCCCCGCCATGGAGATCAGGATCAGCGGCACGCCGAACAGCGCGATCCGCACCCAGTCCAGCGCCTGCGCCGCGATGTCACCACCGCCCGCGATGGCGCTGGTCACCGGCACGGCGAACGCTTGGACCAGCAGCAGGATCGCGACGCCGACGGCCACCGCGATCCACGTGGCCTGCACGCCCTCGGCGACGGCTCCTTGATGGTCGCCCGCGCCGTGACGGCGCGCCGAGCGCGCGGTGGTGCCATAGGACAGGAAGGTCAGCTGCGAACTCGTCTGCACGAGGATCAACCCGCCCACGGCGAGCCCGGCCAGCGCGAGCGCGCCGAGCCTGCCGACCACGGCCAAGTCGAACAACAGGTAGATCGGTTCGGCGACCAGTACACCGAGGGTGGGCACCGCGAGGCCGAGAATGCGTTTGGGCCCGGCGGCGGCGGCCCGGTCGATAGTTTCCGGCTCGCTCGCGCGCAGGACCGGGTCACCGATATCCGCCCCACTACAACCCTGCGCGCTCACGAACACCTCCCCCGCATGTCGTCCTTCGAGACCACCGTCGTTGCGATCCGGCTCCCACCTTGGCACGGCCCACCGACAAACTCGGCGGCGTCCGGCTCCGGTCGCGGAGAGGGTCGCATCACCGGTGATTCCGGATGTGTGGCACGACGCCGAACCAGGCTCGGATGGCGAGGCGGGCGAACCGGCTCGACTTCCAGCGCCACTCGACAGGCAAACGCCCGCAGGGCACCGGGCACGAACGCGGGGCGCCCCGCACACGCCGAGAGTGCGCCGCATCCGCACACCGCCCCGGTCGATCCGTCGACCCGTCCGGACGACGAATTCGGCCTCAGCACTCGAAAACCCGACGGACCGGGACGTTTTGGTGAGAGCCGACCCGGCATTCGCCGATGATCGAACACGATCATCCGAGCGCGGTCAGCAGCGCGCCGATCAGGTCCTCGGGCGCGCCGTGTGCGGTGTACCCGGCCGCGAAGCGATGCCCACCACCACCCAGTGTCGTGGCCACCTCTGCGACGTCCACCCCGTCGCCCGCACACGCTCCGCTGTCCCGTGAGCGCAGCGATACCGTCCACCGATCCGGCACCACACGAGATTGCTTGAACACCGCGGCGATTCCCGCTTCGGCGGTCGTGCGCACGATATCTATGACGCTCTCGACTTCCTCCGAACGCACGTCGTCGATGTCGTCGCGCCGCACGAACGCGTACACCAATCCGACGCCGCCGCGCGCCTCCGGGACGAGCTGCGCCGTCCCGAGCACCCGCGCCAACATGGGCAGCCATCCGAACGGGTGCGTGTCCATCAAGGTGCGGGCGATATGCGCGCCGTCGATTCCGGTGGCCAGCAGCCGCTCCGCCAGTTCGTGGGTACCCGGCCGCACCCACCGGAACGAGCCCGTGTCGGTGACCAGACCGGCATACAGGCAATGCGCCACGTCCGCATCGATCGGCACACCCCACGCGTCGAGCAGTCGCGCGATCAGGCTAGTGGTGGACTCCGCGGCGGGATCGACCACGTTGATCGCTCCGAACCGCGTGTTCGACCGATGGTGATCGATCACCAGTGTCGTTGCGGCATCGGACAATCGGTCGGCGAGCGCACCGAGCCTGCCCGCGCTGCCGCAGTCGACCGCGACCAGCAGGTCGACCTCGGCGCGCACTTCGGCGGGCGCCACCAGGTGCCTTACGCCGGGCAGCGACCGCATCGATACGGGCAATTCCGCCGGCTCGGCGAACGACACCTGCACCGGGACGCCGCGCCGGTGCAGCACCAGCGCCAGCGCCAGACCACTTCCTATGGTGTCCGCATCGGGCTGCACATGGCAGACGATGGTCACCGAGCGCGCGGCGTCGAGCGCCGCCACGGCCGTGTCCAAGCCGGCCGTTTCTCGCATCGTCGTCATCGACTACCGCATGTCACTCGTCGGCGTCGCGTTCGATCTTGTACGGGTCGGCGTCGCCCGCGGGCCTGGCGGTGGCGGCCACCTTGGCGACCTCGTCGTCCGCGGCCCGCGCCCTGGCGAGCAGTTCCTCCATCTGCCGTGCCGCGTCGGGCACGGTGTCCAGTACGAATGCCAGCGTCGGGGTGAACTTCACCCCGGTTCCCGCGCCCACCTTGGAGCGCAGAACTCCCTTGGCCTTCTCCAGTCCGGCCGCCGCACCGTCGTAATCCGGTTCGGCGTCGAGGGTTTCACCCATCACGGTGTAGTACACCGTCGCCTCCCGGAGATCGCCGGTCACCTTGGCGTCGGTCACGGTCACGAAACGCAGCCGCGGGTCCTTCACCTCGTATTCGATCGCGGTCGCGACGATCGAGGAGATCCGCTTGGCGAGTCGGCGTGCCCTGGCTTGATCCACCATGGCCGTTTCCTCCTCACTATCAACTCTGTTCGATGGCGGTCGGAGCGTGGCTCGCGGCCGCCACCCGAGCTCCGTCGCTGCGCCGCGGTCAGTCCTCGGGCCCGAAGATTCGGCGGCGCACCGCCAGCAACTGTAACTCCGGACGGGCCGCGACGTGCCGTTCACATTTGTCCAGCACCTCGGTCAGATGATCCATGCCCGCACTGACCATGGCCACGCCCAGCAGCGAACGACGGTATAGATCGTGTTCCCCGCCTTCGGCGGCACTCACACCGAAACGCTGCAATTCGGCCAGGATAGGCCGGATCACCGAGCGCTTCTGTTTCAGTGAATGCACATCGCCGAGCAGCAGGTCGAACTCCAGTGCACCCAGGTACACCCACACCCTCCCCAGTCAGGAAGACCCGCCGGGCGCCGCGCACTTCGCGCGGCGCCCGGACTCGTCTCGGTCTATCAGTCGCGCGGCTTCTCGCGCAGTTCGTAGGCCTCGATGATGTCGCCTTCCTTGATGTCGGAGTAGGTGACCGTCATACCGCATTCGAAGCCCTCGCGGACCTCGGTGACGTCGTCCTTCTCCCGGCGCAGCGACGAGATCGACATCGTCTCGGCGATCACCACGTTGTCCCGGAGCAGGCGCGCCTTGGCGTTGCGCTTGACCGAGCCCGACGTGACCATGCAACCGGCGATGTTGCCGATCTTCGACGAACGGAAGATCGCCCTGATCTCGGCCCGCCCCAGCTCGACCTCTTCGTAGATCGGCTTGAGCATGCCCTTGAGGGCCTTCTCGATCTCGTCGATGGCCTGGTAGATCACCGAGTAGTACCGGATGTCGACGCCCTCACGGTTGGCCAGCTCGGTCGCTTTGCCCTCGGCGCGGACGTTGAATCCGATGATGATCGCGTTCGACGCCGAAGCGAGGTTGACGTTGGTCTCGGTGACGCCACCGACGCCGCGGTCGATCACCCGCAGCCGCACCTCGTCGCCCACCTGAATCCCGAGCAGCGCCTCTTCGAGGGCCTCGACCGTACCCGAGTTGTCGCCCTTGAGGATCAGGTTCAGCTCGCTGGTTTCCTTCAGCGCGGCATCCAGATCTTCCAGGCTGATCCGCTTGCGGCTGCGTGCGGCCAGCGCATTGCGCTTGCGCGCGTTGCGCCGATCGGCGATCTGCCGGGCGATCCGGTCCTCGTCGACCACGAGCAGGTTGTCACCCGCGCCGGGCACCGACGTGAAGCCGATGACCTGAACCGGCCGCGACGGCAGCGCCGCCTCGACGTCGTCGCCGTGCTCGTCGACCATCCGGCGCACCCGGCCGTAGGCGTCTCCCGCCACGATCGAGTCGCCGACCCGCAGGGTGCCGCGCTGGATGAGCACGGTCGCCACCGGGCCGCGGCCACGGTCGAGGTGCGCCTCGATGGCCACACCCTGCGCGTCCATGTCCGGGTTGGCCCGCAGGTCCAGCGCCGCGTCCGCGGTCAGCAGGACCGCCTCGAGCAGCGCATCGATGTTGATGTTCTGCCTGGCGGAGATGTCGACGAACATGGTCTCGCCGCCGTATTCCTCGGCGACCAGGCCGTACTCGGTGAGCTGCTGACGCACCTTCTGCGGGTTGGCGCCTTCCTTGTCGATCTTGTTGACCGCCACGACGATCGGCACGTCGGCCGCTTGCGCGTGGTTGATCGCCTCCACCGTCTGCGGCATGACGCCGTCGTCGGCGGCGACCACCAGGATCGCGATGTCGGTGGCCTTCGCACCACGGGCGCGCATGGCGGTGAACGCCTCGTGACCCGGGGTGTCGATGAAGGTGATCAGCCGGTCCTCGTCGCCGAGGTGGGTGAGCACCTGGTAGGCGCCGATGTGCTGGGTGATGCCGCCTGCCTCGCCCTCGCGGACGTTCGCCTTGCGGATGGTGTCCAGCAAGCGGGTCTTACCGTGGTCGACGTGACCCATGACGGTCACCACCGGCGGACGCTGTTCGAGGTCTTCCTCGCCGCCCTCGTCCTCGCCGTAGGTGAGGTCGAACGACTCCAGCAGCTCGCGGTCCTCGTCCTCGGGGCTGACCACGTGGACGACGTAGTTCATCTCGCTGCCCAGCAGCTCGAGGGTCTCGTCGTTCACCGACTGGGTCGCGGTGACCATCTCACCGAGGTTGAACAGGGCCTGCACCAGCGCGGCCGGGTTCGCATCGATCTTCTCGGCGAAGTCCGACAGCGACGCGCCGCGAGCGAGCCGGATGATCTCGCCGTTGCCGCGCGGCAGCCGCACGCCGCCGACGGCGGGCGCCTGCATCGAGTCGTACTCTTGCCGCTTCTGCCGCTTCGACTTGCGGCCACGCCGGGGCGCGCCACCGGGACGGCCGAACGCGCCTGCCGCACCACCGCGGCCACCGGGACCGCCAGGACGACCGCCGCCGCCACCGCCGCCACCGGGACGACCGCGGAAGCCACCGGCCGCACCACCGGCACCGGGCGCACCCGCACCCGCACCGGGAGCGCCGCCACCGCCACCGCGGTAGCCACCGCCACCGCCGCCACCGGGACGACCGGCACCGGCGCCACCGGGACGACCGGGACGACCCGCACCGGGGCCTCCGGCGCCGCCGGGACGCGCCGCACGCGACGGCATCGCGCCGGGATTCGGACGAGGCGGCATCGAGCCGGGGCTCGGCCGCGGGCCGCCGGGACGCGGACCACCAGGGCCGGGCGCCGGACGCGGGCCACCCTGAGCGGGGCCGGGACGCGGACCACCCTGGGACGGACCGGGACGCGGACCACCCTGAGCGGGGCCGGGACGCGGACCACCCTGGGACGGACCGGGACGCGGACCACCCTGACCGGGGGCCGGACGCGGCGCGGGACGCTCGGGAGCCGAGGAATAGGGGTTGTTACCGACACGCGGGGTCTTCGGCCCAGGACGCGGGCCGGGAGCCGCGCCACCCGGGCGATGTCCACCCTGGCCGGGGCCGCCGGGACGCTGCTGCTGCTGCCCGGGGCGCGCGCCGCCCGGCGTCGGACGCGGACCGGCCGGGGCGGGCGCGGAACTCGCGCTCGCGCCCGAAGCCGCGGCGGCCTGCGGGTTGATCGATTCCCGGGCGGCGGGCTTGGGCGCCGGGGACGGTCCGGGACGCGCGGCGGGGCCCGGCTTCACGGCCGGGGATTCACCGGTACGCGCGGCCGGGGCCGCGGTCTCCTGTGCGGTGGGCGCCGGAGTGGGCGCCGACGGACGGGGACCTGGACGCGGGCCTCCGCCCGCGGGCTTGGGGGCCGGACGACCGGACGGTCCGGGGCGTGCACCCGGCTTGTTGCCGTTGGACGGGGCGGATTTCGCCGCGAACGACTCACGCAGCCGGCGGGCGACGGGAGCTTCCACCGTCGAGGACGCCGACTTCACGAACTCGCCCTGCTCCTTGAGCGTTGCGAGTAGTTCCTTGCTCGTGACACCGAGTTCTTTTGCCAACTCGTGCACGCGGGCCTTGCCTGCCACTGCTCTCCTCACTGAGAGGCCGAGCAGCGCCACCGTTGGGGACGGCGGCCCGCACGACCTCGGGTTATCTCCGATGGACGTTCATCGTTGGTACTTCACGGTGTGCTCATGAGTGCTCGTGCCTGTTCTCGAGGTAATGCTCCAGGGCTGAGATATCCAGATGTCCGGACACTCGTAGTGCTCTGCCGATCGCTCGGCGCCGCTCTGCCGCGCGCAGACAAGCCGAAAGGGGGTGCAGCCAGGCACCCCGTCCGGGAAGTCTGCGCCGCGGATCGGGAACGATCTCGATGACGTGGGAGCCGTCTCCGGTCTCACGGTCCCGAGCCACGATCCGCAACAGATCGACGGCCAGCTCGCGCTTCCGGCACCCGATACACGTCCGTACCGGAGCCGCTCGGCGCCGGGGCGCCTGGTGCTGCTCGGTGGTGCGGTCGGGCATGGAAACCGAAGACTCGGACTGAACCTTGGACCACTCTACCGCTGCCACGCTCGGAACGCCGAACCCCTCCCCCGCGGAAGTTACGAACCTGTCATCCCGAGCACTCCGCGGGCGGGCTCCGGTCAACTGCGATGCGCCTCCGTCCGAACGGATCCGCCCATGTCGGGCGCGGCATCGCTGCGGATATCGATGCGCCAGCCGGTCAGCCGCGCGGCCAGGCGGGCGTTCTGCCCCTCCTTGCCGATCGCCAGGGAAAGCTGGAAATCGGGGACCACTACGCGGGCCGCCCTTGCCTCCGGGTCGACGATAGTGACCGAAACCACTTTCGACGGAGAGAGCGCATTGCCGACGAAGGTCGCCGGATCGTCGGCGTAGTCGATGATGTCGATCTTCTCGCCGGCCAGTTCGCTCATCACGTTGCGCACGCGCTGTCCCATGGGCCCGATACAGGCGCCCTTGGCGTTGACGCCGGGCACCGTGGTGCGCACGGCGATCTTGGATCGGTGCCCCGCCTCGCGCGCCACGGCGACGATCTCCACCGAGCCGTCGGCGATCTCCGGCACCTCCAGCGCGAACAGGCGCCGCACCAGATTCGGGTGGGTGCGCGACAGCGTGATCTGCGGTCCACGCGGCCCACGGGAGACCCCGACGACGTAGCACTTGATCCGGTCGCCGTGCTCGTAGGTCTCGCCGGGCACCTGCTCGGCGGGCGGGATCAAGCCCTCCGCGCCGTGCAGTTCGCTGCCGATGCGCACCACGATGGTGCCGCGGGCGTTGGCGCGCGCGTCGCGCTGCACCACACCGCCGACGATGTCGCCCTCGTGGGTGGAGAACTCGCCGAAGGACTTCTCGTTCTCCGCGTCGCGCAGCCGCTGCAGTACGACCTGCCTGGCGGTGGTCGCCGCGATCCGGCCGAACCCCTCCGGGGTGTCGTCCCATTCGGAGATCACGTTGCCGTCGGCGTCCACCTCGCGCGCCATCACCCGGACCACGCCGGTCCTCTGGTTGATGTCGATGCGCGCGTTGGGCTGGTGGCCCTCGGTGTGGCGGTACGCGGTGAGCAGCGCCGACTCGATCGCGGAGATCACGGTCTCGATCGAGATCCCCTTGTCGGCGACGATCGCGCGCAGGGCTTCGATTTCGATGTTCATTCCACGATCCCTTCGGTCGGCGAATCGGACGCTGTTACGGATTCGGACAGTGCATTCGGTGTTCCTCGGAGCTGCGCGGCGTCCTCGACCGCCACCGCGTCGTCCGCACCCGGAGCGGGCCGCCCCGGAACGACTCCGCCCGTGAGTTCCAGCTCTCGAGCACTCGGCGGGGAGAACTCGACTTGGACCACGGCCGTGGCGATGTCGGCGAGCGGGACCGTCACCCGGTGCGGGTCGCGTTTGCCGCCGAGCACCAGCGCCACCGAATCACCGGTGAGCGCGCCGACCCTGGCCTCGAAGGTCGCCGACCCCTCCGGCGGCTGTGCGCCTTCGCGTAGTCGCACGCGCACCTTCCGCCCGCGCGCCCGACGCCAGTGCCGGTCGGCGGTCAACGGGCGGTCGATCCCGGGGGTCGTGACTTCCAGCAGGTAGGGCGTCTCGCCGAACTCCCCCGCGTCGTCCAGCAGCGCCGACAGCTCCGTACTCAGAGTCGCCAGGGAGTCCAGATCGGAGGTGTCGCGGTCCACGGTCACCTGCACCCGAGCCTGCGCGTCCACGCGCGTGCCCGCCGTCGAGATCTCGACGCCCTCGAGATCGAATCCTCGGCGTTCGACGAGACCAGCTACTAGCTGGCTCACCCTTTCCTCGGTCGGCATCGGCATGTGGGCGGCTCCTGGTTCAGTTGTGACGCGGCGGGAAATTTCTCTACCGAAGGTCTAGCGTAACGCGCCACGAGAGTGTAAAGGACCAGCGGTCTCGGAGTCCGCACGCCACGGCCGATGCTCGTCCGGCGACGCCCCGCGAGTCTGGCACGATAGTGCCGTGCCCATCCGCCTTCCCGCCCCGCCGCGTGCCGGGCGCACTACCGGCATGCCCTCCGACCGGCACGAGCCCCGCCGCGCCGCCCTGGATCGTCGCAGCGCGCTACGTCTTGCCTGCGGCGGAACGGCCGGGGTGCTCGCCCTCGGCGCGCTGGTCGGCTGCACCGGTGACGACGTGGTCCACGAGCCGGATCCGCTTGCCGCACAAGAGGTCGCGGCCCGCTCCGACGCCGCGGCGGCGACCGCGGCCATCGCCGTCGCGCCCGACCGGCACGCCGCGTTGGCGGCGATCGCGGCCGAGCGCACCGCCCACGCCGACGCCTTGCGCACCGAGATCGACCGCGCGATCGGCGTCTACGCCGACGGCACCAAACCGGCGCACCGCACCCGCGCCGGTGCGTCCGGCCCGTCGGCCGTGGCTTCGGGCAGCGCCGTGCCGCCCACCGCGCCGCCGAGCGTCGAGACGCTGCGCACGCAGCTCACCGCCTCCCAGAAATCGGCGGCCGAACTCGCCCGCGCCCTGACCGGCTATCGGGCCGGTCTGCTCGCTTCGATCAGCGCGGCCTGCGCGGTGCAGACGGGGGTGTTGCTGGCATGACCGAGGACGAACGCCGAGCGCTCATCGGCGCGCTGAACGCCGAATACGGCGCGGTGTACGCCTACGGGGTGATCGCCGCCTACGCCTCCTCCGAGCGCACCAGGCTGGTCGCCGAGCACACCGCCGCGCACCGGGCTCGCCGCGACACCACGGTGGACGCCCTCGCTCTGGGCGGCGCGACGGCGCCGCCGCCGGACGCGGCCTACACGGTGCCGTTCGCCGTGACCGATCCGATCTCGGCCGCCAAGCTGGCCGTGACGGTCGAGTCCGACACCGCCGTGGCCTGGCGGTCGGTGGTCGAGCGCGGTGACTCCATGGCCATCCGGCGCACCGGTGTCGAAGCGCTCACCGAGGCCGCCGTCCGGCTGGCCGCGTGGCAGTCGATTCTCGGCGCGAATCCGCCCACGGTCGCGTTTCCTGGCAAAGCCTGACCCGTCGACCTGATCGACTGCCCGAGATCTGATGCGCCGCAAAGGAGACGACGCGAACGGCGGCCGCGGGCGACCCGGGCCGCCGTTCGCTCGACAACCGACCTACGGCCGCATCTCGTACGCGCCGTCGTAGGACGCGACCTCGGCCCACACCCGGTCGAAGCGCGGGCGATCGGCGACCGGCGGCCGCAACGCGGATGCCGCCCAGCCCTGCTGGTCCGGCGTGGCCGACGGCTTGCCGTACAGCGCGGTGGCGTAGCCGTTGAAGTCGCGGACCTGGAAGTCGAAGATCTGGTCGATCAGGTCGCGGTCCAAGCCGGTGATCGCGGCCTGCTCCAGAATCAGCTGGCCGTAGACCACCAGGGAGAACAGGTGGCCGATGGTCAGCATGAAGTCCAGGTCCTTCTGCTGCGCGGCGTCCGGTGCCGCCGTGGTCAGCAGCGTGCGCAGCGCCTGCGCCTGCTCGTAGAACCGGCTCACATTCGGGATGTCGGCGTGCTTGTCGTAGATCGGCGCCCAGTCGGCGAAGCGCACCTTGCCCGCGCCCCGCGCCGGGCCCTGGCGCCAGAAGAACGCGTCGTCGGCCGCGTCCTGCCGGGTGCCGATCTCTGGGTAGTCCTGCGGGTCGAACAGATAGTTGGGCATGAACTTCAGGATCTGCCCGACGTTCACGTGCACCGTGCCCTCGAGCCGGGGCAGCGTGCTGATCAGCCGTTGCACCTCGGCGAAGTAGGTGTTCTTCTCGAATCCCTTGGCGGCCAGCACATCCAGCAGCAGCGTCATGACGGTTTCGCCCTCGGAGGTCACCTTGGACTTCGTCATCGGGTTGAACAGCAGGTACCTGCGATCCTCCAGGCTCGCGCCGCGGAAGTAGTCGATCGCGCGGTCGCTGAACAGCTTCATCGCGATGATGCGCGCGTAGGCGTCGACGAAATTCGCCCGCACGTGCGGGAATTCGGTGACCGGGTTGCCGTAGAGGACGCGGTTGTTCGCATGGGTGATCGCCTCGTAGAAGGAGTGCTCGACCATGCCGATCCCGCCGTGGCACAGATTGAACTTGCCCACGTTCACGGTGTTCAGCGCCGCGGAGAACGCCTCGGGGCCGGTGTGCAGGATGTCCTCTGCGCGCACCGGGTAGTTCTCCAGCCGGAAGGTGCTCACGTACATCTGCTGGTGCACGACGTTGCCGAGCAGGCGATAGTTCTCGTGCCGGGAGTCGGCGGCGAACCAGACGTACGCGTCGGCGCCTTCGAGGTCGGCGCGGCGGGAGAACACCGACACCATGCTGGCCACATTGCCGTTGCCGATGTAGTACTTCTCGCCGTTGGCGCGGAAGAGGATTCCGGCTTCGGCGTCCGCGCTTCCCGGCTCGGTCGGGGTCAGCACCAGGTCGGTGTTGTAGATGTCGGCGCCGTGGGTCTGCTCGGACAGACCGAACGCCATCACCTCACCCGCGGCCAGGTCGGCGGCCGCGCGCTTCTTGGCTGCCTCGTTGTCGCTCTGCCAGATCGGGCCGAGACCGAGGATGGTCACCTGCTCGGCGTACCAGTACGCCAGACCGTAGAAGCCGAAGATCTCCGACAGCGCCGCGTTGCGCGCGGCGTCCCAGCGGCGGTCCGGGTCACCGTCGGCGTACGCCGCGGGGGTCAGGAAGGTGGCGAACAACTTCTCCTTCTTCACGAAGTCGAGGAAGTCCGCGGTCCACACCGCATTCGCGTCGTCGGCGAGCAGACGCTGCTTGCCCCGCCCCTCGAACCACTCGATCGTGGCGCGCAGCAGGCGCCGCGTCTCGGCGTCGAACTGCTGCGGATCATAGGTGGCGGGGTTGAACAACCGCACGTCGGTGTTTGTCATGCGGGTTAACTTACCAGCGGGTAACAGCAGCGTGGACGAGGTCTGCGGATCTGTGACCAGCGAATTCAGGTTACGGTCGCGTAGGTGGACACCGTCCCCGTTCCCGCGTGCGCATTCTCCTGCGGCCTTCGTGCCGATAGCGAACGGCCCCCGGCATTTTCTGCCGGGGGCCGTTCGGGGAAACGAGTCAGCCGCGAACTCTGGCCACCACCGCGTCCACCGCGGAGGCGGCGGGCAGTTCCTCGGTCTCGCCGGTGAAGCGGTCGCGCAGTTCGACCTTGCCCTCGGCCCAGCCGCGGCCGATCACCAGCACCAGCGGCATGCCGAGCAGCTCGGCGTCCTTGAACTTCACGCCCGGCGAGGCGGTGCGATCGTCGAAGAGCACGTCCAAGCCCTGCGCGTGCAGGCCGGACACCACCTCTTCGGCGCCCGCGCGGGCCGCGTCGTCCTTGTTCGCGATGACGACGTGCACGTCGTAGGGCGCGACCGCCGCGGGCCAGCGCAGCCCCTTGTCGTCGTGCTGCTGCTCGGCGATCACCGCGACCATGCGGGAGACGCCGATGCCGTAGGACCCCATGGTCAGCCGCACCGGCTTGCCGTTCTCACCGAGCACGTCCACCTCGAACGCGTCGGTGTACTTGTTGCCGAGCTGGAAGATGTGGCCGATCTCGATGCCGCGCGCCGCCACCAGGGTGCCGCGCCCGTCGGGCGAGGGGTCGCCGTCACGGACCTCGGCGGCCTCGATGGTGCCGTCCGGGACGAAGTCGCGGCCCGCGACCAGGCCGACGACGTGCCTGCCCGGCTCGTCGGCGCCGGTGATCCAGCTGGTGCCGGTGCCGACGCGGGGATCGACCAGGTACCGAATGCCGTTGGCCTGCAACGCCTTCGGGCCGATGTAGCCCTTGACCAGGAACGGATTCTCGGCGAAGTCCGCTTCGGTGAGCAGCTCGACCTCAGCCGGTTCGACCGAGGCGCCGAGGCGCTTGTCGTCGACCTCGCGGTCACCGGGGACGCCGATGCCGACGATCTCGGTCTTCCCGTCCGGGTGGCGCAATTTGACCATCACGTTCTTCAAGGTGTCGGCCGCGGTGACGGGGCGACCGTAGCGCTCGGCGATGCCCGCGCCGTTGGCCCAGTCCACCAGCGTCGCGATGGTGGGAGTGTCCGGGGTGTCGTGCACGACCGCCTCGGGCTGTCCTTCGATGGGCAGCGGTTCGGGAGCGGGCGTGACCACCGCCTCCACGTTGGCCGCGTAGCCGGATTCCGGGCAGCGCACGTAGGTGTCCTCGCCGACCGGGCTGTCGGCCAGGAACTCCTCCGACGCGCTGCCGCCCATCGCGCCCGAGGTGGCGGCCACGATGACGTACTTGACCCGCAGCCGGTCGAAGATGCGCTGGTAGGCCTGGCGGTGCGCGTGATAGCTGGCCTTGAGGCCGTCCTCGTCCAGATCGAAGGAGTAGGAGTCCTTCATCACGAACTCGCGCCCGCGCAGGATGCCCGCCCGCGGGCGCTCCTCGTCGCGATACTTGGTCTGGATCTGGTACAGCGTGACCGGCAGGTCCTTGTAGGAGCTGTACTCGCCCTTCACGGTGAGCGCGAAGAGCTCCTCGTGGGTGGGCCCGAGCAGGTAGTCCGCGCCCTTGCGGTCGCGCAGCCGGAACAGGCCGTCGCCGTATTCGGTCCACCGGTTGGTGGTCTCGTACGGTTCGCGTGGCAGCAGCGCGGGTAGCGAGATCTCCTGCCCCCCGATCGCGTCCATCTCCGCGCGCACCACGTCCTCGACCTTGCGCAGCACACGCAGGCCCAGCGGCAGCCACGAGTAGACACCCGGGGCGACGCGGCGCACGTAGCCGGCACGGACCAAGAGTTTGTGGCTGGGCACCTCCGCGTCGGCGGGATCGTCGCGGAGAGTGCGCAGGAACAGGCGGGAGAGGCGGGTGATCACGGAAGCACAGGGTAGTCGCTGGCCGGACGCAGGTCCCAGCGCATTACCGTATTCGTTCGTGCTGGTCCTGCTGCCTCCCTCCGAAACCAAGTCCGACGGCGGCGCCGGGGCGCCGCTCACCCTGGACTCGCTGGCGATGCCGCAGCTCACGGCGGTGCGCGCCCGGCTGATCGAGGAAGTGGTGCGGCTGGCGGCCGACCCGGAACGCTCCCGGCACGCGCTCGGCCTCGGCAAGGGGGCCGACGGCGAGATCGCCCGCAACGCCGCGCTGCGCACCTCGCCGACGCGGCCCGCGCTGGAGCGCTACACCGGCGTGCTCTACGACGCGCTCGACGCGCGCTCGTTCACCAAGGCGCAGCGGGCCAAGGCGGATGCCCGGCTCGGTATCGGCTCCGCGTTGTTCGGCGCGGTCCGCGCCGGTGACCCGATTCCCGCGTACCGTCTGTCCGGCGGCTCGAAACTACCCGGGCTGCCTACTCTTTCGGCCGTCTGGCGCGACGAGCTCGCGGCGGCGCTGCACGCCGAGGCGGCGGGCGAACTCGTCGTCGACCTGCGCTCGGGCACCTATCAGCAGTTGGGGCGGGTGCCCGGCGCGATCACCGCCAACGTCCTCACCGAGCATCCGGATGGGTCGCGCACGGTGGTGAGTCATTTCAACAAACACCACAAGGGTCTGCTGGCGCGTGCCCTCGTGCTCACCAGGGCCGAACCAGCCGACGTGCGGGGCGTCGCACGGGTGGCGGTCAAAGCGGGGTTGCGAGCCGAGATCGCCTCTGCCACCGAACTTCTGATAATCACCTGAGCGCGTCCGGCTGTTCCGTGGTGAGCGCGGCGAGTTCGGCCGCGAGGTTGGCTCGGGCCCAGTCTCACGCGAACCGCGGTCGCGCGACAACAGCGTGGCGACCGGGATCACCCCTGACCCGGACCCGCCGTGAGATCACGGATCAACAGCGCGGTGTGCAGGGAGGTGCGGGACTCGCCGTTGTCGAGATCGACTTCGAGGATGCGCGCGATGCGGGCGAGCCGTTCGTAGAGGGTGGGGCGGCTGATTCCGAGCCTGCGGGCGAGTTCGGTCTTGTTGCCCGCGAGATCGAGGAACTGCCGCAGCGTGCGGGTCAGATCCGCGTCGTGGCGGATGTCGTAGCGCAGCAGCGCGCTCAGCTCGGTCTCGGCGAAGCGCTGCACGCCCGGCTCCGCCCGGATCAGCGACAGCAGTCCGCGTAGCCGCACGTCGCCGCTGCGATAGAACGGCCGAGACGCCGAAGTTCGCAGCGAGAGCGCGACTTCCGCGACGTGCGCGGCGTGCGGGAGGCCGTGGGCGGTGTCCAGCAGTGTGTCGGATACCGCGCCCGCGCCGATCACCACTCCGCGCACGCCGTCGACGCGCCGGACCTCGCCGAGCATCGCGGCGCACGCGGCGGCCAATGCCTCGTCCGGATCACCGGCCCGGGGCAGCGCGACGATCAACGACACCCGGTCGCCCGGCTCGGTGGCGACCAGCGCGGTCACCTTGGCCAGCCCCAGCCCGTGCGTCACCGCGTCCACGATGCCCGCCGTGCGGCGCTGACCCGCCAGCGGATCGGACTCGGCCGCCGCGGCGACCTCGACGGCCAGCGGCACGTAGACGGCACGGCGAGCCAACCCGAGCGCGGCGGCGCGCGCGAGGGCGTCGCGCTCGTCCAGTCTGCCGTTGACCAGGTCGTCGATCAGTCCGGTCTGCGCCTGGCGGTGCAGGCCGAAGCGATCCCGCTCGATCATGCGGTGCAACGTCAGCGTCTGGGCGGCGCGTTCGAGCACCATGCGCGCCCGTGCGGTCGGCACGCCGTCGGCGCGCAGGATCAACCGTCCCCAGCGCTGCGGGTGCGGGCCGACGGCCACCGCGTTCCAGTCGTCCGGCAGCAGGCGGGAGGTGGCCTCCCAGTTCTCCAGCACCGCCGAGGCGGACGCGTGGCGCGCGGACAGGGCGAGCACCCGGTGCGCCAGGTCCTCCAGCACCACCGAGGCGTCGAGCATCGCCGCCGCGGTCTGCACGATCTCGGCCAGCGCGGCGCGACGCACACTCAGCTCCGTGAACGTCTCGTGCACGGTGCGCGCGAACTCCACTTCCGCGTACTGCTCGGCGACGATCACCCGGTGCACCGCCTCGGTGATCTCCACGAATCGGGTCACCCGGTGCAGCGCGATCAAAGGAAGCCCCAGCGCGTCGGCCGTCGCCCCGACAGCGGGCGACACCTCGGGCACGTGGTCGCCCAGTTCGACCACCAGTCCCGACACGCCCGCACCGGCCAGCGCGGTCAGATACCGCGTCGTCGCCGCATCGCCGTGGCTCATGGGCTGCCCGGTGGTCAAGATCAGCTCGCCGCCGACCAGCAGATGCGCCACGTCGGCCACCTCGCTCACGTGCACCCAGCGCACCGGCCGCGCCAGCGATCCCCCGCCGACGACCTCCGGTTCACCGGCACGCAGCACCGGCATCGCCAGCACGTCGGCGACGGAGAGGAGCATTGACGAATCGTAATACTCGCTCCCGAATTCCTTACTGATCGTCGGCACATCGAGAAGGGTGTATGCCGGACAGTGGTAGTCAGGCCGCGTTCTCGCCCCCGATCCGGTCCAGGCGGGAACCACGGCACCGCCGATGCTCACCGATCGAATCGAGGAGACATGCAAACCATCGCGCACTGGCTCGACGGCAAAGCTTTCGCGGGCACCAGCCAGACGACGGCCCCGGTGACCAACCCGGCGACCGGCGAAGTGACGGGACAGGTCGCGCTGGCGACCGTCGCCGATACCCGCGCGGCCATCGATTCCGCCGCGAAGGCCTTCCCGGCTTGGCGGGACACCTCGCTGACCCGGCGCACCCAGATCCTGTTCCGGTTCCGTGAGCTGCTGAACGAACGCAAGGAGGAGCTGGCCCGGCTGATCACCGCCGAACACGGCAAGGTCGTCGCCGATGCCGTCGGCGAGGTGAGCCGCGGCCTGGAAGTCGTCGAATTCGCCTGCGGCATACCGCATCTGCTCCAGGGCGGCTACACCGAGAACGCCTCGACCAAGGTCGACATCTTCTCCATCCGCCAGCCGCTCGGACCGGTCGCGATCATCTCGCCGTTCAACTTTCCCGCGATGGTTCCGATGTGGTTCTTCCCGATCGCCATCGCAGCGGGCAACACGGTGGTGCTCAAACCGAGCGAGAAGGACCCGTCCCCGTCGCTGTGGCTGGCGCGGCTGTGGGCCGAAGCCGAACTGCCCGCGGGGGTGTTCACCGTGCTGCAAGGCGACAAGGTGGCGGTCGACGAACTGCTGGACAACCCGGGCGTCAAGGCCGTCTCGTTCGTCGGCTCGACGCCGATCGCCCGGTACGTCTACCAGCGCGGCACCGCCGCGGGCAAGCGGGTGCAGGCGCTCGGCGGCGCGAAGAACCACATGGTGGTACTGCCGGACGCGGACCTGGAACTGGCCGCCGACGCCGCGGTGAACGCCGGGTTCGGCTCGGCGGGCGAGCGGTGCATGGCGATCAGCGTGGTGGTCGCCGTGGGCGGGGCGGGCGATGCGCTGGTCGGCAAGATCGCCGAGCGGGCCGGGACCATCAAGACCGGCGACGGCACCCGGGGCGCCGACATGGGCCCGCTGGTCACCCGGGCGCACCGCGACCGGGTCGCCGAGTACATCGCGGCCGGTGAATCCGCCGGAGCCACCGTGGTTCTCGACGGCCGGGGCGTCGAAGCGGACGGCGCGGCCGACGGCTTCTGGCTCGGTCCGACGATTCTGGACCGGGTCACCACCGACATGAGCGTCTACACCGACGAGATCTTCGGACCCGTGCTGTCGGTGGTGCGCGCCGACAGCTACGACGACGCGCTGGCGCTGATCAACGCCAACCCCTACGGCAACGGCACCGCCCTGTTCACCAACGACGGCGGCGCGGCGCGGCGCTTCCACAACGAGGTCGAAGTCGGGATGGTCGGCATCAACGTGCCGATCCCGGTTCCGATGTCCTACTACAGCTTCGGCGGCTGGAAGAACTCGCTGTTCGGCGACGCGCACGCGCACGGCGCCGACGGCGTGCGGTTCTTCACCCGCACCAAAGCGGTCACCACCCGCTGGCTCGATCCAAGCCACGGTGGACTGAACCTCGGCTTCCCCCGGAACAGGTAGGCGGACGCGATGACAGAAAGCAAGGCCCGGGCGTCGGTCGACCGGGCCAACGACCTCGATCGCAGGCACGTCTTCCACTCCTGGTCGGCGCAGGCGCATCGGGACCTCATGACGATCACCGCGGCGGCGGGTTGCTACGTGTGGGACGGCGAGGGCAACCGACTGCTCGACTTCTCCTCGCAGATGGTCAACACCAACATCGGCCACCAGCACCCGAAGGTCGTCGCGGCCGTGCAGCAGCAGGCGGCGAAGCTGTGCACCGTCGCGCCGCAGCACGTCAACGAGGCCCGTTCGGAGGCGGCGCGACTCATCGCCGAGCGCACTCCCGGCGACCTCGACCGGATCTTCTTCACCAACGGCGGCGCCGACGCCGTCGAGCACGCGGTGCGGATGGCGCGGCTGCACACCGGCCGCTACAAGGTGCTCTCGCGTTATCGCTCCTACCACGGCGGCACCGAGACCGCGATCAACCTGACCGGCGACCCGCGGCGCTGGCCCAACGACCACGGCAACAGCGGCGTGGTCCATTTCTTCGGACCGTTCTTGTACCGCAGCCAGTTCCACGCGACCACCGAGGCCGAGGAAGCCGAGCGCGCGCTCGCACATCTCGAGCAGACCATCGCGTTCGAGGGTCCGGAGACGATCGCGGCGATCGTGCTCGAAACGGTCCCCGGCACCGCGGGCATCATGGTCCCGCCGCCGGGATACCTGGCCGGCGTGCGGGCCCTGTGCGACGCGTACGGGATCGTGTTCATCGCCGATGAGGTGATGTGCGGCTTCGGCCGGACCGGCAAATGGTTCGCCCTCGAGCATTTCGACGGCGTCGTGCCGGACCTGCTCACCTTCGCCAAGGGCGTGAACTCCGGATACGTGCCGCTGGGCGGGGTCGCGATCGGTCCGGCCATCGCCGCGACCTTCGCCGACCGGGCCTACCCCGGCGGGCTCACCTACTCGGGGCATCCGCTGGCCACGGCCGCGGCGGTGGCCACCATCACCGCGATGCGCGAGGAGTGGATCGTGGAGAACGCCGCCGACATCGGCGCCCGCGTGCTCGGACCGGGCCTGCGGGAACTCGCGCAACGCCATCCCAGCGTCGGCGAAGTGCGCGGCCTGGGCGTGTTCTGGGCGGTCGAGCTGGTCCGCGACCGGGAAACCCGCGAGCCGCTGGCACCGTACGGCGGCTCGAGCCCGGCGATGACCGAACTGGTCGCGGCATGCCGGGCGGCCGGGTTGCTGCCGCTGGTGAACTTCAACCGGCTGCACGTCGTGCCGCCGTGCGTGCTCACCGAGACCGAGGCGAAGGAGGGGCTGGCGATTCTGGACCACGCGTTGGCGGCGGCGGACCGGCACACCGTCTGAGTGACAGCGTCTTTCGCGGCCGACGGGAATGCGGGGCCGTCTGGCGCTGTTCGCTCAGAGCGTGACCACTACCGCTGAGTTCTCCGACGAACTGAAGAAGTACCTGGACGAAGAGAAGGTCTTCGCCACCGCGGCCACGATCGGCCCCAACGGGCAGCCGCACCTGACCGTGATCTGGCTGAAGCGCGACGGCAACGACCTGCTCTTCTCCACCACGACAGATCGCCAGCAGGGCAAGAACCTCGCGCGCGACCCGCGCATCACCGTGCTGATCAATCCGCCGGACAACCCGTACGTCTACGCGGAGATCCGAGGCAGCGCGACCCTCACGCCCGATCCGGAGAAGACGCTGCCCAACGAGCTGTCGGCGAAGTACACCGGACAGAAGTACGTGGACTTCAACCCCGCCTCCGTCAACGACGGCCCGCGCGTCATCGTGCGCGTGACACCCCGTCGAGTAGCGGGGAGGTTCTGAGTTCAGGCCTGCTGGGCTTCTTCTTGGGCGTGCTGGGCCATGGCCAGTTGCTGCGGGGTGAAGCGCAGGGTCAGGGCGACCAGCCCGGCCGCGAACGCGGCGAAGGCGCAGACGAACAGCACCAGGGTGTAGCCGTTGCCGAGCGCGGCGATCTCCGCGGACGTCATCCCGGCCACCTTCTCGGTGCGGCCGCCGAGCGAGAGGGTGCGGGAGGCGGCGATCGGGGTGAGCAGGCCGATGGCCACGGGAGTGGCAAGGTTCATGAACATCTGCCCGACCGCGGCCAGCGGGCCGATATTGGCGGGCGGCACGCCGACCAGCACGCACAGCGGTGCGAGCACCATGGCGATGCCGACGCCGAAGCCGATCACCACCAGCAGCGGCAGCAGCGTGGCGAAGTACATGACCTCGCCGTCGAGGGTGGAGCCGAACAGCAGTCCGACACCGAGCACCACGGCCGCGCCCGCGAGCAGCCAGCGCGGCGCGATGTACAGCGCCGCCTTGGAGGCCACCGCGCCGCCGATGCCGATGCCGACGGTGAACGGAATCGCCGCGACGCCCGCCTTGAGCGGCCCGTACCCGATGACGTTCTGCATGAACTGGGCGACGAAGAAGGTCATCGCGCCCAGCACGCCACCGGCCAGGAAGATCAGCAGGAAGGTGGCGACGCGGTCACGGCTGTCGAACAGCGACCACGGCAGCAGCGGGTCGTCCACCCGCCGTTCCAGCGCCACGAAGACTATCAGCAGCACGACGCCCGCGATCAGCGAACCGATGATCGCCGGGTGCCCCCACCCCATCTCCGGCCCCTCGGTCGCGCCGAACACGATCGACGCGCAGGCGAAGGTGCCGAGCACCGCGCCGGGGATGTCGAGGGCCGAACGGTGATGTTCGGTGTCGGCGAGCTTGTAGGCCGCGCCGAGGATGATCAGCGCGCCGATCGGGACGTTGATCAGGAAGATCCACCGCCACGACAACTGGGTCAGCGCGCCGCCGACCACGAGGCCGCCGACGGAGCCGATGCCGACCATCGACCCGACGATCGCGATCGCCTGGTTGCGTGCCTTGCCCGGCGCGAAGGTCGTCGCCACGAGCGCGAACGCGGTCGGCGCCGCGACGGCCGCGCCCGCGCCCTGGAAGGCCCGCGCGGCGAGCAGCATCGCCTGGTTCTGCGCCAATCCGCACAACAGCGAGGCCAGCGTGAACACCGCGACACCGACCACGAGCATGCGCTTGCGGCCGAACGCGTCACCGAGCCTGCCGCCGAGCAGCATCAGACCCGCGAAGGTGAGCCCGTAGGAGGTCACCGTCCACGCGCTGCCCGCGCTGGACAACCCCATTTCCTCTTGCAGCCGCGGCAGCGCGAAGATCACGACCGTGCCGTCGAGCACGACCATGAGCTGCAATCCGCTCAGGACTAGGATCGCGAGCCCGAAGGCCCGCTGCGTCACTGGATACTGCATCGTCGCAGCGGGGTTCCGAAGCACAGTGAGTCACTGTAATTGATGCCGCTGCCGTATTTGTCCGCCCACCGGCCCGGCCGGGTACACGACGGGGAGCGCGCCCTGTGATCCGGGCGGCCCGAAAGGTCTCCGGCTCGTCCACTCCAGTGCCAGCCCTCGGTCGACTGAGCGACCTGCTGTGCGGCACGTCGCGGGGCGGATCGGGCGCCGGCCCGCGAGCGACGACGCGCGCACTCGGCGGGCGGCCACCGGCACGGGTGCCACCGCGGCCGGGACGGGCGGCGGTCGACGCGGCCATGGTCTCGCGGAATCGGATCGCCGCACCGCCGCGGACGCTAGCCCGCCGCGGAGTCGGCGTGCGGAACGAGCGCGTCGGCGGAGAAACCGGCGGTCGGGCCGATCACCACGATCGCGGGTGGGCGGATGCCCTCGGCGCGAACCCGGGCGGCCACCGTGCCGAGATCGGCGCGCAGCACGCGCTGCGTGCGCAGCGTGCCCTCCTGGATGACGGTGGCGGGGGTACCCGCCGGACGACCGCCCTCCAGCAGCGCGGCGGCGAATTGTTCGATCCGCTCCACCGCCATCATCAGCACCAGGGTGCCGCGCAGCCGGGCCAGTGCGGGCCAGTCCACCAGCGAATCCGGGTGATCCGGCGCGACGTGCCCGCTCACCACCACGAACTCGTGGGTGACGCCGCGATGGGTCACCGGGATACCCGCCGCGGCGGGCACCGAGATGGGACTGGTGACGCCGGGCACCACCGTGACCGGGACCCCGGCGGCCACACAGGCCTCCAGCTCCTCGTACCCGCGCCCGAACACGTACGGGTCGCCGCCCTTGAGCCGCACCACGAACTTGCCCGCCTTCGCGCCTTCGATCAGCGCGTTGTTGATCGCTTCCTGCGCCATCGCCCGTCCGTACGGGATCTTGGCGGCGTCGACCACCTCGACCTCGGGCCCGAGCTCGGCGAGCAGTTCCGGCGGCGCGAGCCGGTCGGCCACCACCAGATCCGCCCTGGCCAGCAGCCGCCGTCCGCGCACGGTGATCAGGTCGGGATCACCGGGCCCACCGCCCACCAGGGCGACACCGGGCGCGATCGGCGTCGAGTCGTCGCTCACGACACCGGATTGCAGGGCTTCCAGCAACGCGTTGCGCACGGCCGCCGAGCGCCGGTGCTGCCCGCTCGCGAGCACACCGAGGGTGAGCCCGTCGTAGCGCGCGGTGGCCGGGGTGACCGCCGTGCCCAGCCGTGCCGTGTCGGCCCGCACGCAGAAGACCCGCCGCCGGGTCGCCTCCGCCACCACCGCCGCGTTGGTCTCGGGTTCGTCGGTGCACGCGATCGCGTACCAGGCGCCGTCGAGGTCGCCGTCGGCGTAATCGCGCAGCGTGACGGTGATCTGCCCGGAGCTCGCCATTCCCTCGACCGCCGGCGTGACGGCACGACTCACGACGTGGACGTCCGCGCCGGAGGCGATCAGCAGGCCCAGCCTGCGCTGCGCCACCGACCCACCGCCGACCACGACGACACGCCGTCCGTGCAGATCGAGCCCGACCAGGTAGTTCGGGTCGCCGGTGGGCTGCTCTTGCGTTGCGTCTGACGTGTTCGGCACAAGTTTCGAGCCTACGGCGTGACCGTCGGGCACCGGCAATCGACCGGCACGCCCGCACGGACGACGCAACGACCGCGCGGCCGGGCAAACCTACTGTGACCAGCGGTAACAAGCGATTCGACGGTCCGCGGCGGTAGGTTGCGGTGTAGTCGTCCAGCTCGGAAAGGCGGACCGATGAAGCAGCCGACACCGGCACGACTGCTCGACGTGGCCTACGACGAGGCGCTGCGCGGGCTCGCCGAGGGCGGGATCCCGATCGGCGCCGCCCTCTTCGACGCGGGCGGCACCCTGCTCGGGCGTGGCCGCAACCGCCGGGTGCAGTCCGGCGACCCCAGCATGCACGCCGAGACCGACGCCTTCCGCGCGGCGGGACGTCGCCGCGATTACCGCGACACCATCATGGTCACCACGCTTTCGCCGTGCTGGTATTGCAGCGGCCTGGTCCGTCAGTTCGGCATCGGCTCGGTGGTGGTCGGGGAGTCGCAGACCTTCTCCGGCGGGCACGAATGGCTCGCCGGGCACGGCGTCGCCGTCACCGTCCTGGAAGACCGGCGCTGCATCGACCTGATGACCCGCTTCATCGCCGAGCATCCCGCGCTGTGGCACGAGGACATCGGATTCGCCGACGATCTCGAGGCTTGACCCGAGCCGCGGGCGACTCAGCGGAAATACGGATATTCCTGCACCCAATGAAAACCACGGCTGCGCAATGGGAAGTCCTCGAGCGCGACCGAGGTCAGCGCCACCGAGACCGGCTGCCCGGCGAGCGTGCCCGTCAAGGTCAGCCGTTCGGGCGCGGGCCGGTCGAAGCCGAAACTGCCCAGCGGTTGCGGTCCCCCGCCGACGGCCGTCGGCGGCGCGGCCATGACAAGCGTGCGCGCGCCGGGATCGACCATGGCGAGCACCGGGACCAACTGACCGTCCATTCGTTGCACGGTCGCCCCGTCCCGGTCGAAGACGATTTTCTGCCAACGTAATTGATCGGTGCTCAACGGTGGAAGCGGTTTGCCGTCCACGCTGAAGTCGGTGACCGCCCAGATGCCGTACAGCGGAGGTTCCGGCCGCCCGGCTCCCTCTTCGTTCCACCTTTCCCAGCCGGTGTAGGCGTTCGAGAACACCAGCCACACCCCGAGCGCGATCTGCGCCGCGGCCGCGATCCGACGGGCCCGGGGCGAGTGCAGCAACGGCGGTGTCGTCGACGGTCCGGTGGGCCGGTCCAGTACGAGCGCGTTCGCCAGACGCCCGGCCTCCGGAACGAGCAGCACCAGGCACAGCAACATCAGGTGGAACGACAGGATTTTCGCGGGCACGTCGTAGGTCATGTCCAGCACGAACACCTGTGTCGTGCATACCAAGGCGAGCATGGCGCCCACCAGCGCGGTGCGCGGTACGAACAGCAGCACACCGGCGAGCAGTTCTGCCGAGCCCAGCAGGATCTCGTACTGCGGCGACACCCCGATGTGGTTCCAGAGCACCGCCATCGGACTGAAGTTCCCGTAGGGCTCGAGCAATCGGCTCAGCGGTGTGGGCGGCATCTGGGTCGGGACGGCCTTCGCCATGCCGTAGGAGACCAGCTGCCCCGCCAGGCACAAACGCACGAACAGCAGGAACCACGGTTGCACGGCGCGGTAATGCGGCCGCTGCCGATCCAGCACGCTCCAGAGCAGGGTTCCGAACACCGCGGCCACCAGGACGACGAACACCAGCACCCAGAAGTACGCCTGGTCACCGCTGATCGAAGCGGTGTTCGCCGCGACGGACGCGCCGAACACGCGCGTCCCGACCCCCTCCACCACCGGACGCAGCGCGCGGGCCGCGCCGTAGTTCACCCAGTCCGGCAGCCATTCGCGCGTCAGTCCGAGGAACTCCGGGACGATCGACGGATACGCCAGGCAGAACAGTCCGAAGTACAGGAAGCCGAAACGGAACGTCACCCGGGTCGCCCCGCTCCACGGCCGGACTCCGGCGTCCTCCGCGCTAGCGGCGGCGTCTGTCCGATCCAGGATCGCTTCGGTCACGACGGCCCTCCAGTCCGAGTCGATGCAGACCGAAGGTATCGAAAAGAGCCGTGGCCGTAGGGGATTTCAGCGGAAGTACGGGTATTCCTGAACGAAGTGGAATCCCCGGCCGCGCAGCGGGAAGGAATTCAGGTCCATCCGGTCCAGCGACAGGGTCACCGGCGTTCCGTTCAGCTCACCCGTCAACGACAGCGTGTCGGTACCGGGTCGGGTGAAGGTGAAGGCGCCGAGGCGGGCGGACGGAGCGCCTGCCGACTGGGGAGCCACCGACAGAACAATGGTGTGCGCGGCCTCGTCGACCACCGCCACGACGGGCACGAACGAGTCGTCCATCTTCTGCACGGTCGTGCCATGGCGGTCGAAGACGAGCCGCCGCCAGCGGCCCTCGTCGGTGAGCAGCGGCGGCGCCGGATGCCCGTCCCTGGTGAACTCGCCGACGGTCCAGATGCCGTAGAGCGCGGGCTTCGGCGCGCCGTCACCCGACTCGCGCCAGGTGTGCCAGCCGATGTACACACCGCCGATCAGCACCCACAGGCCCAGAGCCACTTGCGCCGCCGCCGCGATCCGGTTCGCGCGGCGGGAACCGAACAGCGGCGGCTGCGCGGCCGGTTCGGACGGGCGTTCCAGCACGAGCAGGTTCGCCAACCGCCCGGCCTGCGGCGCCAGCACCACCAGCGAGAGCAGCAGCAAGTGGAACGAGAGGATCTTTACCGGCACGTCGTAGGTCATGTTCAGCACGAAGACCTGCGCCATGCTCACCAGACTGAGCAACGCGCCCGCCGTCGCGGTGCGCGGGAGGAACAGCAGCAGGCCACCGAGCACCTCGGCCGTACCGAGCAGGATTTCGTACATGGGCGCGGCGCCGACCTGGTTCCAGAGCACCGACGCCGGGCTCATCGTCCCGTACGGTTGCAGCAGCGCGGTCAGCGAAGGCGCGGGCATCTGCGACGGAATCGCCTTGGCCAGACCGTAGAAGAGCATTTGGCCGCCCAGGCACAGCCGGATGAACACCAGGAACCAGTTGCGCAGTGCCGTGTAGTCCCGGCGGCGGCGATCGAGGATCGACCAGACGATCGTGATCAGCGCCGCGGCGACGAGTTCGCAGAAGATCAGCAGCCAGATCGCGGCCTGGTCGCCGCTGCCCGAATTCTCGTGCAAGACGGCTTCGACCCCGAAGACATGCTCGCCGACCCACCCGACCAGCGGGCTCGTCGTGCGCATCTGCCACAGGATCGCGCTCTCGGGCAGCCACTTGCTCAGTATCCCGGTGAAGACGAAGAGGATCTGGGCGAACAGCAGGCAGAACAGACCGAAGTAGGCGAAGACGAAGCGGAACGCGATCCGGGCCGGCAGGCTCCATGGCCGCCGCTCGCCACCGGTTCGCGCCTCGCCGCTCGTCAGGACTTCCATTTCGACGGTACGCACACCGCTCCCCTCGCAGGCCGACAGATTGGCCAGCCGAAAGTATCCGACCAGGTCATGGGATGACCTCCGGGAAAACCCTGGATTTCCGGGTACTTCTTTCGGCCTACGTGCCCGCCGCACCGAGCGGCGCCGGGATTCGTTCCCGGTTCCGGCCCGTCAATAACTAGAACGCGTTACAGTCGCGTATCCCGGCGCACCGCCAGCGGTGCACCCGGGCCGCACGTGTCAGGAGGACAATGATGACCGACGATCCGGACCCGGCACAGCGACAGCAGCTGACCGTCAGCGAACGCGACCTGGACACGCTCGCCGGGAACCTGGCGCGCTGGCTGAACGCGAAGGTCGCCGCGGACGAGTTGCCGCGCATCTCGGATCTGTCGCGTCCACAGTCCGGCGGCATGTCCAGCACCTCGATTTTGTTCGACGCCGAATGGACCGTCGGGGGTCGGGCGGAGCGCGGGTCGTTCGTGGCGCGGATGGCGCCCGAGACCGGATCGTTCCCGGTCTTCGAGACCTACGACCTGGCCACCCAGTACCAGGTGATGGCCGGCGTCGCCGCGGCCACCGACGTGCCGGTGCCGGGCCTGTGCTGGCTGGAGAACGACGAAAAGCCGCTCGGCGCACCGTTCTTCGTCATGCGCCGGGTGGACGGACGGGTGCCTACGGACAACCCGCCGTACGTGTTCATCGGCTGGCTGTTCGATGCCGATCCCGCCGACCGCCTTCGGCTCACCCACAACACCGTCGAGGTGATCGCGAAGATCCACGGCGTCCCCGACCCGGCGGCGCACTTCCCGATGCTGAGTGGGCCGGGTGACTCGCTGCGCAGGCACGTCGCCGCGCAGCGCTCCTGGTACCGGTGGGCGCTCGCGGACGACGGCTACGAGATCCCACTCATCGAGCGAAGTTTCACCTGGCTGGAGGAGCACTGGCCCGCCGACCCCGGTCCGGATGTGCTCACTTGGGGCGACGCCCGCCCGGGCAACATCATCTACCGCGAATTCGACCCGGTGGCGGTACTGGACTGGGAGATGGCCGCCCTCGGGCCGCGGGAACTCGACCTGGGCTGGGTGATCTTCATCCACCGGTTCTTCCAGGATCTGGCCACCCGCTTCGGGCAGCCGGGGCTCCCCGATTTCCTCCGCCGCGACGACGTGGTGTCGAAATACGAGGAGCTGACCGGTCACACGGTGCGCGATCTCGATTTCTACCTCGTGTACGCCGCGCTGCGGCACGCGATCGTGATGGCGCGGGTGAAACGCAGGATGATCCACTTCGGCGAGGACACCGACACGCCGGACCGCGACGACTACGTCATGCACCGGGCAAGCCTGGAAGCGCTGCTCGACGGAACCTACGAATGGGACTGATCATGCCTGTGCCCTTGGACGAGTACCCGATCCACCAGACCCCGCTGTCGCTGGCCCGGGTGGCCAGTAGCGATCGGAACTTCTACGACCGCAGCTACTTCAACGCGCACGACCGCGACGGCGGCACGTTCCTGATCACCGGTCTCGGCGTGTACCCCAACCTCGGGGTGACCGACGCCTACGCCGCCGTCCGGCGCGGCGACACGGTGCGCGCGGTGCGCTTCTCCGACGCGCTCGGCGACCGGAGCCTCGACCAGCGCGTCGGCGGCTACCGCGTCGAAGTGATCGAACCGCTGCGGCGCATCCGGGTGGTCTGCGAGCACGACGATCTCGGCTTCGACCTGACCTGGACCGGGGCCTTCCCCGCCGTGCAGGAACAACCGCACCTGATCCTCGCGGGCAACCGGCCGATCATCGACGCGTCCCGATTCGCGCAGGTCGGCTCGTGGGCGGGAACGCTGCACGTGGACGGCGACGACATCATGGTCGACCCGGCGGTGTGGACCGGGACCAGGGATCGTTCGTGGGGCATCCGCCCGGTCGGCGAGACCGAGCCGCCCGGACGCGCGGCCGCCGAGCCCTCGGGCGGATTCTGGTGGCTGTACGTGCCGCTGCGGTTCGACGACTTCGCCGTCGTGGTCATCGTGCAGGAGGAGCCGGACGGCAGGCGCACCCTCAACGACGCGACCCGGATCTGGCCGGACGGACGCACCGAACAGCTCGGCTGGCCCCGCATCGCCATCGACTATCGTTCCGGCACCAGGCTTCCCGTCGGGGCGCGACTGGAGCTGACCACGCCGGACGGCAAACCCCTGGAGATCGAGATCACGCCGGGCACGGGCGTTCCCTTGCACGTCGGATGCGGCTACGGCGGCGATCCCGACTGGCAGCACGGCCAGTGGAAAGGCCGCGACTGGTCCTCCTCCAGCCGCTACGACCTCACCGACCCCGGGATCGCCGCCCGCATCCCCTACGGCGTCACCGACCACGTCGCCCGCGCCCGCTGCGGCGACGCCGAAGGCTGGGGCCTGTTCGAGCACGCCAGCATCGGCCGCCACGACCCCACCGGCTTCGCCGACTGGGGCTCGGTCGCTCCCTGAAACAGGGGCCGGAGCAGGGTCGAACGGCTCTATCGCTCATAGAGCGCTGCAGCGAGCACCACGCCGTGCACGACGCGCTTGGACAGCACCAGCGGCCCGCCTTCGGCGGCGAGCAGCGCCGCGGCCTCCGCGACGCTGGCCGTGCCGATGGCGGCACGCGTCCGGTCTCCCGGGTTCGGGACGGTGACCGCCGCCAGTTCGTCGGCGGAGTAGGACCGTAGCGGCACCCTGAGGTCAGCGGCGACCGCGCGCAGTCCGGGTTCGGCGGAGCGCCGCGTGATGGTGGCGAGGCACACGATCCGATGGTCGCCCACGCTCTCGTGCAGGGCAGCGCGAATCGTGCGGGCCGAAGTGCGCGGTCGCAGGCCGATGCCGACGACGATCTCAGCGGACGGCACGGGAACTCGCGAAACGCACTGTCTCCGTTACGAATCGACGCACCGCCTGGGGATTCCCCGCCGGATGTGTATGCAGGTACGAGGCATGCACGTTGCCGCTGAGCGCCCCTTCCTGGACGCGCTCTCCCGCGCTTCCGCGCCATCCCCACGCCGGATTCCGTGGCGGCGCGGACACCACGCGCGTGCGGTGGAATTCGTGCCCACGGACCCGTTCCCCGGCCCGCCACAACGGCGAGTCGGCGAGCGCGACGGCGTCTCGGTAACCGAGCGTCAGGCGCGGCCCGAACGCGGCGTCGGCCTCCACCACTCCGGCCATCGGGTGCCCGTCCAGCGAACGGGTCAGATACAGCAGCCCGGCGCATTCGGCATGGACCGGCATCCCGTGGCGGGCGGCTTCGGCCACCGCCCGCAACAGGCCGGAATTGGCGGCCAGCTCCGCGGCGTGCTCCTCGGGGAAGCCACCTGGCAGCACCAACCCTGCTGTCCCGGCGGGCAATTCGTCGTGCAGCGGATCGAAGACGACCACTTGTGCCCCCGCGGCCGTCAGCAACTCGCGGTGCTCGGCATAGCCGAACGTGAACGCCGGGCCACCCGCCACGGCGATCAGCGGACCCTCCCGATCGGCGGGTCCGCCGATGACGATCGCGCCGTCCGTGCTTTCGTCGGCTCGCGAGATACCACCAGGCTCCGTGGAGACGCGCGAGTCCCGATCACCGCCGACAAATGTCGTCGCCGCCATGTCACCGGCTTCACCGAGCGACGCCGCGGTGTCCTCTATCCCTTCGAGCCCACGCACGGCCGCGGCGGGATCCCACGCGGGTCCCGCCACCGACGAGCGAGCGAGTGCGGCGACGGCGTGCAGGTCCACATGCGCGGCGACGAGGTCCGTCATCGCCGCCACCGCCGCTGTCGCGGCAGAACCGTGTTCCACGGCCGGGATCAAGCCGAGATGCCGGGAAGGCACCTCGAGTTCGGCCAGGCGCGGCAACGACCCGAGCACCGGCAGCCCGACGCGATCGCAGGCGGCGCGCAGCACTTGCTCGTGCCGTTCGCTGCCGACCCGATTCAGGATCACACCGCCGAGCCGGACGCCGCTGTCGAAGGTCGCGAATCCGTGCAGCAGCGCCGCCAGGCTCTGGCTGTGCCCGCGCGCGTCGACCACCAGCACCACAGGCGCCCCGAGCAGAGCCGCGACCTGCGCCGTCGAACCCTCCGCCACCGCGCCGGAATAGTGTTCATCGATCCGCCCGTCGAACAGCCCCATCACGCCCTCGACCACGGCGAGATCGCACCCCCACGCGCCGTGCCGGTACAACGGCACAACCCGTTCCTCCCCCACCAGCACCGGATCCAGATTCCTCCCCGGCCGCCCCGCCGCCAACCCGTGATATCCCGGATCGATGTAATCCGGCCCCACCTTGAACGGCGCCACCCGATGCCCCACCCGCCGCAACGCCCCCACCAACCCGGTCGCCACCGTCGTCTTCCCGCTCCCCGACGCCGGCGCCGCCACCACAACGGCTCTCATCCCCGCCTCCGCTTCACGAGTGGCACACCCTCGTGCGGCCCTCTCGCGATTCGCCGCAGCCATGTGCCACTCGCGGAGATCACCATTCGATGCCTCGTTGGCCTTTGCGGCCCGCGTCCATGGGGTGTTTGAGTTTGGTCATTTCGGTGACCAGGTCGGCGGCTTCGAGGAGGGGTTGGGGGGCGTCGCGGCCGGTGATGACGACGTGTTGGTTTCCGGGGCGGGTGCGGAGGGTTTCGACTACTTCGGCGGTGTCCACCCAGCCCCATTTGAGGGGGTAGGTGAATTCGTCGAGGACGTAGAAGCGGTGTTGTTCGGTTCTCAGGCGGCGGGCGATCTCCTGCCAGCCCGCCAGCGCGGCCGCGGCGTGGTCGTCTTCGGTGCCCTGCTTGCGGGTCCAAGACCAGCCCTCGCCCATCTTGTGCCATTCGACCGGCCCGCCCGCGCCGGTCTGCTCGTGCAGTGTGCCGAGAGCGCGGAAGGCGGCTTCCTCCCCGACCTTCCATTTGGCGCTCTTCACGAATTGGAACACCGCGACGTCGAAACCTTGGTTCCAGGCCCGCAGCGCCATCCCGAACGCGGCCGTCGACTTGCCCTTGCCCGGCCCCGTGTGCACGGCGAGCACCGGCTGGTTGCGCCGCTGCCGCGTGGTCAGTCCGTCGTCGGGAACGGTCTCGGGAACACCCTTGGGCATCGAATCTCCTTGCTCTCGACCTACAGCGTGTCCAGGTCGGAAGCCACGACCTCACACAACCGGCCCGGACCGAACGGGCGCGTGCTCGCTCGACCGATCGCGCCGCCCACCAGGCGAGTGCCGCCGAGCGGCACGTAGCGGACACGCCGATCGAAAGTCGTGATCACGCCGCTCGAACCGCACCACTCGGGCGTGCGGAACTCGACCGCACGACATCGGCGACCGAATCGCCGGTCAGCTCGGCCAACCGCAGATATCCGCCGCGCAGGTCGCGAGCCAGATCCGCGGCGAGACCGAGGCGGATCATGCCGCGTTCGCAGTCGACCACGATCGAGGTGACCGCGTCCCTGGCGAGCAAGCGGGCCGCGGCGCGGGCGCGGGGAACCGGGTCCGCACCACCGGTGGCGCGGCCATCGGTGAGCAGCACCAGCATGGGCCTGCGGCGCGGATCCCGCACCCGCTCGCGCAGCACGATCTCCCGCGCCTTCAGCAGGCCCGCGGCCAACGGCGTCTTCCCGCCCGTGCGCATCCCGGACAACCGGCGCACCGCGATGTCGACCGACGAGGTGGGCGGCAGCACGAGTTCGGCCTCCGCACCCCGTACGGTGACGACGGCGACCTTGTCGCGGCGCTGGTAGGCGTCGCGCAGCAGCGTGACGACCGCGCCGGTGACCGCGGACAACCGGTCGCGGGCGGCCATCGAGCCGGAGGCGTCGACGACGAACACGACCAGATTCCCTTCGCGGCCTTCCCGATACGCACCACGGAGGTCCTCGGCGGCCAGCCGCAACGGCCCGGCGGCCCGCCCGCGCGCATGCTGATGCGGCGCGGCCGCGAACACGGTGCCGAGCAGGTGCAGCCCCGAGGAGGTGTCGGTGCTGGAACGCACCGCTCGCCCGTGCCGGGATTCCGCGCGTGAGCGGCGCCCCGGAGCGCCCTCGCCGACACCGGGCACCTCCCAGCGCGGTGTCCGCGCACCAGCGGAAACCGGTGTGCCGGTACGACCTTCACCCGAGCGCCCGCCACCCGGACCGTCCGGCGGCGACGGGTCTTCATGGCCTCCGCCCGGACCTTCCGGCGGTAGGGGGTCGTCCGGGTCGTCCCCGGGACGAGCCCGTCTTTCGTCGTCCGTCACCGCACCGTCGGCCTCCCCGGCGTCCTGCTGCGCGGACGACGGCTGTTCGCGTTGCGCCTCCGCGGCGGCGTCGCGCATGGCGTCGTCGAGCTGTTGCTCGCTGATGCCGGGCTCGTCGAACGGATCGCGCCTGCGCCGGTGCGGCAACGCCAGTTCGGCGGCCACCCGCACGTCGTGCTCGGTCACCGCGTCGCCGCCGCGCCATGCGGCGTGCGCTGTCGCGGTGCGCGCGACGACCAGGTCGGCGCGCATGCCGTCGACGTCGAACGCGGCGCACAGCGCGGCGATCCGGCGCAGCTCCACATCGTCGAGCGCCACCTGTCCCAGCCGGTCGCGAGCGGCGAGAATCCGTTCGGCCACTTCCTGGTCGGCCTCGGCGTACCCGGCGGCGAATCGGGCCGGGTCGGCCTCGTAGTCCAGCCTCCGGCGCACCACCGCCATGCGCACGTCCACGTCCCGGGAGGCGGCCACGTCCACGGTCAGGCCGAATCGGTCCAGCAGCTGTGGACGCAGCTCGCCCTCTTCTGGATTCATGGTGCCGACCAGAACGAATCGCGCCGGGTGCGAATGCGACACACCGTCGCGCTCGATGTGCACCCGGCCCATCGCCGCGGCGTCCAGCAGCACGTCCACCAGATGGTCGTGCAGCAGATTGACCTCGTCGACGTACAGCACACCGTGATGGGCGGCGGCCAGCAGGCCGGGTCGGAACGCCTGCTCCCCGTCGCGCAGCACCCGCTCCAAGTCCAGCGAGCCGACCACGCGGTCCTCGGTCGCACCCACCGGCAACTCCACCAAGCGAGCGGGCCGGGCGCCGGTCTCGTCCACCACCGGCGGCAGCAACTGCGCCAGCGCGCGCACCACGGTCGATTTCGCGGTGCCCTTCTCGCCGCGCACCAGCACGCCGCCGATACCGGGATGCACCGCGCAGAGAATCAGCGCCAGTTGCAGCCGTTCCTGCCCGACCACCGCCGAGAAGGGAAATCCCGCCTCACCGTCCGAGGCGGAAAGTGTTCGGCCGCGCTGATCGGACGTAGGCACTGTTTCGGCATGGGACAGGGACACGCCCCAACTCTAAGGGCGCGCCCGCACCCATCCGACAGGGCCCTTCGATTCAGAACCGATGCGGGCGGGCCCCGAAAGCGCCGCACCCGCCCCGGAGACTTCCGGAGCGGGTGCGAATGGCGGACGGAGTGGCTACTCGCCTCCCCTGCGCATCGGCACGTGCGCGATGCCGTCTTCCTCGAACTCCGGGCCGTCGACCTTGAAGCCGTGCTTGGTGTACAGGTCGATCAGGTAGCTCTGCGCGCTCAGGCGCACCGTCGCCGAACCCGCCTCGGCCAGCGCCGCCTGCAGCAGTCGCGTGGTGTACCCGTGTCCGCGAGCGGGGACCGCGGTGCAGAGCCTGCCGATACGGAAGCTCTTCACACCGTCGCGGTGCTCTTCGCACAACCGCAGCGTGGCGATGACCTCGCCCTCGTCATCGAGCCAGAAGTGCCGGGTCTCGGGAAGCAGGTCCTTCCCGTCCAGTTCGGGGTACGCGCACTTCTGTTCGACGACGAAGACTTCGACGCGAAGTTTCAACAGCTGGTAGAGCGTCGCGGTATCGAGATCCTGCGCCCAGGAGCGTTTGAGAGCAACCGTTGACATCATCGCGCCTTGCTATCACAACCTAGGCGTTCGCCGCGACCCCTGCACGTCTCGGCGTGTTGTCGCCGCCGTCGACGAGGTTGAGCGCTTTGGAGGTCCAATCCCACACTTCGTGGAACAGCGCCGGGTCCTCCGAGAGCTTGACGCCCAGCGAGGGCACCATCTCCTTCAGCTTCGGCGTCCATTCGGCGTACTCCTGCGGGAAGCACCGCTGCAGCACGTCCAGCATGGCGGTCACGCAGGTGGAGGCGCCCGGGGACGCGCCGAGCAGACCGGCGATCGTGCCGTCCTGGGCGGCGATCACGGCGGTGCCGAACTCGAGCACGCCACCCGCGCCCTTGCGCCGGATCACCTGCACGCGCTGGCCCGCGGTGATCAGCTCCCAGTCCCTGGCCTCGGCGCGCGGGATGAACTCCGACAGCGTGATCACCTTGCCCGCCTCCGACTTCAGCAGCTCGCTGACCAGGTACTTGGTCAGGCCGAGTTCGGTGACGCCGACGCCGAGCAGCGAGAAGATGTTGTTCGGCCGCACCGACTTGAACAGGTCGGTGTTCTTGCCGTCCTTGAGGAACTTCGGCGTCCAGCCCGCGTACGGGCCGAACAGCAGGCCCGGCTTGCCCTTGATGACGCGAGTGTCCAAGTGCGGCACCGACATCGGCGGAGCGCCGACCGCGGCCTTGCCGTACACCTTGGCCTCGTGCTGGTTGATCAGCGCCGGGTTCACGCAGCGGAAGAACTGACCGCTCACCGGGAATCCGCCGAAGCCCTTCGCTTCCTTGATATTCGCCTTCTGCAGCAGCGGCAGCGCGCCGCCGCCCGCGCCGACGAAGACGAATTTGCTGATCAGCGTGCGACTTTCGCGGGTGCGTACGTTGCGGACCGTGACCAGCCATGATCCGTCGGACTGCTTGGACAGGTCACGCACCTCGTGCCCGAAGGCCAGGTCGGCGCCGGAGGCGCCGAGGTAGGCGAGCAGTTCCTGGGTGAGCGAGCCGAAGTCGATGTCGGTGCCGCCGTCGGTCCAGTTCAACGCGATCGGATCGGAGAAGTCGCGCCCGCGCGCCATCAGCGGCAGTCGGCGGGAGAACTCGTCGGGGCTGTCGATGTACTCCATGCCCTCGAACAGCGGGTGCGGCGCCAGCGCCTCGTACCGCTTGCGCAGGTACTGCACGTTGTCGGCGCCGTGCACGAAGCTGACGTGCGGGATGGGGTTGATGAAGGCGGACGGATCGCGCAGGATGCCGTTCTCCACGCCGTAGGACCAGAACTGGCGGGAGACCTGGAAGCGCTCGTTGATGTCGACGGCCTTGGTGATGTCCACCGAGCCGTCGGGCGCCTGCGGGCTGTAGTTCAGCTCGCACAGCGCCGAGTGTCCGGTGCCCGCGTTGTTCCACGGATCGCTGCTCTCCGCGGCGGCGGCGTCGAGCCGCTCGAACAGGGAGATCGACCAGTCCGGCTGCAGCTGCCGCAGCAGCGCGCCGAGGGTGGCACTCATGATGCCGGCACCGATGAGTACTACATCGGTCTTTTCAGTCATGGCAGCGTTCGGCACGGGTAGATCGACTTCCTTGTCTGCGCGGGCCCACCGGGCGGGTGGACCAGCCTGGGCACGGTGTAGTTGTGGCTCGGTTCCGGCGTCCGCCGGTTCCGAACGGCATGGCGGGAGTCAGGTTACCCGCCGTTCACCTAAGCCCAATTGTGCACCTCACCACGCCGCCACCCCGCAGCGAACCTGCGGAATGTGCGGAATGCGACAGAGACGGTCGTCACTTCGGCGGCCGGGCGGCGGCCGCGGACTGTCCGCGTTCGACACCGTCCAATAGATTGGTCGCGTGACGAACGAACAGTCGCTTGCCGAGCCGGTCAGCACCTCCCCGGATGGCGCAGGCTGGCGCCCCGACGTCCTCGGCCCGCACTATCAGCAGCGCACGCTGGACCTCGGTCCCGACCCCGACGGCGAGGGCGAGGTGGTCGCCACGCTGGTGCGCTACGTCCCCTCCGGCGACGTCGAGCAGACCGCGGGCGCGGTGCTCTACGTCCATGGTTTCACCGATTACTTCTTCCAGGAGCACCTCGCCGAGCACTTCACCGCGCGCGGGTTCCAGTTCTACGCTCTCGACCTGCGCAAATGCGGGCGGTCGCTGCGTGAAGGGCAGACTCCCCACTATGTGACGGATCTCGCTTTCTACGACCGCGAGCTGGCGGAGTCGCTGCGGATCGTCCGGGCCGAGACCGGTGCTCCCGTCGTGCTCAACGCCCACTCGACCGGCGGCCTGGTCGTGTCGCTGTGGCTGGACCGGCTCAATCGGGCCCAGGGCACGGCCGCCGCGGGGATCACCGGCGTCGTGCTCAACAGCCCGTGGTTCGACCTGCAGGGTCCCGCGTACTACCGGAGCATCGGAACGCCGATCATCAAGGCCGTGGGACGGTTCCGGAAGATGGTCCAGCTGCCCGGCGGCAAGATCAGCACCTACGGCGACAGCCTGCACCACTCGGCGTCCGGTGAGTGGGAGTACAACCTGGACTGGAAGCCGTTGCAGGGCTTTCCGGTCCGGCTCGGCTGGCTGCGCGCGATCCGCAACGGCCACGCGCGGCTGCACCAGGGCCTGGACATCGGGGTGCCCTCCCTGATCCTGCGCTCCCGGATGACCAAGTTCGCCAAACAGTACGGTCCCGCCGTGGCCGTGGCCGACGCGGTGCTCGACGTCAAACAGATCCAGCGCTGGTCGGGTTGCCTTGGCGACCGCACCAACATGGTGCCGATCGACGGCGCCAAGCACGACGTGTTCCTGTCCGGCCCGGAACCGCTGGCCCAGGCGTTCCGCGAGCTCGACAGCTGGCTCGACTGGCTCGCGGACTACCAGGGCGCGAAGTCACCAGAGGCTGGTGCGTAGCACGATCTCGGTGGCCAGCTCGTGGTCGGCTTCGGTGGCCACGTCGGTGACGTCGACCTCGACCACCCGGAATTCGCCGTAGACGAACCGCCCCGACGTGTCGGCCACCGAGCGCGGCAGATTCTTGGTCACCAAGAGCGTGGTGGGCACCTCGACCGGACCGGTGGACGCATCCACCACCGTTCCGTCGGCGCCGGGAGTCGCCGGGTGGCCGCGATCGGCCACGACCAGGCTCTGGAAGCGGCCGAAGCCGTGTGCGCACGCCTGCCAGGCCAACACGGCACCCGCGCCGCATCCGGCCACGTTGACCCACGGCAACCCCAGCTCATCGAGGATCGCGGTCACACCGGCCGCGTCGAGGCCGTCGATCGACTCCACCGCGAAGGTGCGCAGATCCGAGGTGTGCAGGCGAGCGCACACCCGATCGAAGACGTCCGCCGGCTCGCCCGCGTCGGGCAGCAGCAGCACGCTGTGCCGGGATTCCGGTCCGTCGATCCGCACGGTCCACGCCCGGTCACCCACCGTGATCTGCCGAGATTCCATGCCGATTCACGCTACACGGCTCGCGGCGCCGTGGCGGCGGGTCCGGGGTGGCGGAATCAGGCGAGCAGGCGCATCCCGGCCCGCTCACCTGCGTTGTGGTCGAAGGTGACGGTCAGGTCACACCCGGCCTCCTGGCCGAGCTGCTGGATCAGCGCGTCGGCGAAGTCCGCGCCGTCGGCGGCCCGGCGCAGCGCCTGGCGAACGGTGTCGGCGCGCTCGACCACGATCTCGCTGGAATCGAGCAGTCCGAGCAACACGTCGGTGACCGCTTCGGGATCCTGTTTGTAGCCGCGGCGCAGCACCCAGTGGATCTCGGCGAGCACGATCATCGTGATGTAGCCGGGTTTGCTCTCGCTGAGCCCGTCGATCACCTGATTGGCGCGGGCGGATTGCTCCGGGTCGTCCTGGGTGAGGTAGCGGATCAGCACGTTCGCGTCCAGGCCGATCATTGCGCCTTCCCTTCCACCACGTTGCCCGCGATGGCCTCGTTCATCTCCGCGAGGCCGATCGGCGAGCCGGACCAGCCCACGATGCCCTTCAGCGACTTGATCGTGCGCGTTTCGGGAACCAGTTCGTAGGTGCCGCTGGGCGTGGGGACGAAGGCGACCCGCACTCCGGTACGCAATCCCATCGCCACACGCACGTCGATCGGGATGGTGATCTGCCCCTTACTGGTCACCGTCGCCGACACCACATTGCCCCCTCGGCTGTTGGGTCTCTTCTCCGCCGCCATCATCCTCGCACCCGACCGCACTCGCTCGACCCAGCCTTACCTGGAGCCGAATTCCTTACTGCAAGGTAAGGCGCGGGGTGGCTCCCGTCAACCGATACGGTCGCTCGCGAGCACCACGTCGGTGGCCATGATCGGCAGACCGGCGGGCGCGCCCTCGGCGACCAGGCGCTCGAGCGCGGCGAGGTCGAGGTGAGCTTCGATCAGGTCGGCCAGCAGATCGAGTTGCGCGGCGCGCACCCCCGCGACCGAAACATCGTCGGCCACAGCGAATCCCGACCGGCCCGCCGCGGCGGCGACCGCGCGGAGCCACCCGCGGCGGAACTCGTCGGACTCGAGCAGCCCGTGCAGGTGGGTGCCCCACACCGCGCCGCGGACGCTGCCCTCCGGCTCGCCGTCGATCGTGAGCCACGCCGGGTCGCCGCGATGCGTGACGCGGCCGTGATGGATCTCGTAACCGCGCACGGCGACGCCCGCCGCGTGCCCCGCGCTGCGGCGCAACACCTTCGGCTCGGCGAAATCGACGGTGAGGTCGAGCAGCCCGAGCCCGTCCACCGCACCGGCGCCGGACTCGACGCGGTCGAGAACGCGGGTGCCGAGCATCTGGTATCCGCCGCACACGCCCAGGATCGGCCCGCCCGCAGCGGCGCGCGCCACCAGCGCGTCGGCGATGCCGGTACGCCGCAACCACCGCAGATCCGACACCGTCGCCTTACTGCCGGGCAGCACCACCAGATCGGCGTTCGCCAGCCGGGACGGCTCGGTCACCCAGCGCACCGCGACGCCCGGTTCGCAGGCAAGCGCCTCGACGTCGGTGGAGTTGGAGATGCGCGGCAGCCGGATCGCGGCGACGGTCAGCCATTCCTCGCCCACCGGCGGCAGGGGGCGGCCCACCGGCGCGTCGGCGAGGGTGCCCAGCGAGTCCTCCGCGTCGATCCACAGGTCTTCGGCGTACGGCAGCACACCGAGGGTCGGGCGACCGGTGAGTTCGGTGAGACGCTCCAGTCCCGGCTGTAGCAGCTCCACCGCGCCGCGGAACTTGTTCACGATGAAACCCGAGATCAGTTGCTGGTCATCGGGTTCCAGGATGGCGACGGTGCCGAACAGGTGGGCGAGCACGCCGCCGCGATCGATGTCCCCGACCAGCAGCACCGGCAGTCCCGCCGCGCGCGCGAGGCCCATGTTCGCCAGATCCGTCGCGCGCAAGTTGATCTCGGCGGGCGATCCGGCCCCTTCGCAGACGACCACGTCGAATTCGGCGCGCAGCGCGGCGAGTTCCGCGGCCACCACATCGCGCAATTCCCGCCGATGCCGGAAGTAGTCCTCGGCGCCGACGGTGCCGATCGCCTTGCCCCGCACCACCAGCTGGGAACGGCGGTCGCTGCCGGGCTTGAGCAGGACGGGATTGAACCGCACGCTGGGCTCCAGCCCGCACGCCTGAGCCTGCAACGCCTGCGCCCGCCCGATCTCCCCGCCGTCGAGCGTGACCACGGAATTGTTGGACATGTTCTGCGCCTTGAACGGCGCGACCCGCACGCCGCGCCGCGCCAGCATCCGGCAGATCCCGGCCACGACGACGCTCTTCCCCGCGTCCGAGGTCGTGCCCGCGACCAGCAGCGCGCCCTTCATCGCGGGCCGGTCTTCCGGCGCACGGCCGGGCCCCCGGTCACGGGAGGGTCAGGATCTCGGTCCCGGAATCGGTGACCACCAAGGTGTGCTCGAACTGCGCGGTCCACTTGCGGTCCTTGGTCACCACGGTCCAGCCGTCGTCCCAGATCTCGTAGTCGATGCCGCCGAGGTTGATCATCGGCTCGATGGTGAACGTCATGCCGGGTTCGATGATGGTCTCCACCGCGGGCTGGTCGTAGTGCAGCACCACGAGCCCGCTGTGAAAGGTCGGGCCGACGCCGTGGCCGGTGAAGTCGCGCACCACGCCGTAGCCGAAACGGTTGGCATAGGACTCGATGACGCGGCCGATCACGTTCAGCGCCCGACCGGGACGCACCGCTTTGATGGCCCGCATGGTGGCCTCCTCGGTCCGCTCGACGAGCAGGCGCACCTCCTCGTCGACGTCACCGGCGAGGAAGGTCTTGTTGGTGTCGCCGTGTACGCCGTCGATGTAGGCGGTGACGTCGATGTTGACGATGTCGCCGTCCTCGATCACGGTCGAGTCCGGAATGCCGTGGCAGATGACCTCGTTCAGCGAGGTGCAGCACGACTTCGGGAAACCCTTGTAACCGAGGGTCGACGGGTAGGCGCCGTGGTCGCACATGTACTCGTGCGCGATGCGGTCCAGCTCGTCGGTGGTGACACCGGGGGCGACCGCCTTACCCGCCTCCTCCAGCGCCTGCGCGGCGATCTTGCCCGCGATGCGCATCTTCTCGATCGTCTCGGCGGTCTGCACCCAGGGCTCGCGTCCCTCGTTGGCGGTCTTCTTCCACGCGTATTCCGGGCGCTCGATGGCGCGCGGGACTTCGCGGGTGGGCGACAGCGTTCCGGGGACGAGGGGCTTGCGGGTGCGGACAGACATAGCGAACAGCGTAATCGGCCGACCCCAGCGGTGCCGAGGGCCTGCGGGGACAGGGCCGGACCACGGGCACCGTGCTCATCGGCACACCCTCGGAACGAGCTATCCCGGCACGTCGGCATAGGCGACACCCGAGTGAGTAATTCCGCCGACCACGTCCTCCGTTCACATAAAATCATCTGTCGACCGAGGGCCCCTCTTCCGGTGGGAGTGAAAATGGCCACTGAACCAGCTTCTCCACCGCACCGAGACGGAAATGAAGCGGCTTCGTCGCCCGAGATCCCCCCCGACCAGTCCGATGAAAACTCCACGACCGCGTCGGCCGCGCAAGAGGACGTGCACCCGCGCGAGGCGGACGCGACCACCAGAAGTGGACGCTACGCGCTCATAGCGGCCCTGTGCGCTGCGCTGATCTCCAGCATCGTGTCGGCGTCGGCGGCCGTGTACGTAACGGTCAACAAGGCAGACAGAGACCAGCAACTAGCGTTGATACAGGTGACTCGCGAGAATCGCCAGAAGTCATACTACGAATTTCTTGCGAGCACTTTCAATTTCGTGGAGCAGACGGGAAAGATGGCCGGTCTCCTTAGCGTGGACAACCTCGACGGGTTCCGCTCCGCGACAGCTGAGTTCAGCCAGCGCATGAACAAGTTCCTGTCCACTCTCTATATGGCCTCCATGACATCCAGCGAAGACATGATCCACGTGTTGGACAAATTTCCCGAAGAGATCAACGAATTGATGGACAAGCACTACATGCCCTTCGTACGGAAATACACCGCCAGGACCGAGGCCCCTTCCGACAGCGACGAACGGAAGCTCGACGGCGCCGCCCTCGATACGGCGCTCATGAATTTCATCGACAAGCTCGATTCTTTGGTGAGCGACTTCATCGAGCAGGGCCGCAGGGACCTCGGCTAGCCTGCCGGTCCGTGATCGTACGGAATGGGCATGCACTGCCTCTGAGCCGAGCATGTAGGGTCGCCGCCCCAACCCGGTAGCCGCGGCGGGCACCGGAGTCCACCCCTTGCTCGGCTCGGCAGCCTGGCAACGAGATCACGCCGCCGACACCGCACTCCCGGTCCCCCTACCATGGGCGCGTGTCCGCACTACCTCTCATCTTCACCGCAGGCTGGGCCAGCGGCGTGAACGCATACGCGGTGGTCCTGCTGCTCGGAATCCTGGGCCGGTTCGGATTCACCGATTCGGTACCGGAAGGATTGCAGCGCACCGATGTCCTGATCGCGGCGGCGGCATTGTTCCTGATCGAGGCCGTGGCCGACAAGATCCCGTATCTCGACTCGTTCTGGGACGCCGTACACACTGTGGTGCGGCCGATCGCGGGAGCCGTGGTCGCGGCGCTGCTGGCCGGACAGGACGGTTCGCTGCCACAACTCGCCGCGGGCGCGGTCGGCGGCACGGCCGCGCTGGTGAGCCACCTGGTGAAGGCCGGAACGCGCATGGCCGTCAACACCTCGCCCGAGCCCGCCAGCAACATCGTGGTCAGCACCGCCGAGGACGTGACCGTCGCGGGCGTGGTCACCCTGGCGGTGTTCCACCCCGTGGCGGCGGCAGTGATCGCGGCGGTGCTGCTGATCATCGGCCTGGCGCTGGTGTACTTCTGCGCGAGCCGGATCCGTCGCTATCTGCGCCGACGGCGCGCCCGCCGGGCAGCGCGCGCGGGCAACCGAGTCGGAATCGCTGAACAATTGCCACGCGGGTGAGTCCGTCACGGGCGTGCCGCGCCAGTCGACCACGCGGCACGCCGGGCGGGGCGCCCCGTTGCGCCCGCCGTCACTGTGCCGGCGACAAGAGCGCCCGGCTGGAGCGGAACTCGGCACCGGGACGTCGCCATTCGGACGAGTGACGCTGCGGGGCAGTGTCACTATCGCGGACGAGACCACCGTCGCGGCGAACTCATTGTTCGGGCAAACGGCGGCGGCCACCGGCCACGTCGGTTACCAGGTCAGTGTACCCGTCGACGAGTTCAGCCAGTTGGTACCAATGTTTATGGGTATTGTCGCTGCGTCCGCCCTCGACGTGGATGACTTGATTGGCATCCACCCAGCTACGCGCCATCCGGTCCACCACGGCGCCCAGGCTTTCGGTGTGCAACGAGGCGCCGTTGCGATGCTGCGGGATCTCCTGCGCGACCCAGTCGTTGATGTCGTCGACCAGTTCGAGGCGACGGCAGTCGATTTCGGCGATGAGTGCGGCGTCCACCACCTGCGCGCGGCGCTGGTGCAGCTCGGCGAGTGCGTGTGCGGACCGCAGCAGTTCCCGGTCTTGGAAACGCCGTCCCTGGAAAGCGCACAACAATTGCGGCGCGGTCGGTAAGGCGCCGACCGTCGGCGCGCTCACCGCCGCACTCCGAGTTGACCCGACCCCAACGCTCTTTGTACCAACATAATTGGCTCTCGATTCGGTTATCCCGGCCATCGGATGGGTTGTCACAACTAGGCTAGCTGGATCATGCACGTACAGATGCAAGAACGCAAGATTGCGTCTGCATTTCTGCGGTCAAGGGCTCCATACGGCGCGCGGAGGCCCAGAGCAGACCGGTCGCAACCTTTTTCGGCTCACCGATCGAGCGCTTGCGGCGCCGGTCGGCGATGACGAGCACCACCACTCGTTCCCCATTTCCGGCCGCCCGCTCGGCCGGTCGCCGGCCCGTGCGCACGAATTCGCCCACTGCTGTGCACCTTCGGTAGCCGACAGTGCGCTGTCGATCTTCCTTACGACGTGGGAAGCCCCTCGCGGGCGCCTTGCCACGCGCGCCGATACCTCAGCGTCGCACCGATCCTCAGCCGCTCGCCGACTACGCGGCCACGTTCACAGCTGGGTCACGGCGGCGAGCAACGTCAGCGCGGGCAAGGCGCCCTGCACCACCGCGCCCCTGGCGAACCGGCGGTCGTGCGCCACCAGCACCACCGCCGCGGCCAGCATCGATCCGCAGCCGGCGAGCACCAGCGCCCATCCCGCCGCGGGCACCGACCGCAGGATGGCCACGCCGACCAGTGTCGTCACCGCGAGGAACAGGTTGTAGAAACCCTGATTGAACGCCCACGGCCGCGCCGCGGGCAGTTCGGCTCCGGAAACCCGGAATACCCCCTGGTACACCTTGGGGTCGCCGAACCGCACGGACTCCATGACGAAGATGCCGACATGGAGTAGGGCGGCCGCGACGGCGAACACCTGTACGACCCAGAGCATTCGACCTCCTCACGATGCGCGCCGGGGAATCCTATGGCCCCCAGCCGCGGAACGCCGCGCAACACACCGCCGACACGCCGCCGCGCTAGTCGGTCAACCGGCCAGTCCGAAAACGCGTCGGGCATTGCCGCCCAGGTACAGCTCGCGAGTCTCGTCGTCCAGGCCGAGCGCGGCGAGGCCGTCGAGCGCGTGCTGCGGGAAGATCATCGGATAATTCGTACCGAACAACACCTTGCGGCGGCCGCTACCGGACTTCAGGTACGACACCAGTTCCGCGGGAAGGCGTTTCGTCGTGTACGCCGAGGTATCGATGACGACGTTCTCGTGCTTGCGCGCGACCGCGATCATCTCCTCGGTCCACGGATAGCCGATATGCCCGCAGACGATCGTCAGCTCCGGGAAGTCGAGCGCGACCTGATCGATGTACGGGATGGGGCGCCCGGTTTCCGACGGCCGCAACGGTCCCGTGTGCCCGACCTGCGTGCAGAACGGGATTCCCGCATCGACGCACGCGGCGAACAACGGATAGAAGAGCCGATCGGTCGGGGGCACTTCCCACAGCCACGGGAGCACCCGCAGCCCCTTGAAGCCCTGGTCCACGCGGCGGCGCAGCTCCCGTACCGCGTCCATCGGCCTGCGCAGATCCACCGACGCGATGGGGAGCAGGCGCTCCGGCGCCTCGGCCGCCCAGGCCGCGACCTCGTCGTTGGAGATGAGGACGCCTTCCGGCGCGTGCCACGCCGAGATGAGCGCTCGGTCGACGCCTGCGGCATCCATCGCGTCGAGAGTGAACGACAGCGGGATCTCGTCGGTCGGTATAACGGCCCCGGTCCACCGCCGCAGCGAGGCGAACATGTCGTGGGCGAGGAATCGCCGAGTCGGATGCTGCGCCCAGACGTCGATGGTCATGCGCGGATTCTGACATACGTCATAGCGCCCCGGACACCCCCGCTATGACGCGCGCCGTGGAAAGGCACTTTCGCGACAAACGGTGCGAGACAGCGACTTCCATAACCACGGACAGATATTGCCGAGTCGCGTCAGCCACACCGCGCCCGCCCCCGAAACTGGTGATAATACCCTCCCCACCTCATGGTCTATATCAGCCGTAATAACCAGGCAAAGGGTTCGCTGGGCATAAACTGGGTATCTACCGCAGGACCACAGACAGCCGACAAGAGCAGGGCCATGGCAGGTTCGGACCCGTTCGCCACACAGCACGATCGACCTCCAGGTATCGAGCGGGAACTGGAGGGCGCGGGTCTCGACGACCCCGAAGTGATCGGCAAAGGCGGGTTCGGCGTCGTCTACCGCTGCAGGCAGCGGGCGTTGAACCGCAGCGTCGCGGTCAAGGTACTCACCGCCCGGCCGGATCTGGAGCCGGAGAACGTCGAGCGATTCCTGCGCGAGCAGCAGGCCATGGGCGCCCTGTCCGGGCATCCGAACATCGTGCCGATCCTCCAAGTGGGCACCACCCGCAGCGGACGCCCCTACTTGGTGATGCCGTATCACTCGCACGGTTCGCTGGAGAACCGTATCCGCCGGGAAGGCTTTCTGCCGTTGCCCGAGGCGATCGGGATCACCGTCAAGCTGGCGGGCGCTCTGGAGACCGCGCACCGGGCCGGGATCTTGCACCGCGACATCAAACCGGGGAACGTCCTGCTCACCGACTACGGCGAGCCGCAACTGACCGATTTCGGGATCGCCCGCGTCGAAGGTGGTTTCGAGACCACCACGGGAGTGGTGACCGGCTCGCCCGCGTTCACCGCCCCGGAGGTGCTGCGCTCCGGCGTTCCGTCCGTCGCCTCGGACGTCTACGGGCTCGGCGCGACGCTGTTCGCCATGATCACCGGCCACGCGGCCTACGAGCGACGTTCCGGTGAGCAGATCGTCGCGCAGTTCCTGCGCATCTCCGCCGATCCGCTGCCGGACCTGCGGCTCGACGGCATCCCCGACGAGGTCGCGGCCGCCATCGAGGCAAGCATGGCGCACAATCCCGCGGATCGTCCGCCCTCGGCCGCCGCCTTCGGCGAGATGTTGCGCGAGATCCAGCGCGGTAACGACATGCCGGTCGAGCACATGACCCTGCCCACCGGCGAGCAGCCCGCGCCCGAAGACCTCAGCACGCGGCCGCTCACCGCCACAGCGCGTTTTCCCACTCCCCACCCCAAGACGCCGCCGACACCCGAGACCAAGTTCCGCCCGGCGATGTCCACCCGGCCGCTGGTCCAGCGCGAGCGCCTCATCGACGCGTTGCAGACCGAGCCGCGGCCCCGCCTCGCCGTCATCCACGCCCCGGCCGGGTTCGGCAAGAGCACGCTGGCGGCCCAGTGGGCCAAGCGTCTCGCCGACACCGAGAAAGTGGCCGTGGCCTGGTTGAACGTCGACCGCGACGACAACAACGTGGTGTGGTTGCTGACCCACCTGATCGAGGCGTTCAACCGCGTGAGCCCCGCGCTGGCGCCCGGCCTTGCCCCGGTCCTCGAAGAGGGCGACACCAGCGCAGCGCGCTACGTGCTCACCACGCTGATCAACGCCATCGACGAACGCGACGAGCGGTTCGCCCTGGTGATCGACGACTGGGACCGGATCACCGACCCCGCCGCGGTCGATGCCCTGCTCTACCTGATCGACCAGGGTCCGCGGCACCTGCAGATCATCCTGACCAGCCGATCGCTGGAGGGTCTGCCGCTCGGCACCCTGCGCGTTCGTCACCAACTCGTCGAAATCGACGCCGCCGCACTGCGTTTCGACGCCGGGGAGGCGCGGGCCTTCCTCACCGAGCAGACCGGTCTCACCCTGGCCGACACCGAGAGCGCCGAGCTGCGCGACTACACCGAGGGCTGGGCGGCGGCCTTGCAGCTGGCCTCGCTGTCGCTGCGTGAGCATCCCGATCCGGCCTCGCTGATCGCCCACCTGTCCGGGCGTCATCACGCCATCGCGGAGTACCTGGCCGAGAACGTGCTCGACACCGTCGAGCCCGAACTGCGCGAGGTCCTGCTCGCCACCTCGCTTCCCGAACGGATCTCCGGCGGCCTCGCCACGGCGCTGACCGGGGACCCGCACGGGCAGGCCCTCCTCGAGAATCTCGAACGCCGCAACCTGTTCCTGCGCCGCGTCGACGAAGGCGGCGAATGGTTCCGCTACCACCATCTGTTCGCGGAGTTCTTGCGCCAGCGCCTCGAGCGCGATCATCCCGAGCGCGTGCGCGAACTGCATTGCAAGGCAGCCTCGTGGTTCGGCGACAACAGGATGCTCAGCGAGGCCATCGACCACGCGCTGGCCGCCGACGACGGCGACATGGCCGCAGACCTCCTCGAGGCGAAATCCCGCGCTCTGGTGCAGGACGGGCAGCTCGCCACGTTCCTGGGACTGCTCGACAAGCTCCCGCCCGGCATCGCCGCCGGCCGCCCCATGCTTCAGGTCGGTGTCGCCTGGACGCACGTGCTGCTGCGGCGGCCCACCGAACTGCATGCCGCGTTACGGCTGGTGCGGGCGTCGCTGGAGAACGACCCCGCCGCAGATCCCGATGTCGCGCTCGAAGCCGACCTCATCGAGAGCGTGGAGCGCGCCTTCGGCGACCACCCGGAAGGACTGGACGCCGTGGTCGGCAAATGCCTGGCCCGGGCCGACACGTTGGGGCCGTGGGCGCTGTGCGCGGCCGCCAACCTCGCCGCGTTTTCCGCGATCACCAAGTTCGACTACGAGCGGGCACGGGAGTGGAACGACTGGGCCACCCCCTTCTATCGCAAGAACCGCAGCACGTTCACCTTGATGTACAGCCACTGCCTCGTCGGCATCGCGGCCAGGGAACAACTCGACATCGCCACGGCGGAACACAGCTTCCGCACGGCGGTCGAGATATCCACCACCTCGTCGGGCCCGCGGTCTTATGCCGCTCGCTTGGCCGGCGCCCTGCTCGGCGAGCTGCTCTATGAACGCGACCAGCTCGCCGCGGCCGAGCGCCTGCTGGACGAAGCAGGCAAGCTCGGCACCGAGGGCGGCCCGGTCGACCTGCTGATGGCCAACTACGCCACCGGCGCGCGGATCAAAGCCCTGCGCGGTGACCTGGCCGCCGCCGCGCGACGGCTGGACGAAGGCGCCGAGTTGGCGCGGGCCATGAAGCTGCCGCGCCTGGCCACCCGCGTGGCCAACGAGCAGGTCCGGCTGGGCCTGACGGCCACCTACGTCACCGAACCGCCGGCCGGAGAGGGCGGTATCGCCACGATGGCCGCGGAAATGCGTGAGGACTCCGCTATCCGCATGCTGCTGCGTTCGGGGGCCGCCAAAAGGGTGACCGCCGCGTCCACGCGCGCCCGTCAGCTGCGGGATTCGATCGACCCCGATCGACGTCCCCGCGCCGCGGCACAGGCATCGCTGCTGCTCGCCTCCTGCCTCGCGGCGGCGGGAAAGACCGAAGCGGCCAAAGACGAGCTGGCCCCGGTGGTGGTCAGGTACGCCGATGCCGGTCTCATCCGGCCGCTGCTCGACGAGGGCCCCTGGATCATGTCGTTGCTGCACAGCCTGGACTACGACCTGCGCGAAGGCCTCTGGGACGAGGAACGACCGATGATCCCGCCCGCGTTTCTGCGCAGGTTGCTGGCCCGCTGAGCGCCATCGGCCGCCTGAGTCGCCACCCGCCGCGATACCTCTGCTCGAACGCGGACGCCGGACATCGCTCGGCCGCGACAGTCACGCGCCGACGGGCGGTGGCTCGCTTCCGCCGCTCACAACACCGGTTGCGGACCGAGCGAAGTGTCGGTGTCCAGAATGTGCAACACCCACCGGCCCTTGCCGTCGGCCTTCGCCCGGTAGAGGCCGGTGTCCGCCGCGTCGAGCAGCGATTCGGCGTCCGCGCCCGCGACCGCGGTGACGACCGCGCCGATGCTGATCGACATGCGTAGTCGCCGGTCACCGGCCGTGATCGGGTCGACAAGCGCCTCGAGCAGGCTGTTCGCCACCGTGGCCACCCGGTGATCGCTGGCGGGCGGCGGGATCAGCGCGACGAACTCGTCCCCGCCGATGCGGGCGACCAGACACCCGGATCCGCGCACACTGTCCTGCAGGCGTCCGGCGACCGCGGTCAATATCTGGTCACCCGTGCCGTGGCCGTAGCGGTCGTTGATGTGCTTGAAGCGGTCGATGTCGACGAAACACAATCCCGCCCGATCCCCGTTGCGCGCCTCGTCGATCATCGCGTCGATTCGTTCGATGAGATGCCGCCGGTTCGGCAGTCCGGTGAGCGGATCGTGCCGGGCCTGCCGGTGCAGTTCCTCGCGCATCCGGTGCTGTTCGGTGACGTCCTCGCCGACCGCGAGCAGGTAATCGCTCTGCCCCTCCGCGCCCTTGACGAAGGTGATGGCGAACGACGCCCACCCGTAGCTGTCGTCGGCGCGCCGGATGCGCTGTTCCAGTTTCACCGTGCCCGCACCGGCCGGGACCAGTTTCTCGTACACCAGCGTGCGGATGCCCTCGCGGTCGTTGGGGTGCGCGAAGTCGTAGACCGACACCCCGCGCAAGCTTTCCACCGGGACTCCGATCATCTCGGCCAGACCCCGGTTGACATCCAGCAACGTACCGTCGGTGTCACCGATGGCGATCGCGATCGCCGCGTTGTCGAACACCACACGGAACCGCTCGTCATCGGATCGGTGCGCGTCCTCGTTCGCGCGCCGCTGGGCTTCGTATCCCTGACCGACCTCCGCGAGCAGCGCCGCGAGCCGCCGGCCGGCCTCCGGAGCCGTCGCCTGTTCGGCCAGCCCGTACAGGACCTGGGCCGACGTGCTGGGCACGGCCGGGTCGTCCAGTCCCGCGGAGGCCAGCGACGCGCCGACACGCCTGCCGACGCTCGCGTCGAAGGGTTCGGCTTCCAAGCCGGAAGCCAGCTCCTCGATCATCCCGAGTAGCGCGAGCTCGGGGTCCGGTACAGACGCGGACCCACCGGCGACGGCCTGCAGAGCGCGCCACCACATGTTCGCCATCCTGGCGAGTTCGATCTGTTCCACCGCAACCCCCTCACCATTCAGGCCGGAGATAGCCCCCGACGCATCGTATCCACACATGTTCGAGACCGTCGAGTACTGCCGCCTGGAAGCATTCCCAGGAATGGTGAGAGTGGAGCTATAACTGCAACCCGTTCTCCCGGAAGATCGACGCCCCCTTGTACCGCAGAGTCTTCACCTGCCAGACCCAGGTCGCCTGGACGCAGGCGACCAGATCGGCGAGGTGGGTCGCGACGGTGGACGCCAAGGCGGCGTCCACCGCTGCCAGTCGGTCGCACCGTTCGGTGGCGACCGCACACAGTTCCCGGAACTCGGCCAGGCGCGCGCGCACGATCTCCGTGGCGCCACGCACGGCGTCCTCCAGCGAGTATCCGGGGTGGTTCAGCAACACCGCGGGGATCAAGTTGAAATCCGCCAGATCGACAATGCACTCCTTCTCGAAGGAGAACACGTCGTTCATCAACGCGCCGATCTCGACGGTCAGCACCCGCAGCCGGAGGAGGTCCCCGGCCAGCCCCGTCCGCCGGATCAGCTCCCAGGGCAGATAGTCGTCCCGGCCGAACTCGCACAGCGCGATCGCCGGGTACATACCCGAGACCTGAGCCCGCAGATCGATGTACTCCGCGACGCTGAGCAACCCGCCGCGCGCCCGGGCGTTCTGGTCCTGGATCGCGGGCCGCAGGTGCGCGACGGTGGCTTCGATGAACCGATCGAGCCAGTCCGCGTTCGCGCGGGCGGACAGCATCGTGAGGAACGCCGAGGTCGAGGTCTCCAACGGGGTGGCGTCCGCCGGTGCCGACCCTGTGCACAGGAGCGCGCACAGCCGATCGATCGCCACCCGCGCCTGTCGCTGTTCGTCGTCGCCGAGGTGCCCGAACTTCTCCCGGCCGACAGTGTCGTTGAGCCAGAACAGGATCGCGTTGTACAGGCCGATGATCGTCATCCGCTCGGCGCTGACGGCGCCGGGGTGCAGATAGGGCGTCATGCTGTTGTAGTGCGGGCCCGCGGGCTCGAGCCAGATGCCGTGCTCGCGGCAGAAACGTTCCACCTCCGCACAGGCTTGCTCCCCGAACCGATTGGGCCGGAAGTCGCGGCAGTAGTCGATGATGTCCCAGTCGGGTGTGCCGAACATCGCGCGCAACGACCACTGCCGCCCGGTCCGCAGCAACATCTCGTGTTGCCCGCGCATGTCGACGATTTCCCGCTCGAGTGCCGATGTGTACTCACTGACCACAACGACTCCCTCCCACTATGGTTACTTCTAATGAATTGTCTCCGACTTATCGGTAGTGGGACCGGTCGAAGGGCGAAGATCACGCAACACTCGCGCCCTGAATGGCATTGGTGCATCGCGTATTCGACGGCGACACCGCGGCAAACGGGAGCTCGGTCCGCAGCGCGGCGCCACGGCTCGAGAGTCGACATGGCGCATGGAGGCAAGCGGCCGGTACGGGACGCGCAGGGTGCTCCGGTGCCGATGTCGCCGGACGCGACCTCCCCGTAGGGCCGCCTATCGGGTATCGGTCACCGGTACGGCGCTCACTTCGACGCCAGGATGTCGTGCATGGTCAGCAGCAGATGGTCGAAGCGCGCCCGTTGCGCCGCAGGACCGCCACCCATCGCGGGAACCTCGCCGACCAGTTGTTGCGCCAGGGTCCGCAACTTGATGTTGGTTTCCTGGGAGCGCCATTGCAGCACCCGGAAGGCCTGTTCGGCGTTGATGCCGTAGACCACCATGAGCACACCCTTGGCCTGCTCGATCACCGCCCGTGATTGCACCAGTTCGGGCAGCGTGTCGTCGAGGATCTCCTGCCGGTTCTCCTCGAGTGTGCCGGACACGTCGATGAAATAGCCCGCGGTGCCGACCACCGACTCCTGGTCGTCGAGCATGCGATCGGCGACGACGATGACGTGATGGGTGCGCCCGGCGGTGTCGATGACGCGGTGACGTCCGCAGAACGGCTCACCGGTTCGCACGGCGGAGGCGATGGACTCGGCGACGAGAGCGCGGTCGTCGGGATGCTTGTGCGCCAGCAACAGCTCCGTACTGGGTCGCGCACTCCCCTCGGTGTAGCCGTATATCGCGGCCGCCGCGTCCGACCATTCCCATCGCTGATCCTCGAACCAGAAGCGGAAGCTGCCCACGCTCTGCGGCGTGCCCGCGATGACGCTCTCGATCGCGGAGGCGCTTCTCAGCGCGAGGTCGTCCATCCTCGTCACGCGGTCATTATCCATCGGCGCCCGAGGGCCACGGCCGGGAACACGAGATGAAACCAAATTGTGGCAAACTTTCGGCATCATCACGAAAAGGCCCTCTAGCTCGACACTATGGACTTAGTTCATATGTATGAATGCATTGGCAATTAATCCGCAATGGGCGTGATGCCGGGCGGTCAGCGCTATTGCCCACGCCCCGAGCCGGAATCCACACCGGCCGCGTTGCGTCGCCCAGGCGCGGCAGCCGGGCCTCTCCCGGCCCGCACGGACGCGCGGCGTCGTCCGGCGATCACGTTCGAGCGTGGCGTTCCCACCGCCCGGAAAGCGGCTCCGCACAGTTCGGCGAGTCTCCACGTACCCCCGCAACCGAGCGGTCGGTCCGGTTCGCCCCGCGATATCGCCCAGCGGCCGTAAACGCACACGAAAACACCGACCATAAGGTGCATCACGGGAGGTAGTCTCTGTTGCTGTGCCCACACCAGGCACAGATCCGCTGCACGCAGGCCGCATTCGAGGTCGAACGTCAGAACACGTTCCAGCAAGTGCGCACACCGAAGGGGTTGGACTGATGGCAGGCAAGCGCACCGTACTGACCGTCCGGTTGCGGCGGCTGGCGGCGATGCTGCACGAGATGCGCGAGAACGCTCAGCTCAGCAAAGAAGAGGTCAGCGCGAAGACCGGGATCAACGTCACCACGCTGTACCGGATCGAGACCGCGCAGGCGCGGCCGCAGCGGCGCACCCTCATGGCGATGCTCGACCTCTACCGCATCGGCGACGAGCAGCGCGAGGACGCGCTGGAGCTGCTGTCCGACGCGCTGAAGCCCGGCATGTCACGCGCCTACGAGGGCAGCGTGTCGGAGGTCTACGCCGCCTACATCAATTTCGAGTCCGAGGCGTTGTCCGCGCGGCACTACCAAACCTCTTTCATTCCAGGCCTTTTGCAGACCTACGAGTACGCCACCGCCGTGATCGACACCTCCATGCCGAAGCTGGAGGCGTCGGTCATGGAGAGTAGGGCGAAGGCGAGGATGGATCGCGCCGTCAACCTGACCAAGGACGACCCGCTCGAACTCTGGGTCGTCCTGGACGAGGCCGCCATCCGCCGCACCGTCGGCGGGCCCGCGGTGATGCGGGGGCAGCTCGAGCGACTGCTGCAAGAGATCAAGCGCAAGAACGTAATCCTGCAGATCCTGCCGTTCGACGCGGGCGCGCACCCCGGCATGGCGGGTTCGTTCACCTTGTTGGACTTCCCCGACCCCGCCGATCCCGAGCTGGTCTATGTGGAGGGCATCGCGGGTGACGAGCTGATCGAGGGTCACTCCGAGATCCGTCGCTTCGGCGTGATCTTCGACCAGCTGCGCGCCATGGCGCTGAGCCCGCGCGACTCCGCGGCCATGATCGTGGAGGCCGCGGGGCAGATGGATCGGGAGGGCTAGCAGCCCGCCCCTGGCAGGTGAAATCCAGGCGAAATACGGCCCGGTGCACGACTATTCCGTATCGGAATGGGTACCCTCGCCCTACTGCCGAGGGGAGGACGCATGTCCGAAGTCACAGCCGATCCGACGTCCGACTCCGGGCCCGAACTCAAACGGGTAATGGGGCCGGGATTGCTCTTGTTGTTCGTCGTCGGCGACATCCTCGGCACCGGCATCTACGCGCTCACCGGCAAGGTGGCCAACGAAGTCGGCGGGGCGGTCTGGGTGCCCTTCCTGGTGGCGTTCCTGGTCGCGCTCATCACCGGTCTCAGCTATCTGGAGCTGGTCACCAAGTACCCGCACGCCGCGGGTGCGGCCCTCTACACGCACAAAGCGTTCGGCATCCACTTCCTCACGTTCATGGTCGCTTTCGCGGTGATGAGTTCCGGCATCACTTCCGCGTCCACGGCCTCGCGGGCTTTCGCGGCCAACTTCGCTGAGGCCTTCGATCCGGATCTCGGCAGCGGCACCGCGGTAACGGTGATCGCGCTGCTGTTCATGGCCGTGGTGGCGGCGATCAACCTGCGCGGGGTGAGCGAGGGTGTCAAGCTCAACGTGGTGCTCACCTGTGTGGAGCTGACCGGGCTGCTGATCGTCATCGGGATCGGCTGCTGGGCATTGGGCGTGGGCGACGGCGACTTCTCCCGCATCGTCGAATTCGACACCGGGGAGCGCAACGCGGTCGGCGGCGTCATCGTGGCCACCACGCTCGCGTTCTACGCGATGGTCGGTTTCGAGGACTCGGTGAACATGGCCGAGGAGTGCAAGGAGCCCACCCGCATCTTCCCGAAGGTGCTGCTCGCGGGACTGATCATCACCGGGCTCATCTACGTGCTGGTATCGATCAGCGCGGTCGCACTCGTGCCCGCAGACCAACTCGGCGAAGGCGACACGCCGCTACTCAAAGTGGTCCAGGTCGGCGCGCCGAGCTTCCCGACCCACATCTTCGCCTACATCACCATGTTCGCCGTCGCCAATTCGGCGCTGATCAACATGCTGATGGCCAGCCGACTGATCTACGGCATGGCCCGTCAAGGCGTGTTGCCCCGGCCGTTCGGCCGCGTGCACCAGCGGCGCCGGACGCCCGTCACCGCCATCGTCTTCACCACGCTGCTCGCGCTGGGGTTGATCCTGTTCGTCGGCGAGGTACCCGAACTCGGTGGCACCACGGCCCTGCTTCTGCTGGCGGTGTTCACGGTGGTCAACGTCGCGGTGCTGGTGTTGCGCCGAGACCCTGTGTCGCACAAGCACTTCAAGACGCCGACGCCGCTGCCGGTCGTCGGCGCGCTCAGCTGCGGCTTTCTCGTCACACCCTTCACCGACCGCAATCCGGCGCAGTACGCCATCGCCGGCGTGCTGCTGGCCATCGGGGTCGCACTGTGGGGCCTGAACTACCTGGCCATTCGGGCCATGCGGGCACAACCCTTGGACAGCGGGTCATCCGCTGAGTGACCGATCGCGTTGTCGCGCCGCGGATCACCTTTTGTCGGTATGCCCGGATTCCGCAGATGACTAGTCGCCGACCGATGGGTAAGGTGGGCGCCGATGACCAGCATGGAAGCCCGTTTCGGCGATGCCACCCGGACCGTGCCCCTCCCGAACCCGTGGAATCTGACCGCTTACCTGGCCGCGGTGGCCGCCCATCGCGGACGCTCGATCAGCCTGCATCCGGTGCCCAAGGCGATGTTGGCGGACACGGGTTGCGGCGGAGGCGGCTTGTGGGTGGCACGCAAGCACGACGACATCATCGTCTACGACGCCGCGGCGACCGGCCGCAACGCCGATCACGTCATCTTGCACGAGATCGGTCACATGCTCTTGGGTCACCACAACGACCAAGAACGCGGCGATCCGTTGCCGCCCTCGTTGGCCGTCGTCCTGCCCTCGATTTCGCCGCAATCGATCGAACACGTCCTCGGCCGTGCCGAGTTCGGCGCCGATCGCGAGCGGGAGGCGGAGGTCTTCGCCGACATGACCATGGTGTACGCGACTCTGCCACGTCGGCGCCGCCGCTCGTTCCGGCTGTTCGGGCGAGGTCGGTAGCTACCAGCGGTCGTAGCGCCCGTCGGGTAGTCGTCTGGCTCCGGCACGCAGGTCGTCGATGAGATCCTGGTAACCGTCGGCCAATTCGTCGATTCGGACCCATGCGTCGTAGAAGACCGATTCCGGCGCGTGCGCCAGCGCCACGAACGCCTGAGCGGCCAGCATGGCCAGCCGGTCGACGATGTGGCCCACGGTCTCGGCGTGTTCGGGCGCGCCCGGCGGCGGTATCGGCGTCGCCAGGGTGACCCAGCGGTCGATGCCGCGCACGAGTTGCACTCGACGCCGGTCGAGTTTGTCGCACCGGCTCGCGGGAGTGCGTTCGCGTGTCTGATGCAGCTGAGCCAGTTCTCCGGCCGCTTCCAGCATCGGATGATCCATGTGCGGCAAGCCCCGGAAGGCAGCCAGCAGGAGTTCTTTGCCCGGAATCACCCGGGCCTCGGACACCTGTTCCATTCTCCGGACCCCCATTCCGACCAGCGTGGACGCGTCTCGGTCGCGCCCGCGATGCCTTGCCTCGCCGGTGTCCCGGCACTGCCCGAACATCCACATATGCCCAGCGTGACCGAGAGTGGTCCGGGTCGCGTCGAATTCGATCACTTCCGCGCACGCGACACGCCCATTGACCGATTTATCCGGTCACACGCCACCCTCCAAAGCTTTGGCAAACATCCAGTGACCTTGCGTTTTTCGACGATAGAGCCATACCTCCTGGGATTATTGCCAGCCGAGACGACACGCCAGCCACGCTCCGGCGAGCCGGGCAAACCCCGACTGATGCTCACGCAACCGCGGCGAACGCGGCGGACCCGGCTTCCGGCAAGCCGCCGCCCAATACCCCGCGAGCGCGCAGACGAAAGCGTCGACCGCCACGGGGTCCACGTCGCGAGTCACTGAATGGGTGGCGATGATCGGATCCGGATCAACACCGGCGGCCGCGATCGACGGCGCGAGCGCGACGAGGTCGATCCACGCGGCGCCCCGGCAGGCCCAGGCCCAATCGACCGCCAGCACCGCACCATCGGGCCGCCGCAGCATGTTGTCCGGCCGAAGATCCGTGTGCAGCAAAGTGTTTCCTTCCGCGGCCGTCGGCCACGCGGCTTCCAGTTCGGCCAATTTCGTCAGGTGACGAAGCGACCAACTGTCCAAGTCCGCCGGAGGCCCTTCCGTCACGAACGTTCGCCAGCCGGTCAGCTCCGGTCCGTAGGCGTCCGCAACCGTCGGCACATCAGCCAGTGGGCTCGGAGTCAGCTCCGCCGCCAATCGCGCCACCAGCTCGAGAGTGTCTCGCAACTCCCCCGGCTCGCCGAGTCGGGGAAACGCTCCCTCGACATCGTCGAAAACCGCGACGAACCACCCCGCGATCTCCGTCGCGAACCGGCATCGCGGTGCGGGCACCGTCGCCGGGAGCCGAGCCGCGATCCGCGCTTCCTGCCGATACATCACCGCGAGACCGTCTTCCGCCTCGATCGCCTTCACGAAGGCAGCACCACCGCCGACGGTGCGCAAGCGCGCTGCCACACCGTGGCTGAACCCTCCGCGCTGATCCTCGGCAGTGTGGACGGCGTCTCCGAGTACGCGCGCTACTTCCGCCCGTACCGGCTCCGGCGCCTCGGCCCATCCGATCCGCAGAGCGGTGCCCTGGTAATCCACCATCACTCGATCGTCCGAGCCGCACCGGGAACTCACCACCGAATTACGCGCCCGCATGCGCTCGGATCGGCACTGCACCGCCGCACTTCTTCATGAGGCAAGGCCGAACGCAAGGGCGACCTCGTCGCACATGGGCAAGCGCTTCGACTCTGGACAATTCAGCTTTCGCGCCGCAGGGCGTCTCCGCACTCGAGGCGCTGGCGTCTGATGGGATTGGTGCGAAATTCGAAGCGCGCGTTCCGGATGGTTCTCCCGGGCACTACCGGAGCGCTTCTATTCCCCGCGGCGCGATCGACACGCGGCGTGGCCGGTTGCCGCCCACGGCCGGAACGCGCCACGCCTGCGGATCGGCATCGCTTCAGGATGTGATCTCTTGCGCGTCGAGATAATCCAGACCTCCGATGTAAATGGTGTGGCCGGGGTCAGCGGTGGCGGCGGTGGCATCGGCGACCGCGGTGGCGAACTCCGTGACCGTGGGCAAGTCGCCGTGCTCGCGGCGCGCGGCGACGGCGTCGGGATTTCGGCGTTCCAGCAGTTGGACGATGATCGTGCCGTCGACCATGTCGCCGGAGACCACGTGCAGGGCGATGCCCATGGCATCGAGTTCCGGGATCATGGCGCGCAGCGCGTCCTCGCCCGCGCGCTTGCTGGCGGCGATGGGTTCGTAGTCGGCGGGGACGGGCTTGCGGCCGTGGAAGTGCGCCTGATGGCTGGTCACGAAAACGATCCGCGCACCGGAAGGCATGTGCGGCAAGGCAAGCCGCACAAGCCGTTCCTGCGCGTCACGATTGAGGGCCATGGCATAGTCGGGCCGGGCATCGCGCTCCAGCCCACCCGACGCGTTCAGCACCAGCACATCGAGACGGCCGAACTCCTCGGCGACCCCGGCGACCAGCGCCCGGGCCGAATCCGCGTCGGCGATGTCGGCGCCCGCCGTCGAGGCACTGCCGCCCGCCTGCCGAATCGACCCCGCCAGCGCGTCGGCCCGCTTCGCCTTCTCCCGGTAATTGATCACCACATGGTCGCCTCGCGCCGCGAGCACCCGGGCGGTCTCCGCGCCGATCCCGCGGGAGGCGCCCGTGATCAGAACGATTCGCCGACCGGTCCTCTCGTCCACCGTCACCCTTTCGGTCCGCCCGGCACCCGGGCCAGTGCTTCTGATTCAGAACCACTATGCTGGTTCTAAATGAGAAGCGCAAACGAACCCAAACCGCCGCGTGGGCGGGACGACCCGGCGAACGCGCCGTTACTGGCCACGATGGACTTACTCGGCCAACGCTGGATCCTGCGCATCCTGTGGGAATTGGAACCCGACCGCCTCGGCTTCCTCGAACTGCGCCGACGGATGGGCAACTGCTCCTCGAGCATGCTTTCGGTCCGCCTGCAACACCTGCAATCCGCGGGCCTCATCGCGAAGAACCCCGACAAGTCCTATGAACTGACCACCGCGGGAGCCGAACTCGGCACGGCACTCGGATCGGTCTGGGACTGGTCGCGCCGCTGGCGCGTGACCCCCATCGAGGCCGGGGCCGACTGACTCGCGCCAGGCTCGACGGTTCGCGGTTCTGCGAGTGGCGACCTCGTATGCGTGAGACGCGAATCACAGCATGGTCAGGATGAAGGAACCGTTCACCGGCGCGTTTTCCCCCACCCTTGGCCCCTCTGTTAGAGCACGTCCGAGTGACAGGCGACGGCCGTGTGCTCTACCTCGACCAGTCGCGAAACTCTCGCGACACCGCCAAAGGCGGAGACCCGGCCGCCGATGCTGGATCTGTTCATCGCGATCCTGCCGCAAGTGCTGAAGCTCGTCGATGCTTTCACGTGGCCGGCGCACATACGCGGCCGGATGTCGAGCGCCTCGGTCTGCCCGTCCAGTTGCCATGTCCTGCGGTTGTGCACCACCTGATTTGCGGCGGGCAACACCGACAGCCCCGCGAAGTCGCGGACACTGCGCCCTGGCGGGCTGCGGCAACTTCGGCTTTCCCGCAGCTCGGCAGCGTGCGCATCGCGTTCCAGCAGCGGAACACATGGACTGCGATTGGTTGCTCCACCCGCGAAGTTGACCTTCGAGTTGGTTGAGGCTCCATGATGGCCGGGTGGTGAGTACGGAGTCGACAGGGTTGATCACGATCGGCGTGCTCGCGCGAGCCAGCGGGCTCACGGCGAGCGCGCTGCGGTTCTACGACGACTGCGGCCTGCTCGTTCCGGCCAGAGTCGATCCGCTGACCGGATACCGCTACTACACCGAGGCGCAGCGGGAGCGGGCGGTGCTCATCCGGCAGCTGCGCTCGATCGATCTGCCGCTGGACACCATCGCGGAGATCCTCGCCGGTGACACCGACCGGGCACGATACCTGCTCGATCGTCACGTCGCGGAACTGGCGCGGCGAGCGGACGAGGCCGCGCGCGTCGCCGCCGTGGTCGAACAGTCGCTCGGCACGCAGGTGGCGATCGATGCGGCGACGCTGGCCGAGGCGCTCGACCAGGTCCGCACCGCCGTCGCCCGTACCCGCGAGATACCCGTGCTGGCGGGCGTTCTGCTGGAAGCGGGTGCCAACGCGGTAACCCTGACCGCGACAGATCGCTACCGGCTGTGCACCCGCACCGTGGTGGCGACCCGGCAGCACGGCGGCGAGTGGTCCGTGGTGCTCGATTCGAACGGGCTCGAGTCGATCACCGACCGGTTGCGCGGCATGGACGAGGTCGTTGCCGCACCGTCCGGCGGCGGGCTGCTTCTGACGGGAGGCGGCGCGGAACACCGACCTGCCGTCATCGACGCTCCCTTCCCCGACCACCGCGCCGTACTGGCGGGATTGGGACCGGTGCGCACCAGAGTGGTCGTCGCGCGGCATTTGATGCTGCGGGTTCTCGAGAAATCGGATGAAGCACTGCAATTCGCGATTGATCCGACCGAAATCTCGGTATCGGTGCCGGGGGATGTGCAGAGCCTGCCCGCGAAGGTGACCGGCTCCGCCGTCACACTGTCGTTCGACCCCGCGACACTGCTGCCCGCCGTCCACACCGCGCTCGGCCCCGACCTCATGCTCGACATCATCGCCGCCGATCAGCCGGTGGTGCTGCGCTCCGCCACCGACGGAGACCTCACCACCCTGGCCATGCCGGTCCGGTCTCTCCACCACAACGTCTCCGTATAAGTCGTCCGCGCCGACGGCCATCGCCCGCGCAAACCACTGCGCGGCACGTACCACCGCGTCCCTCCCGCTCTGTTGGCACCGCGATCCGATCACCCATCTCGGAATCGCAGGTGCCCGCCCACAGCCACTACTTCCGATCGATCACCCATCTCGGAATCGCAAGTTCCCGCCCACCGCCACTACTTCCGATCGATCACCCATCTCGGAATCGCAAGTTCCCGCCCACAGCCACTACTTCCGATCGATCACCCATCTCGGAATCGCAAGTTCC